>CAZSPN010000017.1:24154-43624 GCA_964608835.1 uncultured Gallionella sp.
CGGAGCTTGTGCCATTTGACACTTGGCGCGATGCACAATTACCAGAGGTGGACGCGCTGTATATTGGCGGCGGATTTCCCGAAACCTGTGCGGCTGAATTGGAAGCGAACAGTACGCTGCGTGCGCAAATCAAACAGGTTATCGAAAATGGTTTGCCTGCTTATGCCGAATGCGGTGGGTTAATGTATTTATCGCGCGGCATAGAGTATCAGGGACGCACTTATAAAATGGTGGGCGCAATTTCTGGCGACGTGAAAATGCACCATAAACCCATTGGTCGTGGCTACGTGCATCTTAAAGAAGACGAGACGCATCCGTGGCCGCGCCCAGCGAAATCGACTGAAGTGCCCTCACCTCAATCCTCTCCCGGAGGGAGAGGAGGCAGTCGTGAAAATCAACCTATGATTTTTGCGCACGAATTTCACTATTCCAGTCTGGAAAATCTTCCCTCCGACACTTGCTACGCCTACCATGTTGAACGTGGTTACGGTATAAATGGTGAACGTGACGGACTCGTCATAAATAATTTGCTAGCCTCTTATACCCACCTGCGCACCATCGGCAGTTGTTATTGGGCAACCCGTTTTGTCGCATTCGTGCGGCGTACCAAACAACAGAAGAAACAGCTCACCGAGCTAAAATCAACTGTTGCAACCAAGGACATTGTCCTCGCAATTCACTTGTAGCAACAGCAGGTGAAAGTCATCAGTTTGATGGATGACAAGGGCAATCTGATCCGGCTTTTTGTTGTTAACCTGAAGGAGAGAGAAACATGGCACACATTGTCGTTTTAGGCGCAGGCACGGGCGGCATGCCCGCCGCTTACGAAATCAAGGCGGAAATTGATAAATCACATCAAGTCACACTTATCAATGCGGCAAGCACTTTCCAGTTTGTTCCTTCCAATCCGTGGATTGCCGTGGGTTGGCGCACCCGCGAAGAAGTCAGCTTTGAAATTCGCCCGCATGTTGAAAAGAAGGGCATCAACTTTATTGCGCAATCCGTCTCCAAGATTGATGCGGAAGGCAGCTCACTCACTTTGGGCAATGGCGAAACTGTGAAGTATGATTATCTGGTGATTACCACCGGGCCAAGATTGGCGTTTGAAGAGGTGGAAGGCTCTGGCCCGAATGGACACACGCAATCAATCTGTACCCTGGATCACGCAGAAAAGGCCTACAAAGCTTATCAAGATTTATTGGCAGAACCAGGCCAGGTCATTATCGGCGCGATGCCATTTGCTAGTTGTTTTGGCCCCGCTTATGAATTTGCTTTTATCATGGATGCGGACTTGCGCAAACGCAAAATGCGCAACAAAGTACCGATGACTTACGTCACTTCGGAGCCATACATCGGCCATCTGGGATTGGCGGGAGTCGGTGACTCGAAGGGCTTGCTCGAATCCGAATTGCGCAGTCATGACATCAAGTGGATTACCAATGCCAAAACCACCAAGGTTGAAGCAGGTAAAATGTTTGTGTCAGAACACAATGACAAGGGCGAAGTTATTAAGGAACATGAGTTGCCGTTCAAGTATTCGATGATGCTGCCCGCTTTCAAAGGTGTGGATGCGGTGGTGGCGGTGGAAGGGTTGTGCAATCCGCGCGGCTTTGTGATTGTGGATGATCATCAGCGCAGTAAAAAATACAAAAACATTTTCTCGGCTGGTGTATGTATTGCGATTCCTCCCGTTGAAGCGACTCCCGTCCCGACCGGTGCTCCCAAGACCGGTTTCATGATCGAGACCATGGTCACTGCGATTGCACATAACATTCGTGATGAATTATCGGGTAAGCCGACTCACGCGGTAGGCACATGGGGTGCGATTTGCCTGGCCGACATGGGTACAACGGGTGCGGCTTTTGTCGCGTTACCGCAAATTGGGCCGCGTAATGTGAGCTGGTTCAAAAAGGGACGCTGGGTACACTGGGCGAAAATCGCGTTTGAAAAATACTTCATCAGAAAAATGAAGAACGGTAATTCCGAGCCGATCTACGAGAAGTTTATGCTCAAAAAATTTGGCATTACCCGTTTGAAATAGCCACCGTTATGCAACATTAGCCGTCATTCCCAATGGGGTGGCGGCTATTAACTTCAGCGAATGACAAAATATGACCACCCCGCATTTTCAAGCCGCTATTGCCGCCTTTGATTTGGCCAATGGCGAAGATCTAAACAAAGAAATGTTTGATGGCAAAATTTTTCCCAAAGAACTGCTCTACGCGCAGCGGATGACAGACATGCAGCAGCGTTTTGCGCCTGAAGCTTCGGAGGCAGTAAAACTCGCGGTGCGTGCGCAACACATCCAGCGTTGGAAAATTCCGCGCGGGGACTATGCGATGGATAAGCCGGGCTACATGCTGTGGCGTACGGGGTTGTACAAATTTCATGCCGAGACTGCAGGCAATCTGATGAAACAGGCAGGTTACGACGACGGGATGATTGCCCGTACCAAACTTATCATCAGCAAGAAAAATTTGAAGAGCGATCCCGAGACGCAGACGATGGAAGATATCGTCGATTTGGTGTTCATTGAACATTACATGCTTGCCTTCGCGGGACAACACCCGGAATACGATGAGGCGAAGTGGATTACCATCATCAAAAAGACTTGGAACAAAATGTCGCCACGCGCGCATGAGTTTGCGCTGGCAGGCAACATTAAATTGCCTGAGGCACTTGTTCCCTTGATTCTGAAAGCGGTTCAGTAAATGGATTATTTGCCGATTTTTACCAAGGTAAAAGGCAAGCTGTGCCTAGTAGTGGGCGGGGGTGAAGTCGGACAGCGCAAGGCTGGTGTGTTGCTTGAAGCAGGGGCGGTCGTGCGTGTTGTCGCTCCTGAAATTTTGCCCGACTTGGCACATCAAAAAAATGTCGAAGCCATCGTGGCTCGTTTTGCCGAGTCACATCTAGATGGTGTGACCTTGGTCATCGCGGCAACCAATAACCGCGAAGTGAATAGGCAAGTCTCCAACTTGGCGCAGGCACGCAACATTCCGGTGAACGTGGTGGATGATCCTGAGCTGTGTTCCTTTATCATGCCCGCCATTCTCGACCGCTCGCCGCTGATGGTGGCGTTTTCCAGTGGGGGTGCATCGCCTGTGTTGACGCGCATGATGCGCGGCAAACTGGAAACGGTGATCCCGCAAAATTTCAGCCGTCTAGCCGCCTTTGCGGAACGCTTCCGCGAACGGGTTAAACAGCGCGTTACCAATCCCGCCAAACGGCGTATTTTTTGGGAGAACGCGCTGGATGGTGTGGTTGCCGAGAAGGTGCTCACGGGCGATGAAAGTACTGCCGAGACAATGTTGCGCCAAATGTTGGCGAGTGAAGACAACATTGTGCACGGCGAAGTGTATCTGGTTGGTGCTGGCCCCGGCGACCCGGATTTGCTCACTTTTCGTGCGTTGCGTTTGATGCAAAAAGCCGATGTGGTCGTCTATGACAATCTTGTATCCAAGCCCATTGTTGATATGACGCGACGCGATGCCGAGCGCATCTTTGTTGGCAAGAAGCGGGCCGATCACACCTTGCGCCAGGAAGAAATCAACGAGCTGTTGGTGCGTCTCGCCAAAACAGGCAAGCGCGTTTTGCGTCTCAAGGGTGGCGACCCATTTATCTTTGGGCGTGGTGGCGAAGAGATTGAAACCTTGGCGGCTGAAGGCATTCCGTTTCAGGTTGTACCCGGCATCACAGCGGCATCCGGCGTGGCTTCCTACGCGGGAATTCCGCTCACTCACCGCGATCATGCGCAATCCTGCATCTTTGTTACAGGTCATCTCAAAGACGGCACGATGAATTTGGATTGGGACGCGCTGGCTCGACCCAGACAAACCGTGGTGGTGTATATGGGACTGCACGGCTTGGATATATTGTGCCGCGAACTCATGCTGCACGGGCTGCCTGACAGCACGCCAATAGCCATTGTGCAGCAGGGTACGACACCGAATCAGCGCGTGGTGACAGGCACGCTGGCAACATTGCCCGCTATTGCAGCCATTGAAAAACTGCAAGCACCGACGCTCATCATAGTGGGTGGCGTGGTGACGCTCAGAGAAAAATTGCAGTGGTTTCATCCTCAGTAAAGTGAGGAATAGGAGCATTCGGTGAGTGAGCTATTGAGCCTAACGCGTGCGGCAAGGTTGGTAGGTGAGACCCGCTTTGCATTGCAAAAGAAAATCAAGAGTGGAGAAATGACCGCGTTTGACGGCATGGTCACCATCGATAGTTTGTTAAGTTGCTACCCGGATGCGCAACTTGAGGATGATGCCGAGTTCAGGCGTATCTCGCAAATCAAAGAGCGGTCTTTTGGTAAGCGAGTGTTTGAGCGTGCCTTGCCTGATGCGGAGATCCTGGCGACGCGGGTTACCGAGCTGAGTAAAACACTGGCAAACAGTCAGGCACAGGTGCAGCAATTTGAACGGTTGTTAGGCAGATTATGGGACAAGTTCAAAGAGATCGAATATGAAACTAATGCCGGGGAAGCTGCAACGTTGGAGAACCTGAAGCTATGGATCAAGCATGAAGTGGCATCGGCTACAGAGCCGGGTTTTAGCAATCCTTTGGCAATCAAAGACGGGTTGCTGCGCGTGATGGCCGCGCAAATTACCGTGCTGCCCAGCAAGCAGGATTTTTTGCTGGAAGGTCAGGATACCTTGTTGGAAGCCGCGATGCGTGCCGGCATACCGCTCAATTATGGTTGCAGCGGCGGCAATTGCGGACTGTGCAAGGCCAAAGTGGTGTCGGGACAAGTTAAAAAAACGCGACCTCACGATTTTGTTATTTCCGAAGCCGACAAAAATCAGGGCTGCATCTTGTTGTGCAGCAACACTGCCGTGAGCGATGTGGTACTCGAAGCCGCCGTGGCGGGCGGTGTGCAGGACATTCCGTTCCAGCAAATCAGTGCCAAAGTAAAAGCGACCGGCGACCTGACTGAAGATGTCATGCTGCTGCACTTGCAAACCCCGCGCACCCAGCGTTTGCGTTTTCTGGCGGGACAGAATGTGACATTGCGTGTCGGGCAATCATTTACTGCTGAGCTACCCATCGCCAGCTGTCCGTGTGATGACCGTAATTTGCTGTTTCATCTGCGCCGGTTGCATGGAAATTTATTTTCAGATTATGTCTTTGACCGCCTTAAGAACAATGATGTGGTCGAAGTGGAAGGTCCGCAAGGCGAATTCATCCTGCATGAAAAATCGCCGCGCCCATTGTATTTCTTCGCATTTGATGGTGGTTTTGCGCCGATTAAAAGTGTGGTCGAACACGCCATGTCGCTGGAAGCCGAGAGTATCCATTTGTATTGGATAGGGTCAAATCAGGAACATATCTACCTGCCAAATATCGGCCGTGCGTGGGGAGATGCGCTGGATAATTTTCACTACGAACAGCAGATTGCGGGGTTTGATTTGCGCAACGTAAGCGGCAAGCTCGAAGAGAAGCTAGTGAGTCAACTCAGCACGATTGTTGCCCGCCATCAGGATTTGATGCAGGGCGATATTTACCTTGCAGGGCCGGTGTCGGCAGTGGCGATTGCCGAGCAAATTTTTCTGGGACGGGGTTTGCCCAAGACACGTGTTTCAGTAGCGGTTGTTAAATAAGCGCAATGAATAAGTTGTGATGAAAATCTGCAGTTCAACTTACGTTAGGAGTGCCACAATGAAAATCAAAAATATAGTGTTATCAGGGTTATTATTTTGTATGACAGCAGGTGTGCAAGCCGCCGATGTCACCCTCAAGCCGTTTGTTTTGGCATCAAAAAGCGCGGGGACAGTCGCTGAAAAATCCGCGCAGGTAAAAACCGCGCTGACAACTGCGGGTTTCACTGTGGCTGGTGAATACGCACCTTACAGTGGTACGAATATCATCGTCGTGACCAACGATGAATTAAAAAATAACGCCGCTGCTTCCGAGGCAGGTGGTTATGGCGCGGTTCAGCGCATATCAATTACCGAAGCGGGAAAGGAAGTTCAAGTCAGCTATACCAACCCCATCTATATGTCGAACGTGTATCGCATGAAAGGTGATTTGAGTGCGGTGAACAATAGCTTGGCGACGGCTTTGGGCAGAGTGGAAGAATTTGGCGCAAAAGGTATAACTGCCGCCAAAGCGAGAAAGTATCACTACATGATCGGCATGGAATACTTCGATGAACCCGATGTGTTGGCCGAATATGCCAGCTATGAGGAAGCGGTGCAGGCGGTGGATGCCAAACTCTCTGCCAATAAAAACGGGGTCAGTAAGGTTTATCGTGTCGATATTCCCGGCAAAAAAGAAAGTGTTTTCGGTGTTGGGTTGAAGGGTGCAAATGATGCAGCGAAGTATATGGATGACCGTTTCATCATGTCAGAAATAGACTTCCGCGATGTCAAATCCACCGCGCATCTGCCTTATGAAGTGTTGGTTTCCGGCAATAAAGTTTACGCGCTGTATGCGCGTTTTCGCATTGCGATCAATTTTCCAGATTTGAGCATGATGGGAAAAAACAGCTTTATGAACATTATGAAGACACCGGATGCGATTCGTGATTCGTTGAAAAAAACCGTTCAAAAATAATCCAAATATCATTGGGGTTGTCGGTGTACCCCCCATAAGGATTATTGAGTTTTTAAGCCGTTCGTTCAGAATAAAATATCAGCAAATAATAATATACTGAATTATTTTGACGAGGAGTTATGGCAATGAATAAAAGTGATGTGCTTGACGATACGGGAAGACGCGATTTTTTAATGAAAGCGACTTCTGTTTTGGGCGGGGCTGGCGTGGCGGCGACTTGCGTGCCGTTTGTGGCAAGCATGAATCCGAGTTCGGATGTGCTGGCAAAGGCGGAAACAGAAGTCGAACTGGCGGACATCACGCCGGGCGCGATGCGTACCGTTGCCTGGCAAGGAAAACCGGTATTCATTTTGCGAAGAACACCCGAGCAAATTGCAGAATCCGCCTCTTCCAATGGCGGACCCGACCCGGAGGCGGATAGCAAACGCGTGCAAAAACCGGAGTGGTTGGTGGTGATCGGCGTTTGCACCCACATGGGTTGTGTGCCAAACAAGGAAGGACCGGGTTGGACTTGCCATTGTCATGGCAGCCAATATGACGACAGTGGTCGCATCTTGCGTGGCCCGGCTCCCAAAAATCTGGAAGTGCCGCCGTATCGTTTCGTGACTGAAAATAAAATTGTCATTGGCAAAGCTTAGGAGATCGCTATGAGCAACTCGATTATTCAATGGATAGACCAGCGTTTTCCGCTCACCAGTTTCGTCAAGCATGAACTTACAGGTTACCCCACTCCGCGCAACCTGAGTTATTGGTGGAACTTCGGTTTTCTCGCGGGGTTCGTGCTGATGCTGCAAGTCGCCACAGGGATATTTTTGGCGATGCACTATAAAGCGGATATTGCGGCTTCCTTCGATTCTATTCAGCACATCATGCGCGATGTCAATTACGGTTGGCTGCTGCGCTTTATGCACTCGACGGGCGCATCGGCTTTCTTTTTGGTGATTTACATCCACATGGCGCGCACATTGTATTACGGCTCGTTCCGCGCACCGCGTGAGTTATTGTGGTGGACGGGACAAGGTTTGCTGCTGCTCCTCATGGGGACGGCGTTTATGGGCTATTTGTTGCCGTGGGGACAAATGTCATTCTGGGGCGCGACGGTGATTACCAACTTGTTTGGCGCAACACCCTTTATCGGTACGGAGGTGGTGGTGTGGTTGCGTGGTGATTACAACGTTGGTGATGCCACGTTGACACGGTTTTTTACTTTGCATTACCTGTTTCCATTTTTGATTATCGGTGCGGTGATTATTCATCTGGTGGCATTGCACAGTGTTAAAAGTAGTAATCCGAGCGGCATCGATCTGGCGCACAAAGACAACATTCCTTTTCATCCCTATTTCACCATTAAAGATTTGTTTGGACTCGGCGTGTTTCTGATGGTGTTTTCCGTGTTTGTGTTTTTCATGCCGGACAGTTTGATCGAGCCCGCCAACAACATTCCGGCAAACCCGATGCAGACACCGAATCATATCGTCCCTGAATGGTATTTTTTGCCGTTCTACGCCATTTTGCGTTCAGTTCCCAATATGGTGGGCGGCGTAGTGGCAATGGGTTTATCGGTGATGATGTTCGCCTTTATGCCATTTTTGGATCGCTCGCGCATTCCCGGCGGCGCACGGTATCGACCGTTTTATCGCTTGCAGTTTTACCTGTTCTTGTTGGACATGCTGGTACTGGGGTATGTTGGCTATGTCCCACCGACCAACCAGACCATGATGATCGGGCAGATAGCAACACTGTGCTATTTCGCTTCGTTTTTCTTCGTTCCGTTTATTTCAAAAATGGAAGAACGATGGCTGATCAAGCGCGGGTTACCACCCGAATTGACCTCCCTGATGGAGAAGGAGTCACTTGAAATTGAGAAGCGCAAGCTCAAACCACAACGCCGCAAGGGGGAACAAGCATGAAAAGGCTTACGACATTGTTGGCTTCGTGCTGCATCGCCACATCGGTGTTGGCTTCGGAAGTCAAACTGGAAGCAGTCAAAGTTGATACCTCAGTATTGGGAGTAGGGCGGGGTGTCGAAGCGGTGGTGGGTAGCTGTCAGTCGTGCCATGGTTTGAAATACATCAAGTATCGAGACCTGCTTAACTTTGGCATAGATAAACAAAAGGTGGATACCTGGCGCGGCGAGCAGTCTTTGGATGCCGCGATGCTTGCGCAGATGTCAGAAAGTGATGCCATGCAGGCTTACGGTAAAGCTCCGCCCGATTTGAGTCTGATGGCAAAGGCGCGTGATGGTGGTGTCAATTATGTGTACTCCTACCTGATTGGTTATTACGTTACGCCTGAAGGGATGCCGAGCAACCACATTTTTCCCGACACTAAAATGCCCGACATATTGGGTATGAGCGGTGCAACGGAAGCCGCACAGCGTACCGAGATACAAAACAATGCGCGCGACATTGTGTCATTTCTCGCTTGGGCGGCAGATCCGCATGAGCAAGACCGACACAAACTGGGCTACTACGTGCTTGGCTACTTATTCGTTTTGACTTTCATGCTGTATTTGGTCAAAAACCAAATTTGGTCGCGGTTGAAATAAATTTTTAAAGAGTGAGGTGTAATATGAAAAACGGAATGTTGCGGCGTGTGGTTATACTGGCATCACTGATATTTTCCACTTGGGTGGTTGCCGCGCCAATGCGGGAAGATGTTAGCTACCAGAAGGATGTCAGCCCTATCTTGCATGACTACTGCCTAAGTTGCCACGAACTCAATGGCAAGGGTTTTGATAAAAGCGGACTGGACATGCGCACTTACCAAAGCCTGATGAAAGGAACACAATTCGGCACGATCATCAATCCGGGCAGTAGCCTGACCAGTATATTGATACAGGTGATTGAAGGGCGTGTTCATCCCGCTATCAAAATGCCGCTGGGGATGAATGGCGGGTTGGCCAAGGACAAGATCGAACTGCTGAAGAAGTGGGTAGATCAAGGCGCAAAAAACAATTGAGTGGCAGAAGGATGGGTACAAGTGACGTGAGCATGGAATTGTTTGGGGCCGTCAAAAATGGCGACATTGGGCTGATTCGGCAGTTACTGGACGCGGGTGCGGGAGTGAATACCCGTGATAGCGAGGGTGCGACACTGTTGATGCAGGCTGCCCATCTCGGCAATGTGGCTATGGTGAATGCCTTAATTGCGGCAGGTGCGGAGGTGAATGCAAGCGATGAGCGCGGCTGGACAGCGTTGATGAAATCCGCGTATAACGCGGAGCTGAATCGCGGCTTTGCCGAAGTCGCGCAAGCCCTCGTCAATGCGGGCGCAAATATTGAAGCACCGATTGGTTATGGCATTCGCCCGTTAATGCTCGCGGCTGGTTATGGTGAAACAGCAGTGTGCGAAACTTTGTTAAAGGTGGGAGCGGACGTGATGGCGCGTAACGAAGGCGGCTTGACCGCACTGATGATGGTGAAACAAAAACATTATGTGGATGTGATTAACCTGCTGCACGAAGCCGAGCGAAATGCGGGCGTGGGGGAGGGCAGTTGTTCCAGCAAAAATGAACCTGGCTCGAATGTCATCACTTTCTTGAAGCCTGCTCCGAAACCCTGATTGCTTTTTTTTACTGAAAGACCGGCATGCCTTACTTTGTGTACAAAATATCGGAAATGCCGATACGCCAATTAAAAAAATTGGAGCAGCACGATAAATTTTCCGAGGCATCGAATCGCGCCAAACAATTACGCGCCGAGCTTGCCAGTAGCGATACCCCCAGAGCGATCAAAGTGATTTTTGCCGAGAACGAATTGCACGCCGAAGATTTGTTGAATGAGGTGCGTACACCACAGCCCAACCCTGAAGATGATTAACTTGTAATTCCCCGCAGTCTTGCTGTGAGGACAGCGCAGGCTAGATTGAAGGGATGGAAGAAAGTCAAGTCAAGAAGAGCAGCCACTATGCATACTGGATCTCCGCCTTCGCGGAGATGACGGAAAATCAACGCGCTCCCTAGCGCGAACTTTGTAAAGCATCGGTAGTCGTACTCGCGGTTAATGTGTCCGGTGATGTTGCGAAATGCTTGCCATGTTGCGGATGCTCTCTCAAACGAGTTGCGGAAGTTTAGCGGTTTTTATAACAATCTTTGGAGCACTTGTTAATGAACAAATTTTTATCTGTAGCCATTGCTGCTATTTCGTTTATCGCCATCCCTGCCTATGCCGCGCCTGCTACCATCAGCGGTAAAGTGTCACTCAGTCCGGCCTTGGCCAGCAAGGCTGCGCCAACCGATACGGTGTTTATTCTGGCGCGTGCCGCACAAGGGCCAAAGATGCCGCTCGCCGTGTTCCGCAAACAAGTAAAGGATTTGCCGCTGGAATTTACGCTGGACGACAGCATGGCGATGCAGCCACAGATGAAACTGTCCAATTTCGATCAGGTGGTGGTTGCGGCGCGTGTATCAAAATCTGGCGGCGCAATGTCTCAGGCTGGCGATTTTGAAGGTGTGTCGGCAACGGTTAAACCGGGTGCGAAAGGCTTGAATATCGTGATTGATACAGTCGTGAAGTAGTTTCCCCCAAGCTCTTAACAACGGTATCCGCTACATTTGGATACCGTTTTTTATTGGGGGGTCTTGAAATTGTCATACTGAATTCTTATATTGGGCATTGCCAGGCAACACGGTAACCGTTGTGCCGCGCATGAGTGTAATGAGTTAAGGAGATACCCAACATGAGAGTGAGTGAAAATACTGCAAAGTACGCGCTGGGCGCGATTGTTTTGTCTTTGATGATAGCGGGTGGCTATACCTACACACACCGCAGCGATTCTTCCGTTATTTCCGCAGCAGTGGCGGCTCCCGCAGAAGCGGCAACGCCCCGCAGGACCATCACCCTGCCGGACTTCGCCGAGATTGCCGCACAGCAAGGCGCGGCGGTAGTGAATATCAGTGTGTCGGGCAGCGCACCAAGCGGTATGCAAGGTTTTCCCGGATTCCCGCAGATGGATCCCAGCGATCCTTTCTATGAATTCTTCCGCCGCTTTCAGATGCCCGGCCAGCCGCAGGGTAAAGCACCCACACATGGCATGGGTTCGGGCTTTATCGTCAGCTCGGACGGAGTCATCATAACCAATGCCCATGTGATCGCCGATGCCGAGGAGGTAATCGTCAAACTCACCGACAAGCGTGAATTCAAAGCCAAGGTAAAAGGGCAGGATAAATTTTCCGATGTGGCCGTGTTGAAAATTGACGCGAAAGATTTGCCCGTCGTCAAAATCGGCAACCCGCAAACCGCCCGCGTGGGTGAATGGGTGATTGCCATCGGTTCACCGTTTGGTTTTGAAAACACCGTGACGGCAGGCATCATTTCGGCGAAATCCCGTTCGCTGGAGGATGAAGGCAACGTGCCCTTCCTGCAAACAGATGTGGCGGTAAACCCTGGCAATTCGGGCGGCCCGTTGCTCAACACCAATGGCGAAGTGATCGGCATCAACTCGCAAATTTTCAGCCGTAGCGGCGGTTATCAGGGCTTGTCGTTCGCTATCCCCATTGATGTGGCGATGAAGGTGGGCAAACAATTGCTCGACAACGGCAAAGTCAGTCGCGGGCGATTGGGCGTGATGATTCAGGAAGTGAACCAGCAGCTCGCCGACACCTTTGGCTTGGACAAACCCACAGGCGCGCTGGTCAGCTCGGTGGAAGAGAGCAGTCCCGCAGATAAGGCAGGCATTGAGCCGGGCGACGTGATTCTGAAATTCAACGGCAAAGAAGTTTCGCGTTCTTCCGAACTGCCTTCCATGGTGGCGGACGTTGCGCCCGGTTCATCAGCGAATCTGACCCTGTGGCGCAAAGGCAAAACCAAAGACATCACCCTGAACGTGGGTGAACGCGTTGCCAGTGAAACAGGCAAACCCGGCGAACAGGAAAAGAGCGACCTCGGCTTGGTCGTGCGCCCTTTGACCGCTGAAGAACGCAAACAGGCCGGTGTTTCGGAAGGCTTGCTGGTTCAGGATGTTGACGGAGCTGCCGCCAAATCGGGTATCCGCCCCGGCGACATTATCCTATCGGTAAACAGTGAAAAAGTCTCCAGCGTCAAACAACTCAACGCGCTTATCAATAGGAGCGGCAAGCGTTCCGCTTTGTTGATTCAGCGCGGCGGGCAGAAGATGTTTGTGCCGTTTAGTATTGGTTAACGTAAGGGACTGCGCGATGTTTATTCGCGCAGTCCCTATTTACTGTCTAGTTAGGCATCATTTCTTGATTGAGTCAGCAAAATTGACAGTAAGCGTATTCTGCCCCGCTACCTGAACAACTCGCACCTTCCGAATGTCTTGCCCGACCTTAATCTCACCCTCAGAGGCTATTGCGGTGGTTCCATATTGAAAATGTCGCACCGATGATATCTCAGTGAAACTCTCTGCACCTACCTCGTATTTCATCGAAACAAGTCTGTGCCGCGAACCAGTTGGATCTTTAACCCAGGTGTCGTTGATATCGACCGGCACCGTAATTGCCCAGGACTTGGTTAAGTCTGCAAGCGGCGGGTTTTTTGCCAAGAACTCGTCTTCTACATATTTCTTGACCCTTGGAGCAATGTTCTTCTGAAAGCACGCTAAGACGAGTTGACCAACGGAGATGGTTGCGGCTCCAAGGGGTGTAAATTCAACAGTTGTCTCCATTGAAATCGGCGTTTGAGCGGTGGGGTCGATCGTGATCTCCACGGAAAGAATTCTGGGCGTGAAATTGAACATCGCGATACCTAAGCGCATGAACTCTGAAGCCCACTCATTTTCAAGACATTCCTCAAGTACCCGTAGCTCAAACTTATTTGCTTCCGCTTTGGAAGAAGCGGCCGCCGAAAAGCCGCTCCGACAGACTGCGATGACCTTGTCAATTTTTAGGTTTTTGAATTTCCCTATCAAGCCATCGATCCATTCAACGTCACTCTTACGCGATCGATCACGGCATTCGATAGCAAGTCGGATTGCCACGTCGGAAACTGATCGTTCGACCAGAATGTCGACCTCGCGTGGAGTTCCGTCGGGTTCTAAAAGCAGAGCACTTTCGGTCACTATTGTCCCATCTGTCGATGAGAAGGCCTCGTGAATTAGCTTCACAAGTCGCTGGAATTCGTTAGAGCGCTTCGGCATGACTGGTGGGCTATGATGACTAGCGTAATTTAGAAAATATTTTCATAGGGAAGCAAGGGGTGCATTTTATGTAACATGGTGCGCATAGCGCACCCTACTTTTTTTCGCGTTGCCAAAGTGTTTCCGTCACAGCCTGCTCACGGTTGATGCAGCGACTCAGCACAAATAATAAATCCGACAGCCGATTCAAATACGCGAGTGAATGATGCGGCAGCACCTCTTCATGTGATAGCAAAACCAGATCCCGCTCGGCGCGTCTTGCAACAGTGCGCGCGACATGACACAGCGCGCCCGCGCGTGAACCGCCGGGTAAAATAAATTCACGCAGCGGTGGCAGGTCGGCGTTGTAGTGCAAGATTTGTTCGTCCAGTCATGCGACATTTTTTTCCGCGAACAAGTGTTGATTGGGCAGTAATCAAGGACAGACCACGGTTTCCAGACGCAACTTCAAGCCGCCTTGAGCATGAAATCCACATGGATGGCATCGTAGGGAAAGACGATCATTCCATCGTCTGTTTTTGACAGCAGTCCCGCGTTTAGCAGTGCAGTCACGTCTCCATGCACGGCTTTGACATCGCGCTCCACTCGCCTTGCCGCCTCGCGGATGGACATTGCTCCCGCGCCCGTCATCGCGTTCAATAACTCCCAGCGTTTACCGGACAGCACCTTGAACAGCATGTCAGGCGATTCAAAGCTGATGCGCGGTGCGGAAGCTTTGCCGCTCTTCCAAGTCTGAGTGAAATCACCTAGCGTGTTTGTCAATGGTTGTACATCAATCGTTACTGTTTTCATCGCGCCACCTCTTCACATCTTCAAAAAAATCCGCCACCAAATTTATCAACCGAGACGAAACGGTATTTCACTTCCTTGCCCGCCTCGTTGTCATAACGCAACACACATTCCCCCATAGCCACGAACGCCAGCCGATATTTGTAGTGATGCTTGCTGCCAGCAAGCGGTTCCGGCACTTCCCAAAGCACCAGTTCAGCAAACGCCTGCTCCGCAACTGGCACACGGCGATTGAATAATTCGCGGGCTTTCATGTTGGAGACAATAACAACAGGCTGGCTTGTTGTCAAATAGTCCAACAGTTAATGCCAGTGTGCAATCTGCCCACTCGCTTGAGTAGCCTGATTTATAATAGGCGCATGTACAAAGGGATTGCGATAGGCAGACGGGTGGGTTGTCATACCTTACCAAGGTTCGCTGTTGCTACATGCACTCATCACCTCATGCACACTCGGTGCAAGTTAAATTTAGGGGAGAAAGACCGTGACCATCAGAACAGAACGCGATTCCTTCGGCAACATCGAAGTGCCGTCCGATAAATTATGGGGTGCGCAGACACAGCGTTCGTTGGAGCATTTTCATATCTCGTCGGAGAAAATGCCGGAAGAAATTGTTGCCGCACTCACCACGGTGAAGCGCGCCTGTGCGCTGGTGAATTGCGATCTAGGTTTGCTGGATGCGCACAAAGCCGCTGCGATTGTTCAGGCTGCCGAGGAGGTGCTGGCGGGGCAACATTCGCACGAATTTCCGCTATCCGTCTGGCAAACGGGTTCAGGCACACAGAGCAACATGAACGTCAACGAGGTGCTTGCCAACCGTGCTTCGGAATTGCTCGGCGGTGAGCGTGGTGCAGCGCGCAGGGTTCACCCCAACGATGAAGTAAATCTTGGCCAGTCTTCCAATGATGTGTTCCCCACTGCGATGCACGTTGCCGCCGTGTTCGGCATGGTGCAAAAGCTGCTGCCTTCATTGAAATATTTACGCGCTTCATTACAAAAAAAATCGGATGAGTTCGCCCCGATTGTAAAAATTGGTCGCACCCATTTGCAGGATGCGACCCCGCTCACGCTGGGACAGGAATTTTCTGGCTATGTTGCGCAGCTAGACCTCGCCGAAACTTTGCTGAATAACTCGCTAACACCACTTTACCAACTTGCCGTCGGTGGCACGGCGGTTGGCACGGGGCTAAATACCCATGCTGAATTCGGTGTGCGAGTTGCGGCGGAACTGGAACGTAGCAGCAATCTGCCATTCAAAAGTGCCACCAACAAATTTGCCGCACTCGCTGCCAACGATGCGCTGGTATCCGCACATGGCGCGCTTAAAACATTGGCGGTAGCATTGATGAAAATCGCCAACGACGTGCGTTGGCTGGCTTCCGGCCCTCGCTCTGGTCTAGGCGAAATCAGCATCCCTGAAAATGAGCCAGGCAGCTCCATCATGCCTGGCAAAGTGAATCCAACCCAGTGTGAAGCACTCACCATGTTGTGTTGCCAGGTGTTCGGTAACGATGTTGCCATCACCATGGGCGGCGCATCGGGCAACTTTGAATTGAACGTGTTCAAACCGCTTATCGCTCATAACTTCTCGCAAAGTGTGCGACTGCTCGCCGAGGGTATGGAAAGTTTTGAGCAATACTGCGTGCGCGGCATCGAGCCCAATCTGCATCGCATCACCGAGCAAATGGATAGCTCACTAATGCTGGTAACCGCACTTACTCCTCATATCGGCTACGACAAAGCCGCCGAAATCGCCAAACGTGCGCACCATGAGGGCGGCACGCTCAAACAAGCGGCATTGGCTTTGGGTTACGTCTCGGCAGAAAACTTTGACCTGTGGGTAATCCCCGAAGAAATGGTACGTCCAAGCAAGGCGTAATGTCGCTACTTTTTTCCAGCCCTTGCCGCAGGAGCAATGCTGGGAAGCATTGAATAAGCCCTGCCGTTTGTAGTGCACCCGCAAGGGGTAGGCCGTGGCTGTACGGGGCTGAAGCCCCAACAGCACACGCACAGTGTTTTCATTTGCACCTTACGATACACCGCGCTGGGCGCGGCACTTGATGAAACAACTAGCCATCCCGCTAAGCAACCTCAAGACGGTTGCTAAGTGGTTGGTTATAAGCCAGCAAGCTGGCAAGTCACTGGTTATCATGGCGAATGGACTAATCCAGCATTTTCATGGGGTTATGGGCGTTGCAATTCGCCCAAAGCGGCTCCGTTATTCACATCAAACGGAGTTGCTGGCTGTCGAGCCTGCTTAATATTGATGCTTTAAAATTCCTTGATGCACTCGAAGCCAAGCAGCCCCGGCGTGAGTTTTTAATGGGCTGTGGGAAATCGCTCAGGTATAATGCCCGCCTTTGAAATTTTGATGGGAAGAAGCAATGCCTATTTATGCCTACGCCTGTGCTGCTTGTGGCTTACAGCGGGATGTGATGCAAAAAATGAGTGATGCGCCGCTCACCGCTTGTCCTGAGTGCGGAGCGGCAGCTTTTAGTAAGCAATTGACTGCGGCTGGATTTCAGTTGAAGGGTAATGGCTATTACGTGACCGACTTCAAGAATAGCGGTCAACCCAAGGCCGAGCCTGCCTGTACGCCCTGCGCCAGCAGCGGGTCTTGTCCTTTGGCGAGTTAACTCACTATCCCATGAAAAAATATCTCATCACCGGCCTGTTGGTTTGGGTTCCGCTCGGCATTACATTGTGGGTGCTGAATCTGACTATCGGTACGATGGATCAAACGCTGCTTCTGTTGCCCAAACATTGGCATCCGGATGAGGTGTTGGGCATACATATCCCCGGCTTGGGGGTGATCCTGACTTTTGTAGTGGTATTGCTAACGGGATTGTTAATCCGAAATATCTTTGGGCAACGTCTCTGGGCGGCCTCTGAAAAAGCGATGTTGCATGTGCCTTTTGTTGGCAGCATTTACAAGGGGGTTAAGCAGGTCAGCGATACACTGTTGTCTGGCAAGGGTACGTCGTTCCGTAAGGTGTTGCTGGTGCGCTACCCGCATCCAGAGGCATGGTCGTTGGCGTTTCAAACCAATGTGCCGACCGAGGTGGTTAATAAGTTCGACGAGCCTTACGTTGCCGTGTTTATTCCCACTACACCCAGCCCTGTGAACGGTTTTTATTTTTTTCTGCGCAAGGCCGACACGATTGAGCTAGACATGAGTGTTGATGACGCGCTGAGAACAATTGTATCAATGGGCGTGGTGGCAAATGCTGAAACAGCAAAGCCAGCGTCACTTTCTTAAACTTATAACAAGCTGATTTGAAGACATGCGTACACACTATTGCGGACAACTAAACACCGACCAACTCGACCAGATCGTGAGCATTTGCGGCTGGGCGCATCGCCGTCGTGACCACGGCGGGGTAATTTTTATTGACTTGCGCGACCGTGAGGGGTTGGCGCAGGTGGTGTGCGATCCAGACCGTGCCGAGATGTTTAAGGTTGCCGAATCGGTGCGTAACGAATTTGTGCTGCGTATTACCGGCAAGGTGCGCCGCCGTCCAGCAGGCACAACCAACGCCAACATTACCAGCGGTGAGATCGAAATTCTGTGCCACGAGATCGAAGTGCTAAATGCCGCTTTGACTCCGCCATTTCAATTGGATGACGAGAATTTATCGGAGACCGTGCGCCTGACTAATCGCGTGATAGACCTGCGCCGTCCGCAAATGCAAAAGAACATGATGCTGCGTTACAAAGTGGCGATGTCGTTCCGCCGCTTTCTCGATAGTCGCGGCTTCATCGATATTGAAACGCCGATGTTGACCAAATCTACACCAGAAGGGGCGCGTGATTATTTGGTGCCCTCGCGTGTTCATGCGGGCGAATTCTTTGCCTTGCCGCAATCACCGCAGTTGTTCAAACAGTTGTTGATGGTGGCGGGTTTTGACCGTTATTATCAAATTACCAAATGCTTCCGTGATGAAGATTTGCGTGCGGATCGTCAGCCGGAATTCACGCAGGTCGATATTGAAACATCGTTTCTGACTGAGACACAGATCATTGCGCTGACCGAAGAATTGATTCGTACCGTATTCAAAGAAGCACTGGATACCGACTTGCCTAACCCTTTCCCGCGTATGACCTATGGCGAGGCGATGGCGCGCTTTGGTTCGGATAAGCCCGATATGCGCGTGACGCTGGAACTTGCCGAAGTGACGGATGTGGTGAAAGATGTTGCCTTCAAAGTATTTTCCGGTGTGGCGAATTCGGCAAATGGTCGTGTAGCAGCGTTGCGCGTGCCAGGTGGCGGGGCATTCACGCGCGGCGAAATTGACGATTACACCAAATTCGTCGGCATTTACGGCGCGAAGGGCCTGGCCTACATCAAGGTCAATGATGTAACGCAACTCAACGAGACGGGTTTGCAATCACCTATCGTGAAAAACATTCACGAGGCGGCTTTGAAGGCCATCATCGAGCGCACGGGCGCACAAAATGGCGACATTATTTTCTTCGGCGCGGACAAAGAAAAAATCGTTAACGATGCTATCGGCGCATTGCGTACCAAGATCGGTCATGAGAAAAATCACGTGACGGGTGAGAAGTGGAAACCGCTATGGGTGATCGATTTCCCGATGTTTGAATATGACGAAGAGGGTAAGCGTTGGAACGCTTGTCATCATCCGTTTACCATGCCTAAAGATGAACACTTGGCACTGCTGGAAACCGATCCGGGCAAGTGTTTGGCGAAGGCATACGACTTGGCGTTGAACGGCTGGGAATTGGGCGGCGGATCAGTGCGTATCCATCAAGAGGCAGTACAGTCACAAGTGTTCCGCGCATTGAATATCAGTGCGGAAGAAGCCCAGCTCAAATTTGGCTTCTTGCTGGATGCTTTGCAGTATGGCGCGCCGCCGCATGGCGGGCTGGCGTTTGGACTGGATCGTATTGTCACTATGATGACGGGTGCAGAATCGATACGCGATGTGATTGCTTTCCCCAAAACGCAGCGCGCGCAATGTTTGCTAACCCAAGCACCGAGTGCCGTGGACGAAAAACAGTTGCGTGAT
>CAZSPN010000017.1:43634-46275 GCA_964608835.1 uncultured Gallionella sp.
CGTGATTTACATATCCGCCTGCGCCAGCAAGTGCAGACAACCGTGGAAGTCGATAAGGCTTAATCATGTCGAGCTTATTTCGCTCATACGTGGTATTGCTGGCCATGCTGTGGCTGCCCTTGGCGCAGGGCGGACAATATAACGCAACCAGCCAAATTACCGCCATCAGCATTGCGCAGCTGCCGCCGGAAGGTCGTGAAGTATTAAAAATTATCAAGCAAGGCGGGCCATTTGAGTATGAGCGGGACGGGGTGGTTTTTGGCAACCGTGAACGTATTTTGCCCAAACAATCGCGCGGCTATTATCACGAGTACACCGTTAAAACACCCGGTGTGCGCCATCGCGGCACACGTCGCATTGTCTGCGGCATCGTGCCGGAATGTTATTACAGTAATGACCATTACAAAACTTTTGCAAGGATTAAGGAATAAGAAATGAATGACCTCGTGGATAAATTAAATCGCCTCGATGAAGTAGGTTACTACCATTTGGGTTGCCCTCTGGATGATTTGAGAGTTGCCGCTCAGGCCAATGAATACGCCGTGTTTGATGTTCAGTTAAAAGGAATAAAAGGCAAGGCAAACGTATTGAATGAGATTGCCCGTGCGATTAAGTTTCCCGCCGAATTCGGCAGCAATTGGGATGCCATGGCGGACTCCTTGTGCGATGTGTCTTGGCAACCTGCCAAAGGCTATGTGATGGTGTTGCACGATGCCCGCGCCAATTTTGGTTTGTCTGCAAACGACAATGAGATCCTGCAAGATATTTTTGCTGACACTGTGCAGTATTGGAAACAACGTAATAAAGTGTTTTGGATATTTAACGCATAACTACGTATTCAAGCCGCATTTTTTGTTGATTCCATGTCTCAATGAAATCTGAAAAACAACCCATCTCCGCCTTGGTGGTGATATACACCGACGATCTGGAGGTGTTGTTGTTGGAGCGAGCAGATTATCCCGGTGCTTGGCAATCTGTCACGGGCAGCCGTGAGGGTAACGAGCCATTAGTTGATACGGCGGCGCGCGAAGCCCTGGAAGAAACGGGCTTGGATGCACGGCTATGCAAATTGACCGACTGGCATCTGCAAAACACCTACGCCATTTATTCCAAATGGCAGCACCGTTATCCTGCGGGTACAACACACAATGTCGAGCATGTGTTTGGCTTGCAACTCCCGCATCAACTACCTGTCAAAATCGCACCGCGTGAACACATCAGCTATCAATGGCTGCCTTGGCAAGCTGCGGCAGAGAAAGTATTCTCACCCAGCAACCGAACCGCGATATTAGAATTGCCGCAACGAATAATTAGCGTAGAGTAACACCATGAGTGAACCAACTTTTTCAGTTGACTACGACCACCCCAATACTGCACAAACCAGTTGCAGCACGGCGCACGCGTGGGCAAAGCAACCACGCGAACCTGACGCAATTGAAAAGCCCGCGCTGATAGCACACATTAAGCGCATGTTGGTCGAGCAAAACGCGGTGCTGGTCGCGCACTATTACGTGCATCCCGATTTGCAGGATCTAGCTGAAGCGACGGGTGGAATCGTGTCGGATTCATTAGATATGGCGAATTTTGGTCACCAGCATCCCGCAAAAACCGTGGTGGTGGCAGGCGTGCGATTCATGGGCGAGACCGCCAAGATTTTGAATCCTGAAAAGCGTGTGTTAATGCCCGATCTGGATGCTAATTGCTCGCTGGATTTGGGCTGCCCGTCAGATGAATTCAACGCATTTTGCGATGCACATCCCGATCATATCGTGGTGGTGTATGCCAATACCAGCGCGGCAGTAAAGGCGCGTGCAGATTGGATGGTAACCAGTTCAATCGCATTGCCCATCGTCAAACATCTCACAGAGCAAGGCAAAAAAATTCTTTGGGCACCCGATCGTCATTTGGGCAATTACATCCAGCAACAAACGGGCGCGGAAATGCTGATGTGGCAGGGTGCGTGCATCGTGCATGATGAGTTCAAGACCCATGAATTGGCGGCACTCAAAGTACTTCATCCGCACGCCAAAGTGCTGGTTCACCCCGAATCCCCCGCGTCGGTAATCGCGCTGGCGGATGTGGTGGGATCAACAACACAAATAATTAAAGCTTCGCAGAGCTTGAGTAATATGGAGTTCATCGTTGCTACCGATAATGGCATCCTGCATAAAATGCGCACGTTGTCACCGCACAAAAAATTTATCGAAGCTCCCACTGCAGGCAATGGTGCCAACTGTAAAAGTTGCGCGCATTGCCCATGGATGGCGATGAACGGCTTGTTAAATTTGGCAGCGGTGCTTGAAAGCGGCGCAAATGAAATTCATGTGGATGAGGCTATCGGCAAACGTGCAGTATTGCCTATTCAGCGCATGCTGGATTTTGCCAAGCAGATCAAATTGCCGACAGGCGGGATTGGGAATGCGTGAGTGAATAGAGACGTGGAGTGCAGAGGGATGCTTCCTTCGGAGCAAATGTAAATGACTGGAGAAATGAATGTCAGAGAGTAATTATCAGCCAGAAACGCTGGCAATCAGGGCGGGCACAGCTCGCAGCCAATTTGGCGAACACAGCGAGGCAATGTTTTTAACATCTAGCTTCGTTTTTGAAAATGCGGCACAAGCTGCTGCGCGGTTCATTGGTG
>CAZSPN010000017.1:46285-49359 GCA_964608835.1 uncultured Gallionella sp.
GCCGGGCAATATCTACGCACGCTTCACTAACCCCACGACATCCATGTTTGAGGAACGTCTTGCGGCGATGGAAGGTGCGGAGCAATGCGTTTCGACGGCATCCGGTATGTCGGCAATTCTGGCGTGTGTGATGGGCTTATTGAAGGCGGGTGATCATGTCGTCGCATCGCAAAGTTTGTTCGGTGCAACGGTGAATTTGTTCAACAACATTATCAAAAAATTCGGTGTTGAAACGACGTACGTGTCAGCGACGAGTGTTGCGGAATGGCAAGCGGCGATACGCCCCAACACCCGCTTGTTCTTTTTAGAAACGCCATCCAACCCACTTACCGAAATTTCCGACATTGCGGCGATTGCTTCAGTGGCAAAGAGTTGTGGCGCATTGCTGGCGGTGGATAATTGTTTTTGTACGCCGATATTGCAACGCCCTTTGGAATTGGGTGCGGACATCGTGATTCATTCGGCGACCAAGTATCTGGACGGGCAGGGGCGAGTATTGGGTGGGGCGGTGCTGGGTAACAAGAAGAATTTGGAGGGGGTGTATCAATTCTTGCGTACTGCCGGTCCGACCATGAGTGCGTTCAATGCGTGGATATTTTTGAAGGGGCTGGAGACGCTGAAAGTGCGGATGGATGCGCACTGCGCAAACTCATTGGAATTGGCGTGCTGGCTGGAAGCACAGCCGAATGTGAGCCGAGTATTTTATCCCGGTTTGCCTTCGCATCCGCAGCATGCACTGGCAATGCGCCAACAAAAAAACGGCGGCGGTATCGTGTCGTTTGAAGTGAAGGGCGGCAAAGCGGCTGCATGGCGGGTGATTGACCAAACCAAAATGCTGTCCATTACTGCCAACTTAGGCGATACGCGCACCACTATCACGCATCCGGCCAGCACTACGCATGCGCGCATTACACCTGAGGCACGTGCGGTAGCAGGCATTACAGATGGCTTGATACGCATTGCCGTGGGGCTGGAAGCGGTGGTGGATATACAGAACGATCTGGCGCGTGGCTTGTAAAATCAAACTGAAGAAAGAAATTAGTCTTTCGACAAGACTGCAAAAAACAGCAGCACAATCGTGATTGAAAAATAGGATTCCACAGAAGTGAAGCCCAACCGCAACGATCCCTGTCCCTGCGGCAGTGGCAAGAAATACAAGCATTGCTGTGAACGCAAAGCAGAGGCCAAGCCTGTTATGCCTGTTGCCAAACTAAGCCAACTGCAATCCCTGTTCAACGCGGGACAATTTGCCGAAACAGAAACACTCGCCGTTGACTCGCTCAAAGCGTGCCCTGATGAGCCATCGGTGTGGTATCTGCTCGCAATGGCATTGCTACGACAAGGAAAATCTGCTTTATCTGCCTTTCAAAAAACTGCCGAGTTATCGCCCAACGATGCAGGTGCGCAGATGAATCTGGGAAATTCCCTGCAAGCTGACTCGCAATTTGAACAAGCACTACAAAGCTTTCATCGCGCATTAACCCTTCAACCTGATTATGCCGAAGTGCATAATAATTTGGGTTTGACGCTTCTCAAACTGGGCAAACTGGAAAATGCTTTAGCGAGCTTCCGTAGGGCAATTGAAATCAATCCCAACTATGCTAATGCTTATAACAACCTCGGTGTGGCATTTCGTGAACTTGGACGGTTAGATGAGGCAAGCAAAAGTTATCGTAAAGCTCTGGGGATCAATCCGGGCTATGTTAATGCACACAATAACTTGGCACTCACGCTAATATCACTCGGACAAATCCATGCTGCCACTTTGAGTTATCGCAAAGCTTTAGAAATAAAACCCGATTTTTTTGAAGCACATACTGGTCTGTTATTTGGACTCAACTACACCGACAGCAAAGTTTCCGATTACCTCAACGAAGCCCTGCGCTACGGCGAAAACGTCGCCAAGAAAGTCACCGCCCGATTTACCCATTGGCAATGCCCCCCCCGGCCACAGAAACTGCGGGTTGGCATCGTGTCGGGAGACCTGAAAAATCATCCTGTCAGCCACTTTTTGGAAAGCTTCCTTGGGTACATTGACACATCGCACATCGAATTGATTGCCTACTCCAACAATACCGAGGAAGACGACCTCACCGCCCGCATCAAGCCTTATTTTATTCAATGGCGGCAAATATCCACCTTGCAGAATGCTGCCGTCGCACAACTCATACACGGTGATGGCATACATGTATTACTTGATCTTGCCGGACATACCGACAAAAACCGCCTCCCCGTCTTTGCCTGGAAACCCGCCCCTGTACAAACCACCTGGCTGGGTTACTTCGCCTCCACGGGGGTGGCGGAAATGGATTATATTTTGGGCGACAAGTGGACGCTCCCCGACAACGAAGCACACCACTTTGTGGAAAAAGGATGGCCGCTTCCCGATACGCTGCATTGCCTGACCTGCCCCACCGAACATATCGCCGTGGAGCCCTTGCCCGCATTAAAAAATGGATTCCTTACTTTCGGCACACTCAACAACATCGCCAAAATGAACGACCGGGTCGTTGCTTGTTGGGCGCGTATTTTGAACAGCCTGCCCGGCAGTCACCTGTATCTGAATACCAAATTTTTGCGCGACGAATCCGCAAAAAGAAACGTCATCAGTCGCTATGCCGCTCACGGCATCTCCGAAGACCGATTAATCCTCGAATCGACAACGGGTCGCATGGTGGCGTTGGAGAGCTACCGGAAAATAGACATCGCCTTGGATCCCTTTCCCTATCCGGGGGGAACCACCAGCTACGAATCACTGTGGATGGGCGTGCCGGTATTGACCATGCAGGGACAGCGTTACATTTCACATCTGGGGGAAAGTATTCTGCACAACGCCGGCCTGTCCGACTGGATCGCCCGCGATGAGGACGACTATGTGGCAAAGGCGATCGCCTTTGCCGGTGATCTGCCCAAACTGGCCGCCTTGCGGGCGGGGTTGCGCGAGCAGGTGCGGGTCTCGCCGCTGTTCGATGCGCCGCGCTTTGCCAAAAACTTTGAAGTGGCGTTGTGGGGGATGTGGGAAGCCAAGTTGCCCACCCTGTCCGGGCGACTTCAAGCGTCTTCTTCTGCGCATC
>CAZSPN010000018.1:0-997 GCA_964608835.1 uncultured Gallionella sp.
TAGCTCAGTTGGTAGAGCGCAACCTTGCCAAGGTTGAGGTCGAGAGTTCGAGACTCTTTTCCCGCTCCATATCTGAGGGAAAGCACGCCGCTTTCCCTCACTCGTTTCAGGCTGCTGAAATGTACAACGGTGCGTTAGCAAATCGGTTATGCCCTGGATTGCAAATCCAGTTAGCCCAGTTCGACTCTGGGACGCACCTCCACCTATCGCCCGGGTGGTGAAATTGGTAGACACAACGGACTTAAAATCCGTCGCAACCGTAAAACGTGCGTACCGGTTCGATTCCGGTTCCGGGCACCAAGGTTATTAAAAAGGACAATCCTTGGCGGCATTCGAACGCCAAGCCTATAAACTCAAAGAGCCTGCACGAACCCGCTAGCATCAATTCGTAAACCGGCCTCTTTCCCGCATACGCGAGATTATTGATAAATCCGAACAAATCAAGGCGCGTGGCAGGCTGTTGTGCATCCAGCCTTAACCCATCCACCACTGGCGGGGAAGCCCGTCGCTGCAATGGATAACAAAGTACCACGGTAATATGGTCCATTGCTGTAGCCAACAGGGAAAGTGGAAGCGACTAAATCGGTTGCCGAAGTTCCGGCAGGAACAGGGTCACCCGGATTGAGCGTGATTGTCCCCGGCGCAATCTCTCCACCAAGCGCGGCAGGAACTTCACCTGCCCCCAAATCACTTAAGTTCGCCAAGAAGGCCTTGTTCTTCCAACCGTGTGCAGTCCCTGTATGGCACATGGTACAGCGATACGTGTCATATTCCGAAGTCGGCCATGTTGGTGTGGCGGCGGCGGCTGAAGTCAGAAAAGCATGCCGCTGGTGAAGGTTGGGGAGCGACGTAACTGTATCGCTAAACGCACTTGATAACGTAACGGCGGGAGTTGCGCTTGCATCGGCATACTGGCTTTCGTCATGACAACGGAAACAAAAGTTGTTTACTCCACCAACAGGCGTTGAAGCATCGGTTTGCCAAGTACCTTTTAATA
>CAZSPN010000018.1:1007-9382 GCA_964608835.1 uncultured Gallionella sp.
TTAATATAAACTCTTTGTTGCTGCCGTGCGGCCCCCACACGCCGTCCTCGTCACCACCGACGGGTACGACACCATCAACCATGTTAGTTTCCGAACCGTGGCAATCACTGCAATACATTGTTTGTGCTCCAACCGCGCCGGCAACAATCGCAGTACCGCCATCAACATCGGATCCGTTCCATGGCGCACGCCACAAATTCGCGTCAGTGTTAAATCGTTCAAGGGCGGTACGACCTGTTTCCGCCATCACAGGATGCCAAGAGCGGTGGTTGTTTGCCGAAAAGTCATTTGATGCCCCTGAATCAGGGGTGCTGGCGGGCTCGCCCATATGGGACGCAGGTGCCTGGAATTCCATCGCCACATCGCCGTAGTCGGTTACACCATTCGTACCTGTTAGCGTGCCTCCAGTCTGTGCGGTCAGCGGCAGCTTGGGAGGTGAAATGTTGTCGAAGCCATAGTTGGAATGACACTTGAGACAAACTTGATACTCGCGGGTTACATAAGTATCCGTAACCAGCGTAGAACTGGAAACACCAGGGTCACCGCGTTTCACATCAAAACCTGTCGGGTTAGAGCCAAATGCTGAGGAGCTATATATAGGCTCTACCCCAAACGTACCACGCAACGACCCGGAGGCAAGATTATTATGCGTAGTCAAATCACCCGTCACCACGCTGTGTTTGTGCGTTCCAGTAACACCAGGAGTGATTGCGCTATCCGTAAACAATCTGTTTTTAGTTGCCCGATGAGGATTGTGGCAATCAGTACATTCGGCATGTCGATTTTCTTCCAATATGCCACCCGCCGTCACCTTACCCAACAGTGCCTGGGACTCTATAAAATCTTTGCCGCACTGATCTCCAGTCAGAATGCAACTCGGTCCACCGCGTAACGTATCGTCAAAACTACCGCCTATGTCGTGTTTTTCAGGTTGCAAAGAAATGGGCATGCGAAACGTTAATTCAAAGTCAGTTTTGATGTCAGGTGTTTTATTGGGTGTTGAAGTAGTTGGTATAACTGCGTCCAAAACGGTTGTCAAACTGTGGCATTGATAACACGACTGCTCGCCAGCCGAAGCACCGCCACTTTTTGGTGTGTCAATCGCGCTCGTACCTTCGCGCTGCAAACGGCGCGAACCCTCGACACTATGCGTATCGTGACAATTGAGGCAAGAGGCTTGCCACACGGCTGTACCGCGGGCAAACTCACGCGAGTCGGCGGCGGCATCAAGATAAGTTTCGTCTGCAACAAATTCGTGCGCATGTGCTGAGTAAGCCCACAGCTCTCCCGCTTTTTCATGACATGCCAAACACATGATGTCGGAACCTGGATCATAGCCCCCGCCCACAGGTTGAACTGTTTGAGTGCGATTGCCACGCAGAAATTTCAAGGCTGAGTTGGCGGTGTTCGTATCTTGAAGGTGCGGATCGTGACAGGTTGTGCATTGCAACTCATTGTCCTGCAACGGTAATTGTGGCTTAACCCCAATAGTCCGATTGCCAACGGCAAGCACGCTCCCAGCCAAGACAGGCGGGGTGCGTAACTCGCCATCAGAGGCTGCCAGCGCAGCATCGTAAGGAAAGGATATGGGATGGTCGTTACTCAAGTTTATTCCGATGTTCCGCGTGAAGCCGGTTGTTGAACCAGCACCCACGGGCATCATTCCGCCAGCCGTACCTCTCATAACCACAGTACTGGGCATGACAGAATTTAGTACGGAGACCGTTCCGATGGCCAACGTACCATCATGGCACGACAGGCACAGCTTGGAGTTGCCAGTTGGCTGCATTGCTGTGGCATCCATTGAAGTGGAAGTATAAACAGTATAAGTCGCGGTAGATAACACACGATTCCAGAGCGGCGCATTGATAGCTTGGTTGGTCGCATGAGCGGTATGGCAAAACACACAAACCTGACTTTCACTCACCGCCCTAACACCGCGCGGTGGAGAATCTGACGCAGATAAATTATGCTTAGTCCCTTGGACATTGGAAATAACAACGGCGGAAGCAAGCTCAATCAGCCCTATCAACAGCATAGTAGCTAATAATGGTACTTGCCCTAGATTCAGCCATCGACGCAATGAATTCATTACGAGCCTCCTAGAAACTGCAATATTGTAATTCGTCCATTAAACATATCTGCGATGTAAATGTAATCTTTATTATCAACCCAAATACCGGCAGGCAAATAGAAATGCCCCTGCTCCTTACCGTTGCCCCCCACAGCCAGCAAAAGATCACCATGATTATTGAAAACTAACATGTGATCATAAAGCGACTCTATGACGTATGTATTGCCATTACTATCCACTGCAACCCCTTTGGGTCGCACCAAGTTACCAACTTGCAATCCGCGCTGACCAATCTTTTTTACTACTTTTCCATCAGCATCAAATACCTGCACTCTGGAATTTAACGTATCAGTGACATAAAGCTGATTATTCGCAAAAAACAAGTGGGTCGGGAAATTCAATTCCCCATCCCCCTCCCCTCGCTGACCAATTGTTTTTAACAACTTACCCTCATCGCTAAAGGCCTTAATGTCATGAGAGTATGTGTCCGACACATAAACAATTCCGCGTTGCGCATCCCTTGCTAGACCGGTAGGACGCTTAAGCACATCCACCCCAAATTCTCCAAGAGGACTGCCCTTTTTATCCAGTCTGAATACCCCGTGCAAGTCAGCATCAGACACCAGAATTTCGCCGCCCTTCCCCAACACAATGCCAACGGGGGTCAAAAAGCGGGAACCGACTTGAGCCATTTCCAAGACATCTAACCTACCCGCAGGTTGGTCAAATACAAAAACTGCCCCCCGGCTCACATCTGTCACATAAACCCGCCCCTCCTCATCCACCACACCACCCTGAGGACGCTGCAGCACAACTGGGGTGCGGTGAGCCTCGGTGAGGCCTACCAACCAACTAAATAGTTTCTTGGAAGCACTTTGATTTGACTCGACTTCTGGACGGAAATTTGACTCGCCTGTCAACTCACCAATATACCGATAGCGAGGTACTTCCGGGGATGCTGGCCACACAATCGGAGTGGCGGAAAGACTTCCTTCCGGCGACAGCGTCATAACCATGCGCGTTTCTGCGCAACCTGTTAATAACAAACCAAAACAAAGTAGTAGTCGCAACATAGGTTTCAATATCCACTCATACCACCATAGCGGGTAGACACTCAAACTCTCCCCCTTGTACAAGACTGAATTAGTTTAAACGCGCAGCCCTTATCAAAACTCTCTACGCAACTGAAAGCGCAGATACCCGATGGAATTTTTTGCCTGTCGGGCAAAGTTAATATCTAGCAACATCGTCGTTAGTCCGATGTCGTACGTGAATCTGTTATCCCAATTAAGCTGGCCTTGTGAATCCGAAGTTGCTGGTCTCAGATTGTACAGTGCCAACAAATTTGAAGTAAAAACTAATCGGCGAATCTGAAATGCACGCTTATTTGTATAACCTAGGGAAGCGTTAGCGTAAGCGGCTCTGGATGCAACACCGTTATAGAAAGCCGACTGTGCGGTAAGACTGCTGCCGAACGATAGCACTTTACCAATACGTCTGTTATGAGTAGCCTGTAGGTTATATAGTCGACTTGAACCCAAAGTGCTATTACCAAAATTTCGCACATCGCTGGCCGTTACACGCACGCTTGTCGTGTCTTTGGAAATATTTTCTTTGTGAAGCCAACCTAGCGAACCATAGGTGTTAAGGGGCGCAAACTGCGAACTACTATCTGAAAGAATCGCAACGTACCCCGTTGATTGATTTATGCTCGAAAGTAATTTGCCGCCATAAAAATTTGTAGCCCCCGCAATACTATGCCCAACATCCAATCTACTTGATACTTTCGAAGAACCGCCAATTGACTGGGACTGAGCATTATTGGCCAGCACCGAGGCAGTACTACCAGCATTCACGCTTGCTTTGACATATTTTTTATAGGAAAAAATACCAAACTTCGTCACTCTCTGAGCATTTTTACCAAACAAATCCGATGCCGAAACCCCAACGCCAGCGTAAGTTTCCTGTACCTTTCCTGGCTCATCATTTACACCCAACACCGCCGACGCACTCACTCTACTGGAAATCCTATATCCTGCAGACAGCCTTATAGTTGACGATGTTCTACCTAATTGATTATTGCCAGACAGCTGTTGCCACCTTCCTCCCCCAGATATTGTGAATCGCTGCGACACAGAGACAGAACCAAAACTGTTGAATTGTTGAGAGGTAAATCTTGTGGCCCCCCCCCCTTTTCTCTCACTAAACTTATAATTATCATAAGTGCTGCTCCATTTTGTCCCCGTTGGACGATAAAAATGCTTTAGCCTCAAAATCCCATCAAGAGTTTTAGTGGACAACAAAGGAAAATAACGACGCTTTAATTGCCAATCTAGATGAACTCTCTGTAATGAGGAGAGCGCGTGATTCAAGTCAAGCATAAAATCTTCCTGCACCTTATCATCTTGAAGTGATCCCACAACACCAGTTCCAGCATCAAACTCATTGCGAGCAAATGACACGCTACCCCATGTTGTAACTGAAAACGGTGATGTATAGCGTTGAACTATTTCAAATTTACGTAACCCCCCATTTGAATTAACTTGACCAACGACCGCTTTATACTTTTTTTGGCTAATTGACACCCTTGTAGCATAACGACTGCGAGGACGGAGATGCAAAACGGCATCGCCATTTAAGCCAACAACTGCTGACTTAACAGCACTATTATTACTAGCATCGCTAATAAGCCCGCTATACTCGACTCCCAAGCCACCCTCAATTGGAGCAATCAATGGATGACCAATGTAAGTATGAGCCCTGATGTTTGAATAAATAGAAAGACTCAAAGATTGGCTTAAGGACTGACCACCCAGAACATATCGCTGCAAAGCGTAAGTAAGCATCCCACCACTATGATTTGAGAATCGAACAGGAGCAAACCTTAAAAAACTACGTTTTTGCGAGGGCGATTGACTGGCTTCAGCAGAATAAACCACCCGCACACCAGCCAGCCCCACCAGCAATGTGACACCAAGCAGAAAATTTGTGCAGATAGCTTTTTTTCGCCACTTTTTTTTAAACATTCGCAAATCTAGTATTGATAATGCAAAGCATTTTTTAGAATTATCGCCCTTGCAGAGTCTACCCTTATTTAACAAAGCACTCGACCACACCATACACACTAGCCAAGTACTAAAAGCCGCCCGCCGCCTAAGCTGACACCGCGCCAACACGGATATAGTACAAAAACCTATCACTTGCCCCCAGCAGACCCCATAGTTGCCTCAGCCGCCGGAAGAAAGCGCGACTCATCAATGTTCATAGCTGTGTTTTTTCTCAAATCCGCTAAAAAGGTAATCCACGCAGCATTACCATTTTCGACTGAAAGCAAATCCGCCGCACGCTGCTTTACCAAATCAAAAGCAGATAATCCGGGTTGCTTGCGATCAAGCAGCTTAAAAATCGCCACACCCTCCAAGAGCCTGACAGGTTCAGTTACACCACCAATCTCAACTTTATCAACCGCTTCTTGAGTTAGTTCGGGCACCATCCCCACGTGCAAATACCCCATATCCCCGCCTTGCTCGTAGGTTTCCTCGTCTTTTGAATATAACTTTGCCAGCGCGGCAAAGTCTTCACCGTCCCGAACGCGCTGAGCCAACCCTTTGGCATCCTCTATAGTTTGATTCCAGCCATTGGTAGTTGAGGAGGGATCAACCCGAAGCAAAATAACTGCAATACGCTGCTCTTTTGGGGCAGTAAATTTTTCGGGGTGTTTTTCATAATATGCTTTGACTTCAGTTTCATCAGGAGCGGGCGCTTTTCGAACGACTCCTTCGAGTTTTTTAACTAAGTTGTCGTTTTCAATTCGCTGCTTTACAGCCGGTAGTGATTGCTCTCGTACTTTCTGCCAGCCGGCATCCTTGGCCATTTTGCGCTCAAAATTTGCCACCTCTTGATCTACCGCTTCGTAATCGGGCTGCAGCTTTCGAAGTTTAGCCTCATTTAACACCAAAGCATTAGTAACAAGTCGAGCTCCCACCTCGCGCTGGATCTTCCCAATCATTTCATCAGAAGGATTGCTATTGTGAAACAATCTATTCCTCACCTCTTTGTCAAACTCGGCCTTGTACACTGGCCAAGTAATTTGCACTTCGCCTACCGTGGCAAAAACAGATGCCTTGTTTTCTTGGGGAATCGCTGCAGCAATAGCGATTTTTGCGCCAAACAGGACAAACAACGCCACAGAAACAGCTTTAATAAAGCCAATTTTTGAATACACAGTAATGCCTTTCATTGTTTAAGGGTAAAATCGCCAAGGTAAGCTCGGCTCGGTGTGACATGCCAATCAAAGAAAGATTCCCATCCAACAACACGAGTGAGCGAACAAGCACACCCTTTCCGAAAACGGGGGGGTGAAGCATAGTAGGTATGCACACTACCTGTCAATGTACCGTCTTTTCCACAAGTGGGATTAGCGAGACATTTCACCCGCACGCTTACGCTTCATTGTGCCCCAACGACCCTTGCTGAAAAACAACCAGCTCACCAAGCCGGTCAATCGCCATACTGCCGTAAGCTGGCGGTAACCAAAATTTTCCACAAATGCGGCGAGCATCAGCCAAAACAAATGTCTGGCGCGCGGATAGATATGGAACGACATTTCCTCAAGCAATAACGCACTCATCGACAACAACAAGCCGAATCCTATAGCTACCAACAAAAAAACCAAAAATGCGGTCAGTGAGATCATGCCGAAATAAAACAACAAAAACATGAACACGTAGCCCGTCACTTCTATCAGTGGTCCCAGCCACTCAAACGCTACCATAAAAGGATAAGCCAGCCAGCCCACCGTGCCACCTTTGGGATGAAATAACAGCCCGATATTTTTACTGAGGCTTTCGGCAAGGCCGCGCTGCCAACGTGTGCGCTGCATCCTGAGCGTCTTCAAATTTTCCGGGGCCTCCGTCCAGCAGATGGGATCGGGGACGAATTGAATTTTGTAAGACTTTCCCGCCAAGCGATAATGTTTATGTAGGCGAACCACCAGCTCCATATCCTCCCCTATGGTATCGGTTCGATAACCACCCACTTCGGTAACCGCATCTTTCTTGAAGATGCCAAACGCACCCGAAATAATCAGCATCGCATTGATGGGAGACCACCCCATGCGCCCGAATAAAAACGCGCGAAGGTATTCGACGATTTGAACACGCGCCAAAAAACTTTTGGGTAAACCAATCTTCTCCAGAAAGCCCCCGCTGATTTGGCAGCCGTTTGCAATGCGCACACTTCCCCCACAAGCGATCACAGAAGGATCTTCCAAAAACGGTTTTACGACACGTTGCAAGCTATCGCGCTGCAAAACAGAATCCGCATCTACCGCACAATACAACGGGTAACGTGAGACATTAATGCCCGCATTCAGTGAATCCGACTTCCCCCCGTTTTCTTTATCAATCACACGCAAATTTGGAAAAATAGTGGAGTGGTAAACGCTCCTCACGAGCTTAGTTTTTAATCGTTCACGGTAGGTCTCAGGGAATGGCACCAAGGAGAATTCGCGCTGCAACACCGCCAGCGTATCATCAGTCGAGCCGTCGTTTATCACCAAAATCTCATATTGCGGGTAACTCAGTTGCAGCAACGAGCGGATTGAAGCCGCCAGCGTGGTCTGCTCATTATAGGCAGGCACCAGCAGAGTAATCGGCGTTTCAAAACCGGAGTAAATTTGCGATAGCTCATCACTTACATTTTCGCGCATCATGCGCGATATATTGACTATGGAAAGTAAATTTAAGGCGAGGTAGCCTGTATTCAACAAAATGAAATACAGCAGGAAAAACCACTGTCCAATTTCAATTGCCGCTTGGAAACTCATGCCACCCTTTCCGCCAGCACTTGCTGAAGCATCTCTATTGCAAAACGATCCACTTGAGCAGCCTGAATTCGACGCAACTCTTCAATACCAACAAAAGGTAATTGGCTCAGCGATGTGGCCGCCCGATAACGCACCCACCATTGCGGGTCAACCAGCAATCTGATCAAGCGCGCTTTATCTTCTTCCACCCCAATACGACCCAAAGCCGCAGCCGCTTGCACGCGAACTATCCAGATCGGATTAACTGTTTGGCTACGCACCATATCTAGGTCACGTGGGTCTTTCATCATTCGCAAGCAGGTCGCAATGGCCTGTTGATCGCGGCTCACCGATAAAATCTCACGCATGACTTGGGAGCTATCAGCAACATTGACCAACTCTAGAAAATTAATCAGTCTTCTTACCTGTCTGGGTTTGGCGGCGCGTATGGCCTTGGTTAGCGGCTCGGAAATCACGGCGGGACCCGCCTCTTTA
>CAZSPN010000018.1:9392-35977 GCA_964608835.1 uncultured Gallionella sp.
TATCAGCGGGCTTGCGTCGTGCATTAAACTGGACAAAGTTGCCCAAGCAGACTTGTCGCGCAAATTTCCCAGCGTCATCATGGCCAAAATGCGCTCGGCAAACGCACCTCTGAGCAAAAGTTTTTTGGCAGTGACATTCATCCCCACGATGCGTGCTAACTTATTCAAACTATCTTTGGAAACACCCCGTATGAGTTCTTGTAGATGATTCCACAAAATTAGAAATTCTTTGGTATCTGCTTCGACCACACGCGGATAGACGGCATTTTCCCCCGTCGCACTTTGCGCCATCAACGGTCGCCATAATGCGAGGAATTTCGCTTTGCGCTGTTCACGACGTATCAGCAAGAAGCGCAATAGGATAACTTGCAAAACCAACAACAACGCTAACCCGACGGCAGCTATTCCGATGATAAAAGCAAAGCGGATAATCTGTTCAGAATTGGTAGCGTAATCCAAGCTGAATCCCATTGCGCGTGTAGAAGTTGCCGTGACGGGACTGACCTATCGCATAGGTTAAAGCCACGCTTCGATTTACCCAATGCCGCCCATTCACAATCATGGTTCGAACATTGGTACTGGTTACTTGCAGATCAGGCAAGCTATCCAGCTCGCTGCCATCTGAAAAATTCAGGCCAAACCAATTGTAGTCGCCGTAATACCTTGCCGCTTGCAATTGACCGCTACTGGTTGACCCGTGATTAGCCCAGAAACCCTGAAAATGAGAATAGGCAAGCCGATAATTCCCCCAAGATCGCTCCACATTCATACTCAGCACGTTCATCAAAGCCTTGTCGTATTCGGCATGACGCAAACCCACATTTGCACCCCAGCCCTTCAATCCCAAGAATTCCAGTTGTGCGAGAATGGATCGCGACGGTACAACATAATGGGTGGGACTGACGCTCATTTCGGCGACAAATGAAAATTGCTCATCAATGGGCTGGTAAAACCCGCCCATCGCTTCATTATCCATAAAGGCGTAGCGATTTTCTCTGCGGAACGACGCATATATGTTGTTGCGAGTATCCAGCTTCATTTCTGCAGCAAGATAAACACTCCCATCCCTCGCGCCATTACTCAATTTGGCATAGTTGCCACCCAGCTCCACCTGATACGGCAAAATTTCCACAGCGGGCTTGGGGGGGGCAACGGGTTGTATTCCTTTCGGTGGTAGTATGGGCTGGGGCTGAGCTTCGATAAAACCCACTGGAAGTTCCACCTCAATATCTTCTTCAACAATGGGCACGATTGTGGTTGGGGCGGGTGTAGCAGGTTGAGTTGCCGGAGCAACATCCGCCACAGGTACAACTGTTGCGGGCGTTTCGACAACTGGCGTATCCGCCGCCCAAACATTCGCTTGCAGCACCAAGCAGGCACTCAATAACCCATACTTAAAATTCATTCCTATCCTTTTGGCAGCATTTTTATCAGTCGGCGAACCCGCGCCAACAATTCGTTGGGCTGAAATGGCTTGACCACGTAGTCATTCGCCCCAGAGTCCAATGCCCGAACTATATCCTGCTCCTGCGAGTTTGCCGTCAGCATGATAATTGGCACATCACGCCAATCACGCTTGGTGCGAATAATGCGGATCAATTGGAATCCATCCTGATACGGCAACATCACATCCAGCAAGATCAACAGGGGCTTGGCCTCCATATCAAACAACAACTCCGCAGCCCTACCATCCGCCGCACAAGCCGTTGTATAACCCTCTCGGTTCAATATGAATTCGAGCAAGTAGGAAACGGACTTATCATCTTCAATGATGAGAATCTTGGGCTGTAACAATTTTTCTTCCATCACATCTCGCACCGACACTGTTTCACGGGGTCAATCATACCGCGTTCTATTCCGATACTCAAAAATGCGATCATGCAAACAATGCGCTGGGGGGACTTAGGATCAACTCACTCGCCCCGCCGCCAACTTTAACTGCTTACCGCAACGCTGCGCCAGTGCTTCGTCATGCGTCACCAATATCAACGTCGTGCCTTGTGCGCGATTGAGTTCCAACATGAGCTCGATAACTTGCGCACCCGTGGCGGCATCGAGGTTGTCGGTGGGTTCGTCGGCGAACAGGATTTTTGGTTGGCTGACGAAAGCTCTGGCCAGTGCGACACGTTGTTGCTCACCGCCTGACAAATGCTTGGGCAGATGATGGGCGCGTTCGCTCAAGGCGACTTGTTGCAACGCGACTTCGGCACGCTGGCGTGCATCGCTCACACCGCGCAGCTCCAACGGCAGCATGACGTTCTCTAACGCATTCAGTGCTGGCAATAATTGAAACGATTGGAACACGAAGCCCGCCAGTTCGCCACGCAGCTTGGCGCGCCCGTCCTCATTCAGTGCAAACAAGTCTGCGCCATTTAGCAACACGCTGCCACTGCTCGGTACGTCCAGCCCCGCCAACAATCCCAGCAAGGTTGACTTTCCCGAACCCGATGCGCCGACGATGGCGAGGCTGTCGCCCGCTTCTACCGCGAAGGTGACTTCGTGCAGGATAGTGAGCGGCTTGTCACCACTTAACACTTGCTTACTTAGGTTTACTGCCTGCACAATCACTGCCATGAGACTCCTTATTTTTGCTTTTGCCCTTTTGCTACCCTGCTCCGCTTTTGCCGCGAAAAACATCCTCGTGTTCGGCGATAGTCTATCAGCCGGGTATGGCATAGCCATAGAACAAAGTTGGCCGAATTTGTTACAAAAAGAGTTGGCGCGAACACGGTCCCCATTCAATGTCGTGAATACCAGTATCAGCGGCGAAACCACCATAGGCGGCTTGCAGCGTATCGGCAAAGCATTGCAGCAACATCGCCCCGCGATTGTGATTGTAGAACTCGGCGCAAATGACGGGCTGCGCGGCTACAATCTGGCGGATACCGAACGTAATCTGGATAAAATTATTACACAGTCCAAACGCAGCAAAGCCAAGGTACTATTGGTGGGCATGCAACTGCCACCGAATTATGGCGAGGTTTATGAAACAAAATTCCGCGAACTTTATCAACAGCTCTCAAAGAAACACCACATTTTGCTGCTGCCTTTTTTGCTAAAAGGCGTGACTCCGCTTCAATTCCAGCCCGACAACCTGCACCCGACTGCCGACGCACAGCAGCACATCATGCTGAACGTACTGCAAGAACTTAAACATCTGCTCCATTAAATCCATGCCCAATCTTTTAGCGCAAGAAACCAGTCCTTATCTACAACAACATGCTGACAATCCCGTGGATTGGCATGCGTGGAATCCCGCCTCGTTGCAATTGGCGCGCGACCAAAATAAACCTATCCTGCTGTCTATCGGTTATTCCGCCTGTCATTGGTGTCATGTGATGGCGCACGAATCGTTTGAAGACATCAACGTCGCTGCCGTGATGAACGAATTGTTCATCAACATCAAAGTCGATCGAGAAGAACGTCCCGATCTCGATCAGATTTATCAAACCGCGCATTACATGTTGACCAAACGTAATGGCGGTTGGCCGTTGACGATGTTCCTCAGCCCGGACGGCACGCCGTTTTTTGGCGGGACATATTTTCCAAAAGAAGCACGTTACAACCTGCCCGCCTTTCCGGAATTGCTTGAGCGGGTTGCAGAGGTTTACAGCGATCAACGTGAAGAACTGATGGCGCAAGGTGAGCGAATCATAGCCGCACTCGCCAGCATGGCACCCAAAACTGGCAGCACAAATGTCGCATTGAATGAGCAGCCATTGGCTTTGGCAGTGAAACAGCACTTGGAGAATTTTGATCCAATCTTCGGGGGATTGGGTGACGCACCAAAATTTCTACATCCTGCCGAGCTCGATTTATTGCTACGTCGCAGTCAAGCAACAGGCAACAAACAAGCTGCACATGTGGTGAATTTCACTCTACAACAAATGGCTCATGGCGGACTATATGACCAACTGGGCGGAGGCTTTTGTCGCTACAGCGTGGATGAACGTTGGGATATTCCGCATTTTGAAAAAATGCTTTACGACAACGGGCTACTCTTAGGGCTATATTGTGATGCTTGGCAAAGTAGCCAGAATCCTTTATTTGCACGCGTAGTTGATCAAACTGCCACATGGTTGATACGCGAGATGCAATCGCCGGAAGGCGGTTACTACTCCTCGCTGGATGCCGATTCGGAACATGAAGAAGGAAAATTTTATGTGTGGCAACGCGACGAGATTCGAGAATTATTGAGTGGCGACGAATACGCTCTGATCGCCCCCTACTACGGGTTGAATCACCCCGCTAATTTTGAAAACCACAGCTGGAATTTGCGCGTAAGTGTCGTACCCAGTGATTTGGTAAAAGAGCTTGGACTGACTGCGGCACAAGCCACTGAACGATTACTTAGCGCGCAAAAGAAATTATTCTCCGCACGTGAACAGCGCGCTCGCCCCGGCCGCGACGAAAAAATCCTCAGCGCGTGGAACGGCTTGATGATAGGTAGTATGGCGAAGGCAGTTAAAGTATTCAGTCGCCCCGACTGGTTGCACTCCGCACAACAAGCGATGGACTTTGTGCGCAACACTTTATGGCGCGATGAAAAATTACTGGCGACGTACAAAGACGGCAAAGCGCATTTGAATGCCTATCTGGACGATCACGCCTTTTTGCTCAATGCTTTGCTTGAGCTGATGCAAGCCGAGTTTCGCCAGGCTGATTTAATCTTCGCCACACAACTTGCTGATGCGCTGTTGGAACGCTTTGAAGACACTGATGCAGGGGGATTTTTCTTCACCAGCCATGACCATGAAGTGCTCATCCAACGCAACAAAATCGGTCAGGACAACGCCACTCCATCGGGCAACGGCATTGCCGCGCAAGCTTTATTGCGATTAACCTTAGTCACTGGCGAAACCAAATATGCAGCCGCAGCAGAACGCTGTTTGCAGTTATTTTCCCCGACATTGCTGCAATCCGCCAGCTATCACAACAGCTTATGCACAGCCTTGGCAGAAGCCCTGCAACCGCCTGTTTTATTGGTGTTGCGCGGCAATAAGAACGAAGTCGTTGTGTGGCAAAAATCATTGCACCAACACTACTTGCCGAACGTGATGGCGATTAATATACCGAATGAAGCAGCTGATTTGCCTGAGTCACTCAACAAGCCAATCTCTGAAAAAGTTACCGCCTGGATGTGCATGGGGACAAAGTGCCTGCCACCGATTAACGATTTAGATGAACTGCTGAGAAGCTTAAGTCTGCCCACACAATAAGACAGGCTATTTATTCACTAACGCAGACTCACTCCACCACCTTGAGCGGAAAACCCCATCGCACCCATCACACCAGCACCGAAGCGTTTCGCCAGTCGATCAGCGAAACCTTCCTTAACGGTGAAATCAACAATGTCTTCGGCTTTGATGACATCACGCGCGACAGACTCCAAGCTGCCTAAGCCATCTGCCAAGCCCATCTCCACACCCTTCTGTCCGCTCCACACCAGACCACTGAAGGTGTCCGGCGTTTCTTTCAGGCGACTGCCACGCCCCTGTTTCACCACGTCGATAAATTGCTGATGAATTTCCTCAAGCATTTTTTTCGCATACTCCTGCTGGTCGGGACGCAAGGCTGAGAAGGGATCCAGAAAACCTTTATTTTCGCCTGCGGTAATTAGGCGACGCTCTACCCCCAGCCTCTCCATCGTACCCGTGAAGCCGAAGCCATCCATCAACACGCCGATCGAGCCGATCAAACTCGCCTTGTCCACAAAAATCTTGTCTGCCGCTGCCGCCACATAATAACCACCCGATGCGCAAACATCCTCGACCACCACATACAGCGGGATTGCAGGATATTTCAAACGCAACCGGACAATTTCATCGTTGATTTGCCCAGCATGCACCGGGCTACCACCCGGACTATTGATACGCAAGATCACACCTTTTGTGCCGTTGTCTTTGAACGCCTCTTGCAAACTCGGAATCAAGTTATCGGCACTCGCCTGTGTATCCGCCGCAATCACGCCTTGCAAATCAATAAGCGCAGTGTGTTTGCCGCCACTCAAATGAGATTCTTTTTTATCCAGCCAGCCCATCGAAATGAACAGCACCATAAATAAAAACAAGAAGCCCAATGTCTTGAAGAAAATACTCCAGTGCCTTGCGCGACGTTGCTCCTGAATGGCAGACATGGCCAGCGTTTCCAGTACACCACGTTCCCAATTATTTTGCTGGTCTGACATGATCTGCTCCTAAATATTATGCTGCCCTTGCTTCAAAAATGACGAGGGGTACTTAAGCCCGTGAAATAATAATCACACCCAAAATAATCACGCCCATGCCAATTAGTTTAGTGGGATTAAACACTTCGCCCAGCAAATACCATGCGGCAATGGCATTCACCACGTATGCCATGGACAACATTGGGAAAGCGATACTGACCGGCACGCGCGACAAGGCCAATATCCAGATCACCACGCTCAATGCATAACAAAACAGCGCGGCGACGATGTGCCATTCCGTCGCTAGTCTCCAGCCTATCGGCAGGATATTTTCCATGCTGAAATCGAAATAGCCGATGGCGTTGGTTCCCGTCTTCATCAGTATTTGCGCAGTGGCATTGAGCATCACGCCTGTGAATATCAAAGCAAAGCTGATCAGATTCATAATTTTTTCACCACGATATTTTGTGAGTCTTGAAAGATTATTTGCATAGCCAATCCCAACTGTTGCATTTGCGGATAATCATGTACACGAATGATGGCATAGGCTTCTTTTTGTGCTGCCCACACTGGCGCGAATTCCTCCACAGTCGGTATCCAGCGTTGTGGTTCTTGCCCCAGTCCAAATCCCATCTCGTCCCGATACTGCACTAGCGTAAACGTACGCTTCAAATAGAACGGCAAGGTCTGCTCATAATCAAGCACGGAATAAAACGGTACGCCTGCTTTGAGTTTCGGTGCGATGGCTGCGGCAATATGTTTGGCGGAACGCTCACTTGCCAGCACGTTGTAACCCGACAGTCCAATTTGTCCGAACAGCAACGAGCTAATGGCAAGTATTGCAACGGCAATCATTTTTTGCTCACGGAGCAATAACCACATACTACCCAGCAATCCAGCCAACAACGCCAGGGATGCCACTACCAGCCAGATGGTGTATTGCGGATACAGCTCTTTTTGCAGCGGCGTATCTGCAAGTTTTCCCACATTGAGTGCAAGCACCACTATTGCAATCACAAACAAAATCACGGGTGCAATTTGCTTAAGCAAAGTTTGTGCGGACATTTCAGCTATACGCTTCCCCATCAGTAATGCCAACGCGGGAAAGATTGGCAGCAAATACGAGGGCAACTTGGAACCAGACGCAGTAAAGAACAGGTAGATGAACACTGACCAAATCAGCAGGAAGTGTGCAGCATTAAACACTTTGGATGGCAACACATTAGTTCGCCAAGTTCGCCACAAAGTATCTAGCATCAACAACGTCCACGGCAACATACCTGACAGCAATATCGGGATGAAATAGTACCAAGGCTGATAGCGGCCATGCTGCTTGGTGGTAAAACGGGTGAAATGTTCATAGATAAAAAACTTGTCAAAAAATTCGGGGTTGGCTTTCATCACAAAATAAAACCACGGCGCGCTGATGAGGAAAAATACCGCCAAGCCTGATAACCAGTGCATACGTTTCTGCACCGAAAAATCTCGCTGCACGATGCAATAAATGAATATCGCCGTGCCTGGCAAAATCAATCCCATTAAGCCTTTGCTCAAGACGGCGAGTGCCATCCCGGCCCACGCCAGTAACATCCAATTTCGCTGGCACTTAGCGTCTGATTCACTTTGCGCAATCAGGAAAGAAAATATCCCTAATGAGATAAAGAACGTCACGCCCATGTCCAACGTGTTGACATGCCCAATTAGCACATACAACAAGCTGCTTCCCAATAGCATCGCGGAATATGCCGCCGCTTCACGCCCGAATAAGCGAAACCCCGCAAACCACACCAGAAAAATTCCGAAGAAACCTGTTAATCCTGCCCACAGGCGTGAAGTCCATTGATGTTCTCCAAACACTTCATATGCAACCGCAGTTGCCCAGTATTGCAGCGGCGGTTTTTCAAAATACTTGATGTCGTTCAAGCGCGGTGTTGTCCAATCACCGCTTGCCACCATCTCGCGTGGAATTTCGGCATAGCGGCCTTCATCAGGCTTAATCAGGATACGATATTCGAGATTGGAAAACCATATCACAACAACGGCAACCACCAGATACCACCATTGCCTATTAGAAATTTGATTCATTATTTTTCTGTCCAGGTAGTGCGGACTTCGCGTGCCGCACGAAAAGCCTGCTCCAATTTATCCGCATCACGTTGCTCCAGTGCCTGATACAACTCATGCAATTCGTTGGCGTATTGCAACAACTCCTGCATCAGCGCGTTACGATTCGCCAGACAGATGTCACGCCACATTTCAGGAGAACTGGCCGCGATGCGTGTAAAGTCACGAAAGCCGCTGGCAGCAAAGGATAAAAGTTGTTCTCGGTTGTTGCGCTGCGCAAGATCATGCACCAATGCAAACGAAAGCAGATGCGGCAAATGGCTGACGGCAGCAAAGATTTCATCATGCTGCACGGGTGTTAATTCACTCACTACCGCACCACATAATTCCCAAGCCTGGCGCACACGCGCTATCGCATCGGTACTATTTTCCGGCAACGGGGTCAGGATGACTTTTTTATCCTGATACAAATCGACCAGAGCGGCTGCCGCACCACTTTTTTCCGCACCGGCAATCGGATGCGCTGGAACAAACTGCGCCGCCTTAGTACCCAGTTGCGCATACACCTCGCGCACCACATCGCTCTTGGTGCTGCCTCCATCAGTAATGAGTGTGTGTGAGCCCAGATGTGGCGCGATGCGCGCCATTAACTCCGCCATCTGACCCACAGGTGTTGCCAGCAAGATCAAATCTGCATCGCCCACTTCAACCGCAATGTCTTGCCCAATACGATGGATAATGCTGAGTTGCCGCGCCTGTTGCAGCGTTTCCAAGCTGCGTCCAAAGCCAACCACTTCACCGACTGCATTGCCTTTACGCAATGCCAGTGCGAATGAACCGCCGATGAGACCAACACCGAAGATAACGATTTTATTGAAGTTTGGTGCAATCATTTAAATTTTACTTCTCGCTAAAAATGAAGTGACTATGTGCACTTATTGGTGCGGCAATACACTCTACGATTTGACACCTATTGCATACAACACCTCAACATCCAGCCAGATACCTTCGGTTGTAGCCAACTTCTGAACTTCCGCCAAATGCTCTGCTTTGAATTTCTCTAGTTGTTGCGGAGAGAGTTGATTGACCAACGCTCTAAAGCCCGCGTACCAAATCAAATCCCACCATTCATTTGCATCTTTTAGGTAGTAACCGATATTTTTTCTTTGTACCCTAGTCTTAACTAGGTTTGCGCCTTGAAACAACGCATCCAGTTTCTCTTCGGTCGAAATTTTTTTCCAAGCGAGTGGCGTTTTTTCAATACCAAACTGTGCAATCCGTTGAAAAAACAAGTCGATTAAAGGCAAAAAAGCGTTGTCGTAAAAACAGGTGACGGCAACCTTTGCGCCCGACTTCGCTTTGCTGGCGATAAGCTGCAACTGCCCTTCCATATCTTCCACGAAAAAAATTCCGAAAGCACACGTCACCACATCGAACTCATTATCAGGGAAAGATAATTGTTGCATATCCATCTCAACAAAATCCGCGTTGTGGATAGCAAAAAGCTCCGCTTTGGCACGCGCTTGATTGAGCATCCCCACAGAGAAATCGATTCCTGTTACCTGCCCAGAAGGCAGATGTTGCGCCAGTATCAGAGCATTACTGCCTGTTCCCGTTGCCACATCAAGCAAACGCTCATCCCCCTGCAAATTCAAGAACTTTGTGAGATGTTTCGCACTATCAGCAAAATATCGCAACGCATGATTGTCATAACCTTCGGCGACAGTGTTGAATGTCGCTTGTATCATCACCTTGCGTTCTTGTTCATTCATAGCGATTTACAGTGTGCGCCCTATAGCCTTCGCAATACCACCCAACGTACCCATCAAAGCTTTCAATTCTTGCGGGGTGAGTGCTTGATCGGCATCGCACCACGCTTCGCAAGGGTTAGGGTGCATTTCAACCAACAAGCCGTCCGCACCTGCTGCGATGGCAGCTTGCGATAATGCAGCCACCATCCATGCCTTACCGCCCGCATGTGAGGGATCAACAATCACAGGTAAGTGGGTTTCTCTTTTCAGCACGGGAATCGCGGTGACATCCAACACGTTGCGATAGTAAGTTTCAAATGTACGGATACCGCGTTCACAGAAGATGATGTTGTGATTACCACCCGCCGCGATGTACTCCGCAGCCATAAGCCATTCGGAAATGGTTGCGGACATGCCACGCTTCAAAATAACGGGCTTGTTGATGCGCCCGACTTCTTTGAGTAAGTCGAAATTCTGCATATTGCGTGTGCCAATTTGAATCACATCGACATCGTTCTCAAGGAACAAGTCGAGCTGGCGCGCATCCATCAATTCGGTGACGATGGGCAACTTGTATTGACTCGCCGCCTTACGAAACATATCCAATCCTTCTGCGCCCTTGCCCTGAAAAGTATAAGGACTTGTGCGGGGTTTGAATGCACCACCACGCATCAAACGACAGCCTGCTTCGTTGACAAACTTGGCAGACAAATCCATCTGCTCCTGTGTTTCCACCGAGCATGGGCCGCCGATGACTTGAATCTGATTGCCGCCCAACGGTACGCCGCTGATATCCACCACGGTGTTTTGTTTGTGCGATTCGCGCGAGACGATTTTGTATTGCTTGGCGATGTGCATCGCTGATTCCACCCCGGGTAGTGGCGTGAACATTTCCTCGGTCAGTGGACGTTCATCACCGATTGCACCAATGACGGTGCGCTCAATACCGCGCGAGATATTCGCCTGCAACCCGGCGGTTTCCAAGCGATTAACCACCGCGCCGATTTGTTCATCCGTTACATCTTTCCCCATGACGATAATCACTTTGATTCTCCCATTGCCTGCTTTAGTGCAGTCAAAAATTTAGCATTTTCACTTTCCAATCCGATGCTCACCCGCAGCCAGTCTGGCATGTCGTAGTTGGCAATCGGTCGCACAATCACACCCAGTTCGAGCAAGCGTCGGTACATCGCAGTTGCCCCGCCGATACGGAATGCGACAAAGTTGCCGAACGATGGAATGTATTCCAGTCCCAGTTTAGTCAAGCCTTCGGTGATCTGTATCATGCCGCGCTGGTTTAGTTCAAAGGTTTGCTTCACAAAAGATACATCGCGCAGTGCTGCCACTGCCGCCGCTTGCGCCACCGCATTGACATTAAACGGTTGACGGACTCGGTTCATCATGTCCGTGATTTGCTCTTGCGCCAGCGCGTAACCCACACGCAGCCCCGCTAGCCCATAAGCCTTGGAGAAGGTGCGCGAAATAATCAGATTGGGGAATTCTTTCAACCAACTCACACTGTCGTAACGTTTGTCGGCAGGCAGATATTCGTTATACGCCTCATCCAGCACCACCAGAATTTCGGCGGGCAAACCGTTCATAAACGCCAACAACTCGTCCGCGCTTAACAGCGTACCTGTTGGATTATTCGGGTTGGCGATGAACACCATCTTGGCTGTATTTTCTTTGGCGGCACTCAACATCGCGGGCAGATCATGCCCATAACCCTGCGTCGCCGCCACAGTGATGCCGGTCGCACCGACTGCCTGCGTCGCCAAGGCGTACACCGCAAAGGCATGGGCGGCGTACACTACCTTGTCACCTGGTGCGAGAAAAGCGCGCGCTACCAACTCCAGCAAATCGTTGCTGCCGTTTCCCAAGGTGACATTGGCGTGTGCGACGGCATAGCGTTTCACCAGCGCGTCCTTCAAATCGAAACCATTGCCGTCGGGGTACAGCGCGATGTGTTTAATTGCCGCCTGCATGGCAGCAACCGCAGCGGGGCTTGCCCCCAGCGGATTTTCGTTGGAAGCCAATTTCACAATACCCGTGATGCCCAGCTCGCGCTCCAGCTCGGAGATCGGTTTGCCGGGTTGGTAAGGCGCGATAGCACGGATGTATTCTGGAGCCAAATCAGCGTAATTCATATTTTGTTCAGTCAATTTTCCGGTAATTTCTTGCGTTCTTTTTCGTATTGGTCATAAGTCACCGCTGGTTCGGCGGGCTTGCCTGTTTGGCTGGCAGGATTCTTGATCTGCTCGCGTTTTTGCAGACCCTCGTACATACCGCGATAAAAATTACCGCAACCCATCAGCGTCAATACACCCGCGACGATTGCCACTGTTGCATGTTTTTTCATCATATCGAAGAAACCGCCACTAGCCGATTAGACCGCTACCGGATAGGAACCCAGTATCTTGAACGCGGCAGCCTGTTGTTTGAGTTCATTCAGGGCGGCGGCCACTTTGGTATCATGCTGATGGCCTTCAATGTCCAGATAGAACAGGTACTCCCACAGGCCGGAGCGCGCGGGACGCGATTCAAGTTTGGTCATGGACACCCCATGTTTCGCCAGCGGGGTCAGCAAATCGTGAACCGCGCCGGGGCGATTGGGCGCGGCCAATACCAATGAAGTTTTATCACGCCCACTGGGTGCCACATCCAGATTGCCTATTACTAAAAAGCGCGTGGTATTGCGCGGATCGTCTTCAATGCTGTGCGCCCAGATGTCAAGGCTAAACAACGCAGATGCCTGCTCACCCGCGATGGCGGCCTTACTGGCATCCTGTGCCGCCAAACGCGCTCCTTCGGCATTGCTGGCCACCGGAATGCGTGCCGCATTGGGGAAGTTGGCGTTCAGCCAGCCCTGGCACTGCGCGAGTGCCTGCGGATGCGCCACAATCTGCTGGATGCGGCCGTCAAACATCGGCCCATACTGCATCAGAAAGCAATGGTGTATCGGCAGCAGCACTTCGCCGCATATGCGCAACTGACTGCCTGTCAGCAAGTCCAGCGTGCGTCCAATCGCACCCTCCGTGGAGTTTTCCACCGGTACCACACCAAAATTCACTGCGCCCCCTTCGGTCGCGCGGAACACTTCGTCAATTGATGTACTGGCAACACGTGTTGCCGCCGAACCGAAACGTTTGATGACCGCTTCTTCAGTATAAGTGCCCATCGGCCCCAGATGAGCCACTATCAATGAGGCTTCAAGCGCGCGGCATTGCGACATCACTTCGGTAAACAAGCGGGCAACGGCTGCATGACTCAACGGTCCGGCATTATCGGTCTGCAAGCGGTTCAATATCTGCGCTTCACGTTCCGGGCGCAGTACAGTGCCATCTTCCTTGAGGTGGCCGATCTGTTGCGCGAGTGCCGCACGCTGGTTAAGCAGTTGCAATAACTGGTCATCCAGACGGTCAATCTGCTCACGCAATTCTTTTAGTTGGTCGCTCATATCTATGATGATGATTACTCGGTGAGCGGCAGGTCGCGCACCATCAGTACGCCCGGTATCGCGGCCAGATCGGCGATCAATTTGGCGGGTGCTGCACTATCCGTATCCACTAGGGTATAAGCCATTTCTCCGCGCGATTTGTTGCTCATGTTGTGGATATTGATGTTGGCTGCTGCCAGCGCGGTGGAAATTTGCCCCAGCATATTCGGAACATTGCTGTTGGCAATCGCCAAGCGAAATGACGATTCGCGCGGCATGGTCACATTCGGAAAATTAACCGTATTGGTGATGTTGCCATGCTCCAGATATTCACGCAGTTGCTCGGCCACCATCACCGCGCAGTTGTCTTCGGCCTCTTGTGTCGAGGCACCAAGATGCGGCAAAGCAATCACACCTGCACTCGCTTGAGATTTCTGTGTGGGAAAGTCGCACACATAGCAACGCACATGCTTGCTTGTCAGCCCAGCCATAATCGCATCTTCATTGACGATGGCATCACGCGAAAAATTCAGCAACACGCTGCCCGACTTCATCGCTGCCACACGTTTTGCATCAATCAGGTTACGCGTTGCATCCAGCAGGGGGACGTGCAGTGAAACGAAATCGCTGTGCTTGAGCAAGTCTTCCACGCTGTGCGCTTTCTTTACTTGCGAGGGCAAACTCCACGCCGCATCCACGGTAATTTCAGGGTCGAAACCAATCACCTGCATCCCCAATCCTATGGCGGCATCCGCCACCAGCCTGCCGATTGCACCAAGGCCAATCACGCCTAGCGTGCGCCCGCGTAACTCCGTTCCGGCAAAATGCTTCTTGCCATCCTCAACCAGCTTGTGCAGCGTCGCATCATCACCCTTCAGGCTGGCCGTAAAATTCAGCGCGGGAACGATATTGCGCGAAGCCAGCAACATGCCCGTGATAACCAGCTCTTTCACCGCGTTGGCATTCGCACCCGGCGCGTTAAATACCGGCACACCGCGCTCGCTCATTTTTTTTACCGGCACATTGTTGGTTCCCGCACCCGCCCGCGCAATCGCCAGCACCGTTTTGGGAATGTGCATCTCCAGCATGTTGTGCGAACGCACCAGAATCGCATCAGGCTCGCCGATCTCCGTTCCCGTGACATAACGCGCCGTCGGCAGTCGGTTCAAACCGACCGCCGCAATTTTATTGAGTGTCAATACCTGAAAGGTTTTGCTTGCGGGTTTTTTAGGCATGGCTTTTGGAAAACTCTTGCATAAAGGTAACCAGTGCCTGCACGCCTTCCAATGGCATCGCATTGTAAATTGAAGCGCGCATTCCCCCTACCGAGCGATGTCCCTTGAGCTGCAACAATCCGCGCGCATCGGCCTGTTTGAGGAAATCACCATCCAGATTCGCATCCTTGAGCGTGAACGGCACGTTCATGCGCGAACGATCCGCCTGCGCCACCGGGCAGTTATAGAAACCGTTGCTCGCATCAATAGCGTCATACAACAGCTTGGCCTTGGCGATATTGGTGCGTTCCATTGCAGCAATACCGCCGTTCTTTTTCAACCACTGAAACACCAACCCGGCCATGTAAATCGCAAAGGTAGGCGGAGTGTTGTACATGGATTCATTGTCGGCGTGGATCTTGTAGTCCAGCATAGTCGGCAGGCGTGGATCTGCATGCCCAACCAAATCCTCTCGCACGATCACCAGTGTCAAACCCGCAGGGCCGATATTTTTTTGCGCACCCGCGTAGATCAAACCAAACTTCGACACATCAATCTGACGCGACAAAATGTTGGACGACATATCCGCCACCAGCGGCACGCTGCCCGTGTTGGGTATCCAGTTGAATTCAACACCGCCTATCGTTTCGTTGGGCGTGTAATGTACGTAGGCCGCATCCGTGTCCAGCTTCCAAGTTTTGAAATCTGGTACGTAGGTGCAGTTTTTGTCTTTGTTGTCCGCTACCACGTTCACATTGCAAAATTTCTTAGCTTCGCCGATTGCCTTCTTCGACCATTCTCCTGTGTTCACGTAATCGGCAGATGCTTTTCCGCGCAACAGATTGAATGGAATCATCGCAAATTGCAGATGCGCACCACCTTGCAGGAATAGCACTTTGTAATTTTTCGGAATGCCCAGCAAGTCACGCAGATCGGCCTCAGCCTGAGCATGGATACCCATATATTCCTTGCCGCGATGGGACATTTCCATCACCGACATGCCGCTGCCATGCCAATCGGCCAACTCTGCCTGTGCTTGCTCCAACACCGCCTTTGGCAATACTGCGGGACCCGCACTGAAGTTATAAATCGTCATTTCAATTACTCTCCAAAAATTAAAATCTCAATTCTTCATCCGCAGATTCACACAGATTATTTTGGTATTTTTTTTAAATCTGCGTCAATCCGTGTAATCTGTGGATGCTATTATTCTTCGCCAGGCTCTTCTTCCGGCTCAGCAATGCGGCTCAATCCTGCCAGCTTCTCGCCTTTCTCCATATTCATCAAGGTCACGCCCTGTGTGGTGCGACCCATCTCGCGTATTTCTTTCACACGCGTGCGGATCAGCACGCCGCTTGTGCCGATCAACATGATTTCATCTTCCACATTGACCAACGTCGCGGCAACCACTTTGCCATTGCGCGCCGAAGTTTGGATGGCAATCATGCCCTGTGTTCCACGTCCGTGGCGAGTGTATTCTGCAATCGGGCTACGCTTGCCGTAGCCATTTTCAGTTGCAGTCAACACACTCTGCTGTTCGTTCTCCGCAACCAACAAAGAGATGACATTTTGTTTGGCTGCCAGCTTCATGCCGCGCACACCGCGCGACGCACGACCGGTTGGGCGCACATCGTTTTCATCGAAACGTACTGCTTTACCGCCGTTGGAGAACAGCATCACGTCATGCTTGCCATCCGTCACCGCAACACCAATTAAGAAATCGCCCTCGTCCAAGTTGATGGCAATGATGCCGCGCTTCATCGGACGGGAGAAGTCAATCAGCGAAGTCTTTTTCACTGTACCGTTAGAGGTCGCAAAAAACACATACTTATCTTCCACGAATTCTGCCACAGGCAAAATCGCGTTGATTTTTTCGCCGTCTTCCAACTGCAACAGATTCACAATCGGTTTACCGCGTGAAATGCGACTGCCCTGCGGCACCTCATAAACCTTCAGCCAATGTACACGACCCAAATTGGAGAAGCACAAAATGAAATTGTGTGTATTGGCGATAAAGAGATTGTCAATGAAGTCATCTTCTTTGGTTGCCGTGGCTTGCTTGCCGCGACCGCCGCGTTTTTGCGCGCGGTATTCATCCAGCTTTTGTGCTTTCATGTAGCCACCATGCGACAGTGTTACCACCACATCTTCCGGCGCAATGAGGTCTTCCATACTCATATCCTGAGTATGCGTGATGATCTCGCTACGACGTTTGTCGCCGAACTGAGCTTTCACCGCAACCAATTCGTCGTGAATGATTTGTGTCACCCGCGCTGGCTTCGCCAAAATATCGAGCAAGTCGGTAATTTTGTCCATCACCTCACGATATTCGCCAACAATCTTGTCTTGTTCCAGCCCAGTTAAACGCTGTAAGCGCAACTCCAAAATGGCTTGCGCTTGCGCATCGGACAAATGGTAGCCGCGATCCTTGCCTGATCCAGTCAGACCAAATTCGGGCAGCAAACCATCGGGACGCGACGCATCACTCACGCGACTGAGCATGTCTTCAACCAGCGATGAACGCCATGCGCGTGCCATCAAACCCTGCTTGGCATCGGCTGGTGTGGGAGCTGCTTTAATCAGCGCGATAATTTCATCGACGTTGGATAGCGCAACCGCCAGGCCTTCCAACACATGACCGCGCTCACGTGCTTTGCGCAATTCAAAAATAGTGCGGCGTGTCACCACTTCTCGGCGATGACGCAGGAACGCATCTATCACCTGCTTGAGGTTGAGAAGCTTGGGCTGGCCATCAATAATGGCAACCATATTGATACCAAAACTGTCTTGCAACTGCGTATCTTTGTACAACTTGTTCAGAATCACGTCGGCGTTCTCGCCGCGCTTTAATTCGATGACGGCACGCATACCGGATTTGTCCGACTCATCACGAATTTCGGAAATGCCTTCCAGTTTCTTCTCGCGCACTAGCTCACCTACTTTGATTAGCAAGTTCGCCTTGTTCACTTGATAGGGCAGTTCGTCGATGATAATCGCCTGGCGTGTGCCTCCTTTATCTATATCCTCGAAGTGCGTGCGGCCACGCATCACCACACGACCACGACCCGTGCGATAACCTTCTTTTACGCCGGACAAACCGTAGATGAAACCAGCCGTTGGGAAATCAGGCGCGGGAACAATCTCGATCAGCTGCTCGATATCCATGTCGGGATTGGCGAGCAACGCCAGACACGCATCCACCACCTCATTCAAATTGTGCGGTGGAATGTTGGTCGCCATACCCACCGCAATACCCGATGAGCCATTCACTAATAAATTCGGGAAGCGCGCGGGGAATACCAATGGCTCATTTTCCGAACCATCATAGTTCGGCCCGAAATCGACCGTCTCTTTATCCAGATCGGCCAATAACTCGTGCGCAATACGCGCCATACGGATTTCGGTATAACGCATCGCCGCCGCGTTGTCGCCATCCACCGAACCGAAGTTACCCTGCCCGTCCACCAGCGTGTAGCGCAGCGAAAATGGCTGTGCCATACGAACGATCGTGTCATACACCGCCGTATCGCCATGCGGATGGTATTTACCAATCACGTCGCCGACGATACGCGCCGATTTCTTGTAAGCGCGATTCCAGTCGTTGGACAACTCGTGCATGGCAAACAACACGCGGCGGTGAACAGGCTTTAATCCATCGCGCACATCGGGCAGAGCACGCCCGACAATAACGCTCATCGCATAGTCCAAATAGGACTTGCGCATTTCTTCTTCAAGGCTGACAGGGATGGTTTCTTTGGCGAATTGATTCATGGTGTTGACTATGGTTATTGAGTCCAAAAATAGCCTGTAAGTCTACCACAGACACGCACGCCCAAGCCATCTTACTGCCCAGACCTAAACTTTGGGTACTGTTGGGAAAGCATCCAATATCGCGTATATTGTCAGGTCGATTTTTATTCGTAGTGTGGCATGGAACAAATCAGAATTCGCGGTGCGCGCACCCACAATCTCAAGAACATCAACCTCGATTTGCCGCGCCATAAGTTGGTGGTAATCACTGGCTTGTCGGGTTCGGGCAAGTCTTCACTCGCATTTGATACCTTGTATGCCGAGGGGCAGCGTCGTTATGTGGAATCGCTCTCCGCGTACGCGCGGCAATTTTTACAGCTGATGGACAAACCCGATGTGGACTTGATCGAAGGACTCTCGCCCGCCATTGCCATTGAACAAAAAGCTACCTCGCACAATCCGCGTTCTACGGTTGGCACAGTCACCGAGATACATGATTATTTGCGCTTGCTATTTGCGCGGGCGGGCGATCCTTATTGCCCCGATCATGATTTGGTGTTGCAAGCGCAAAGCGTCGGACAGATGGTGGATCATGTATTGGCATTGCCACAGGACACCAAGGTGATGATTCTTTCGCCGCTGGTAGTGGGGCGTAAGGGTGAGCAACTGGATTTAATTGATGAACTGCGTGCGCAAGGTTTTACTCGGCTGCGCATCAACGGCAAAGTGTGTGAGATGGATGCGCTGCCCAAGCTGGATAAAAACAAGAAGCACACAATTGAAATTGTAGTAGACAGACTAAAAGTTAATGTGGAAGCCAAGCAACGGCTGGCGGAATCTTTTGAGACCGCGTTGCGTCATGCCGATGGACGCGCGCTAGCAGTTGAAATGGACACGGATAAAGCGCATTTATTCTCGGCAAAATTTGCCTGCCCAATCTGCAATTATTCACTACAAGAATTAGAGCCGCGCTTGTTCTCATTTAACAGCCCTATGGGTGCGTGTCCGAAATGCGATGGCTTGGGCAACATCAGTTTTTTTGATTCCAAACGTATCGTTGCCTTCCCCACTCTTTCCTTGAGCAGTGGTGCAATCAAAGGCTGGGATAGGCGCAATCAGTTTTATCACCAGTTGGTCGCGGGCTTGGCGAAGCATTACGATTTCGACATTGAACAGTCTTTCGAGAGTTTGCCTGAGAAAATTCAGCAGGTAGTGTTGTACGGGAGCGGCAAAGAAGAAATCGCGTTCCAGTACATCAACGAACGCGGCAAAGCATCGTTGCGCGAACATGCTTTCGAAGGCATCGTGAATAATTTTGAACGTCGTTACAAAGAGACCGATTCGCCCACGGTACGCGAAGAGTTAGCGAAATATCTCAATACTTGCGTTTGCCCTGAATGCAAAGGCACACGGCTGCGCATTGAAGCGCGCCATGTGCGCGTCGCCGACAAACACCTTTATGAGATCAGCGCATTACCACTGAAGCAAGCACTGACTTTTTTTCAAGACGTGAAACTGCCCGGCAACAAGCGGGCAATTGCGGAAAAGATCGTGCAGGAGATAGTCAACCGTTTAACTTTTTTGAACAACGTGGGTCTGGATTATCTGGCGCTGGATCGTTCCGCAGAAACCTTGTCGGGCGGTGAATCACAACGCATCCGCTTGGCTTCGCAAATTGGTTCGGGATTAACGGGTGTGATGTATGTGCTGGATGAGCCATCGATTGGTCTGCATCAGCGCGACAATGATCGTTTGCTGGACACGCTCAAAATGTTGCGTGACATGGGTAACAGCGTGATTGTTGTGGAGCATGACGAAGATGCAATCCGCCATGCCGACTATGTGGTGGACATGGGACCAGGTGCGGGCGAACACGGCGGGTTGATTGTGGCACAGGGTACGCCGCAAGAAGTTTGCGATAATCTGACATCGCTTACGGGCGATTATCTAACGGGTCGGCGCAGCATTCCTATGCCTGAAAATATGCTCAAACCTGATGAAGAGCGATTACTCACCATCACGGGAGCAAGCGGCAACAATCTGAAAGGTATCACGCTCAACTTGCCAGTCGGGCTACTGGTTTGTGTCACAGGCGTATCGGGTTCGGGTAAATCGACACTCATCAACGACACACTCTATCCTGCCGTCTCACAACATTTGTATCGCAGCAACACCGAACCCGCACCGCATACGGACATCTCAGGATTGGATTTTTTCGACAAGGTGATTAACGTCGATCAATCGCCAATTGGTCGTACTCCACGTTCCAACCCCGCCACTTACACAGGTTTATTCACCCCAATACGAGAGCTATTCGCAGGCGTGCCATCCGCACGTGAACGCGGCTACGGGCCAGGCCGCTTTTCTTTCAACGTAAAAGGTGGTCGCTGCGAATCATGCCAAGGCGATGGGGTAATCAAAGTGGAGATGCACTTTCTGCCCGACGTGTATGTGCAGTGTGATGTGTGCCACGGACATCGCTACAACCGCGAAACATTGGAAGTGCAATACAAAGGTAAAAACATTCACCAGATTTTAGCCTTGACAGTGGAACACGCTCACGAATTTTTCAAAGCCGTGCCGCTCATCTCGCGCAAACTGCAAACGTTATTAGACGTGGGTTTGGGCTACATTACACTGGGACAAAGTGCCACCACGCTATCTGGTGGTGAAGCGCAACGCGTGAAGCTGTCTCTGGAATTATCCAAACGCGACACAGGACGCACGCTTTACATTTTGGATGAGCCAACTACAGGCTTGCACTTCCACGACATCGCGCTGTTGTTAAAGGTCATCCACAAGCTACGCGACCAAGGCAACACCGTAGTCGTCATTGAGCATAACCTGGACGTGATTAAAACCGCTGACTGGGTGATTGATCTGGGGCCGGAAGGCGGCGACGGCGGAGGCCGCATCATCGCCGAAGGCACTCCCAAAGACCTCGCCAAAAATAAAAATAGCGTGACGGGCAAGTATTTGCAGCAGGTGTTGAAGTAACGACTGCGCGCCTCTGATGCTGGATATAAATGCTCACCTTGCGATACCCGATGACGAGATTGATCTGAACGCTATTCGTGCGCAAGGCGCGGGTGGGCAAAACGTCAACAATGTCTCCACCGCTATTCATTTGCGTTTCGACATCAATGCCTCCTCACTGCCTAGTGACTACAAAGAAAAACTCAAGCTGTTAGCGGATCGACGCATTTCCAGTGACGGCATCATCGTCCTCAAAGCACAACGCTTTCGTAGCCAAGATAAAAACCGTGAAGATGCACTTGCCCGGCTCGCTACTTTGATAAGTAGCGCGGGACTCTCGCCTAAAAAACGGCTCGCAACCAAACCCAGCAGAAGCGCAAAGAAAAAACGCTTGGAAGAAAAAATAAAACGGGGGGAGTTAAAAACGTTACGCGGCAAGATTGAAGACTAACATCCCGCCGCGTATGCATTACTTTTCTAAGCAGCCATACCCTTGTCATCAAACACGCCGTCGAACAATATCGAACTGAGGTAACGCTCACCCGAATCGGGCAGAATTACGACGATGGTTTTGCCTGCATTTTCGGCGCGTTTGGCTAGACGCACTGCCACCGCCGCAGCCGCGCCGCATGAAATTCCAGACAGGATACCTTCTTCCCTTGCCAGCCTGCGTGCAAACAACACCGCTTCTTCATTGGTGACTTGCTCCACCGCATCGACCAAAGACATATCCAGCGTGTCGGGAACAAACCCCGCGCCTATGCCCTGAATTTTGTGTGGCGACGGTTGCAAGGGTAACCCCATACGTTTTTGTGTGAGTACCGGGCTTGCCGACGGCTCAACCGCAACAGAGGTAATGGCTTTGCCTTGGGTGTTTTTGATATAGCGAGAAATACCCGTAATTGTTCCACCTGTACCCACACCCGATACCAGAATATCAATTTTGCCATCGGTGTCATGCCAAATTTCCGGGCCTGTGGTCGCTTCATGTATCGCGGGGTTGGCGGGATTTTTAAACTGCTGTAGCAATACGTAATTCGGATCAGTTGCAGCAATTTCTTCTGCCTTGGCTATCGCGCCACTCATGCCCTTTGCGCCTTCGGTGAGTACCAACTTCGCACCGTAAGCCAGTATCAACTTGCGCCGCTCGATACTCATGGTCTCAGGCATCGTAAGTGTCAACGGAATGCCGCGCGCCGCCGCAACAAATGCCAGCGCGATGCCGGTATTGCCGCTGGTGGGTTCAATTAACTGTTTACCCTCCCCCAACAAACCGCGCTTCTCGGCATCGGCTATCATCGCCGCACCAATACGGCACTTTACGGAATAATCGGGATTGCGCCCCTCAATCTTGGCCAGGATAGTCACGGGCGCGTCATTCGCGATACGATTAAGCCGTACCATCGGTGTGTTGCCAATGGAAAGTGTGTTATCTTCAAACCAATGTGCCATAATTCCCTCCTCAATTTTTCCGATTAATATTTTAGCTGCTTACAAAACAAAAAACCGGATAAATCCGGTTTTTTTATTTCCAACTGCCACTTCACTTACTCGGCATCTACGGCCACTGCTTCAGCAGGACGATCCATCAACTCAATTAACGCCATCGGCGCATTGTCTCCCTGGCGGAAGCCAAACTTCAGTACACGCAGATAACCACCGTTACGTGCCGCATAGCGCGGACCGAGCTCATCAAATAGCTTAGTTACTATTTCACGATCACGCAAACGTGCAAATGCCAAGCGACGATTCGCCAAACTGGGGGATTTGCCCAATGTCAAAATTGGCTCTGCAACACGGCGCAACTCTTTAGCTTTTGGCAAAGTAGTTTTAATCACTTCGTGACGCAACAATGAAACCGTCATGTTGCGGAACATCGCCAGACGATGGCTACTGGTGCGATTGAGTTTTCTTAAACCTGAACGGTGACGCATGATAAACCTTCCTTACTTCTGTTTTAAGTTGCGAATCGCTTAAGCAGCGACTGGCCAATTTTCCAGTTTCATGCCCAACGATAAATTGTGTTCGGCAAGAACCTGTTTGATTTCGTTAAGTGATTTGCGACCCAAATTGGGCGTGCGCAACAAATCGTTTTCGGTGTACTGAATCAGGTCACCGATGTAATGAATGCTCTGTGCCTTCAGGCAATTTGAAGAGCGCGGTGTCAATTCCAGATCATCCACCGGACGCAACAATACCGGATCAACTTTGGGTGCTTGCACTTTTTCAACAACAGGCTCTGTGCCTTCCAATGCGGCAAAAACCGAGAACTGATCCACCAAAATACGCGCCGCATTGCGAATCGCCTCTTCGGGATCAATCGCACCATTGGTCTCAATGTGCATCACCAATTTGTCCAAATCGGTACGCTGCTCTACACGAGCACTTTCCACGGCGTAACTCACACGACTAACCGGGCTGAACGATGCGTCCAGCGCAATGTGGCCAACTGAACGAGCTTCGTTCGGGGCTTGCCTGGAAATCGCTGATACATAACCGCGACCCTGCTCAACCTTGATCTGCATATCCAGCTTGCCGCCAGCAGTCAGATGCGCGATCACATGATCGGGATTCACCACTTCAACATCGGCGTTGCCACTGATGTCGGCGGCCGTCACGACACCACGACCTTCTTTATTCAAAGTTAGTACAACCTCGGAAGTATTATGCAAACGCAATACCACGCCCTTGAGGTTTAGCAAAATATCCACAACATCTTCTTGCACGCCATCGATGGTCGCGTACTCGTGCAGCACGCCCGCCATCTTGACTTCAGTCGGCGCAGCACCCGCCATGGATGACAACAAAATACGGCGTAAAGCATTGCCCAGCGTGTGTCCATAACCGCGCTCAAAAGGCTCCATGACCACTTTGGCTTGGGTCGCAGAAACTTTCTGCACTTCAATAATACGGGGCTTCAAAAAACTATTCTTAGGCATACACTACTCCGCGTGGATTACTTGGAATACAACTCAACCACGAGATGCTCGTTGATCGTTGCAGGCAATTCGGAACGCTGTGGCTTGGCTTTGAATGTTCCTTTCAGTGCTTTGGAGTCCATTTCAATCCATTCAGGAAAACCGCGTTGTTCTGCAGCAGCAATGGCCGCCTTGATACGCAATTGGTTTCTGGATTTTTCAGCCACTTCGACCACGTCGCCAGGACGTACTTGGTAAGAAGGGATATTCACGCGCTTGCCATTTACCAGTAGCGCGTTGTGGCGCACCACTTGGCGAGCCTCCGCGCGCGATGCGCCGAACCCCATGCGAAAGGAAACATTGTCCAGACGTGATTCCAAAATACCCAGCAAGTTTTCACCCGTAATACCGCGTTGGCTATCTGCCTGCTTGTAAGTCAAACGGAATTGCTTTTCCAATACGCCGTAGATACGACGCACTTTTTGCTTTTCACGTAACTGACCACCATACTCAGACAGGCGAGTATTTTTCTTTTGACCGTGCTGACCAGGAGGATAAGCCCTACGCTCTACGCCACATTTGTCGGTAAAACATTTTTCGCCTTTCAAAAACAGTTTCTCACCTTCACGGCGGCACTGACGGCATTTTGCATCAAGATTTCTAGCCAAGATTGACTCCTAAATTAAATACGACGCTTCTTGGGCGGACGGCAGCCATTGTGCGGCACCGGGGTAATATCGGAAATGCTGGTGATCTTAAATCCAGCGGCATTCAACGCACGCACAGCAGATTCACGACCCGGACCCGGTCCTTTAATGCGTACTTCAAGATTCTTGACACCGCACTCAGTCGCAGACTTTCCCACCACCTCTGCGGCCACCTGGGCAGCAAAAGGGGTACTTTTGCGCGAGCCCTTGAAGCCTTGCGCACCGCTGGTTGACCACGCAAGTGTATTGCCTTGGCGATCCGTAATATTAACGATGGTGTTGTTAAACGATGCATGCACGTGAGCGATACCTTCTGCTACGTTCTTCTTAACTTTTTTACGCACTTTCGTGCTTGGCTTAGCCATAATTTTTCCTTTAATGCGTTAAAGCAAACTTATTTTTTGGCACCTGCAATTGCCTTGCGCGGACCTTTGCGGGTACGCGCATTGGTGCGAGTGCGCTGGCCGCGGCACGGCAAACCACGACGATGACGCAGGCCGCGATAGCAACCCAAGTCCATCAAACGTTTGATGCTCATGGTCACTTCCCGACGCAAATCACCCTCAACGGTGAATTTGGCAACTTGCTCGCGCAGCTTCTCAACTTCCGCGTCAGTCAAATCTTTCATCTTGGTACCCGCGTTTACACCTGCTGCCGAACAGATAACATGTGACCGAGTTTTCCCGATACCGTAAATTGCCGTTAAAGCAATCGCGGCGTGTTGATGGTTGGGGATGTTGACCCCTGCGATACGTGCCATGCAGCTATCCTATCCTAAATAAGCGAATTAAAAATTATAACACTCAAGCCAGCTCTACTCAATTAGCCCTGACGCTGTTTATGGCGCGGCTCAACGCAGATCACGCGAACGACACGTTTGCGAATCACAATTTTGCAGTTACGGCAGATTTTTTTTACAGATGCTTGAACTCTCATTTCTCACTCCTTCACCACTTCATTACTTGGCACGGAAAACAATACGTGCCTTGCTCAAATCATACGGCGTCAATTCAACCGTAACCTTGTCACCCGGCAAAATCTTGATGTAGTGCATCCGCATTTTCCCGGAAATATGTCCCAACACCACGTGGCCATTTTCCAACTTAATTTTGAATGTTGCATTGGGTAATGCCTCCTCCACCTCACCCGCCATCTGGATCACATCTTCTTTGGACATTAACGTGTCAACCCGCCTTTGAAGTTCGCCTTTTTCAGCAAACCCTCATACTGGTGCGACATTAAATACGACTGTACTTGCGTCATAAAGTCCATTGTCACCACGACCATAATCAACAGCGATGTTCCGCCAAAATAAAATGGAACATTCCATTTCAGCACCAAGAATTCCGGCAGCAAACACACCAAAGAGATGTACACCGCTCCGATCATCGTCAAGCGCGTCAAAATCTTTTCGACGTACTTTGCAGTCTGCTCCCCCGGACGTATGCCGGGCAAAAACGCGCCACTCTTCTTCAAGTTTTCCGCCGTCTCTTTAGGGCTGAACACCAAAGCCGTATAAAAGAAACAGAAAAACACAATTGCCGCCGCATAAAACAACACATAAATCGGCTGGCCTGGTGACAGCTTGTCACTAATATCTTTA
>CAZSPN010000018.1:35987-42017 GCA_964608835.1 uncultured Gallionella sp.
CCAGTTCATGCCTGAACCGCTGCCAAACCATCCCGCAATCGTTGCCGGGAACAAAATGATACTGGAGGCAAAAATAGGCGGGATGACACCCGACATATTTAACTTCAGCGGTAAGTGAGAGCTTTGCCCTCCATACACTTTGTTACCCACTTGACGCTTGGCATAATTCACCAAAATTTTGCGCTGCCCCCGCTCAACAAACACCACCAATGCCGTCACGGCTATCGCGCCAAAAAACAATACCAACACCAGTGGTATCGAAAACGCGCCTGTGCGCGCCAACTCCAAAGTGCTGCCGATAGCAGCCGGCAAACCCGCCGCGATACCCGCGAAAATAATCAGCGAAATTCCGTTACCCAAACCGCGCTCGGTAATTTGCTCGCCCAGCCACATCAAAAACATAGTCCCGGTTACCAGCGTAATCATGGTGGTCATTTGGAACATTCCCCCCGGATTCAGCACTAAACCCGGCTGGGCTTGCAGAGCCACCGAAATCCCAAAAGACTGAAACAATGCCAAAACCAGTGTCGCATAGCGCGTGTATTGCGTCGTCTTGCGGCGACCCGCCTCGCCATCTTTTTTCAATTGCTCAAGATGCGGAACCGCCAACGAACCCAACTGCATAATGATCGATGCAGAAATATACGGCATAATGCCCAATGCAAAAATGGTGAAACGTTCCAGCGCGCCACCGGAGAACATATTAAACATGCCCAATATGCCGCTCTTTTGTGCTTTGAACATCTCTTCCAGCACTGCGGGATCAATTCCAGGCACCGGAATATGCGCACCAATGCGAAACACAATCAATGCACCCAACAAGAACCACAGCCGACGGCTTAAATCGCCGTATTTGCTTTTACTTTCACCTACTGCGCTCACGTATTAGCCTTATTCCGCCAAGCTGCCGCCAGCAGCTTCGATTGCACCACGCGCACCCACGGTTGCCAATATTCCCTGCAACTTTACCGCACGAGTCAACTCGCCCTTCAAAATCACTTTAGCGGTCATAGCATTTGCATGCACAATTCCGGCTTGCTTCAACGCCAACAAATCAATGCTATCCACCGGGATATTTTGCAAGTCAGACAAGCGCACCTGCGCGGTATCGTTGCGGGTCAATGACACAAACCCACGCTTGGGCAATCGCCGCTGCAATGGCATCTGACCGCCTTCAAAACCAACTTTATGGAAACCACCCGCACGTGATTTTTGTCCTTTGTGACCACGCCCAGCCGTCTTGCCCAGACCAGATCCGATCCCCCGACCCACGCGACGTTTGGCGTGTTTTGCACCTTGTGCAGGTTGTATTTTATTGAGTTGCATTTTTATGCCTCGCACTTAACCATGTAAAACACTTTGTTAATCATCCCGCGCACGCAAGGCGTGTCTTCCAATTGCACGGTATGGTTGATATGACGCAAACCCAAGCCGCGAATGGTATCGCGGTGTGATTGCTTGGTACCAATCAGACTTTTGGTCTGGGTGACCGTAATCGTTTTTGCCTTAGCCTTTGCCATCATCATCTACCCCAAAATCTCATCAACACTTTTGCCGCGTTTTGCCGCAATTTCAGATGGCGAATTAATTGCCTTCAAGGCATTCAGTGTTGCTCGCACAACGTTGTATGGGTTACTAGAACCGATACACTTCGCCAACACATCTCGCACACCAGCAGCTTCAAATACTGCACGCATCGCGCCGCCCGCGATAATGCCCGTACCCTCGGAAGCCGGCTGCATCAACACCTTAGCCGCGCCATGACGACCAATCACCGTATGGTGCAACGTTCCGTTTTTCAAGCTCACTTTAGCCAAATTACGGCGCGCCTCATCCATTGCCTTTTGTACGGCAACCGGAACCTCTTTGGATTTACCCTTGCCCATACCTACGCGACCATCCGCATCACCCACGACTGTCAGCGCGGCAAAGCCCATGATGCGACCACCTTTGACCGTTTTAGAAACGCGATTAACCGAAATCATTTTCTCGATCAGACCATCATCGCGCTTTTCTTGTTGCTGTGTTTTTCCTTGCGGCTTAGCCATTATTCAACTCCAATTAGAACTGCAAGCCATGTTCGCGCGCGGCTTCAGCCAACGCTTTAATGCGACCATGATATCGATTACCGGAACGGTCAAATGCCACTTGGGAAATGCCAGCAGTCTTAGCTTTTTCAGCGATGCGCTTACCCACCACTGCCGCTGCTGCCGCGTTGCCGCCATTAGCCAAATCCTTGCGGACATCCGCTTCCACACTGGAAGCACTCGCCAATATTTTGCTACCGCAAGCAGAGATAATCTGCGCATAAATATGCAAATTAGTTCTGCTCACAGCCAGGCGAACCGTTTTCTTTTCAGCAATACGCGCACGGGTTTTGCGTGCTCTGCGCTGACGGGAATCCTTTTTATTCAACATATAAGCCTCAACTATTTTTCTTGAATTACTTCTGCCTAAATTATTTCTTCTTGGTCTCTTTCAAGATCACCACTTCGTCGCTATAACGCACACCTTTGCCTTTATATGGCTCCGGCTCTCGGAAGGCACGAATTTCGGCAGCAACCTGGCCAACGCGCTGCTTGTCCGCACCTTTCAAAATGATGTCTGTTTGCGTTGGCGTTTCAACTTTTACACCCGCTGGCATCTTATAAGAAACGGGATGCGAGAACCCCAAAGTCAGATTAAGCATATCGCCCGCCGCTTGCGCACGATAGCCCACACCCACCAGAGTCAGCTTGCGCTCAAAACCCTTACTCACACCAAGCACCATGTTTGCCAGCAGCGCGCGCACCGTACCCGACATCGCATCAGCCTGCGTGGAATCATTTTGCGCTTTGCATAACAGGTGATCCCCTTCACGCACCACGCTTACCTCACCCGACAACGTCTGCTTGAGTGCACCCAACGGACCTTTCACAGATACCTCGTTCGCAGCAACAATCACCTCAACACCACCAGGTACCGCAACAGGATTTTTAGCAACTCTTGACATATCTCTACCTCACTACGCTACAACGCACAGCACTTCACCACCGATACCATTGGCGCGCGCCTTGCGATCGGTCATCAAACCTTTGGAGGTCGATACAATGGCGATGCCCAAACCATTCATCACCTTGGGAATATCCTCAGAGCTTTTGTAAATGCGCAAACCGGGACGGCTCACACGTTGAATTTTTTCAATGACAGGACGACCACTGTAATACTTCAAGCCGATTTCCAATGTTGACTTTCCGCCATCGGCAGCCACATGAAAACCATCGACATAACCTTCGTCTTTTAACACTTCCGCAATCGCCACTTTCAATTTGGAAGAAGGCATTACCACAGTGGTTTTCTCAGCCATCTGCGCATTGCGAATGCGCGTCAACATGTCGGAGATTGGATCACTCATACTCATAAATTTTTCCCCTACCAGCTAGCCTTAACAACACCCGGAATTTCACCGCGCATTGCGAATTCGCGCACTTTTATGCGACCCAAACCAAACTTCCTGAATGTGCCGCGCGGACGACCTGTCAGCGCGCAACGATTACGCAAGCGCACCGGGCTGGAGTCGCGCGGCAACGCCTGCAACTTCAAGCGCGCTGCCGCACGCACCTCTTCACTTGCACCCATGTCAGCAATTGCCGCATTCCATGACGCGCGCTTTGCCGCATATTTTTCAACCATGTCGCGACGTTTTTGCTCGCGGTTAATTACTGCCATCTTAGCCATTATTACCCCTTATTTCTTCAATGGGAGTTTGAATGCCAACAAAAGAGCTTTTGCCTCTTCGTCAGTTTTTGCGGAGGTGGTGATAGTGATATTCATCCCTCGCAATGCATCAATTTTTTCGTACTCGATTTCCGGGAATATAATTTGCTCTTTCACGCCCATGTTGTAGTTGCCGCGACCGTCAAACGACTTGCCAGAAATACCACGAAAATCACGAATACGCGGAATCGCCACAGAAACCAGACGATCCAAAAACTCGTACATACGCGCCTTGCGCAGCGTCACCTTGCAACCTACCGGATAGCCCTCACGAATCTTGAAGCCTGCGATTGATTTTTTGGACATCGTTACCACCGGTTTTTGACCCGCAATCTTCTGCATGTCACCCACCGCAAACTCCATAACCTTTTTGTCAGCAACCGCCTCGCCCACACCCATATTCAAGGTGATCTTTTCGATGCGCGGCACTTCCATAACGGACTTGTAGCCAAACTGCTTCATCAGGTCTTTGGTAACCCTGTCTTTGTAAAACTCATGCAAACGCGCCATGCTTTATACCCCTTAAGCGTCTATCATCTCGCCACTGGATTTGAACACGCGAATCTTGCGCCCATCCTCCAGCAATTTAATACCAACCCGATCACCCTTGCTCGCAGCAGCGTTGTAAATCGCCACGCTTGAGATATGAATCGGCGACTCCTGATCCACGATACCACCTGCCAAACCCTTTACAGGATTTGGCTTCTGATGCTTTTTAACGCGATTGATACCGCTCACCAACAGATAATCGCCCAGCACTTGCAGCACATTTCCGCGATTACCCTTATCCCTGCCAGCGATCACGACAACATCATCGTTCTTTTTAATTTTGCGCATAATTTCCTCGACTCTTTCCTCTTCGCAACCTAGAGCACTTCGGGCGCGAGAGAAACAATCTTCATAAATTTCTCTGTACGCAATTCGCGTGTTACCGGCCCAAAGATACGCGTGCCAATCGGTTCCAGCTTGGCATTGAGCAATACTGCCGCATTGCCATCAAACTTCACCAAGGAACCGTCTGTGCGGCGCACACCGAACGCGGTACGCACCACAACAGCGTTATACACCTCGCCTTTTTTCACACGACCACGCGGAGCCGCATCACGTATGCTCACCTTGATGACATCACCAACGGAAGCGTAACGACGCTTGGAACCCCCCAACACTTTGATGCACATAACGGAACGCGCGCCAGTATTGTCGGCCACTTCTAAAACAGTTTGCATTTGAATCATGATTTAATCTCCAACTTTTTCCGCTTGCAGCGGCCAGTTTTGGAACCCGTTTTAGGGTTAGGTCGCCGCGAACGGCGATACAACGAAGCCGCGCATTATATGCATATTTTTAAAATACGCAAGATATAGTTTCAATTATATTGCAACGCCCTTTTCCAAAAGCTTGGCAACGCGCCAAGCCTTGGTTTTAGCCAGCGGACGACACTCTTCAATCAATACTTGATCGCCCGTATGAAACTCATTGGTCTCATCGTGCGCATGATATTTTTTCGAAACGCGGATAATTTTACCCAGCAACGGGTGCTTTACTTTACGCTCAACCAGCACCGTAACTGTCTTGTCCATTTTGTCGCTTACAACCGTACCCGTCAGAGTACGCTTCATTTTGGCATCGCTCATTGTTGCGCACCCTTCTGTGTCAATATGGTTTTGATGCGCGCAACATCACGACGCACCCTGCGAAATTCGCTGGTATTGGTCAGTTGCTGTGTTGCCACCTGCATACGCAAACTGAATTGCGCCTGCGTCAAAGCCAGCAACTCAGCTTGCAACGCTTCCACAGACTTGCTTTTGAGATCGCTCGCCTTCATGTTATGTCCCTACCTGTCTAACTACAAATGTGGTGGCAAGAGGCAGTTTTGCCGCAGCCAAACGGAACGCCTCACGCGCCAATGTTTCATCCACGCCATCCATTTCATACAACATCTTGCCAGGCTGAATCTCAGCAACGTAGTACTCGGGATTACCTTTACCATTACCCATACGAACCTCGGCTGGTTTTTTGGAAATCGGCTTATCCGGGAAAATGCGAATCCAGATACGCCCACCACGCTTGATGTGACGAGTCATAGCACGACGTGCCGCTTCGATTTGGCGGGCCGTCAAACGACCACGCACCATTGCTTTCAAGCCAAATTCGCCGAAGCTCACTTTGTTGCCACGTGTGGCAATGCCCGTGTTGCGACCTTTTTGCTCTTTACGATATTTTCTTCTAGCTGGCTGTAGCATGTTTTGCTCCCGACTTTCTTACTTTCTTCTC
>CAZSPN010000018.1:42027-46290 GCA_964608835.1 uncultured Gallionella sp.
CAGCGACGACTGGCGTAGCCACTTCTTGGTTGGTCATATCGCCTTTAAATACCCACACTTTTACGCCAATAATGCCGTAAGTGGTTTTAGCTTCAGCCGTGCCGTAATCAATATCAGCGCGCAAGGTATGCAATGGCACACGGCCTTCACGATACCATTCCGTACGTGCGATTTCGATACCGTTCAAGCGACCCGAACTCATAATCTTGATGCCTTGTGCACCCAGACGCATCGCATTTTGCATCGCGCGCTTCATCGCACGACGAAACATAATGCGCTTCTCAAGTTGAGCGGTAATGCTTTCTGCAATCAGTTGCGCATCAATTTCCGGCTTACGAACTTCCTCTATCGCCACATCTACTGATTGAAGACCCATACGCTTGCGCAACTCAGCGCGCAAAGTCTCGATGTCTTCGCCTTTCTTACCAATCACCATGCCAGGGCGCGCAGTGTAAATGGTCACTTTCGCATTCTTGGCCGGACGCTCAATAACAATTTTCGAAACGCCCGCTGTCACCAGTTTTTTCTTCAGATAAGCACGAACATCAATGTCTTTCAGCAACAACTCCGAAAAGTTTTTGCTATCGGAATACCATTTTGAGTCCCAATTCTTGCGCACGCACAAGCGGAAACCGGTTGGATGAATTTTCTGACCCATAATCCTTAGCTCCCCACTTTGACTGTAATGTGACAAGTTTGCTTTTCGAGACGATTGCCCTGCCCCTTAGCCTTCGCAATAAAGCCGCGACCCGATGCCGCCTTATCCACGAAAATGGTCGTTACCTTCAACTCGTCAATATCCGCACCGTCGTTATGCTCGGCATTCGCAATCGCCGACTCCAATGCTTTCTTGATAATCGTTGCAGCTTTCTTTGGACTGAAAGTCAAAATGTTGAGAGCTTGCGCAACAGGCAAACCTCGAATTTGATCAGCAACCAAGCGACCTTTTTGCGCAGAGAGGTGAATTTTTCTTGCAACTGCTGTAGTAGTTGTCATCATCGCTCCTTATTTCTTGACCACTGCTTTTTTATCAGCAGCATGCCCTTTGAAGGTACGCGTCAAGGAAAACTCACCCAACTTATGACCCACCATGTTTTCAGAAACATAAACCGGAATGTGCAACTTTCCGTTATGCACCGCAATTGTCAACCCAACAAACTCCGGCAACACCGTCGAGCGGCGAGACCAAGTTTTAACTGGACGCTTATCGTTAGTCGCACGTACTGTCTCAATTTTTTTGAGTAAGTGCGCATCAACAAACGGACCTTTTTTAATCGAACGTGCCATATCTATCTACCCCTTAAACCTTAAAGCGACGACGCACAATCATGCCGCTGGTGCGCTTGTTACGACGTGTGCGGAAGCCTTTGGCTGGTACGCCCCACGGACTAACCGGATGACGACCCGCTGCGGTCTTACCCTCACCACCACCATGCGGGTGATCGACCGGGTTCATCACCACACCGCGAACGGTGGGACGAACGCCGCGCCAACGCATTGCACCCGCTTTACCGATAGAACGCAAGCTATGCTCAGAGTTACCCACCTCGCCCAAAGTTGCCTTGCAATCAATGTGTACTTTGCGAATTTCGCCGGAACGCAAACGCAATTGAGCGTAGCTGCCTTCGCGTGCCAACAACTGCACCGACGTTCCCGCTGAGCGCGCCAACTGCGCGCCTTTACCAGGCAACATTTCAATGCAATGTATTGTTGAACCCACTGGAATATTGCGCAATGGCAACGCATTACCCGCCTTGATAGGTGCTTCAGAGCCACTTACCAACGCAGTGCCAGCCGCCACACCTTTAGGTGCAATAATGTAGCGACGCTCACCATCGGCATAGCACAACAATGCAAGATTCGCACTGCGATTAGGATCGTATTCCAAACGCTCAACGGTAGCGGGGATGCCGTCCTTGTTGCGTTTGAAATCGACCAAGCGATAATGCTGCTTGTGACCGCCACCCATGTGACGGATAGTGATGTGACCATTGTGGTTACGACCCGCTGTTTTGGATTTCTTCTCCAACAAGGCCGCAATCGGTTTACCCTTATGCAGATCCGGGTTGACCACGCGCAACACTGCACGCTGGCCGGGAGTAGTTGGTTTTAGTTTAATGAGTGCCATGACGATTATCCTTGTTCACCAGCAAAATTGATCTCTTGCCCCGGAACCAGGCAAACGTAAGCCTTTTTCCAATTATTTTGACGACCCATGATGCGACCAAAACGCTTCGCCTTGCCTTTTACGCAAGCGACTTGCACCTTGTTAACCTGCACCTTGAATAACATCTCAACGGCCGCTTTGATTTCAGGTTTCGTTGCATCTCGCAATACACGAAACACTACCTGCTCATGCTTGTCAGCAACGTACGTTGCCTTCTCGGAAATTTGCGGGGCAATCACAACGCGCATCAAACGCTCTTGGCTATATTGGTTACTCATGCAAACATCTCCTCAATTTTAGCCACCGCGTTACGCGTTACCAAAATGTTAGGGAAACGAATCAAGCTAATCGGATCAGCCTGATAAGCCTCTAACACCAACACATTTGGCATGTTGCGTGAAGACAAGTACAGATTTTCATCCATGCTGTCCGTGATAATCAGCAAGCGAATGCGGTTGGTGTCCACACCAATACCCTTGAGTTTTTGAGCCAACTGCTTAGTCTTGGGCGAATCCACCGTCAAACTATCCACCACCATCAAACGATTTTCGCTAACGATTTTTGAAAAAATCGAAGCCAAGCCTGCACGATACATTTTACGGTTGATTTTTTGAGTGTAATTTTCCACACCGGTATTCGGAAATATCTTACCGCCGCCACGCCACAACGGACTGGAAGTCATACCCGCACGAGCGCGACCCGTACCCTTTTGCGCGAATGGCTTTTTGGTCGTGTGCTTGATTTCGCTACGATCCTTTTGCTTACTGTTTGCAGCACGCGCGTTGGCCTGGTAGGCAACTACCAATTGATGAACCAGATCTTCATTGTACTCACGACCAAAAAGCGCATCAGAGGCTTTGAGGCTGGTACTCGCCTGACCCTTATCGTTAATAACTTTGAGTTCCATTACACACCTGCCTTTACTGCGGGGCGCACCACAATGCTGCCATTGATAGAACCCGGAACCGCACCTTTAACCAGCAGCAATTGACGCGCAACATCAACGCGTACAATTTCCAAATTTTGCACCGTACGCTGCACATCACCCAGATGACCAGTCATACGTTTACCTGGAAACACGCGACCAGGATCTTGCGCCATACCGATAGAGCCGGGGACATTGTGCGATTTGGAGTTGCCGTGCGATGCGCGACCCGATTTGAAGTGGTAACGCTTAATCGTACCCGCGTAGCCTTTACCCTTGGTTGTGCCAGTAACATCAACCAATTGACCCGCCTTGAAAATTTCAACGCTCACCACAGAACCCAATTTGAGCTCCGCCAATTGATTTGCTGAAACCGTGAATTCTTTTAGTTGACTACCCGCCTCAACACCCGCCTTTGCGTAGTGTCCAGCAGCAGCTTTGGATACACGACTAGCACGACGAACACCATGTGCTAATTGCACGGCTGTATAGCCGTCTGCGCTTTCAGATTTAATCTGACTAACGCGATTATTGGACACTTCCAGCACTGTCACTGGCAACGATGAACCGTCATCAGTAAACACGCGGGTCATGCCAATCTTGCGACCGACAAGTCCTAAACTCATTTTAATTTCCTTTGTACTTTTATTAAGGGGCTGACTTCAATTGGTCAGCCGATTTTTTACCACAAACCACCATACCAAATTACTGCAATTTAATTTGCACATCCACACCCGCTGGCAAATCCAGCTTCATCAAAGCATCCACCGTTTTATCAGTTGGATCAACAATGTCCATCATTCTTAAATGAGTGCGAATTTCAAACTGATCGCGCGATGTTTTATTTACGTGCGGAGAACGCAACACGTCAAAACGCTCAATTTTGGTGGGCAGAGGAACCGGACCACACACTACAGCTCCCGTGCGTTTTACCGTGTCAACAATCCGCGCAGCAGATTGATCAATCAAACGGTAGTCAAACGCCTTCAGGCGAATACGAATTTTTTGACTTTGCATAATTTTCACTTAACGTCTATGCGGCAATACCGCTAATTAAAGAACAAAATCGCGCGGTCAGTTTGTACAACCAGACCACGCGAGCGCGAGCATTGTATTCTTACTCTATAACCTTTGCAACCACACCCGCACCGACGGTACGACCACCTTCGCG
>CAZSPN010000019.1:0-7404 GCA_964608835.1 uncultured Gallionella sp.
GGACGGGGGGAAAATTGGATTGAACCGTCGTGTTAATCCAACCAGCAACACGTTAGTGTGGGAAGCGGCATTGTTGCTGCCAGGACGGCATTTTGGTAATACCTCCAATCGCAGCAATTCCCCCGGTATTGAGGGTGGTCTGCATTACCATCCCCGCCTTGATCCTTACAACCTTAATCAAGCGATTACATGGCTTGAGCCGTATTGGGATTTTGGCGTGACGGCAAAAGAGAATTTCGACAACTTGCCCGCAGAGTTGGCTGCTTACGGGCAATATACCCACCCCCTTAAGGCAAGCGTGTGGGACAAAGGGATAGGCGGGTGGACGGCTGCAGTTCGCCTGGACTACTTGCGTTCTCTATGGCACGTTCAGGCAACAACGCCCTTGGCAGTGGACAGCCAGGATGTGTTCTGGAAGGTGGTGCTAGGAGTAAGTCTTCGGCACGCACTGACTCATTATGAAAGCATTCGTATCGAGCTGATTGGCAGCCCCGCAGGTCAAAATATCAATGAATCCAGAACTATTGGACTGAGCTATGAAAAAACCTTACCTAAATAAATTTCTGCTGGGCCTGTTGATGGCAGCTGTTTCACCATCCGGCTGGACAGAATCGATACAGACTCCGCTGGCGAATCTGCGCCAAGCCCCCAACAAAAACAGCCGCATTATGACGACCCTCCCTCAGGGGGTGGAAGTAACCTTGCTGCAACGAGAGGCACATTATGTTCTGGTGCGTGTGGCAAGTACGGGTCAAACGGGCTGGATGTATGCGGATGCCCAAGGTTGGACGCAACCAATTATCCGAACGACTGTAGCCGCCGTAATTCCGCCTGTGGAGGCTGCTACGATACCGCGGGTGGATGCTCTCGTCCCTGTTTCCCCCGCGCCTGTCGTTGCAATTGCGCCACCCGTGGCGGATGCAATGGTCGGAAAACCCGCTCCTGGTGGCTACAACCTGTCCGGAGGAACGCCGCTATTGGTCGGTGAAATTCGCCTGGAAATGGACAAGCGCGATGCGGAGGTGTTGTTTCTCAAAGACCCGAATGACACCTCCGCCTTCGCGGCGCGCATCCGCGACGACGCAACAACTGTGGAAGGCAAGGTCGAAGTAAAAGGCAGCTTTACCCGCCGCTACCCGAAAAAATCGCTGTTGCTAACATTGCCCAAAGGACAGGAGTGGCACGGCCGCAGGCGCATTGCGCTAAATGCGATGGCAACCGACCCCACTCAAGCACGTGAACAATTGAGTTGGGATCTTGCACGCACGCTGGGAATGGTTACGCCGCAAGTTAATTACCGCAAGCTGTATATAAATGACCGCTACATCGGGTTATATCTGGACATCGAGTGGATGGATGAGGCGATGTTTGGCCGCCTAGGGATGGCGAACGGCGAATTCTACCAACCCGATGACCTTCACTTCTGCGGCGACTTCATGCCCGAAAACCTGCACCGAATGCAGGATTGCTGGAATAAACTTTTCCCCAAAGGTGGAAATCTGGACACGTTGCAAGCTTTGGCGCAGCAGCTAAATACCGTTCCCGCCGATAACTTCAATACTTGGCTGGAGCAACATTTCGATGTGGCATCCGTAATTGATTGGCTGGTGATTAACACGTTGGCTCAAAGCGGTGACACCTACAATAAAAACTATTTCCTTCATTATGCACCGCAGCAAGGCAAGTGGCGTGTCATCCCGTGGGATTATGATTTGGCTTGGGGACGTGTGGCGGACAATGCACTTCCTTACCCTGGCAATATTCGCAATGACAATTTCCAATACGCTTTTCCGCCCGTGTTGGGCGCGGAAAATCCGCTCAAAGCCAAAACACTAAAAAACAAGCAGCTCTTTGCACGTTTTCAAGCACGACTCAAAGAGGTGATGACACCCGGTACGACTCCGGCTTCTGGCTGGTTTGAGCCAACGCGCTTCCAAAAAAAGCTGGCAGATATTCGGGTAATGGTTGAAGAGTCATTGCCGCGCGAGGTTTATCCCATCCAACATGACAGCTCGCTCGACACGCAGTTTGATGCATTGGCATTTTTTAATGAATGGCGGTATCACACGCTAAAATCGCTGCTGCTGGAGGCATCGCCCTTTGGCACACCACGTTGGTTGCCTTACACGGGCTATGAACCGACTACGCCCGTTACACCGGAAAGCCTGAAACAGCGGCAGAGACAAACGCTGGATTTAATTGCGACTGCCGATCTGATTGCAGGCAAAAAAACACCTTTCGTGGAACAGCTATTGGCTTACCCGCTGGCATTCGCCACCTTGCAATCGGGTGTGCACTTGGCCCGGTTAACGGTCGAAGTTGAGCGCGAATCCGCTCCCGCAAGTTTGCCGCCCGGAAAAGCGATTGCGCAGTGCCTGGAGCGCACTTGGTATGTCACACTGAAAAGCGGGCAGTCAGCCAGTGTTGATCTGCAACTGGATTACTTGCAGGAAAGCTCCACACGCCATGAATTGGGGAGCAGCATACAAAATGAAAACGCGCTAACCCTGTGGCGGCACGATGGCAAAGCCTGGCAGAAAGCGAACTTTAAGATAAATACCGTCGCCAATTATTTTGGTGTCGAGGCGCAAAACTTGGAGCCTGACGTACTCAATCGCTACGTGGCATGTCAAAGCAACTAGGGAGGCACCGATAAAGTCCGTTCGCACCTTTGTACATCGCGTTGGGCACGGCACTGATTAAGCTTCAAACGCGTTCTTCAGCCATTCAAATTTTTTATCTGTTTTGTTTATCAACACCGTATCAAACCGGCATGGTGGTAGCTGTTTCAGCGTGGCAAGATAGTGTTGCGCGGTAAGAATGATGCGCTGTTGTTTGCGTTGGTCGATACTCGCTGCCGCTCCGCCAAAATCAGAATTTTTGCGCAGGCGCACTTCGATAAAAACCAGCACTTTTCCATCCTGCATGATGAGATCAATTTCACCGAAACGACTACGATAATTTTGCGCGATGAGGGTTAAGCCCTGTTGCTGCAAATGTTGTGCTGCCCACTGTTCCGCCTGCAAGCCGCTATTCATGGGGTGTTGACGGGTGCGTAGGGAAAATCTGCATTGCGTATGATGGGTGCGTCGTTCGGTTGTGCGCGACCCTGCGCAAAAACGGCAGGGGTGGCGACACGCTGAAAAAGGTGGTTGCTCAACTGTATTTGCCCGGTTACCCCATCCATCGGCAGGGCATCAACCACATTGCCCGCGAGCAATAATTGAATCAGGCGAAATGCGTCGATCCCCAGACCGTACAGCCGTTCATTCTCGACACTGAGCGGCGGGTTGGCGCGCGGATAGGTCATCACAGCGGGGTGATCCATTTGCAATAGCCAGGGCATATCCACGAACCGAATATCGCTTAAATCAAAATTGGCGAGCGTATTGTCGTTGCCGACAAACACTCTTGAGGTGGCATAAATCGGCAGCTTGGTTGATGCGGGGGGCGGCGTGCTGACAGGAGGGTTGTCTGAGGGAGTTGGCGCAACAGCAGGCTCAGGCAATGTGTGCCGAACAATAAGATATGGGCGGATCAAGCGCGCCTTGTCGGCATCGGTGGCAAGGAAGATAGCCGTGTCGGGTGTATCGGCAAGATCCGAAAAGATCGCGGGGTCATCGTTGTATTCGATCTCGCGCAAAACCTCTCCCCCCGTGTGACTCCATTCACTTTCAAATGCGGCTTGCAGGCGTTTGGAAAGCGGCGCGCGTGAAGTGATAACGATGGCCTGCTTCACTCCATTTTCTCTGGCGAGTCGCGCAACTTGCCGCGCTTCCAGCTCAATCCCCAAACCAAAAAAATACAAGTTTTGGGTCAGCGGATCGTCCTTAATGTTTAAGGCCAGCGTGGGAACGGGGATTTCATTATGGGTGGTTAAGGCGATGACACCGTTGCGAGTGAGTGGGCCGACTACCGCAACCGCCCCATTGGCAATGGCTTGCATGTAGGCAGTGGTCACGGATTTGTCTTCATCGAAATCGCTATACAGGCGTATCGGCAAGGTTTTACTTTCCAGCACGGCAGCCATAAAGCCCTGTTGAACAGCGTTGGCAGGCGCACCAAAAGTCTCCGATTTGGTGGGGAGTAGCAGTGCGATATGCGGCGTTGCCGCTTTTGCAACAGGTGCGGCTGCTTTTGCTTCACCCGCATTGGCAGGTGCAGGCCCGGTTTGAATGGGGGTGCGCGCGGGTGTGTCATCTGGCTGTGCCAATGATTGCGCGGCGGCACTCGCGTATAGTGCGAACAGAGTCAAACAAACTAGGAGGATACGTTGCATAACGAACATCCGCAAAAGTTGGAAGTCGCATTATATGTAGTTGCCACACCGATAGGGAATCTGCGTGACATAACCTTGCGCGCATTGGATGTGTTAGCTCAGGCTGATGTGGTGGCGGCAGAAGACACGCGCAACACCGCGCATTTGTTATCGCACCACAACATTCGCGCGCAGCGGTTAATTGCCGTGCATCAACATAACGAGCGCGGCGCGGCGGACAAAATCATCGCTATGTTGCAAGCGGGGCAGAGCGTGGCGTTCGTTAGTGATGCCGGCACGCCGGCGGTGAGTGATCCGGGTGCATTGCTTGTTCAAGCCGTATTGGCAGCGGGATTGCGCGTCATCCCGATTCCCGGTGCGAGTGCTGCTATTGCCGCCCTGTCGGCGGCGGGTCTCAACGAACCACATTTTTTGTTTTACGGATTTTTACCCAACAAATCAGCTGCACGCCGCACTGTTTTGCAGGGGCTGCAAGATCACCCATACACCTTGGTGTTTTACGAAGCCCCGCATCGCATCGTCGAATGCGTGGCTGATTTGCATGCCGTGTTGGGTGGTGAACGACGAATTGTCCTGGCGCGTGAAGTAACCAAACTGTTTGAAACCATACACACATGCGCCTTGCAGGATGCCGAAGCCTGGCTGCTGTCCGACAGCAACAACCAGCGCGGCGAATTTGTCGTCCTCGTTTCCGGCGCATTGCCGCAGCAAGGAATATCGGCGGAAACCGAGCGTGTGTTGAAGTTGTTGCTTGCGGAATTGCCGCTCAAACAAGCGGTACAACTCGCCGCCCAAATCAGCGGCGATGGGCGCAATGAGCTATACGAACTGGCTTTGAAAATTAAAGATTCGGCTGGTTGAGATTAAATCGAGTCTGACCCTATGACCCTATTCTCTATATTTTTTTCGCCATCATTGTTTCTTTTTGGCAGTGCCATGCCCATTGTGCTCTGATAGCGGCTCGTCATCGCGATGAATTAATTCGCCACTTTCGTAATCGGTCACTTTTTCGAAGTACCGATCATTGCCACGGTCAATCAACCGCACATGTTCCACGGGCTTGCCTAGTTTATGAGAATGGCTCGGACCTTGCTTCAACTCAACATGGGGCTTCTTTTGGCCGAGGCCCTTAGCCTTAATTTCCATACCGACTCGAGCGGCCCCTGCTTTTATGTGAAGGGAGATATCGTGGCTTCGTCTTGTGCTGCCACAACTTGGGCAAGCAGCTCTATTCTCGGGTGTGTCAGTAGAAGTGTTAATCGGAGCTTTGCAGTCCGCGCATAAGGTGATGATGTGAGACTCGGACATGATGGCTAACGTAATGTATACACCGAAGTCGGTGTATATCCTGTACTGCAAAAGAGTAGAATCGGTTAGGGCTTCAAGTTTAACTCCCTGCTTGTATTTTGATAGCTTCAAAAAAACAACGATGCGATGAGGAACGAGATTACACCGCTTTCCTCAAAGCCGCTCGACAAGTTCGTGACGGATGAAGATGGTTAACTACCCCCTTGCCTGCACGCTGTTTAAATCGATTCGGCGTTTCGTATAGACTTCAAAAACTCTGCCGCATCTTGATGGCCAATCACGCGAGTGTTGGCATTTTCTGCACCCTGCGCGTTAAAGAAAATAATGCCGGGCGGGCCAAATAAATCAAAGCGTTTGAGCAATGCTTTGTCCGCTTCGCTATTTGCGGTGACATCGGCTTGCAGGTATAGATAATCTTTCAGGGCGGCTTGCACGGCAGCATCGGAGAAGGTGTAGCGTTCCATTTCCTTGCACGAAACACACCAGTCGGCATAAAAATCCAGCATCACAGGTCGCCCGTTTGCCTGGGCGATATGTTGATCCAAATCGACAACATCCTTGATACGCACGAAATTCAACTTGGGAAATTCGGTTGCTTCCGAGCGGCTGATGCCACCTAACGGGCGCATCAAATCACGCGCGCCGGACAGCGAGCCAACCAGATAGGCAACGCCAACAAGCAACACTAGCAGTGCGAAACCTTTCTGCAACTTATGAATACCTTTGGCGTGAACAGGCAGCGTACTCAACGCACCCAGATAGATAGCCGAGAACAACAGTAACGCTGCCCACAGAAACATTTGTACGCCCATCGGCAGCAGCGACTGGACAATCCAGATAGCGAGCGCCAGCAACATCACGCCGAAGAAACGTTTCACGGCTTCCATCCACGCGCCCGCTTTGGGTAGCAACACGCCTGCCGATGTGCCGATTAGCAATAGTGGCGCACCCATGCCGAGTGCCAATACGAACAAGGCTACGCCACCCAAAACCGCATCGTGGGTTTGCCCGATATACAGCAATGCACCCGCCAATGGCGCGGCGACGCATGGCCCCATGATGATGGCGGACAACGCGCCCATCACAAACACGCCACCGAGATGCCCGCCGTGTAATTTGTTGCTGGTGTCGGTGAGTTTGCTTTGCAACGCGGTGGGCATTTGCAATTCATAAAAACCGAACATCGATAGCGACAACACCACAAACACCGCCGCGAAACTGCCCAATACCCACGGGGTTTGCAGCGCGTTGGAAATCAAATCTCCGGAAAGCCCCGCCGCCACACCCGCAATCGCATAAGTAATTGCCATGCCTAAAACATAGGCTAGCGACAGGATAAAAGCGTGCATCTTGGTGATTTTGTGTCCGCGCCCGACGATGATGCCGGACAGAATAGGAATCATCGGAAACACGCATGGCGTAAGCGACAGCAACAATCCCGCGCCAAAGAAAAACGAAATGATCAGCCAGAAATTACCGCTCTTGAACAGGCTGGCGATCTTGGAGTTTTCATTTTCTGGCGCGGCTTGTGCCGGTGCGGCGGGAGCGGTTGATGCTGTGGCAAAAGACGCAGGCGTTAAATCTACCACCAGTGTTTTATTGATAGGCGGATAGCACAAACCCTGCTCGCTACAGCCCTGATATACGGCATCGACGGTGACGCTGGAAACCATTTCAGCATTGCCTTCCAGCGCGGCATCCGCCACAAAGGAATGGTGGAACACCTGAGTCGGGCCGAAATTCGGATCATCCTTCATATCGCCTTGCGGCAAATTCGGCGTGATCTTGATTGTGCTGTCTTTGCTCGACAGTTTGGT
>CAZSPN010000019.1:7414-35865 GCA_964608835.1 uncultured Gallionella sp.
AGCCTTCGGTGATGGTATAGCTGGCTTGCAAAGTGTGTGCATCACGCGCAACGATCTTTATTTGGAAAGCCTCATCGGGTGGTAAGAACGTGGGCTGCTTTGTCCCGCCCAAATTATCCAGAAAGCCTGCATGGGCAAATGGGGCGGTGAAGAAAAACAAAAGTAGTAAAACAAAACGCATGGTTATTCCTTGGTTTCTGTGGCAACCCAATCCAGATAGGCGGGTAATCCATCGCTCATTGGGACAGCGATAATTTCGGGTAGTTCGTAAGGATGCGCCGCCCGTATGAGCTTTTCAAGTCGCGGGTAAGCCGCTTGAGTGGTCTTGATAAGCAGTGGCACTTCCGTCGCGGTTTCGATTTTACCCTGCCAGCGATAGGTTGAGGTGCATGGCGCGAGTTGGTTCACACATGCGGCGGCGCGCGCTTCGATCAGCTGTTGTGCGAGCTTGGCGGCGGAAGCTGCGTCGGGGAGATTGGTTATTACTAGCAAAGCGTCACTCATCGCTATTTGGCAAATCGTAAACCTAACTGCATCAAATCGTCCCACACATCGCCCTGACGCAAACCCTTGATGGTTTTGTCCAGCAGTGCGGCATGGCGCATGGCATTTTTGACTGCTGGCAGTTTGAAGCGGCGTGCGGCGTTTTCGATCAAACTGGTGCTTGCACCCCACACCCGTGCTTCGCGCATGGCATTACTGACATTTGCGCCGTGCTGCACGGCTTGCAGCACTTTGCCCAGTTTGCGTATTTCTTCAGTCATCGCCCATAGCACCAACACGGTAGCCGTTCCTTCGCCACGCAGCCCGTCGAGGATGCGCACGAAGCGCGCCGCATTGCCCGTCAACATCGCTTCGGCAAGCTTGAAAATATCGTAACGCGCCACGTCGGTTACGGAATCTTTCACTTGCTCGAACGACAATTCGCCAGCAGGAAATAGCAGCGCGAGTTTTTGAATTTCCTGAAACGCCGCGAGCAAGTTGCCTTCACAACGATCCGCCAGAAATTCTAGGGTGGCTTTATCCGTGCTTTGATCCTGGCGTTTCAGCCTGCCTGCAAGCCAAGCGGGCAGGGCGTTGCGCGGCACGTCATTGGTGGAGATAACCACGGCATGTTGTTGCAGCGCGGCAAACCATTTGCTTTTTTGCGCGGTGCCATCTAGCTTGGGCAAGGTAATCAGCGTGAGAATATCGGGACTTAAATTGGCAACATAATCCTGCAATGCCTGCCCGCCTTCCACGCCCGGCTTGCCGGAGGGAATGCGAATGTCGATGATTTTTTTATCGGCAAACAAGGACAGGCTTTGCGTGCTGTTTTTCAATTCCGCCCATTTGAAATGTTGCTCGACTACGAAGGTGTCACGTTCGCTATAGCCTGCTGCGCGTGCTGCTGCACGGATGCTGTCACCTGCCTCAATTGCCAATAGCAGGGCATCGCCATAAACCACGTAGAGTGGCTTCAGCCCGGAGCTGAAGTGGCGTGGTAGGTCTTCGCTATTGAGGTTCATGGCGCAAAAATCCAAATTTCGTTGCCATTCTGTGTTGCGCTCAAAAAATTACTCCTCACATATAAAACATATGCCGCGTCGCAATTTTTTGCACGCGCCTTGCCTAGCTTAGAAATTTTAATTTTTGGAGACATCGGCTTGAATTGGTTTCGCGTGACTCAGGCGGCGCAAAATCTGCTGCACCATGTCGGAACTCATACTCTGATTCAGTAAATTTTCTTCCGCTTCTTTGGCGAGAATCTGCGTATCGTCGTAGGAGTAATCGCGGCGTTGCAGCATTTCTTCGGCAGGAATCCAGTCTTGCTGCTGTTGATTATAAGCACGTAGCGACACGCGATAAAGCAAGCGGTACTCATTTACGCGACCGTCTGCACCCAAGGTCAACACTTGCTTCTCGGTATTTTCAGAAACGATGTCGAGTACTACATCGGCTTGCTCTGGCGAAGTGGCAAGGTTCACTTTGTTGGCAAGCAGGTCTCGGCGCAGTTCATTGATAAAGGGTGACGCGGGGTTGGGCGCAGTCAGATAGATAGTCTGAAACGACATATTAGTTTGTCCGCGCAAATGGAAGCCGCAGGCAGTGAGAAGTAGAACAGACAAAATCAAAAATGTGTGCTTGATCGTCATTCAGAATAACCTTAACAATTCCAGCATCGTCATTCCCGCGCAGGCGGGAATCCAGTCAAACAAAATAGCCCTTGCATCGCAAGGACAAATGCCAAAAGCATATTAAATAAAATTGCTGGATTCCCGCCTGCGCGGGAATGACGCACTTTAAGCGGGGTCATCAAATCACCACGTTAATCAATCGTCCCGGCACAACAATCACCTTCTTCGCCGCGCTACCCGCGAGCAACTTTTGCACCGCTTCGTGTGCGAGGGCGAGTTGCTCCAGCGTGGCTTTGTCGGTGTCTTTCGCCACGCGGAGATTGCCACGCAGTTTGCCGTTGACCTGAATCACCAGTTCGATTTCGTCTTGCTCCAACGCTGCCTCATCCACTTCAGGCCAAGGGGCAGAAAGGATGTCGTTGCCGTAGCCGAGGTCTTTCCAAAGAGTTTGAGTGATGTGCGGTGTTATCGGTGAGAGCAGGCGCAATAAGATGGAAATCCCTTCTTTAACGACATCATCGTTTGCCCCAGCGACTGTTTCCAGCGCGTTTAACAGCTTCATTGCCGCTGAGCCTACGGTGTTGAACTGGTGCTTGGCGATATCGTAATTCGCTTGTTTGAGTACCGAATGAATTTCAAAACGCGCACGTTTCAGCGTGTCTGCTGAAAGGGCTGAGCCACCACCTGCCTTGAACTTCGCGCCGTAATTCCACACGCGGCGCAAGAAACGAAACGACCCCTCCACTCCACTATCCGACCACTCCAGCTGCTGATCGGGCGGAGCAGCGAACATCATAAACAGGCGCGCGGTGTCCGCACCATATTGGTTAATGATGGCTTGTGGATCAACGCCGTTGTTTTTCGATTTGGACATTTTCTCCGTGCCGCCGATAACGACAGGTTGTCCGTCAGCCTTGAGCTTTGCGCCAATTGCACGGCCTTTGGCATCGGTCTCCACATCGACATCGGCAGGATTGATCCACAGTTTCTTGCCGTTCTCGCCGTCACGATAGAAGGTCGGTGCGATGACCATGCCTTGCGTGAGCAGGTTTTTGAACGGTTCGTCGCCTTGCACCAGTCCTTCATCACGCATCAGTTTATGGAAGAAGCGCGCGTAAAGCAGATGCAAAATCGCGTGTTCGATGCCGCCGATGTATTGATCCACGGGCAACCATTTTTGCGCGGCCGCTTTATCGACCATGCCGCTGTCGCATTGCGGGCTGGTGTAGCGCGCGTAATACCAGGACGACTCCACGAAAGTGTCCATGGTGTCGGTCTCGCGCCGTGCTTTACCACCGCACTTGGGGCAGGTGCATTCGTAGAATTCCGGCATCTTCGCCAGCGGTGAACCCGCGCCAGTGATGGTGACGTTCTCTGGCAACACTACGGGGAGTTGATCGTCCGGCACGGGCACATCACCGCACGTTGCGCAATGAATGATGGGGATTGGGCAACCCCAATAACGCTGGCGAGAGATGCCCCAATCGCGCAAGCGGAACTGGACTTTCTTTTCGCCCAAACCTTTTGCGGCAAGGTCCGCAGAAATTGCATCGAAGGCTTGTTGGAAATCGAGGCCGTCGTATTTGCCGGAGTTCACGCAAATGCCCTGCTCTTTATTGGCATACCATTCTTGCCAAGCAGCATCACTGAAGTGCTGGTTTTTTAATGCAATGGATTGCCTGATTGGCAAACTATATTTCTTCGCAAACTCAAAATCCCGCTCGTCATGTGCTGGCACAGCCATCACCGCGCCTTCGCCATAGCCCATCAGCACGTAGTTGGCGACCCACACGGGCAGCTTCTCGCCATTGAGTGGATGCGTCACGAACAAACCCGTGTTCATGCCTTTCTTTTCCATCGTCGCCATATCGGCCTCAGCCGTGCCGCCACGTTTGCATTCGGCGATGAAGTCGGCGAGCGCGGGATTATTTGCGGCTGCTTGAGTCGCCAGCGGATGCTCCGCCGCCACCGCAACATAAGTCGCGCCCAATAGGGTGTCAGGGCGTGTGGTGTAAACTTTGAGTACGCCATCCGTACCGATGCTGGTTTTATCGTAAGGGAAGTGCACATCGCAGCCATAGCTCTTGCCGATCCAGTTGGCTTGCATGGTTTTCACCTGCTCAGGCCAACCGTCTAGGGTGTCGAGGTCTTTCAGCAATTCGTCGGCGTATTGGATGATGCGGAAAAAATACATCGGGATGTCGCGCTTCTCGACCAGCGCACCGCTGCGCCAACCACGTCCGTCTATGACTTGTTCATTGGCCAGTACGGTGTTATCCACCGGGTCCCAATTCACCGAAGCGGTTTTTTTATAGATAACCCCTTTCTTGAACAGGCGCGTGAACAGCCATTGTTCCCAGCGATAGTATTCCGGCGTGCAGGTTTTCACTTCGCGTGACCAGTCGATACCCAGCCCCAGCGATTTGAGTTGTTGCTTCATGTATTCAATGTTGGAATACGTCCAAGCGGCAGGTGGCACATTGTTTGCCATCGCGGCGTTTTCCGCAGGCAACCCAAACGCATCCCAGCCCATTGGCTGCATGACGTTAAAACCCTTCATGCGGTGGTAACGGCTTAACACATCGCCGATGGTGTAGTTGCGCACGTGACCCATGTGCAGCTTGCCAGATGGGTACGGGAACATCGACAGGCAGTAGTATTTGGGTTTGTTGCTGGCGTCATCGGCGCGAAATGCTTGGGCTTCTTCCCATTGCAATTGGGCTGCCGCTTCAATGTCTTTGGGTGAATAGTTGGCTTGCATGGCGAGGTACTTTATTGCGGATTAGTCGAATGGCGCATTATAACGGCATCAATAGGTAGAAGCTCATTTCCCGCGAAGTTCTGCTAGAATCACCCTCCAAAAATTTTATTGATCTACATTTCAGGAGAGAACCCATGTCGCGTAAACATCCCGTGATTGCCATTACTGGCTCGTCTGGTGCCGGTACGACCACTGCCAAGCGAGCGTTTGAGAACATTTTCCGCCGCGAGAAAATCAAGGCTGCCGTGATTGAAGGCGACAGCCTGCACAGCCTGGATCGCATGGCGTTTCGCGCCGCATCCGCAGAGGCGGCAAAAAATGGCAACAACTCGTTCAGCCACTTTGGCCCCGAAGCGAACCACTTCGACAAGATCGAAGGCATGTTCAAGCAATACGGCGAAACAGGAATGTGTCAGCGTCGTTACTACGTGCATAGCGAGCCAGAAGCCGTTGAACACAATAAGCATTTTGGTTTAACAAATCTGACTCCGGGCGTGTTCACGCCATGGGAAGACATCGAAAAAGATTCTGATCTGCTTTTTTACGAAGGCCTGCATGGCTTGGCAAAAAATGACAAGCATGACGCAGGCCAGTATGTTGATCTGGGTATCGGTGTCGTGCCGGTGGTGAATCTGGAATGGATACAAAAAATTCACCGCGACAAAGCCGAGCGTGGTTATTCAGCAGAAGCTACTGTAGATACCATCCTGCGTCGCATGCCGGATTACATCAAATATATCACCCCACAATTTTCACGCACGCACATCAACTTCCAGCGCGTGGCAACCGTGGATACCTCCAATCCGTTTATCGCACGCGATATTCCCACACCGGACGAAAGCTTTGTGGTGTGTCGTTTCCGTGATCCGAAAGGCATGGATTTCCAATACATGCTCAGTATGATTCCTGGATCGTTCATGTCCCGCGCCAACACACTGGTTGTGCCAGGCGGCAAGATGAGCCACACGATGGAGGTGATTCTCGCGCCGATCATGCACGACATGATTGAGAACAAGAAGAAGTAAGCTTATAGAACACAATCCGACGGGGAATCAAGCATCGCTTGGTTGCCCGTTTCTGTTTGCAGCACGACTTGATATTGTGGTAGCATTTTCGACCATGCCCTAAGCCTAAAGGCTGCTACAACGCGGTCACGTGCAGGGTAATGACAGTGGAGTTGAGAGGCCATAATTAACGTCTCGGCTCACCGATTATCAACTTAACTTTCAAACCAAAGCCATGATCAAAATGAATCACACCGTTTTTGCTACCAAGAACTCTTTTTTTCAGGTATTGCGTTATTGCGCTCTGGTGCTTTCAGTCTGCATCTGCGGATTGGCGACGGCAGGATCTCATGACCCCAAGTCTTCCGGTGTAACGCGTTCGGGAAAAACGATTTTCCATAACTATTGCTCGGTTTGTCATGGCGACAAAGGGGATGGGCGTAGCCGTGCAAGGAATGGTTTGAATCCGCCACCGCGCGACTACACGTCCTCGGAAGCGGCTATCGAGCTGACACGCGATCGTATGCTTAAATCTGTCGCGGGCGGTCGTCCTGGTACGGCGATGATTGCTTGGGGTACGGAGTTGACTGCGGCTGAAATCGAAGGGGTGGTAGATTATATCCGCAACACATTTATGCATCTTGGCAATCAAGAAGCAGCAACTCGTGCGAAGCCGAGTGCCGCATTATTGTCCAGCCCCGGTGGGGTGTTGTACATACAAGTTTGCGCAATGTGTCATGGTGAAACGGGCGCACGTCAAACGGTGGGAAACATGAACCCGCCGCCGCGTGACTTTACTTCGCCTGCGGTGATTGCCGAGTTGAACCGCAAACGTATGATTGCCTCGATCACCAAGGGTCGTCCCAACACCGCGATGCGCGCTTACGGGGACAGATTGAGCCAAGCCGAAATTGAATCATTGGCGGATTTCATCAGTGCGGCTTACATGAAAAATGCAAACGCGAAATAGTTAAAACGATGAATAAGTTTGCCGTTTTGATGATGGGGGTGGTGTCCTTCGTGCTATCGGTTTCCGCTGAAGCAGCCAACCCCAAGATGCCCGAAATATCCGACATGAAATTACCCATGCCGATGGGATTGAAAGGCGATTTCGCCAAAGGGGCGACTTTTTTTATTCATAACTGTGCTGCGTGCCATGGGGCAAAAGGGGATGGCAACGGCCCGCGCGCGTACTTCATTACTCCACCCCCACGTAATTTTTTGTTGTCGGCCTCCCGCAAACGATTAAATCGCCCTGTTATTTTTGAAGCGATTGCCAACGGCAGACTGGGGACGAATATGCCCGCGTGGGGCAAGGTGTTAAGCAACCAAGAAATCGCCGACGTTGCCGAATTTGTGTTCCAGAATTTTATTCAACCCTCCCAGTTAGGAAAAAAGGGAAGCAAGGGTAAATGAGCAAGTTTGCGCTGCTGGCCGCGATGCTCGTCGCGCTGGCTGGATGTTCCAAGTCTGAAACGGGCATCAGTAAAACTTCCGCCCCAACACCCGCCGCCCCTACTCTTGCCGCCAGTGGCGTATTTGATTCATCTGCAGATCACGAGCTGGGGCGAAAAATCTATAATTTCCGCTGCTACTATTGCCACGGTTATTCGGGTGACGCAAAAACCTTGGCGGCTTCTTTCGTCAGCCCTAGGCCGGTTGATTTCACCCATACCGCACCCGATGCTTTGCCGCGTGAGCGTATGCTTACATCCATTAAATCAGGTCGTCCTGGTACGGCGATGATGAGCTTTGAACATGTATTGCAACCCAATGAAATTGCCGCAGTTGCCGATTTTATCCGGCAGGAATTTATGATCAACAAAGCCGAAAACACCCGCTATCACACTGTTGCAAACGGCTGGCTGAATCACGAGCGTCACAAGTCGGCGTACCCATTTGCTTTGGGGGAGCTTGCGCTCGACACGCCGTGGGAAAAGCTCACCCCCGAACAGGCAGACGGCAAGCGGTTGTTTATGACCACGTGCATCAGCTGCCACGATAAAGGCACTGCCAAGAGTACGGAAAATAAAGTGCAGTGGGAGTCTTACCCGCTCTCCTACCCCCGTAACGGCTATGCTCCCGGAGATGATCAAACCCGGAAGCTGGATACGATAACCAGCGCAACGCCGTATCTAATACACGAAAAGCCGCCTCAAATTTCTGATTTAACTGCGCTCGAAAAACAGGGCGAAACGTTATTTCAAGGTAACTGTGCGTTTTGCCATGCGGCGGACGGCACGGGGAAAAACTGGATAGGCAGTTTTATGCAGCCGCATCCGCGCAACCTTACCGACCCAAACGCAATGGGGGATATGACCAGAACGCGTTTGCGCAAAGTGATTAACGAAGGCTTGCCCAGTACTTCCATGCCCGCATGGAAATCTGTGTTGTCCGAGCAAGACATTGAAGCGGTCATCGCGTATGTTAACCGCGCCTTTCATCCACTTAAGCCCGAATAGTTATGCTAAAAATCTACAACACACTGGCGCGGGACAAACAGGAATTTATCCCCGTCACCGCAGGCAAGGTTGGCATGTATGTGTGCGGTATGACGGTGTATGACTACTGCCATCTCGGTCACGCACGTGTGCTGGTGGTGTTTGACATGGTATATCGCTGGCTGAAAGCGAGCGGTCTGGATGTGACCTATGTGCGCAACGTGACCGATATCGATGACAAAATTATCAAGCGCGCCGCAGAGAATGGAGAGTCGATACACCAACTCACTTCGCGCTTCATTGCCGCCATGCACGAAGATGCCGACGCGCTCGGTGTGCAGCGTCCCAACCACGAACCGCGTGCGACCGACTATGTGCCACAAATGCTGGACATGATAGGTAGGCTGGAGGCCAATCAATTAGCCTATAAAGCGGTCGATGGCGATGTAAATTTTGCGGTGCGCAAATTTGATGGTTACGGAAAATTGTCGGGTAAATCGCTGGAAGATTTGCGTGCCGGAGAGCGTGTTGATGTGGCGGATAGCAAACATGATCCGCTTGATTTTGTGTTGTGGAAACATGCTAAAGCAGAAGAGCCTGAGGAAGTGAAATGGGATTCCAAATGGGGCAAAGGTCGCCCCGGCTGGCACATCGAATGTTCCGCGATGAGCTCGCAATTACTCGGCAAACAGTTTGATATTCACGGTGGTGGAGCGGACTTGCAGTTTCCGCATCACGAGAATGAAATCGCGCAAAGTGAGGGCGCGCACCAGTGTAGTTTCGTGAATTACTGGATGCACAACGGCTTCGTCAATGTCGATAAAGAAAAGATGTCCAAATCGCTGGGCAATTTTTTCACCATCCGCGACATACTGAAAAAATATGATGCCGAAGTGTTGCGGTTTTTCATACTGCGCGCGCATTATCGCAGCCCGCTGAATTATTCTGACGCGCATCTGGATGATGCCAAGGGCGCGCTGACTAGGCTTTATACGGCATTAAGAGGAGTTCCCTTCTCCCTTACCTCTCACCCGAAGGGCGAGGGGGACATGCTTCCTTCTCCCTCCGGGAGAAGGACTGAGGATGAGGGAGTACCCTGTAACACCACCCACGCTACACGCTTCAAAGCCGCGATGGACGATGACTTCAACACCCCCGAAGCTGTTGCCGTGCTGTTCGATTTGGCCAACGAAGTGAATCGTGATCAGTCTGTGGAAACTGCAATGCAACTCAAAGCGCTGGCAAGCGTACTCGGCTTATTGCAGCGTGATCCGCAAGAGTTTTTGCAAGGAGCGGCGAGCGAAGGCGGGATGGATGATGCGGCAATCAACGCTCAAATCGTAGCGCGCATCACCGCCAAAAAAGCAAAAAATTTCGCCGAGGCAGACCGCATCCGCAAAGAATTATTAGCAGCGGGAATTGTGTTGGAAGACAGCGCGGCAGGGACAACTTGGCGCAGAGCTTAAGGGAGTTTTCCCGCTGCTACCATACGGTTGAATAGTGTATTGGACGATAGCCAAACGACCAAATCGTCGTAACCATTCTGCACTAAATCATGGTTGACAAAATCAGCATCGCTATCGGCGTTTTCGGTTTCGTCGCTCAACGTGGGTGTATGCGCTGCAACTTCACCTTGTGAAACAATTACTGCTGCTGCATTATCAAGCAGCCTTGGGGCCGCACATGCTTGAGTTCGGCATACACGCAAATTTCCAACACTGGATAGTTTGAAATAAGACGTAGTAAGCAACGTTCCTGTGGCATTGAGTCCGCTGTAAACCTCATCTTTTTGGGCGAAAGTTGAAGTTACCCGGTAAATATAAGCTCTGTTATAGGGATCGAGGGATGGCGTACCCAATTGATTGTAAGGCAATCCACCCCCAGTGCTTGACGACGCGCTACACCGAATTATTTTTGTACTTTGCCCTGTTTGAGGAAAATTGTCAGTGGGTGCTGGGGATGCTCCAAAATTTTCAAAACCATCAGGGGTGGCATCCGTATCCGGGCAAGGTAACCTGCCATTCGCAACGGCAAAGCCAACCAATGACTCACGAATGGCATCCATCTGCGTGCGGGTTTCGTTTATTTGCTTGAGATTTCTCTGTCCTGTCAGAGTGGGTAACAACCCCGCCAAGAGCAGCCCAACAATGACGAGTACAACAGCTATTTCGACCAAACTGAACCCGGATTCATTACGTATTTTTATGAGTTTGCTTAATAGCATTTTGAGTTGGAATCCCTTCCTTTACCATCAACGCAAACAACAAAATCGTTATTTGAATTTATTGTTTGTTCAGCTATCTGCCATGTTTCAAATGCGGTAGTACCGGTGGCGTTTACACCTTCCAAATAACCCGTAATGTTGGTTGGTGTTCTTGCAGTTTGGGTAAGGTTTCTTCCCGCGACAATTACAGTAGCACGATAACTACCAGATCCCTGATTTGGATTTCCGTTACCGCCTATACTTAAACAAGAGGGTGGAGTTCCACAATCTTTGCTTCCATTAGGGCGATATTTATTACTCACCCGATAAAACACCATCTGTTTCCAATTTTTCCAATAAGGCGAGACAGGTGTCGATAAAATACACGATGCCTGCCAATTGACCCGCATACTACCGTCTTCTATCGCAATCTCGGAAGCTAGCAAACTGGTGGCCTGATCTAAATTATCTTGCACAGGGTTGTTCGAGTGATGATTATCAACGTATTGGCAGGCTGTCTCGCTTCCTACGTTAGTAAACGCTGCATTTCCTGCGTCTGCTATTTTGTGAATAAGCGTAGTGCTGAAGGGGGGCTGAGTAACGTTGTTTCCTGCGACTAGCAGAGAGTTGCCCGCGCTGGTTAATGCTGACTGTAGATTACCATTGCTTTGACAATTGGATTCCGCCGCTTGTAAATTGCTCAACGCATCAATCAAATTTTGGACAGTTGGGTCTTCGCCTATGGTTGGCTGGTCGGGAACTCTACCAAATCTATTGCCGTTGGAGGTGATGTAGCCTAGCGGTGAAATTTCGGCAGCCCAAGGGTATTTACTGCTGGATTCCGCCGCATAATCATCCAAACATTGTTTCACCTCACGGGCGATGCGCTTCTCAACATTGGGTATCAAATTATCGGTTGTGATGTAAGTCACTTGGTCATTATTGGATTCTGTGTCAGACGATGCTGTACCCGTACCAGTACCCACGCTCGTTGCCGTAAAAGTTAACCCTACCGTATTGGATGCAGCACCGATACTGGTAAAGTCGGTTGTTCCAAGAGTCTCTATTTTATAGGCGGTTCCGATAACAAATGCGCCCGCCAAATTGGTTGCAACTACATATTGGGTATTGGGTGCGGCGGCGGGGCTGGCAAAGGCATTTTGCCCTTCAAGATAATTGGTTGCACACAGATTTTGTACGATGACCGTGTTACCTGTTGTAGAGCAGGCGGCAGTTTGCGTATCAGATCGACTTTGCCCACCAAGATTCGCACCTGGAGCGAAAACTATAGCGGCCAAATTTCCAGCAGAGGGACTACCAAAGATTTTTAATGTACCCATGCTATCGCTGTTGATGGGATTGTTGGTGACATCCTTGCGAAAATTTCTAGACAACGCATACCAAAGCGGCGCGCCACTTGCATCTCGTAAGTCGGGTAACCCAAGCGTCTTCCAAGGTAGTCTGCCGATATAGAAAGTGCAATCTGCAGCAACTTCAGCCGCTCCTGCTCCGAGGTTGTCTGGGCAAGGGAGGCTGCCAGGAGAATTATTACCGCTGTCCGTTACCGCAAAAGCAATGAGCGCGTTTTTGGCTTGCGCCAGTGCCTCAGCGGTTTTTTTATTCCGCTCGATTTGCAGGGATGAGCTATTAAGCGCACTCACGAGAAATGCCGCTGTACCCATCACCATAATCACCAGCATGACCATCATGGCCGCGCCGCGTTGTGCATGGTGGGTTGGTTTGCGCAAGTGCATGCGGCGGGCGAGCATGTTGATTAGTCTGCACTAACAGGGGTGGTTTCATCCGCGCTGGGCTTTTCAGCATTGGTGGCGGCGGGTGGAGTTATCGTGATGCGTTGCCCAACCTTGAGTCGCACCATTTTGTTTTGGTCGGGGAGGTTAACCATCACGCTGGTGTTGTCATCGGTGGATTCAACTGTTTTTGCCGCGCCGTTTATCCATGCGGTGCGTTTGCCGCCACTTCTTTGCACGATGCCGTTGACGGTGATTGAGTGCCGGTTCTCCTCCGGCACGTCTGCCAGCACTGTCGGTGTGGTGAGGGTGGTGGCGGGCAAGTAATGGTGGCTGTTGAGTTGCGCGCGTTGCGCGGGGGTGAAGAACAAGCGACCGAGGCCTTCGGCTTGGGCAAAGGGGGTGGCGAGTAAGCATGTAAAGATTAAGCCGAAGCTGACCGTTACTTTGCTTCGACTTTTAGATATTTCGCGGGAATGACAGTATTTTGTTTTCACGATTTCGCATTCCTGTTTTTCAAGGTTATCCAGCCACCTGTGCATTCCGCTTTCAAATTTGCCTGAGTTAAGGGATCAGATCCCTCATTACGTTTTAAGGTGCAGCCGTCCAGTTGATACCAGCCGACGTTTTGGAGACGTAATGCGGTCAAGAAGTTCAGAAGTTGTTCTTCGTGCAGCAGGTCAAAGCCCAGTTTCATTTCGCTGTAGTGAATGTCGAAATTGCCGCTTGCAAAGGCGGGTTGCGGGGAGTAGTTTTTTTGCGGAGCAATGTTGTATCTGAAATCGGTAACGAGTTTTTGTTTGCGCAATTTTTCCAAACCCTCAATCCAGTCGAGGCGATGCTCGTCGCCGATAACTTTTCGCGCCATGAGTTTGCCGTATTCGTCGGCATAGATGGACATGTTTTCCTTGTCTTCGTTTGCCGCCGCGAGATGCCGCCTCGCGTCATCGCTGGCAGCCTGGGCGGTTTGTAAGTCGAGCTCCGTTTTGTCCGTATATTTGCCGCTGATGTACAGCATGGCCACACTTGCCAGCAGGGAGGCACTGATCGCCACCACACTCCAGCGAATAATCGGAAAGTCTGAAGCGGAAAATTTTTTCATGGCTTGGGTCGGTGAACAATTTTCAGCGAGAAGTCGAGCGAATTTTTGAGTGCGTCGCTTTGATCGATAATGTTGCCGCTGGGGCTGGCATCAAAGGGTTTACTCAACACAGTGACCTGATAACCCTGCGCGGTCAAATCGCTTTGGAGTTGCTCCACATAATTTAATGCGGCGCGATAGTCGCTGGCAAAATCGGTCAGATGTCCTGTAAGCGTGACCACTTGCGCGGGCACATCGCCCTGCGTGTTGGGTGCAACGGGCTCGGTAGCACTGGTTTGCCAGGTAATATCGACCATCTCAATTTTCGGATACTGGTTCAGGGTCAGGCTAATTGGCTCTAATACGGCCTCCGTCTCCGCGCCATATTGCGCCAACTTGCGCATCACGGTTACACCCGATTTCATATCCGTTGCGGCGGCGTAGGTGTTCGGAAATGATTGTGTGATTCTTTGCGATTCTGCCATGGTCAGATCAGTGGCGGCTCGCAAGGACTTGGCACCGTCTACCGCGCTGCTGCTGCGCCACACATTGGATAAGCTCCACACCAACGACACGACAAACAATAATGCGGCCATCCATAGCAAGGCTCGCTTGAGCGTCCACAACCTGAAGTAATAGGTGTGATTGGCGTTGGCATAATGCGTCGCGGGAGCGTACTTGGCGAGTTGGCGCAAAAAAACCTGAGTTGCGTCGGAGTTGGCAATGTGTTCTTCAATACCCAACTGCTTGGCTACCACGTTAATATCGGCAAAGTCGTAACGCATATCGACACTCACCGTGAGCCGGTTAAACAGCTCGTTGCGATCACTGGCATTGCACAAAACATACACATCCAACGACTCACCGGCAGGCAGCAAGCTGAGGCTCTTCAAATACTGGTAGGTACGCAGCAATTCCCTCACCACCGAATCATGGAAAGCCTGTTCGTTATGTACTGGCGTGAGCCGTGAAATTTGCAAATGATGGTTGCTGAAATAGGTTTGCCGAAGACCGGAAAATTTTTCCCAGGAAATAAGTAGCAGGTGCTTGGACGGGTGATTTTTAACCAGCGGTTGGCTAATTTGTGGCACGGAGTAAATGCCCGCAAGCGGAATTTTTTTCGCCAATAAAACATCCACCCAAGGGGTAATCAGGGCGGGATTGGTTAGGGCGGAAAATAGCATGTCATCATCGCGCCGCCCGGCTTTTTGGCGTTGCAACAATGTGGATTGGTGATAAGGCGTGCCGCGATAGAACTGTTCAAATTTGCGTTTCAACAACGCCGTGCGGCTGCGTCCCACCAAATGCGGAATGATTTCGTGGCGAAAATCTTCCTCAATCAAATCCGTCAGCATGTAGCATGGATAGTTTACGTCCTGCACAAACGCGGCGAATTTTTCGCGTCCTTCCGGCGTGTTGTTGAACGTGCTGTGAGCCGCGATATTACCGCCTTCCATGCGCTGAGCATGGAGGTGATCGACGCTTAAAAATAACAGCAGAGACCGCTTCATCAGAGCTTTACCTTGCTAATCAAATCGTAGATGGGCGAGAGGACAGAGAGTGCCACCCAACCGAGCAATGCTCCTAGAATAATAGTCATGGTCGGCTCGATCATCACCTGAACTTTTTTGATGGAGTCTTTCACGTCCCTGTTATAAAAATAGCTGACGTTGAGCAGGGCCTTGTCGAGCGAGCCGGTTGCCTCGCCAACCTTGAGCATGCGTATCACCAGCGGCGGAAACATGTTGGTGCTTTGAAAACTTTGCGTGAGATTTTTTCCCGATTCGATTTCTGCCGCGACATCGCTCAAACTTTTTGCCACGGCACGATTATTGACCACATCTCGCGAGATGTCGATGCAGCTCAAAATGTTGATGCCCGAACCGTACATAATGGCAAAGGTGTTAGCAAAACGCGCCAGAATAATTTTGCGCAGAATCGGCCCAATTACCCAGAGTTTCAATTTGAAATCGTCGAGCTTGAGTTGCATTTGCGGATTGGAGATCGTCAGAATTTTGGCCGCCAGCGGGATAACGACAGGGAGTGCCAGAATGAGATACCAGTAATGCACAAAAAAATCCGATGTGGCCAGCAAAATTTTGGTTTGCATGGGGACATCTTGACCAGTATTTTTAATGAAAACCACCAATTGCGGCACCAAATAAATCATCAGGAAAAAGGTAATCGCCAATACTACGATGCCCACAAAAATGGGGTACATCAAAATATTTTTGGTGTGAGAGGCCATTTCATCTTGCCATTTCAACGACTCGGTGATGTGCTCAAACACTTCGGGCAAGCGACCACTCTCTTCTCCCGCCTTGGTCAGGCTGACGTGAATGTTATCAAACGCATCGGGATGTTCCGCCATGGCCATGGATAACTTTTTCCCACCCTCAATCGACTCGACTAAGCTGGCGATAATTTCACGAAAGTGCGGTGTGTTCATGGTATCGCGCAAATCAGCCAGACTTTCCAGCAGGGGTACGCTCGCCCGCGAGAGTTGCTCAAGATTAAAGAAGAAAGTAATCAAGTCGGGACGTTTAATTTTTTGCCCCGCCCCGCTCGTGCCGCGATCCACTTTTGCATCGATCAAATCCAGGTTGCTACGCTTCAGGCGCATTTCCAGATCAACGAGATTGGCGGCATCCTGCAAACCTTTAATGGATTTGCCGAGTTCATCGATTGCGCGGTATGCGTAAAGAGCCATCAGCCGAGCCGATCCGTTAAATCAACCACGCGGCGGACCTCGGCGAGCGAGGTTACACCCTGCAAAATGCGCCGTATGCCATCCATAGCCAACGGGCGAAATCCTTTGGCAATTGCGGTTTCCCGGATTTGTCGTGCGCTGGCGCGATGCGAGACCAAATCGTCTAGGTCATAGTCCATCTTGAGAATTTCCATGATGGCGAGTCGCCCTTTGTAACCCTGATGGTTGCAGCTTTCACAGCCAGCTGCACGAAACACCCTGACATCATGGTGAGCCGCCAGCCCCAGCAATTTGCGTTCTTGCGCATCGGGTGAATAGGCAATTTTGCATTCTTTGCACAAGATACGCACTAGGCGTTGCGCAACGATGCCGATGATATTACCCGCCATGATGTCGGGCAAAATGCCTATGTCCAGCAGGCGTGGAATAGCACCTATCGCTGAGTTGGTGTGCAAAGTTGAGTACACTTGGTGACCCGTCATCGCCGCGCTGAACGCCATTTCGGCGGTAGGCTGATCGCGTACCTCGCCCACCAAAATAATGTCGGGGTCTTGACGCAACATGGAGCGAATACCGCCGGCGAAGTCCAGCTTGGCGGCCTCGTTCACCGAAGTCTGGCGGATCAGCGCGAGCGGATATTCGACGGGATCTTCCAGCGTCATAATGTTGACCGACTCGGTATTGATGTGATTCAACACCGAATACAGCGTGGTAGTTTTACCGCTACCCGTCGGACCTGTCACTAGTACCAAACCTTCCGGCTTGGCGATAATCATTTTCAATGTGTCGAGCGCGTCATTGTCCAGACCGATTTGATCCAGCGGCACGATGCCCTTTTGCCGATCCAGAATCCGTAGCACCAAATTTTCACCGTGCGTGGTTGGATGAGAAGCAACACGGAAATCAATCGGGCGACCCGACAAGCGCAGCGAAATACGCCCATCTTGCGGTGCGCGTGTTTCGGCGATGTTCATGTTGCCCATCACCTTTAAGCGCACCACCATCGCCGACCAAAAACTTTTGTGCAGGCTGCGTACCTGGCGCAGCACGCCGTCGATACGATAACGGATGCGCAAAAAGCTACTTTCAGGCTCAAAGTGAATATCCGACGCGCCGCGTTGCACAGCCTCAGTGAGCAGCGCGTCAATCAAACGCACCACAGGCTGGCTAAACTCATTCACGCCGGATTGCTGAGCCTGATATTCCATTTCGCCCGGCTCAATTTCATGCAAGATGCCGTCGATGGAAAGCTCGAAACCGTAGTACTGGTCGATCGCTCGCAGAATATCGGATTCGCTGGCGAGCTGGGTCACCAGGCGATAACTATCTTTTAGCAACGCGCGTACCTGATCCAGAGCAATGATGTTGTCGGGATCGGCCATTGCCAGAGTCAAGATTCGATCGGGACTTAACGATAACGGCAGCAATTGGTAACGCCGTGCAATATCTTTTGGAATCAGTGCAAGTGCGGCAGGATCGACAATAATGGAGGCAAGATCAACGCTTTCGTGCCCCAGGTTTTCCGACAACACATCGCGGATGGTTGCCTCAGAGAGAAAGCCGAGACGCACCAACAGCCGCCCCAGCGGCTGATGAGATTTAGCCTGCTCTTGCAAGGCGATGCGCAACTGGTCGTCACTAATCACGCCCTTGCCGACAAGGAGTTGGCCTAATTGCTGGGGAATGTTTTTTTGTACCATCAAAATTTAGCTTTGTGTTGCAATAACCTTTGCGCTATTGCGTCAGGTCGGTGATGCGTTGTGAAATTTTTGCGTGATCAAAATTCGCACTGCGCGATTGATTCAATTGCAGAGCCTGTTGATAGTACTGTGCTGCCGACTTGCCCTGCCCCAAATGATCGAGACTCACGGCCAGATTAAACGCCAAATCGGCATTTTTTGCATCAAACGTGTAGGCATTGAAATATGCCTGTTGTGCTTCGCTCCAGCGCGATTGTTCCGCGTACAAATTCCCCAGCGCGAGATGCAGCGCGGCGGAATCTCCCTGCTCACGCAGCAAGTTCTTCAGGCGACTTTCGTAATTTTCGTTGTTGCTTAATGCCGACATGCCGGCATTCGCCACCGCGTTTCGCGGGTCTAAATTCAACACACGCAAATAATACTGGGCGGCGGATCGATCTTCACCGCGCTGTTGTGCGATGGCCGCCAAACCAAGCAGCGCGTCGCTGTTCTGAGCATCCTTGCCCAACATGTCGAGATACAGTTGTCGCGCTTCATCCAGCTTGCCGTTGCGAAACGCGCCATAAGCCCGGTTGAGTAAGGCATCGTGCGAGCCGCTTGCCGCTTGCGGCTCAATGCGGATTGGTTTGGCAGGTGATGCGGCGGTCGTCGTTTTGGGTATCGGGCCATCGGCAGGCGATTGACCACTCAGCCTGGCAGTTGATTTTTGTATTTTGTTGGTCTGTGTTGAGGCAACATCACCCGCTTGGAATTTGCGTGACTGTTTCGGTTCCACTGCGGACGGGTTGGGTGCAGAAGTTTCATCAGTTGCTGCGGCAACTTCTTGTCGCTCGGCAATATTCGGTGGAGGGGCAGGAGGCTGCACTTGCACAGCAGGCTCGACAAGAGGGCGGTTCACTGCTTGCAACTGCAACGGCTGCGTATCGGAATCCGAAATCGCGTACCAAACGTAGCCGCCTCCCACCGCAAGCAATGCCACAGTGCCGCCCAAACCATATATCAAGCCGCGATTGATGGCGGGACGCGACAATGACGAGGGTGAGAATTTTGCTTGGAACAAATTTTTCCCCGCATTGCGCGCGCCATCTTCATCTGAAGGAGGTATTGCGTGAGAGTGGTTTTTCAACTCCGATCCCAATTCGGAATGGATTCTCCCGCCTGAGGAAGCAAGGGCTTCTTGAGCTTTTTTGCGGGCTTCCAGTAACAGGCTCATTGCAATAAGGACTTACCGTTGGCAGATTCTTTGAAGAAATTGTCGTCGGGCAAATTGTCGCGGAATTCTCTGAAATTGCCATTGATGCTTGCATCTTTAATAACCACGGGGCGCAGGAAAATCACCAGCTCGGTTTTGGTGGTAGTGTCATTGCGATTTTGGAAAAGATTGCCCAAAATTGGAATGCTCGCCAAGAAGGGGACTTCGTCCGTGTTTTTGTTTACGCGATCTTCCATCATGCCCCCCAAAACTGCGATTTGGTTATTCTCAATTTTCAACATTGATTCCATTTCTCGCGTGGAAGTTTGAGGGACAAAATTAGCGATACTCAATCCTGGGGTTGGATCAGCAGCATTTTTGATAAGGCGTGTGATGGATGGCCGCACATTAAGCAAGACGCTATCACTGTCGTTGATTTGTGGTGTAACACTCATAGTAAAACCAATGGGTACGGTATTGATGGTGGTGGTGTAAGCAATTGGAGCAATGCAGGGAGCTGGCGTACAAGTTCCAATAGTCGAATTTACTGTGAAGTAAACGTTGTTTTCCACCACCCGCAGCATTGCCGTTTGATTGTTCATCACACTTAGTTTTGGGCTGGACAACACCTTAACCTTGCCGAATGATTCCAACAATGAGATGTTTGCCGCCAAATTGCCGAGTACGGAAGTGGGGTTAAGATACCCCAACGTGAACATGCTGCCCGTGTTGGCGGCCGGCAATCCGGCTGTGCCGCGTTGGCTGATATTGAAACCTTTGCCGCCAATACGCAATTTAGACCAATCGATACCTTGCTGGTAATTGTCACTGAGTTGCACCTCAACTATCGTTGCTTCGATCAGCACTTGGCGTTGTGCGCTGACCATGACTTTGTCGATGAATTCCTGAATTTTTTCATGTTGCTTGCTCGTGGCTCGCACAGTGATGATGCCATTTTCTGGATTTGCAATAACCGAAGCCGCCTCACGGAAAGTGCTGCGTCGCGTGACGGTTGTATCTTCTTCCCCAGAATTGATGATAGGGTCTATAGCATTTATCAAAGAATCGAGAGTATTAGCACCATTTTTCGCTTTAGCCTTTTTGTCACTATTTTGTACTAAAGAACCTCCTGTTTTATTGCTGGTTTTTTCGATGGAGGTCTCGCTTGATCCCTCAGGAAAAACTTTATCGGTTTCTCTGAGGATGTCCTTGATGTTTTGGATGAGCGTTTCCCAAAAGTGATTTTTGGATGAATTCTTAATGACCAACGCGGAACTGTTTTTGTCTTCGCCCGACAGAAGTGATCCAACGTAGTTGGTATTTGATAATTTACCGTCCGAATCACGCGCCATATTCACATAATCAACTTCGTAATTGTGCAAATACGGCGAGTCGGGCATGACTATCAGAGTGCCATTATCCAGCTCATAGCGCATATCCACCTGTTTGGCGATGCGCGTTAGAATTTGCGGCAGGGTTTGATTGATGGCGTTGATAGTGACTGCGCCTTCAATGCCGGGTTGAATATCCAAGTTAACTTTTGCATCGCGTGCCAGCGCGAATAAAACTTCTTGGGCGGGAACATTGGTAACGACTACGCTGTAGGTTTCAACTTTGGCAACAGGCTTGGGCGGTGGTAAAGCAACGCTGTTTTTGATGGGTTGCGGAATGCTGTCTGTCACCGCATCGGGGAGGCTGGATTGCTGGAGGTGTTGGCCGGATGGCTGGATGGGTCTTGTGCCGCAGCCCGCGAGCGCAATACTCATGGCACAAAGATGCAGGAACGTGCGTGTGCGCATATTGAATAACTCTCCTTCTACCCGATAGGTGTGCAGACTAGCAGGTTTGCGAGCTTTGCTCAATAGCTCAATAGGTTAAAGTCAGTTCCTGATAATTTACTTCGATAGACATTTTAGAGATGTTGGTTCTGCAAAAATGGGCGGACGAGGGATGGCTTTAGAAAATGTAAATTGATGTTGCAAACGCATCCTGATATTTCTTGGGCAATTCTTTTAGCCCCGTGCGTGCCGCCTCCACAGTGGTGTATGCGCCATATAGCGCGCGCAGCCCGTCTTTATCGCCCACTTTCGCGGGGAGGATGTAAATCTCCGCCAGTTTGCCCAGTGCATCGGCGCGCTGTAAAAAGCCTTCCATGCGCTGCGGATTGACGTTTTCGTTGACGAAAAGTTGAATGCTTGCCACGGTTTTTTTCTCCGCGAGTAATTGAATGCTTGCCGCAAGTCGTTGTTCGTACAAGCTGCCTGTTGGTTTGGCAGGTGGTTTGGTTTTGGCGGGTGTGGTGAGGGTGGGAGTTACACCGGGAGCCAGCGGAAGTGAGGTATAGACACCGCTGACCGCCGCCGATTCAGACACAATAACGGGGCTGGAGACCGCCGCAACATTTGGCAAGGGAGTCACAATCGGGCTAGAGGCAGGTGCGATGGCTGCTGCTGACACGGCTAATTTTGGCGGTGCGGATTTGACGGCGGGTGGAATCGGGGCGGCGAAAGGTGAGAAATCCTGCTTCACCAACCATAAAACACCAAGATCAATAAGCAATAAAGCAACGCCCCATGCAATGATTTTTTTATAGCGTGACGGCGGCTTGGGTGCCGGCTCGCTGTCTTTGATGGCGGTTTTGACATGCTTGGCTTCGATGCTGTGTGTGCCTTCCACAAAGGCGGCCAACAGGGCTTTGTCGGCCAACACGTTGACGCGCCGCATCAAGCCATTCGATGAGTCGGCGATGAGTTTGACCGAGCCGGCAGAAAATACATTCGGACCGTGATAGCCGGCCGCGCGCATCCTGAAATCCAGATAGCTGTTGAGAATATCGCGCGATAGCGGCTGCATGTTGAAATGATGCACGATGCGATCTTTAAGCTGGCGCATGTTGGGCTGCTCAAGTTTCTCGTTCAACTCAGGCTGCCCGAACAGCACGATCTGCAACAGTTTGGCGTTGCCCACTTGCAGGTTGTACAGCAGGCGTAATTCTTCCAGTGTGTCCAGCGGCATGGCGTGTGCCTCATCAACCAATACCACCACACGCTTTCCCTCCCGACCTTTTTCTTCGAGCGTGCTTTGGATGCGTTGCATGATGATGCCAACGCGCTCGCCGTCAATTTTCAACCCCAGTCCGTCCGCAATCGCATACAACATTTCTTCGCGGGTCAAACTGGGGTTGGCGAGATAAATTGTTTCAATCTGTACGGGCAGCCGCTCCAATAACATACGGCACAGCATGGTTTTGCCACTGCCGACTTCGCCGCTGACTTTGACGATACCCTCGACTTTGCAGACAGAATAAATTAGCGCGTCCAGAATTTCGCCGCGATTCGCGCCCGAAAAAAAGAATTCCGTAACGGGTGTAATCCGGAAAGGCTGTTCGGTTAGTCCAAAATGTTTTAAGTACATTTCGATACCTATGCGTTAAGGTTTGGATGCGAATCCAGACGGCTATGCAGAGTGGTGCGATTCAGTCCCAGCAATTTCGCGGCTTCGCTGATGTTGCCGCCCGCCAACTCCAAGGCCGCGCCAATATACAATCCTTCCTGCTCGTGTAGCAACTGGTTCAGGCTGAAACAGCCTTGCTGTAGTTGCTGCTTGATGTCGTTGCGTGATGTCACGCGAGATATCTGGATCTCAAACGGATCAAACTCGTCCTGCAACTGCACGGCACTGACCGTTTTGCCGGCGTATTTGGCACTAAGCCGGATCACAATGTTGCGCAACTCGCGGGTGTTGCCCGGAAAGCTGTAATGTTCCCACAGATGCAACCCATCGGTGGACATTTCAAAGGGAGTCTGCTGGATTTGCCGGGCATAAAGTGAGCGAAAGTGGTCGAGCAATGCGAGCTTGTCTTTGCCCAACTCGCGCAATGGCGGAACGGCGATGGAGAACACATTCAGGCGATGATACAGGTCGCCACGAAACGCGCCTTCTTTGACCGCCGCGCGCAAATTGCGGTTGGTCGCGGCGATGATGCGTGCATTGCTTTTGCGAGTGGTGGTTTCGCCCACACGCTGATATTCGCCATTCTCCAACACACGCAATAATTTGGACTGCATCTCCAGCGGCAACTCGCCAATTTCATCCAGGAATAACGAGCCGTCAGAGGCATCGGCAAAAAATCCCGATTGCGCATTCGTTGCACCCGTAAACGCACCCTTGCAGTAGCCGAATAAGGTGGGTTCGATGAGGGTGGGGGCGATGGCCGCGCAATTGAGTATTTTAAAAGGTGCGTCAGGAGCTTTGCCGCATTGTTGAATTGCTGCCGCAACCAGCTCTTTGCCGCTGCCGGACTCGCCTTCAATTAACACCGCAAAAGGGATGTTGGCGTACATGGCAATTTGATTGCGCAAAGCCGCGATGGCTGGGCTTTGTCCGACAATGCCCAGCGATGGATCAGAAATCGTCCGAGTACTGCTTGCAAGTTTTAAAGCATCGTCAAGATACTGTCTGATCTTCTCCGGGGCGCACGGCTTGGCAATAAAATCCATTGCCCCCAAAGCGCGTGCATGGCGAGCATTGCTTTGATCATTTTGTCCCGACAACACCAAAATTTTAATGTGGGGTGTATGCGCGAGCAGCTCCGTAATCAGGCTAAAGCCCTCGTCGGGGCGATGGGGCGTGGGCGGCAATCCCAGATCGACTAATGCAAGCTGCAAGGGTGCGGTCATTCGGCGCATTAGATCAATCGCCGCAGGGCGTGATTCTGCTTGATAGCATTGGAAGTTTGCCTCGAAAGCGAGTGCCAATCCTTCGCGTATCAAGGGATCATCGTCAACGATGAGCAGAGTGGGAAGCGGCGCAGCAGTTTTCAATCGTGGTTCTTGGCGGGTGAAATAAGTGTTGAGCATAGCGGCAAGCGGCGCGAAGCTCAATAGCTATGACCGTGGGCATTTGAATGTTTGGGTATTGCAAGAAGAGTGGTTTAGAATGCGCCCTCTTAATTTTTCGGATCACCCACTTGTCATCCCCAGCGTTAGTTGAAATCCGCGATCTGAATTTTTCTTACGATCAGCGACCCATTTTGCAGGGTATCAATATGACTTTTCACAAAGGTCAGTTGATTGCCATCATGGGGTCGAGCGGTTGCGGTAAGACGACGATGCTGCGCCATATTGGCGGTGCGCTCAAGCCGACCAAGGGTTACGTTAAGGTGGATGGGCAGGTGATGCACGAATTGAATCAAGCAAATCTGTACAAGATGCGCCGTAAGATGGGGATGCTATTCCAGTTTGGCGCGCTGTTCACCGATATGTCGGTATATGACAACGTGGCGTTTCAAATGCGCGAACATACCGAGCTGCCCGAAGAAATCATTCACGATTTGGTGTTGATGAAGTTGCACGCCGTTGGACTGCGCGGCACACATAACCTCATGCCTTCGGAGTTGTCCGGCGGTATGGCGCGGCGCGTGGCGCTGGCGCGTACTGTGGCACTCGACCCGATGCTGATTATGTACGACGAGCCGTTTGCGGGGCTGGATCCGATTTCGCTGACGGTGGTGGGGCAGTTAATCCGTAAGTTGAACGACGCGCTGGGGGCGACCTCGGTGGTGGTGACACACGATGTGCAGGAGTCATTGAAGATTGTCGATTATGTGTATTTCATGGCGAACGGCGTGATTGTCGCCGAAGGCACGCCCGATGAAATTCGTGCGTCCGATAAAGCGTTTGTGCGCCAGTTTGTGCATGGCGAAATGGATGGCCCTGTGCCGTTCCATTATCCGACGGGCGATTACCGCCAAGACCTGAGTTTGCGGAGTTAATTACGATGTCAGTTGCCAACGGAATTCGGGGAATTGGTCACCGCACTATCAATGCGGTGTGGCGCATCGGCTTGGCGACACGCTTCTTTTTGCTAATCTTGCGCCACTCCGATAGCAGCTTTCGCCGCTTGCATCTCACCATCAAGGAGTTGTTTTCCACGGGCGTGATGTCGCTGATTATCATTGTGGTAGCGGGGCTGTTTGTCGGCATGGTGCTGGGCTTGCAGGGTTATGAAACGCTCAAGCGTTACGGTTCTGAATCCGCGCTGGGGGTGATGGTGGCACTGGGCTTGGTGCGCGAACTGGGGCCAGTGGTGGCGGCGTTGTTGTTTGCCAGCCGCGCCGGCTCGGCAATGACGGCGGAAATCGGGTTGATGAAGGCTACCGAGCAAATCTCGGCGATGGAAATGATGGCGGTGAACCCGATAGCGCGCATTGTTGCACCGCGTTTTTGGGCGGGGGTGATTTCCATGCCGCTGCTCGCCGCTCTGTTCAGCGCGATGGGTATCTTCGGCGGTTACTTCGTCGGCGTGGTGCAAATCGGCGTGGACGAAGGATCGTTCTGGTCGCAGATGCAAGCGGCGGTGGACTTTAAGCATGACATCCTGAACGGCGTGTTAAAAAGTTTTGTGTTCGGCACGGTGGTCACCGTGATTGCATTGTTTGAAGGTTACGATGCGCCGCCCACCGCAGAGGGTGTGTCGGGCGCAACCACACGCACCGTGGTGACTTCTTCACTGGCCATTTTGATGCTGGATTTTGTGTTAACTGCAATGATGTTTGGAGGGGTTGAATGATGGAACGCACAACAATGGATTTATGGGTGGGCATGTTTGTGGTGGCGGGTATCGGCGCGTTGGTGATGCTGGCGATGAAGGTGGGTAACTTGGGAACCTACAACGTGTCTGAGTCATATCAGGTGCAAGCTTATTTTTCCAACATTGGCGGCCTGAAGCCCAAAGCCTCAATCAAAAGTGCGGGTGTGCTGGTCGGGCGAGTGGTTGATATAACTTTGGACACTGAAAAGTACGAAGCCAAGGTGGTGATGAGCTTGGATAAGCGTTACCAATTCCCCAAAGATACCTTCGCCAGCATTCTTACATCGGGCTTGTTGGGTGAGCAATACATCGGTTTGTCAGCGGGTGGGGATGCTGAAACGTTAAAGGCTGGCGAAGAGATCAAGCAAACGCAATCGGCGGCGGTACTGGAAGATTTGATCGGCAAATTCATATATAACAAAGCGGATGAAGTTGCGAAATAAAGGAGTGGTGAGATGAAAAAATGGTTATTGATCGTAACGATGAGTACCCTGTTTGGTACGGCTCATGCCGATGTTGCCGCTCCCGACGCGCTCATCAAAAGCACCGTGCAGGATGTGACCGCCATCATCAAAAAAGACCAGGAAATTCAGGCGGGTAACCAGAAAAAAATTGTCGCGCTGGTGGATTCCAAAGTGCTGCCCAATTTCGACTTCACACGTATGACACAACTTGCGGTGGGCAAATATTGGCGCACGGCCACGCCCGAACAAAAGCAATCACTTACAACCGAATTCCGCAATATGCTGGTGCGTACTTACACCAAGGTGTTTACCGTTTACCGTGACCAAGCTATTGAGGTGAAGCCGCTGAAAATGGCAACAGACGCAACGGAGGCGACCGTGCAAACTGTGATTAGCAAACCGGGTACACCGACGGTGTCGGTGAATTACGAAATGAAAAAAGGTGCAGATGGTTGGAAAGCTTTCGACATTGTTATCGAGGGTGCAAGCATGGTGATGAGCTATCGCGGTTCGTTCGCTTCGGAAATTCAAGTAAACGGTCTTGATGGCTTGATTAAATTGCTGGCAAGTAAAAATGCCAATCCAGCTGACGACACCTCTGTGCGCAAAACGGGTGGCAAATAATTGAAAAATGATCGCATGATGCCGCAAGGAGATTTAACGATGGATACTGTTCCTGTCTGGCTCGTGCAGGGCTTGCAGCAGTTAAATCGGGCAGATTTGGCAGTGGATTTGTCACAGGTAAAAACCGTCGATTCTGCCGCAGTGAGCATGTTGCTGGCTTGGCAACGTGCCGCGCAACACGGGCAACGTGGCTTTCAGATTTCAAATCTTCCCGACAATTTGCTCAGTTTGGCAAGGTTGTACGGGGTAGAGGAAATGCTGCCCATGCAAACGGTTTAAGGCTTTCAACACGGTAGTCACCTTTTGATTTTCACTTGCGGAGCGCATAACACCTCACAAGGCAAGCCGTCGCTATCACCATCTAAAAACTTCGCATCGCAATTATCCAGATAGAATTTCGCTTCTTCGCAATTCACCATTTCCGAGCAATACTTTTTCGTGCCGCAACGAGAATTAAGTGATGCAATGGATTTGCTCACCGCCGATGGTTTGGCGGGTACCACAGGCGCGATGGAAGGATGCCGCTTGCGCCATTCCCACGGCGGTACGGGGTTGCTCAATGCCCATAAACCACGCGGGGCTTGCTTGGCCTCTTCCTGTAGTGCGAGTAATTTTTTGTCGCTATGAAAGTTTGAGTTCTCCCACGCCATGCCGCGCCGCAATTGTTCGGCACTCACATCTAAGTCATTCACATTGATGGACGCGACCATGCGCCCGTATTTATCAATCGCTTGACTCTGAATCGTGACTTGTTTGCCCATGATCATCTCGGACAATGAGCGTCTGGAGCTCGCGCCAAACGGTTGAGCTTTTTCAGGCGCGTCTATTCCCGCCATGCGGACTTTCACCAAACCCCTTACACGCTTTACCAACACCGTATCGCCGTCCAAAACGGCAACCACTTTGGCGGTAAATTCTTCGCCATACGAAACAGAGTGAACTAGCAGCAGCAAAAACAAGATGCGCGGCACGACTTTTCTTTCGTTTAAGGCAGTGCGCTTTTGATTAGTGCCATACATAGCAAAGCATAGCCTGCCGCGAGTAGATCATCAAACATCACACCCAGACCGCCATGCCAATGCTTGTCAAAGTAACGTATCGGTTGCGGCTTAAAAATATCAAAGAATCGGAACAGCACAAAAGCCAGTAACGACCAATGCCAACCTGATGGTGTAAAAAACAGTACCAGCATGAACGCGACGATTTCATCCCATACCATGCCGCCGTGATCCGCCACCCCCAAGGCTTTACCCGTTTTGTCACATACCCAGACACCGATTGCAAATGCCCAGATAAACACAAAAATAAACACGGCATTCGATAAACGTGGCGCAAGATACCAGTACATCGGGAAAGCCACTAGCGTGCCAAATGTGCCGGGAGCTTTACGCGCTAAGCCGCTGCCAAAGCCGAACGACAACAAGTGCGCGGGATGACTGAACAAAAATTTCCAGCTTGGTTTGACTAACAATTCATCGGAAGTGGTCATAGCCCGCACTTTCAATGTTGAGTGGATTACCTGTTGCGTCACGCACAATACAGCCTTGCCCTGCAATAATTTTCCCGATGCGGGTGAGCGGCAAATTTAATTTTGCGCTAATACTCAAAACCTCAGCGTGGAGTGCGGCGGGTGCAGTGAAGCAGAGTTCGTAATCGTCGCCGCCGGACAGGATGCAATGCTGAATAATATTTTCAATATCGTCATTCCCGCGAAGGCGGGAATCCAGCGTGTTGCCCGCTTGCTGGCTTAGTCGAATGGCCAGATGTTCCCTCAATGACGATGATGTTTTAATGAGCTGAAAATTGATCTCC
>CAZSPN010000019.1:35875-39132 GCA_964608835.1 uncultured Gallionella sp.
GCAGAGCCAACCCCAATGCCACGCGCGGCACGGGCTGATGCAAGGCTGCAAGGCAATGAATACGGGCATCTCCAGGCAGTGCTGTTTTGCCCTGCAAATGCGCCAAGCCCAACGCCGCATCGCCCAACGTACCCGATACCCACACCTCGTCACCCACTTTTGCACTATCTCGCCGTAACGCTTTACCTTGCGGCACTTCGCCCATGATGGTGACACACAGATTCAAAGAACCGCGTGTGGTATCACCACCAACCAACTCCACGTCATGCTGTTGTGCCAATGCAAAAAATCCCGCGCTGAATTGTTCTAACCAAGCTTCATCAATCTTGGGTAGCGACAACGCCAACGTCGCCCAACGCGGCCTCGCACCCATTGCAGCCATATCGGATAAATTAACTGCTAGTGTTTTATGTCCCAGCAAGTAAGGATCGGTGTCAGCGAAGAAGTGTGTCCCACACACCAGCATGTCGCAGGATACCGCCAGCACATCGCCTTCACTGATTTGCAGTAACGCGGCATCATCGCCAACACCAAGCAATGCGTTTGGTGTGACACGGCTGAAGTGACGGCGGATTAAATCAAATTCAGACATAGGAGCCGTCGTTAGCAGATAGTCACTAGTCTTTTTAGTTGGAGTAGTTGCTTTGAGGCTTACTACCGTCCCGTGAATTCGACAGCACGCACTTGCGGTGCAAGTTTGTCGAGAACGCCATTGACGAACTTATGCCCGTCCGTGCCGCCAAATGTTTTGGCGAGCTCGACAGCTTCGTTGATGACAACTTTATAAGGCACTTCCATGTGATGCGCCAATTCAAATGCACCCAGCAACAGCACCGCAAATTCCACCGCGCTCAGTTCATTCAATGGACGATCAAGATGCGGAGCAATCAGGGCTTCCAGCTCATCGTGCCGGCTCAATGGGCCGCGCAACAATTTGGAAAATAATTCCTTGTCGTAACGCCCCAGATTTTTTTCCGCATACATTTGTTTTTCGATTTGCGCGGCTTCGCCCGTGGTAATGCGCCACTGGTAAATGCCTTGCAAAGCCAATTCACGTGCACGATGACGCGGACTCCTGTTTGGCGGATGCTTCACTTCAATTAACGTACCTTCTTGGTTTTTGCTCATGATAACTCTTTCAGAAGATTCGCCATTTCAATAGCCACCAGCGCAGCTTCACCACCTTTGGTGTGCATACGCTCGATTGCTTGCTGATCGGTATCGGTGGTCAACACCGCGTTGGCAACGGGTACACCGCAGGCCAGTTGAACTTCATTGATGCAGCGCGCCGACTCATTTGCCACGATTTCAAAATGATAAGTGTCTCCACGTACCACTGCTCCCAGGGCAATTAGCGCATCAAATTTTTCGCTCTCCGCCATCTGCAACAATGCCAGTGAAATTTCCAGTGCACCTGGTACGGTTGCCAACAAGATGTCATCTTCCGCCACGCCTTGTTTAATAAGCTGCGCGCGACACTCGCCGAGCAAGCCCTCGCAAATCTCAGGATTGAAACGGCTTTGCACAATTCCGATGCGCAAATTTTTACCGTTGTGATTTTTTTCGATTTCTTTCATTACTGATCCCACCCTAAAATTTCTTAATAGCGTTCCTAACCTTTGGTACAACGTAGCGAACGAAGCTGAGGCAAGACAAAAAATAGCGAGAAACTGGAGTGTACGTTTTGTACATGAAGCTTTCGAGATATTTTTTAACGCTGTATCAGCGAGTGCAGTCGTTGTGCAAATTTAATGTGACGCGTAACCCACAATCTCTAAACCAAACCCCGCCATACTCGGCATCTTGTGCGGTGTCGCCAGCAATCTCATCTTGCCGACATTCAAATCTCGCAAAATCTGCGCCCCAATACCATAGCTGAGCGGATCCCATTGCATGGTTTGTTGCTTAACCGTATCCAGTGTTGCACGCGCCAGCAAATCTTGCGATGTCTCTGTGCGATGCAGCAACACCAACACCCCCGCGTTAACTTGAGCCATTTTCTGCAATGCCTCATGCACGCTGGTGGAATGCGCGTGATCGGTCTGCTCTAAGAAATCCAGTACCGACAACGGCTCATGCACCCGTACCAAAGTTTCAGCATCATGGCGAATATCGCCCTTCACTAACGCCAAGTGTGTGCGTTGCGTGGTTTTGTCCACATAAGTTACCAACTCAAATTCGCCATAAGCGGTTTGCACCTTACGGCGCGCTACACGCTCCACCAGTTTTTCATTCTGGCTGCGATGCTCAATCAAATCCGCAATTGTGCCGATCTTCAGCCCGTGCAATTTGGCAAACTCAATCAAATCCGGCAAGCGCGCCATTTCGCCATCGTCCTTGAGAATTTCGCAAATCACAGCAGCGGGTGTCAGCCCCGCCAACTCGGCCAAGTCGCAACCTGCCTCAGTGTGACCCGCACGTACCAGCACGCCGCCATTTTGCGCTCGCAAGGGAAAGATATGGCCGGGCTGCACGATGTCGCTGGGCTTGGCATTTTTTGCGGCGGCAGCTTGTACCGTGCGGGAACGGTCTGCGGCGGAAATGCCCGTGGTTACCCCACTCGCCGCTTCAATTGACAGCGTGAAATTGGTCGCCAGCGGCAAGCCGTTCTCACGCACCATCAACGGCAAATCTAATTGCTTGCAATGCGCTTCGGTGAGTGTCAAACAAATCAGGCCGCGCCCATGCTTCGCCATGAAATTGATTTTTTCCGGTGTGGTGAATTCCGCCGCGAACACCAGATCACCTTCATTCTCGCGGTCTTCGTCATCCATCAACACCACCATGTGTCCGGCGCGCATTTCCGCGATGATCTCTGTAATGAGTGAAATTCCTACCATGTAACCAACCTCAAATAAGCCGCAAAGCGGCACACCATGCGCCGCCGATAAAGGCGCGATTCTACCATTTCAGCATTGGGCGGATTGGGTTAAATCTAGGCAAGCACTGATTGACTCCCCATGAGCCGCATTGCCAACAACCCTGATGGACACCGGTTATTCGGGCGGGCTGCTGCGTTGTACTTCTGGCGAAGGTCATCAACTATCCGCTGCGTCATGCGCTTTCGCGCCAAAAAACATGATCGCAAAATACACCCCCTGCTTTTGTGAAGGAGCGGGTCGTGGTGTACGGAGCTGAAACCCTGACAACACGTACTCGGTGTTTCCCGTGTTCTTCAGCAACGCGGCTCATGGCGAACCAGAGGTTCTTTGAAATTGACCACCCTGCAAAATACCGCTTGTTAAGCAACTCGTTGT
>CAZSPN010000019.1:39142-45805 GCA_964608835.1 uncultured Gallionella sp.
TCGCGCCCTCAATTTTTTAGTAAGGTAGTTTGTTTATGACAACAGTACGTGTAAAAGAGAATGAGCCGTTTGAAGTGGCGATGCGTCGTTTCAAGCGTTCCGTAGAGAAGACAGGTCTGTTGACCGATCTTCGTGCGCGTGAATTTTACGAAAAGCCAACCGCAGAACGCAAGCGTAAAGCGGCGGCAGCGGTAAAGCGTCACTACAAGCGTTTGATGGGTCAGGTTCTTCCTCCCAAGCTCTATTGATTGAATTGCGCGCCTTTGTAAGGTGCGGCTAGATTCGATATGAGTTTGAAGCAGCAAATCTCCGAAAATATGAAAACCGCGCTGCGCGCCAAGGAAACGGCGCGTCTCGGTGCGATTCGCCTGTTGCTCGCCGCCATGAAGCAGCGCGAGGTGGATGAGCGTATCGAGTTGTCGGATACGGACATCATTGCCATCATCGAAAAGATGAACAAGCAACGCCGTGATTCCATCAGCCAATATGAAGCGGCAGGCCGCCAGGACTTGGCGGATGTCGAAAAGTTTGAAATGAGTGTTCTGGCGGCTTACATGCCACAACAGCTTAGTGAAGCTGAAATTACCGCTGCCATAACGGAGGCGATTACCGCCTCAGGCGCAGCCAGTCAGCAAGACATGGGCAAGGTGATGGGCATTGTTAAACCCAAGTTGGCGGGTCGCGCCGACATGGGTAAAGTCTCTGCCTTGATTAAGGCGCAACTCTCCAAATAATCCCAACCATTCCCTGGCTTGGGTCGGGCGCGATGATAAAGGCGGTGTTGGCGTGATCCCCAAGAATTTCATTCAGGATTTGCTCAATCGCCTCGACATTGTCGATGTCATTGAGCGATACGTGCCGCTCAAAAAATCAGGCGCAAATTACTCCGCTTGCTGTCCCTTTCATAGCGAAAAATCCCCCTCTTTTACCGTGAGTCAGGCCAAGCAGTTTTATCACTGTTTTGGCTGCGGCGCGCATGGTACCGCCATCAGTTTTGTGATGGAGCATCTCGGTTTGGGTTACGTGGACGCAATTGAAGAATTGGCGCGCAGTGTGGGCTTGACTGTGCCGCACGAACACTCCGCCGCAGGAGAAGCGCATCAAAAAATCGCTCCTGATTTATACGAGAGGATGCAAACTGCCACACACTATTACCGCGAACAACTCAAGCTATCTCAACGCGCCATCAATTACCTTAAGCAACGCGGATTGAACGGTGAAATTGCCGCAAAGTTTAGCATCGGCTATGCACCCGATGCTTGGCAAAATCTTGCTGCGGTATTTCCTGATTACGCGGACGAGACTTTGAGTGAAACAGGGTTGGTCGTTCATAACGATGAAGGCAAGCGATACGACCGATTTAGGGATCGCATCATGTTCCCCATCATCAATGTTCGCGGACAAGTGATTGGTTTTGGTGGACGTGTGCTGGACAAAGGTGAGCCCAAGTATTTGAACTCACCCGAAACACCGATGTTTGAAAAAGGGCGCGAGCTTTACGGCTTGTTTCAAGCGCAAAAAAATATTCGCGCCGAACAAAAGGTGCTGGTGGTGGAAGGTTATATGGATGTGGTGGCCTTGGCTCAGCTCGGTGTGGAATATGCGGTAGCGACCTTGGGTACGGCGACAACCCCCCATCATATTCAAAAATTATTGCGTATCACTGAGCACATCATATTCAGTTTTGACGGGGATAAGGCTGGTCAAAAAGCCGCTTGGCGTGCGCTGGAAAATGCCTTGCCGCATTTGCAAGATGGCAAAAAAATTAGCTTTTTGTTTTTGCCAGTCGAGCATGATCCTGACAGTTTCATCCGTGAATTTGGCAAGGCGGAATTTGAAAAGCGCGTGACCGAAACAATGCCTTTATCGGCTTATTTGCTGCGCGAAATTAGCGCGGATTTGGATTTGCGCAGTGCGGAAGGGCGCAATCAATTATTGCAGCGTGCTAAACCGTTGCTTACCGCCATCATTGCCCCGACAACGGCATTGTTGCTGCGCAAACAGGTGGCTGAATTGGCGGGGGTAAGCCAGGCAGAGTTGGAAGGACTCTATGAAATCAGACCCGTGGCAAGAGCAGCACGCCCTGCAGCGGGAAAAGCCAGCCGCACCCACATATCGCCGCAGCGCATCGTGTTGCGCTGCCTGATTGCCCAACCGGGTTTGGCGGCGCAAATAAAAGAATCCTGGTACGGCGAGGGGCTGGAGGCAGAGGCAATTGCTGCACTGCTGCCTGTATTGCGCGATAGCGACTTTGAGATGAGCAGTGCCGCGCTGATCGAGTATTTTCAGGGCAGTGCTTACGAAAAGCTATTCGCGGTTGAGCAGGTCGGCGCGCTGGAGTGGGGTGAAAATTTTGAGGTGGAAAGCTATTTTTTAGACGCGCTCAAAAAACTGCAAAGGAACCAAGAGCCACAACAGCGTCGGGATTTTGAAAATAGGCTTGCGAATAAAAGCGTGCAAGAAATGAGTGCTGTTGAACGTGAAGAATATATGCGCCTGTTGCGCCCCAAGCATGTGTCGTAAACGGTTGAGAAAGCCTCGCTGTTTCGGGTATAATTCGCCGCTTTTCTGCGGCTATTGTGGGGCGCGGAGTATTACGTCATTTGGAATAAATTATGGCAAAGCCTAAAGACAAGAAAAAAACGGTCAGCAAACCCGCCGCTCTGGTGGAACAAGTTGTTACTGACCCGCAGCAGGATATCGATGCGCGCCGTACGCGGCTGAAAGCCCTGATTGTATTGGGCAAGGAGCGCGGCTACCTGACCTACGCGGAGATCAACGACCACCTGCCCGATATGCTTGAAGTTGAGCAAATTGAAGGTGTGGTGAGCATGATTAACGAGATGGGTGTGACTGTGTGCGATGTCGCGCCTGACACCGAATCGATGATTATGACTGACGCTGCGCCAGCCGTGGCGGATGAAGATGCTGTGGAGGAGGCCGAGGCCGCGCTGTCAACGGTTGATTCTGAATTTGGTCGCACCACTGATCCCGTGCGCATGTATATGCGCGAAATGGGAACAGTGGAATTGCTGACCCGCGAAAAAGAAATTGCGATTGCCAAGCGTATCGAAGAAGGCCTGAAGCACATGATTCAGGCGATTTCGATGTGTCCCGCAACCATCGCGGAAATCTTGGCCTTGGTCGGCAAAATTCAGGCGGACCAGATGCGTATCGACGAACTGATTGACGGCTTCGTCGATGTTGAAGACGACGTTGTGATGGCGGCGGCACCTGCGGAAGAGGTTGAGGCAGATGCGGACGAGCCAGAGGAAGGCGATGAGGAGGCCAATGCTGCCGAGGCTGCCGCCGAAGCAGCAGCGAATTTGGCGCAATTGAAAGCGGACGCGCTGGAACGTTTTGCCACCATCTCGGATTTGTTTACCAAGATTGGCAAGGCTTACGAAAAACACGGTTATCGCAGCAAGCAATACGACAAGCTGCAAAGTAGTATTACCGAAGAATTGATGCAGTTCCGCTTCTCCGCCAAGCAAGTGGACGCGCTGTGTGACACTATGCGCGGCCTGGTCGAAGAAGTGCGCCGCAGCGAGCGCAGTATTCAGGACATGTGTGTGGTTAAAGGCAAAATGCCTCGCCCGTATTTCATCAAATCTTTCCCTGAAAATGAAGAAAATTTGCAGTGGGTAACGCAAGAGATCAAGCTCAAAAAGCCTTACAGCGATACCTTGGGGCGTTATGAACATGCAATTGTGGAAAAGCAACAACAACTGCTGGACTTGCAGCAGCGCGTCGGTATTCCGATTCGTGATCTGAAAGAAATCAACCGCCAAATGACCAATGGCGAAGCAAAAGCTCGTCGCGCCAAGCGAGATATGATTGAGGCTAACCTACGCTTGGTTATTTCCATTGCGAAAAAGTACACCAACCGCGGATTGCAATTCCTCGACTTGATCCAGGAGGGGAATATCGGTCTGATGAAAGCGGTCGATAAATTCGAATATCGTCGCGGTTATAAATTTTCCACTTATGCGACTTGGTGGATACGCCAGGCGATTACCCGTTCCATTGCCGATCAGGCACGCACCATCCGCATTCCGGTGCATATGATTGAAACCATCAACAAGATGAATCGCATCTCGCGCCAGATCATGCAAGAGACCGGGCAGGAGGCAGACATTGCGACCTTGGTTGTGAAAATGGAAATGCCGGAAGACAAGATCCGCAAAATTTTCAAAATCGCCAAAGAGCCCATTTCCATGGAAACCCCAGTGGGTGACGATGACGATTCACATTTGGGCGATTTCATCGAAGATACGCACACAGCCGTGCCTATCGATGCCGCAATCTACGATAGCTTGCGCGGCGCAACAGCAGATATTCTGGACAGCCTCACCCAGCGCGAGGCCAAAGTGTTGCGCATGCGCTTCGGTATTGAAATGAATACCGACCACACGTTGGAAGAGGTGGGTAAACAATTTGATGTGACACGTGAACGCATCCGCCAAATTGAGGCAAAAGCACTTCGCAAGCTGCGCCATCCTTCGCGCTCTGAGAAGTTGAAGAGCTTCCTTGATAGCGAAAATTAAACAAAAAAGTTTTCGGGTCTGTAGCTCAGTTGGTTAGAGCAGAGGACTCATAATCCTTTGGTCGAAGGTTCAAGTCCTTCCAGACCCACCAATATAATCAAGGCTTGCAGCGATGTGAGCCTTTTTTATTATTTGGAAATCCTTGCTCATGTAGGGTTGGTGTAGGATTTTGCAGATTGAATTATGCTGCTTCCTAAATTTCTGCAATTAGGTGAATTACGCCTACCTATAATTTGCACAAATAAAACCAGCCCAACCCCTTTCTCTCATTGACCAAAATAAACTCCCCCGATTTGGGGAGTTTGCTCCCCAAATCGGGGGAGCAGGATTAGCCCCTTAATGATTAGCTTATTAGTGGCGTTCACCACAAGATTGCCTGCATCACATCCCACTCGCATTCGTGCAAGTAAACGTTTCTCCGCCATACTCAAACTCAGTCATATCCCCACCCGCCTGGCAGTCCCGTGCAAACGCAGCATAGTCGATGTAATAGCGTAAGTTCTCAGGAATGCTGTGTGCATAACATTCATCAAACAATTCTTGTGCTGCCTCTTCAAGGCTACCTGAATACAGTGCCACTTCATCAATCTTGCCCAGTGCATCGTTAAGGCTGTAACCAGTTACACTCACCAAATAAAACAAAGCAGCCTTCTCGTGGTCGTCCAGTATCGCTACCTCGTCAAACCAGACTGATAAATTCGCTTGGTTAATGCCGCAAGCCCCAAATAACGCACCGTCATCCCCGTCGATGTACATGAGCTCGAATTCCTCCACCGGATTGCCGTAACGATCTTTGAGTGCTGCTGCTTTGGCTGTGTAGTCATCCAGATCGGTGAAGTAAAAGCCGTTTGCATCTAAGCTGTAAGGTTGTGCAAAGAAGTTCTCACATGCTAGTTGGTGAGCGTCGCTGTTGAATGTTTGGCTGCCTGACTGGTTTGTGCTGATGGTATTCATGGTATTCCCCTTTTGGTTGGTTAAAACATGCTTGTTGGAGCCGCGTCGCACAGCGCAACGGTTGAAAGCAAAGGAAGAAGGGAAAGCCCGAAAGCAAGAAGGGGTGCGGCCAGCGCGGAGGTACGAGCACTGCCACGGTTCGCAGCTAAAGCCCGAAGGGTTGGCTTGTAGTGATGACTGATTTCAAAGAGTGATTAAACGCGACTCTGCATGGCTTAACCGATTGAAGGGGATGACACCCTCAGTGGGGTTCAAACCAGTAAGGCAGGCAATGCTTTTGTGTTGGTTTTGATTTTAGATTTTGCCGTGATGTTGTCATTGAACATGACGGCGACTTGACCGCGTTGTAACGTGGTGTGGAATAAGCCTGTTGTTAGTTATTCAACACGACGTTTGCGGGGGGTGATTATTTTGAACTGTTTGGGGTGGCTATCGTTAGTGGCTGCGAACCCTACGCACAAATAAAAACGCCGCATTCTTGCGGCGTTATGGATCAGCATATGGGATGCCGATAAGGTCAGCTATAAAATCCTGACGTGGTGATAGTTGCTACATGGAATGAACATTTGAAGGGTCGATAGGCATCTCCCGCGAACAATAAAACTTTTCAACGCCAACATTCAAAACTTGCGCTTATTTTATACACCTTATTTATCGCAAGTTCAATTTAACAGTCTGAGTGTGGTTACGACCTGGCAGTATAAAATTAGCTTCTTGCAAAGCTAATCAGTTGCTGTTCTTGAGTGGAGCGAATTACTTCAACCTCAAGAAGAGCCAAGTCATCGCAAATCTCTTTGTAAGCCAAATAACGATTCCCTTGATTCTCATCAGGCCCATCAATTGCAAATAAGGTTGCGCTAGGCAACAGGTTGCGTTTCCTTAAACGCCGCACCTTGTCTACCCAAGCACCGCCATGGGAAATGATTTTGCTTGGTGAACTTTGAGAAAGGAAAAATGGTTTTATCACTTTAATGGCAATCTGATTATCCATTTGGACAAGAGGAAAGCTGGTTTGAGCAAGCTGGTCACCAAGGCTTCTATTTCTAAATGGCTTGTCCAGCTTCAATCCTTGCAAAACGTTACGAACCCTCTGTACCAGATGCAGCTTGTTGCCGCTAACCGAAAACTGACCCATTTAGAGGTACTCTGCTGATTCAAAATT
>CAZSPN010000020.1:0-25620 GCA_964608835.1 uncultured Gallionella sp.
TTAGCGACTGCTTTTTTTGCAGCAGGTTTAGCTGCGGCTTTTTTTACGGTTGGTTTCTTCGCCACTACTTTTTTAGCGGCAGGCTTTTTAGCGACTACTTTTTTTGCAGCAGGTTTAGCTGCGGCTTTTTTTACGGCTGGTTTTTTAGCTGCTGGCTTGGCAGCCGCTTTTTTTGCTGCTGGTTTTTTAGGAGCTGCTTTTTTCGCTGCGGGTGTTTTTGCTGCTGTTGCCATTTTGATTCTCCATTAAAAATTAGAAGTTTTTCTACGACTCAATGCACACCCAAACGCCTTGTGTTTAGCGAAAGAACGCTTGCGGTATGGGTAATGTATCCACTGTTGAAAAATCGTGCAACAAATTTCTTAACGAAGTTTGCGAAAAATACCACGCTCACGAAATAATTTTCTCGCCCGCGTACAACTGTTCTGCCGCCTCGCGTTGGCGCACCAAATGCACTTCACTACCATCCACCATCACCTCCGCTGCGCGACCACGCGTGTTGTAATTTGAACTCATGCTCATGCCGTACGCACCCGCAGAAAGCACAGCCAATAAGGATTGCGGAGCAATAGCCAATTCGCGGGCATGTCCGATGAAGTCACCCGTTTCACAAACCGGGCCGACTATTTCATAGGTTTGGGATGGGTGAATTTCGCGCATTACCGGAAAAATTTGATGGTATGCATCGTACAAAGCGGGGCGCATCAAGTCGTTCATCGCGGCATCGACAATCGCAAAGTTTTTTTCTTCACCGTGCTTTAAATATTCAACTTTAGTCAAAAGCACACCCGCATTTCCAACCAGCACCCGACCAGGTTCGAGAATTAGCTTCTCAGTTCGTACGCGCAAACCGTCCAGAATCGCGGCCACATAATCCGCGATTGCGGGTGGTGTTTCGCCGTCATAACGAATGCCCAATCCTCCACCCAAGTCTAAATGTTCAAGTTGAATTCCTTCAGCCGCTAACTCGCCAACCAATGCCAAAACTTTTTCTATCGCAGCGATGAATGGGCTGGTCTCGGTGAGCTGCGAGCCAATGTGGCAGTCCATGCCAGTGATATGCAAATTCCTCATCTCTCGTGCTTTGCGATATAGCGCAATCGCTTCGGTGTAAGCCACGCCGAATTTATTTTGCTTCAAGCCCGTAGAAATATACGGATGCGTTTTTGCATCCACATCAGGATTTACCCGCAAGCTAATCGCCGCCACTTTACCCATGCTGCCAGCCACTTCATTCAATCTATCTAACTCGGGGGATGACTCAATGTTGAAGCACAAAATGTTCGCCTCCAATGCCATGCGCATTTCCGCAATGGTTTTGCCGACCCCAGAAAAAACCACCTTGCGCGCATCGCCACCTGCCGCCAACACGCGCTTTAATTCGCCGCCCGAAACAATATCGAAGCCCGCACCCATACGCGCAAACACATTCAGAATCGCCAAATTAGAATTGGCTTTCACTGCATAGCAAATCAAGTGCTCTTTGCTCTGCAACGCATTTTTGAATTGGTTCATGCCATCCGTCAAAGCGGCGCGCGAATACACATAGCAAGGTGTGCCATATTTTTCAGCGATGTCTGCCAACGGCACTTGCTCAACATGCAGCGCGTCATTTTTATAGTGAAAGTAATTGTTCATCATTATTTTGTGGGTTGGGTAGAAGGAGTAGCAGGCTGTGCTTTTGCTACTGGCAAAGTAAGCGGGCCTTTATGACCGCATGCCTGCAACAGCAAGATCAAAGCAATACTTAAATAAAATTTACGACGCATGATTGCACCTAAAGGATTTTTTCGGATTATAAAGCTGAAGTCTGGTGAGACTCTACAGAGCGATGGCCTTTAACTCTGCGCGACGCAATACATAGTCTGGGCAAACACGTTCAACTTCATGCCAGAACGCGGCGGAGTGATTCATTTCGCGCAAGTGTGCGAGTTCATGTATCACCACATAGTCAATCAAGTGCAACGGCAATTTAATCAGCTGTATATTCAAATGCACTGTGCCGCGAGCCGTGCAGCATCCCCATTGTGTTTTGGCGTTCGACAATTTAATCATGCGCGGTGCAACATTGAGCAGAGGGGCGTAATGGTCAACGCGTTGTTTAAATAAAGGTAAAGCTTCTTGTTGATACCAGCGCGTAACCGCCTGCTCGATTTTGTGCGGCGAATAATCATTTTTTACAAACACCCACAACCCATTTTTTCGCTGCTGCGCGGGTGCGGAAAACAAACTGGTCTCTATTCGCAACGTAAGCTGATCACCCAGATAATCTAGCAACTCACCATCCGTCCATTTAGTCTCAACGGGGATGCGAGCTTGCCAGCCATCGAGTTTTGCCACCACCCATTCAGCTTTCTCTTGCAACACCGTGTCTAGCCATTTTTCCGATGCACGTAACGGCATACTCACGGTGAGTCCACGATGGTCTATGCGCAGGCCGATGCTGCGGCGTTTGCTGCTGCGCTTTAGGGTGTAGGTAATTTGCTTGCCAGCAAGGTGGGTGGCTCGCTTTTCAACGGCAGGGCTGGTAACGAGATTGCGAAGCCTTGCTAACATTTAATGCGCCAGCTGCTGAATCTCATTTTCAATCCATGCTTCGACCTTGGCGTTAATCTCTTCCGCCCTCAGCCCCTTCGTTTCTATCGGCGCACCTATACTCATGGTAATCAAGCCGGGATGTTTGCTGAACGCATTGCGCCCCCATAAACGTCCCGCGTTATGCGCAACGGGGATGACAGGTACCCCGCTACTCGCCGCCAACATGGCACCACCGATTTTGTATTTGCCGCGCTGACCGTAAGGGATGCGTGTTCCTTCGGGAAAAATCACCACGCAAAATCCTTGCGCCAATCGTTCTTTGCCTTGCTTGAGCAACTGCTTCATCGCTCCCTTTCCATCGCTACGTTTAATTCCGATTGGGCTGGTCAATGCCAACGCCCAACCGAAAAATGGAATCCAAAATAACTCGCGCTTCAACACCCACACTTGAGGGGGAAATATTTTTTGCAGTGCCAAAGTTTCCCATGCCGATTGATGTTTGCACAATACGATGCACGGTTCGGTGGGTATATTTTCGATGCCTTTGACTTCATGGCGGATGCCGCACACCACGCGCAAAATCGGCAACATCATTTTTGCCCACTGCGAAATAATTTTGTAGCGGGTAAGACGACTGAATGGAAAGGACAGCAAAGCCAAGGTGGAAAAAATCGGCGTGATGATGATTTGCAGCAACAAGAAAATCAACGAACGAATAACCAGCATAAATCCCCTATGTTTTTGACAGCTCAGTCACAACTTCGGACAGGTTGGCATAAATTTTCGTACCTTCAGGTAGCCCACCCGCTGCTTGTGTCTTTGCCCCCTTGCCCGTCAACACCAGATAAGGTTGTGCACCCAAAGCTGCACCCGCTTGCAAGTCGCGCAACGAATCGCCAACCGCTGGCACGCCCGCTAAATTGACGTTATAGCGCGAAGCGATTTCTTCCAACATACCTGATTTTGGTTTGCGGCAATTGCACTTATTCTCACTGGTGTGCGGGCAAAAAAACACCGCATCGATACGCGCACCCACCAAAGCACATGCCTTGTGCATCTTGTCGTGAATGGAATTCAGCATCGGCATATCAAACAACCCGCGCCCGATACCGGACTGATTGGTCGCCACCACCACGCGATAATTCGCTTGATTCAACTGCGCGATGGCTTCGAGGCTGCCCGGTATTGGCCGCCATTCTCCCGGCTTTTTGATGAACTGGTCGGAATCAAAATTGATGACCCCATCGCGGTCGAGAATGATGAGTTTCATTAGGAGGCCAACTTGGAAAGGTCAGCGACGCGATTCATCGCCTGATGTAATTGCGCAAGCAACGCAAGCCGATTGGCGCGTAGTGCCAAATCTTCAGCGTTCACCATCACGCTATCGAAAAAGGCATCGACTGGAACACGCAACGCGGCAAGGGCTTGCAGCGAAGCGGTGTAGTCGCCTTTTGCAAATGCAGCTTCAGCCTTAGGTGCAATTTGACTCAAGACTTGATGCAATGCCAGCTCGGCTGGTTCTTGCAACAGCGTGGTGTTCACCTCAATCCGTTCGCCCTGAGCTTGTCGAAGGGCCGAGTCACCCTCAGCCTTTTTGATAATATTGCCAACACGTTTGTTGGCAGCTGCAAGTGCAGAAGCTTCTGGTAGCGCAGAAAATGTACGCACGGCGGCAAGACGATTAGATACTTCACTCAAAAATTGTGGTCGCAACGACAGTACCGCATCCACCTCTTGTGAACTATAACTTTGCTCACGCAAACTACCAGCCAGTCGATCAAAAATAAATTCACCAACCTTGGCATCAGTTTCCGAATCAATCGAAATTGAGTTTCCACCAGCCCCCCATATCGCATTAGAACGAGCTGTTCCATCAACGCCTATAGTTGCAATAGATTGCATAGCGTCTACTGAATTAACAATATCGTCCAATAGTTTACTAAGGTTTAATGGTAATTTACGTTCAACCAGCATCCGAATCACCCCCAACGCATGACGACGCAAAGCAAACGGGTCTTTATCCCCAGTCGGTATCTGCCCGATACCGAACATACCCACCAGCGTTTCTAATTTATCGGCCAGCGCGACACACATACCAACCTGATTGCGCGGCAACTCATCACCTGCGAAACGCGGCTTGTAATGGTCTTCGATGGCAAGTGCTATGTCGTCACTCAAGCCGTCATGCTTGGCATAGTAGTGACCCATGATGCCCTGCAACTCCGGAAACTCGCCCACCATGTCGGTGAGCAAATCGGCCTTGGCCAGCATCGCGGCCTGATCGGCCTGAGCAGCCAATGCATCGCCCCCCAATTGCTGACCAATGGCTTTTGCGATAGCGCGAACACGCTCCACTCGCTCGCCTTGTGTGCCGAGCCTATTGTGATACACCACTTTACTCAACCCTTCCACGCGTGATGCCAAGGTCTTTTTGCGATCCTGATCGAAGAAGAATTTTGCATCCGCCAAGCGCGGACGCACCACGCGCTCGTTGCCTCCAATAACCAAGCTGGCATCTGCTGGACGAATGTTGGAAACAATCAGAAATTTGTTAGTGAGTTTGCCGTTATTATCCAACAGCGGGAAATATTTCTGATTTGCCTTCATGGTCAGAATCAAACATTCCTGTGGCACTTCAAGATATTCCGTTTCAAACTTTCCGAGCAGCACATTGGGGCGTTCAACCAATGCAGTCACTTCATCCAGCAGCGCGTCATCATCAATCGGCTTGAGTCCTTCTTTGGCAGCGGCAGCGGCAAGTTGCCTAGCAATCTCTGCACGACGTGCGGCAAAGCTGGCGATGACTGCACCTTGGTTTTCCAATTGCTGCGCGTAGCTGTCGGCATCCTGCAACACCACGGGAGACATACTTGCTTCAAAACGATGCCCTTGTGTTTCGCGTCCGGCAGTCAAACCCAACACACTGATCGGCACAACATCCGCGCCATGCAAAGCCACCAAGCCATGTGCGGGGCGAACGAAGTTCACACTGCTCCAGCCATCGGTAAGTTGATAACACATCACTTTGGGGATCGGCAATTTGGCAATCGCTTCGTCCAATGCTTTTTGCAGGCCTTCAACCAACAGCGCGCCTTTCACTAAGCGATCGTAGAACAACGCTTCTGCTTTACCATCCATCACGCGCTTGAGTTGTGGCACTACCGAAGCATCCGCGCCAAAGCTCGCCAGCTTCTTAAGCAGCGCAGGCGTGGCATTGCCACTGGCATCCAGCCCCACCGAAACGGGCATGAGTTTTTGCGAAACTGATTTGTCGGCAGCTTGTGCGGATACATTGGTGACATGTACTGACAAGCGGCGTGGCGAAGCATAGGGAGTCACCACAGAATCATTTGCTGTGAGACCTTGTGATTTAAGGCTGGCGGCTAAGACCTCGGCAAAACTGTCGCCTAATTTTTTGAGCGACTTCGGGGGCAATTCTTCTACGAATAATTCAACCAATAAATTTTTACTACTCATGCTAAAGCCCCGTCATTCCCGCGCAGGCGGGAATCCAGTTAATTGAATAATTCCCCGTATGGCGGGGCTGTAATATGGTTTTGTCCGCTGCGCGGGATTTTTGGTTTTGCTGGATTCCCGTTTTCACGGGAATGACGATGTAGGTATTTTTCATACTTATGCTGCCTTTTTTTCAATCAGTGCCAACACTTCCTCCGCCCACGCCTTCGGTGCCATCGGGAAGCCCAGCCTTGCGCGGCTATCCAAATACGAAGTGGCAACCGTGCGTGCAAGATTACGAATCCGTCCAATATAAGCGGCCCGTTCAGTCACTGAAATTGCGCCACGCGCATCCAGTAAATTAAAGCTATGCGCGGCTTTTAGCACTTGTTCGTAAGCCGGTAATGCAAGCTGTTGCTCCATCAAATGCTTGGCTTGTTTTTCGTGGCTGCCAAACGCGCCGAGTAAAAACTCCACGTCACTGTGTTCAAAGTTATAGGTAGATTGCTCGACTTCGTTTTGATGGTACACATCACCGTAAGACACGCCCGGTGTCCAAGTCAGATCGTAAACGCTTTCCACGCCTTGGAGATACATCGCCAACCGCTCCAAGCCGTAGGTGATTTCGCCTGTGATGGGCTTGCACTCGATGCTGCCGACTTGTTGAAAATAGGTGAACTGCGTCACTTCCATGCCGTTCAACCACACCTCCCAACCCAAGCCCCACGCGCCCAGCGTCGGATTCTCCCAGTCATCTTCAACAAAGCGGATGTCATTTTTTTTCAGATCAAACCCAAGTGCTTCCAACGAGCCGAGATACAACTCCAGAATGTTGGCGGGCGCAGGTTTAAGCACCACTTGAAACTGATAGTAATGCTGCAAACGATTGGGGTTCTCACCGTAGCGACCATCCTTGGGGCGGCGCGAAGGCTGGACATACGCGGCTTTCCAAGGCTCAGGGCCGAGTGCGCGTAAAAAAGTGGCCGTGTGCGACGTGCCCGCACCGACTTCCATATCGTAGGGTTGCAACAACGCGCAACCCTGTTTATCCCAATAATTTTGCAGGTTCAGAATGATTTGCTGAAAGGTAAGCATGAGTTGTTTCTAAGCAATGACAAAGCGCGCATTTTACTGGTTTTCAGCGGGGATGACGATTTAATCGGCGTTTCCCCTGTCTTGCTTTGTGACATGGTAAGCCTAAACGATCCAAGGTTTCTGCGCGGGTGCATTCGTACACATCACCTGAAATATTTTCCGGTCATCCAAGCGAATAGCAGTCAGCACGCCACCCCACAAACAACCGGTATCCAGCGCAATAATCTTCTCCCTATTCAACAAACCCAGTGCTGACCAGTGCCCGAAGATAATCGTCGCATCGGCATGGGCACGTTGCGGTACATCAAACCAAGGGCGATACCCTTGTGGAATATCTTTGGTCTCTCCTTTGAATTTGAATTCCATTTCTCCGTGATCGCTACAAATTCGCAATCTCGTAAGGGCGTTGATAATCACTCGCAATCTATCGTAACCGCGCAAATCGTCCCGCCAATGATTGGGCTGATTGCCGTACATGTGCGCCAATAAATCCACATAATGATTACTCCACAAGGCTTGTTCTGCCTCATCTGCCAAGGCTGCCGCTTGAGTGATCGACCAACTCGGCAATAGTCCTGCATGAGCCAATACAAAATTATTTTCCGTATGCAACAATTTCCGATGACGCAACCAAAACAACAGCTCATCGCGATCTGGTGCATCAAGAATTTCATCCAGCGTATCGCTTTTATGTAACTCGGCCACTCCTTCTGCCACGGCCAGTAAATGCAAATCATGGTTGCCCAATACCGTTACCGTACTTTCGCCCAGCGACTTAACCAAGCGCAACACCGACAAAGAATCCGGCCCGCGATTCACCAAATCGCCTACCAGCCACAACTGGTCACGACTGGCATCAAACTGAATTTTGTCCAGCAACTGCACCAGTTCTACATGGCAGCCCTGCACATCGCCTATTGCATAAATCGCCATCGCGCTTCCTTAGCGTGTTTATTTATAAATGAGCGTAGCAGATTTTTATGTCGGCTCAATGAAATTTCTCCTTCATTTTGGCGAAGGCTATCAACGGGCTTTTCTGCTAAAGTGCGCCCCCATGAACCTCTCCAGCCGTCAGCTTTATTTACGTCTTCTCGGTTACGTCAAACCTTATTGGCGCATCTTCCTGATTTCTATTATAGGTACTGCCATCACAGCAGCGACTGAACCCCTGTTGCCCGCCTTGTTGAAACCCTTGTTGGATGGCACATTTGTTCACAAAGATAACACCATCATGCAGCTTGCGCCGCTATTCATTTTGGTAATTTTTTTCGTGCGCGGCGTTGCTTCTTTTGTTGCTGCCTACGCTATCGGTTGGGTCGGCAACAAAGTGGTGATGGATTTGCGCGACGAAATGTTTCACAAGCTACTCACGCTGCCAACCCGCTATTACGACGATCACGCGACGGGAAATCTCATCTCCAAGCTGGCCTTTGACGTAACGCAAGTAACTGCTGCCGCCACTAACGTGGTGACGGTTTTGATCCGCGACTCCATCATCATCGTCGGGTTGCTCGGCTGGCTGTTTTACCTCAACTGGAAACTTACGCTGCTCAGCTTGGTGATGGCTCCCATCATTGCAATGATGCTAAAGGTTATCAACGCTCGCTTACGTGATGCCAGCCGCGATTCGCAACGCGCCATGGGAGACATCACCCAAGTTATCGAAGAAAGCATTGCAGCGCACAAAGTGGTCAAGCTGTTTGGCGGACAGCAATATGAGGGCGACCGCTTCAACGAGCAAGCCAACTGGGTGCGCCGCCACACCATGAAGCAAACCATGGCAGCGGCTATCAATGTCCCTGCCGTGCAAATGATTGCCGCCATTGCATTGGCAGTTATCGTTTATCTTGCCACCGTGCAATCGCGCAGTGATGAGACTACGGTTGGCGGATTCCTTTCATTTATCGCTGCCATGCTGATGCTAACCGCTCCAATCAAACGATTGACGGGCGTGAGCGAATTTATCCAACGCGGGCTAGCCGCGTCTGAAAGTGTATTTGAATTGCTGGATACACCCAGTGAAATCAACACTGGGAAAGAAATGATAGGTCGAGCCAATGGCCGCCTTGAGTTTGAGAACGTGAACTTGTCTTACCAACAAGATGACAGGCTGGCATTGCGCGACATTTGCTTGGAAATCCCTGCCGGGCAATCTGTCGCATTGGTGGGCGCGTCGGGTAGCGGAAAAACTACCATGGCAAATCTCGTTCCACGATTTTATCTGCCCAGTAGCGGACGCATTACACTGGATGGACATGATTTAGCCGATCTTACTTTATCCAGCCTGCGCGCCAACATTGCATTAGTGAGCCAAGAAGTTGTATTGTTCAATGACACTATTTCAGCAAACATCGCTTACGGACAGATGCGCGAAGTACCCGAAACAGAAATCATCGCTGCCGCACAAGCAGCCCATGCGATGGAATTTATTCGAGAAATGCCGCAAGGATTAAATACGCTAGTTGGCGAACGTGGAGTAAAACTATCCGGTGGACAACGCCAACGTATCGCCATTGCACGTGCCGTCCTCAAAAACGCACCGATACTGATATTGGATGAAGCCACTTCCGCATTGGATAGCGAATCGGAACGCCATGTCCAAGCTGCACTGGAAACCCTGATGCAAGGCCGTACTTCTTTAGTCATTGCACACCGCTTATCTACCATCGAAAAAGCGGATCGTATAGTCGTTCTGCAAAAGGGAGAGATTGTTGAAACTGGCACGCATCAGGAATTGCTGGCCAAAGGTAGTGTGTATGCGCAATTGCATCGTATTCAATTTAGTGCCACTGGTAACGCATGACTGAACAGTTCAGAAATATTCTGCTCATCCAATTGGGTGATATTGGAGACGTTGTTTTAACCACGCCAACTATTCGAGCCGTAAAAGAAACTTACCCTGAAGCTCGTGTTTCCATTCTAGTGCGCAAACCTTTTGGCAGCATCCTCTTGGCTGACACAAACCTCCACGAAGTTGTCGAAACAACCCAAGCTCACTGTAATTGGCTAGGTGCCATTCGAGAACACTTGCACTTCGCGCTTCGCCTTCGTTGGGCACAATATGACTTGGTAATTGACTTGCGAACTGGTGATCGAGGAGCCATTCTTTGCTTTCTTACCGGCGCACCAATACGCGTGGGGCTGCGAGAAGATAGCAAGCCATTTTGGTACAAACACCTGTTTACAAAACTTTTGCGTGATCCTCCCTATGCCGAATTACCCGTCCACCCTGGTGCGGGTCAATCGCTGCGCATTGTGCGTGCGATGAGTATTGATACAGATAACTCCACTCCAAAATTATACCTATCTTCCAAAGATAAGGGGCGTGCGCTTGAACTTATAGCGGAATGCGGACTGTTATCTTCCGATCGCTGGATAACCATCAATCCCTGTTCTCGCTGGAAATACAAGGAGTGGGAATATGCAAAATGGGAAGAGCTCATTGACCACCTTTGGAGAGACCATCATCTGCCAACAGTATTGGTTGGTTCGCCGGAAGAAGTCGCTGTAACCCAAAAAATTACCATGGGTCGTAGCAATCATGTTTTTAATTTGGCAGGCAAAACTACGCTCGGTGAATTGTCAGCTGTAATTGCCATGAGTACGCTCCACTTGGGTGTAGATAGTGCCGCGCCACACATAGCCACATCGGTGGGAACGCCTACCCTTACGATATTTGGGCCGGGTAACTGGAAAAGCTGGACAATTGTCGATGCGTTACATCGTGTGGTCACAGCAGCAATGCAATGCGTTCCCTGCAATCAAAAAGGGTGTAATGACTCCGAGAAAAGCCAATGCCTTGATGATCTGGGTGTCGACCAAGTGTATGCTGAAGTACAGTCAATTTTGGCTATTACCAAACAAAATTATCGAATCACGAGTTTGACTGAAAAGAATTGACCTTATAGTTCCTTGCGGCGAAGCCGATAGAATTGCTCATAAGGATATTGACTGGCTGCAGGATCTTTCTCCTCCATTGGTGTATCAAACATTCCTTGTATGCCACGCACTATTGGTAAGTATTTTTCCTCATACATGAATTTTCGATTGAATAGGCTGTACTTCGTACCAGAATACGTTTGGATATTGGTTGGCTTGTAACTCCGAATTGTTTCTTCAGCATAATTCTGAAAGCCCTTAATCTTAAAGCTGGCGATTGGTTCGCCATATTGCTTGAGGTAACGCCAAGTCATATCGCCATCTTCTTCACCAATTCCCAAAAGACGTTCATCAAAATAACCCAAGGTATCCAACTCGTCTTTGCTAAGAAGGAAATGTGACCAAGAGCGATTGATTAAAAACGTTCTGCCGTTATTTCGTAAAAGCGAGCGACCAATCTCTGTCATAAAGTTCGGACTGTCTACCATAATGTCATCGTTCAACATCAACACATGGTCATGGGTCGCATGAATAGAAATACAGTTCCATAACTTTGAAAGCCCTCTGAACTGAGGGAAAAAAACGGGATATACATTTTCGTAATCGGCGATGCATTTAAGCAGTTTACTGCGGTATTCATTGCTGAATGGACGGTTGTTTTCACCATTAACCGCCACCACAATTTCATTGTCGGTATATTCACGAACCCTTTTTAATAACGGCACAAAATACTGGTCGAACCGAGCCTCAAAAGTTGTTATACCGATAGAAATATTTTCGGACGAAATGCTCTGCTCTTGAGAATTAACCAAACCTTTGCCAACCTCCAGAAGCATTCCTACAATATTTTTTAACCGATTCATTGTTCAAATTTGCCTGTTAGAAAAGGATATCAAGTTGATTTATGAATTAGGCCTTTTTCGCAAAACACGGGGACACGTTTTCGTGAGTAGTATTCCATATTCACTCCGTCTTTCCAGTGCTTACCAGCCATTTCGCTGGGATGCCACAAATGCAAGACTCTGGCCGTCTTGATTACAGATGTCCCTCGAAAGCCTACCCGTACCATTCTCAAAGCAAAGTCCATGTCCTCTCCGCCCCAACCAACAAAATTTTCATCATAGCCGTTTATAGATTCTATGTCTTTTTTGAAGGCTGAAAAATGTCCTCCAAATGTAATTTTTTTGGGTGATACAAGCTTCAATTTATGTAACAGCGAATAGCGCATAAAACGGCGATGTTCTTTTTCTACAAGCTCATCCGTAAGGATGTTGTAGATGCTTTCTAATAATGAAGGAGTAAGTCCTTGCGCAAGTATTTGCCGACACTGCTCTTCCGTACTGTATTTACACCGGCCCGCTGCAAAGTAGCCTTGCTTGGCAACTTCAACATGGGCGCGTACCGCGCCGGATAACAACGCAAAATCCGCATCCAGAAAAATCAGGTAGTCACCTTTTGCGTGGCGAATGCCATTATTTCTTGTGGCTGACCGCCGAGCACCCTGCCGTGGGTGCCATGCATGAACGATAGGAAAATCATATTTCTTTATCAGATCTTGCAAGGTCGCTACAATTTCATTATTTGATCCATCATCGGCAATGACCACTTCGTCAAAATCAGCTGCCGAATCGCGCAAAGAATCAAGACAGGCCGGGAGCAAGTCAAGCCGATTATAAAAACAAATGATGATGCTGACTTTCATGTGCTTATCATTCTGAGGTAATGTTTTTGCACCTTGTAACCCAATCGCCTCAACTTGGTCTTTATACTGCGTTGGTATGCGGGTACTGTTTGGTCAAATTTAATTTGCTCGATTGTTGGCTCACTTTTGAGCAGTCTGGCTAACATCGGAAAAATTTGATACTCGTAAAGCACGCGCCTTCTTGCCTCCTCAAGTGCGGGTAGCCGACGCTCCCAATCGTCTTCACGCAAAACTCTTTTGATGATCTTGATTGCCTCTGCTGGCTTTTCAATGTCGATACGAATAAAAGAGTCAGCCGGAAAATATTTTTCCAAATTAGCGCAGCCGAAATAAATCGGAACTGTCCAGGCAAGAAAACAATCGGCGATTTTTTCTGTCCAGTAATCCGGCCACGAGGTGTTTTCAGCCGCTATTGAATAGCGATATTGCGCAAGACCATCCCACTTGTCTTCGATGTATTGGACTGCGCGACCATACAAATCTATATCCAATGTTTGATCAGCTTGAACAGCACGAAGAAAAGTCAGCCTTTTCATGTGTCCAGGAAGGTCGCGGCAATTACCCACCACCCAAGACAATGGTTGTGTTTTTTTCGGCATGGAGCAGGTTATTAATTCATCAAATGTACGGTTAACATGCCACGGAAGCGCGGGTTGCGAGGCGATATATTTCGGTTTGGTTTGCAAAGGATAGTTGGTGTAAACACGACCAAACGCGCCATGAGCTTCAACCATCCAGTCTGTAAAGCCTTTTACATAAGGCTCTTGCATGACCGCCCAAACGCGCCCGTCTGGGCAGCGTGCTCGAACCGCGTGTTTCATGCGATTATTCAATACTACCAGCAGATCACATTCATCAACATTGTCGATGGTAAAACGAATCCCATCCCAGATGCCCTTACCCCCAGGGGTCTGACGCAGCAAATTCGGCCAATCCCAGTCTTTGGCAATACGAATCAAAGTCATGTTAATCAATATGACTAATTTTATGAGCAGTTCTACCAAGCTCATTCCGAAAATTACTAATTTTCTTCAAGATTCGTTTTAAAGTTTTCTTTAATCGCCAACTAAGCATAAATATCAAATCTATTTGAAAAGCTTTGTTGCTCAGAACAGCTTTGTGCAGTTTACCCTTAACAGATGAACGAGACCTCAGATAAAGAAAACTAAAATAGCGATTTTTGTAATTTCCTCCCTTTTGGGTTTCCACAAAATATCGCATGGAGTCGAGAATATAGATAGACAGATCTTCTGCTGCAGATAGACAGCCATCGTGTGCGCGAAAATGTGAAAGTGCTTGCTTTTGGAAGCCAAATTTCGAGTAATCTTTATCACACAATAAAAAAAGTAACAAATCGTTGCCTTGTCCGTATTTTTTGTAGTCTAATCCTAGATCGTTTGGAATATCTAAAAGAAGATTCTTTTTTAGGTCTCGTGTTCTAAACAGGGCACAACCCGGAGATACCGGAAAACGCTCTCCCCAGAAAAGATGATCCTCAATAAATATTGATAAATCGTACAACCCTGTCTCTGGTAGCTGATCATAAATAACTCGAATAAATTCTTGAGAGTGGTTTTTAACAGATGTGTAGATAAATCCGACATCTTCGTTTTCTAACAACATTGGAACGGTCACTTCCAAATAGGTAGAGTCTATCCAATCATCAGACCAAAGAATTTTTGAAACATCGGCGGAAGCAAAAGATATACATCTCTGCCAATTTAGCACGGGTCCCAAGTTAGTATCATTTTGAAATACTTTTATGCGTGAGTCCGTCTCGGCAAGAGTACAGGCAACCTGATAGGTTTGGTCGGTACTTTGATTATCTACAACGATAATCTCAATATTGCTAAGGGTTTGACGACATGCGCTTTCAATGGCATCTACAACAAAACGTTCTCGGTTATAAACAGGGATTAGGATACTAACTTCCGGATTGTTCATTCTATGCATCTCATTAGTTGAATAATTTTTCTGTCCAAGCCATCAAAGAATTTCGTTTCTTTTTTGGATGTTTAAGCCAGTATTGATGAATTGTAGATAAATCAACTTTATTTATTTGCTCCAAAGCAAAGAAAACGGCTACATAACGCTCTAAAAGTCCGCCTTGCAATCGGTGAAGTCTCTTAATATCGTAAACATCCAATCGCTTACTTTCAATGATGGGCGAAATAAAAGACATCAACTTAACAAACACATTAACGGGAGTAACGAAACAATCGCACATATTCAGGAAGCCGTCCTTTGCAACATCCTCTATTGAGTAATTAGTATCAAAGAAGGCGTTATAGTCATCCAAAATTTGATCTATACAATTTATTCCGTCACCAACAAAAGTATTTGGCTGGTTGTTATCCATAAGAATTCGCTGATCATAAATTTTTTTGAAGTCGTGACTTTCAAGGGATAGATGTACGGGATTAATAGAGCTAATTTTTTCCTGTATCAGAGAAGTAACATTTGTTGGTCTATCACTTTTTTGTTGCTTTACCTCGTACAACATTCTTGCAGCCTCTATTTCATTTATTTTCACGCCATTACCAGAAATCAAAAGACGATGCTCCTTGTCGTAGTGTGAAAATCCAATATAATCAAGACCTTCATAAAGGCGATTTTTATAAACACAGTATAACCCTGTTAATTCAGCATAATAGGTAGCGTCCCAATATATAGAAAAATCAAACTCACTCTTGATGTTGTAACCCTTCTTCTCGTTATAGTTAAGAATATGATGCCCTAGCTTAAGAAAAACGTAATGCCCTGATTGAAAATCGGGATCATTGTTGTACATTTCATCCCAGATTGCATTGTGGCAAAAAATATAAACTTTCCAAGTTTTCACGGCGGGGTCCTTTTTCGGAAATTATTAGAAGCGACTTTTACTTCGCCGTTGACTTAACCCACTCATACATTGCTTCCACGCCTTGTAATGAAGAAATAACTGGTTTCCAATTCAGCAATGTGTGCGCTTTAGTAATATCCGCTACGAATACCTTTTGATCACTTTCTCGAACTGGCAATTGAATGTAACTAAGTTTAGTTTCAGAGATTTTTTCAAGAATTAGAAGAAGCTCTAGCAATGAGAGGCTATTTTGAATACCACCACCAATATTAAAAACCTGTCCTTTTGCCTTATCAATATTATTAACCACGGCCAAATATAATTGTTTCATATCATCTGCATGCAGCACGTCTCTTACCTGCTTGCCGCTACCTGATATTGTGAACTGCTCTTTGAGTAATCGATTTTTTGTTTCCTCGGCTTTCTGGCAAAACCAACCCACCCACCCTTGATCGCTAGTTGAAAATTGCCGACCACCATACATTGACGAGTGTCTAAGTACGACCGCATTTAGTCCAAATATTCTTGCATAATCAATCATGTATTGATCCGCAGCCCCCTTAGAACAACCATATGGAGAATGGAAGTTAAGCGGGGTTTTCTCATTAAAGCCATTTGGATACTCTATACACTCATAACGTGTGCTTGTTTCACGATAAGAGTATTCTTCCAGATCACCATATACTTTGTTAGTGGAAGAATAAACAATAATAGCGTTTGGCGCATAACATCTAACAGCTTCGAGTAAATTGTAAGTTCCCACTGTATTTATTTCAAAATCCATTTTAGGATTCGCAATAGAGGTAGTCATCGCCACTTGCCCAGCCAGATGAAAAATTACATCGGGTTTGAATAACTGAATAATCCTAGTAATGTCGTTACAATTGCGCACATCCCCATGCTCAAATGTAAAAGTGCCTTGCCTTTGTAACCAACCAAGATTCTCTCTTGAGCCTCTGCGAGAAAGGTTGTCGAAGACTACCAAGTTGTCACCGCGCACTATTGAGTCTGATGCAAGATTACTTCCAAGAAACCCGCACCCCCCCGTTATTAATAATTTCATTGCTTATAACTTTCTATAGTTAGCTCTAACCCCAAATCAAGGTTGTATTTGCAATCCCATTTTAATAACTCCAAAGCAGAAATATTTGCTTGAGAATTCATTACTTCACCGTCGCGATATGGGAATGCTCCAAATTCAAGTTTGGTTTTTGAGGACGTTAATTTGTGAACTTTTTCCACAAACTCTCTGATTGAAATAGGATTGCCGCTGCCAACCTCATACTCTCCGAACCATTTTTTTGTGTCATCCGTCCCCTTTAACACTGCCAAATAAGCAGCAACAACGTCATCAATGTAAACAAAGTCCCTGCGCTGATCTCCAGGAGTTAATTTCAGCAATGGTGCATTTAAGATACAGCTAGTTATTACATGCGAAGTAAATTTTGAATTGTCGTCACCTGGACCATAAAAATGTTCCAATTTCATATTAATGAAATTCATCTTGTTCTGTTTCGAAAAATAGCGCCCCCATTGAAGGAACTGATTTTTGGAAAGAGAATATAAGTTTAAATACTTATCCAGAATAGTATCCGTATTAATAAATATTTTTACCCCAGCCTGAACTGAAGACTCCAATAACTTGAGAGGGAAAGCGGTATTTGCTGAAAATATTTCACTTGGACTTTCTCCATTCCGACCATAGCATGTCGCGGTATGAATTACCGCATCAACATTCCTCCCCTTAAGAAATGAAGTAGGAAAATCCAATCCTTCAATCTCTAGTACGTCCAGTTTTGAGACCAGTGAAGAAAGGCGTGTCAAATCAGACGAGCTTCTTTTCAAAATTGTTATTTCATCACCCCGTTCAGCAAGTGCTTTTGTAAGGTGACTTCCTAAAAAACCTGTAGCCCCAGTTATTAAAATGCGCTTTTTCAGCATCAATATTACCCCACTGATTCCTCGAGTTTGGCATTTTCAGAAAGCATTGCTAGATAAAGCCGTTTCATTTTTTCTGCCAGCGTCTCCCAATCATGCAGCGCAGCGACCTGCGACGCGGTCGCACCCATTTCAGAGCGGAGAGCGGCATCCACCAGTCCGACTATGCGCACAGCCACCGCTTCCACATCCTGCGGCACGGGCAGAATGTAGCCGTTCCTGCCCTCCTCCACTAAATCTTTCGCGCCCACATTGGAGCTGACAATAACAGGCAAACCAGCAGCCATTGCTTCCAACACCACCATGCCGAAAGTATCAAATTTTGAGAGCATGATAAAAATGTCCGCCGCTCGGTAGTAACGTTCCAAACCATCAACCTGTGTTCCAGCGAATAACACCGCATCTGTTATTCCCAATGATTGAGCCATTTTTCGGTACTTGTTTTCATCGCCCCGGCCCACCACTAACAAGCGGATGTTTGCTTCGGTTCGAACACTGCGTGCTTTAGCAACTGCCGCGATGATTGTATCCAGTCCTTTTACTTCAAAATTCATTCCAACAAAGAGGAGAAGGATGTCGGATGCTCCGATACCATAACGCCCTCTTATTTCGGAACGACATGCTTCACGATCAGGCATTGAAAAGCGTACCACATCTACACCAGGAGCAAGTACCTGCCACCGACCTGGCAAAGTTGCATACTCACGACGAAAGGCTTGTAGGGCAATTGTGGATACTGGTAAAAACGTTGATGTCGCACCACTTTCGATAGCTCTTCTTTCAACAAACGCTCTCGCGTAATCGAACAGGCTAAGTGATTTCCTTCTTACCCCCCGAACCCATTCCACATGAGGGATGGAGTGTACGGAAAATATATCCGCTTGTGGTATCCATTCGTGGGAATGCACTAAATCAAAATCCCCGCGTTCTATCACCCACTTTGTGAACCATGCAAACGACAACGGACGTAGGAAGCGTGGAAATTGAATAATCGGGACTTTGTGAAAAGTAATGCGGTCTGAATGAACAACCCATTTGTTTGCAAAAACATGAATATCAAAATTCTCATTTCGAGCTAACCGCTCAGTTATTTCGCTGGCGAACCGCTCGCCTCCGCCAACTAATCCATATTTTGGAACGATCACGGCAATTTTTCTTGGTGCGCTGACTGAATTTTTCATGGTTTTTTGGCTGTGATTGCCTTGAATAATATGGCTGCGCTATTTTCTTGTCGCAGGGTTAAGCCGGCTGCTGCCGCATTTTTTCGATAGCGTTCGTAGTCAGAGATTATATTTTGAACCGCCGTCAGCACAGTTTGTGGATCGGGAATCTCCACAACAACCCCTGCCTCAAATCGTTGCACCATGCGTGCAATCCAGGAGCCTGCGGTGGTAACAATCGGGCTGCCTGTGGATAGTGCATCCAAGGTTACGCCGCTGATTCTGTCGGCAAACAAGATTGGATTGTAGAGCTGTAAACAAATTACCCCAGAAAATTGATTGGCATATTCTTCCGCACTCAGGGTTTTCGAAACGCACTGTAGCTGTGAATAGTTTATTTTCCCCAATCGCTGCATGTCGGCTTGAGTTGCGGAATCATATTCGCCATGGTGATTGGCTGAGCTTTGCAGTTTGAAAGGTATTTTCAATCCCAACTTGCTCATGTGTTCCAGGAGATTTACAACGTGTGAAATGCCCTTGTCTTGCCGTGCAGCACCCGCGTAGAGCAAGCCTGAAAATTCCTTATGCTCAACTACATTAGCCAAGCTTTGAGTGGCAATAGGGTAGGGGACGAGATGGGCGTTTTTGAAGCCGGCCTCCTTGAACACATTAACTACCGAAGCCGTGGGGCCCAAAATTTCAAGATGGGGTTGTTGCCGAGCCAGCTTTTCTAAGCGAGTCAGTTTCTGCTCGTTTGTGTTAAGCCAATGAAAATATGCGTACGCTTTTTTTTCCGGAATCATGCCGCGTGCAGCCCAGTTCAGCAGTAACAAATCGCTCGTGCTGGCGGTTGAAACAAATAACTTGTCGGATGAACACAGTAATTTTTTGTACAGAAAATATCCTTGCAGCCGCCTGATCTTTCTATAGAAATAATATTTGATTTGCACATTCATATTGCTGAACAAAACATCGGCGTGACGATTTACCCACAAGCATAAATTTACGTTGTGGCTGGCTTGGCAAAGGCTATCGATAAAGCTGTAGCAATGACCTGTCTCGCTTGTTAAGGTTGGCTCCACGATATGGATAGTTTCCATTACGCGCCTATTTTTTATTTAACAGCATGAGTTTTACATATCGATAATATGTGCCTTCTGCTGTTGAGACGGCGACCATAAAGCCCTCTCTGCCATCCAGGAAACCCGCACGCAAAATATAGGTGCGAATAAAAGCCCATGCTGCATGGGCTATCGCTTTTTTCAACGAGGCGGTTTTATTTTTCTGCTGCAGCATTTGCGCGCCGGCCGTTGAGTACTGGTTCATTTTTGCCATTAGTTGCTCAAGATTGTGGAAGCTGTTATGCAGCAAATGATTGTTGAACGTACCCGCCGTGCCATTCACCACGAGTTGTTCATGAACCAGATCATCAGAAAACCGCGCCGTACCGCGCCGAAATAATCGCGTAACATAATCGGGATACCAGCCTGAATGCCGCATATATCGACCGCAAAAGCTGGATAACCTCGGCAATCGAAATGCTGATTTATCACCGGCATTGTTTATGGCGGCATCAATTTCAGCACGCAATTCATCCGTCACACATTCATCCGCATCAATCGAAAGCACCCATTCGTTTTTAGCATAACTCAATGCGCGATTTTTCTGCGGGCCAAAGCCCGGCCACTCGTGAACATAAACTTGCGCGCCGAATTCCTTGCAGATTGCCACAGTATCGTCGGTGCTACCCGAATCCACCACAATGATTTCATCCGCCCAAGCAACCGATTCGAGGCAAGGACGAATGTTCATCGCTTCATTTTTGGTGATGATGATGACGGAAAATTTTATCGGGGTGTTAGTCATGCGGCTGATTTTTGTCCCTCATATTTTTGCCAGCGACGATTCACCCACATCGCTAACATCAAATAAATCGCCGTCCAGCCAATGAGGAATCCCAGCTGATTGGCTACACCCAACCTGATGCCCCACAGCGCGGAGATGCCCGATAAAGCCATCAGCACATACTCGGCAATAGCCGTGTTGTGATGTCCCCAGCCCATCTGCACCAGCCGCTGGTAGTAGTGGCTACGATGCGCCTGGGATAATTTTTCTCCGCGCCGCACACGTTTGATTAAAGTGAATGTGGCATCCGCAGTAAATGGCGCAAAAACCAATACGGGGAACCAGAATGGCCAGTAGCCTTGTTGCCAACCCCATACGCCAAATGCTGCGGCCAAAAAGCCGAGCGGGATCGACCCCGCGTCGCCCAAAAACACTTTGGCAGGATGAAAGTTGTGGTACAAAAATGCAAGTGCCGCCGCGCCTATCGTGAAATTCATCATGGCGAAAGGCACATCACTTGCCATCAACCCGGCAAGGCCATAAAAGCTGAAACCGAATAAAGCCATGCCTCCGGCCAGTCCATCCGAGCCATCCATAAAGTTATACAGGTTGGTCATCCACACGATAAATAAAAACACCGGCAGCATCCATACCCAAGCCACTCCCGCGCTTGCCACCACAATCAGCGCGGCAATCACGTGACCGATCAAACGTGTTTTTGGATTTAAATTACGCAAATCATCCATCACCGACAACGCGAATAATCCGAGCATAGGCAACACAATCCACCACGCCCAAAATTCCATCATCATGATCCACCCGGCCAACACGCCCGTCATTAAAGCGATACCGCCCGTGCGTGGAATGGGTGTGGAGTGCAACGAGCGGTCATTGGGAATGTCTTGCAGCAAACCTTGTTTGTTCAGGGATAAAAACAAAGTCAGGATTAGCGTAATAAGTGCGGCGATAACGGGGGAGTAGTGCATTAGACAAAGTGACGCTGAATAATTTTTTCGGATTCCTGCAACACACCTTCTAATGAAGTTAGGCAAGGCTGGTAACCAAAATTTGCCGCGCGTTTATTGAGCGAATAATAATGCGGTTTGCCGCCCGTTGCGTTCACGCTTGCGGAGAATTCAATCACTTCGTAGCGCAAACCAAATTTTTCCTGCATGGCCTTTAGCAAAGTGGGCTTGTCGATAGGTGCGCGACTATACACATCCACAGCAGCATTGGTTGGGTCGGCCAGCAACAATGCGTTTACCAGCCTGTAAAAATCATCCGGGCCAATAAAATCACGCATGATGTAATCAGCCGAAGTTTTCAGCACCGCGTTATCGCGGATTGCCCGCAAAATATCGGTGATTAAAAAGCGCGCTTCAATATCCTGGGTGTGGCTGAAGTAATTAAACACGCGAATGTCGATGACGGGGTGTTCTGGAAGCGCGCGATGGCGACATTCTGTATAGAGTTTGGCCACGCCGTACCATTCGTGCGAGGCTAAATTATTAATGGGTATGACCGCAGGCGTATCTTGGTTGGCGGGTTCTTTGAAACCTGAGCCGTAAGCCGCACCGCTGCTTAAAAACAAATAGCGGCAAGCCGGATGGGTCTGTAAATAATCCAACACCAACTGATCATACTGCGCCGTAATATCGAAAATCGTATTGCCCATCGCGGCGGTGCGAGCCGGATTACCCACACCAACAAAGTTAATCACCGCTTCAAAATCATGCTTGGCAAACTCGCTGAAATTATCCGCCGGATAACGTGCTGCCAAACCTGTGGTTGCTAACCATGCACTCACCTCATCCGGGCGGCGTGCAAACAGATGCAGTTTATTGTTGCTTGCCGAAGAAAATGAGACAATCAAGTCTTTGGCAATTTGGCTGGTTGCGCCCAGGATGGCGATTTGCATGGAGTAAGTCCTTTGAGTAGTTGCCGACCACGCGGCTAGGCAGCCGTCAATCCGCCCAGTTCGTTCAAAACCTCCTGTCGTCCAACCATGCCGCACACCTTGGGTGTCAGGGCTTTGATTTTAATGCGGGGCAACAACTCCGGCATTTCCGCAGTTGCTTCCAACATCCATGAGCCAAATCCCGCATCCCTTAGATGATCTTCAACTGTCACCAACTCTACCCAGTTTTTCAATTGGGACGTTTGCTTTTCTTTCAGAGCCATTCCCCACAGAGGCAAGGAATGCAAGGCGTAATGGCGGTAGCCCTCCGATTTTTCTATCCACTGATTGGCCAAGGCCAACGGAGCACCTGTGGTCAACAACGTTTTGTTTTGCGTGCCCGCTTTCACTTGCAACCATTTGCCTGGCTCAATTGCGGGTACTGCCGGATGAAAACACGTCTCACCGGCTTTACCCAAACGCAAGTATGAAGGCTGCGGATTGGTCATCAAATAACGCATACACGCACGCACCTCCATCGGGTCTCCCGGTGACGCAATCAGCATGTTGGGCATGAGGCGCATCAAGCCATAGTCCTGAACCGCATGATGCGAATAACCCAGACTTCCGTAAGCCAAGCCGCCACCCACCGATACGACTGTAACGGGCAGTTGGTGATAATCGACATCATTACGAATTTGTTCCGCGCAACGGAAAGTGGGGAAATTGGCTATCGAATAAACAAAAACGTGGTAACCCTCCGAAGCCATGCCGGCAGCCAAACTCATCATGTTTTGTTCGGCCACTCCCGCGTTGATAAATCGTTCGGGAAAGCGATCCGCAAAGGGTTCTACCACCGAATATCCCAAATCACCTACAATCAACGCAATGCGATCATTTACCGAGGCCTGATTTACCAACTCATCAATAAAGGCATTACGCATTGCTTGCTCCTATTTCTTCCAAGGCTTGCGCAAGCTGTTCAGAATTGGGGCTGCGGTAATGCCACTCCACCTTGTTCTCCATGAAGCTAACACCCTTGCCTTTTGTTGTATGCGCGATAAGCAATGAAGGCTTGCCCGATTCCCAGGGAGTCGAACTCAAGGCTAGCGTGAGTTGATCGTGGTTGTGTCCGTCCACCTCTTTTACAGACCAGCCAAATGCTTGAAGTTTCTCGGCCAGCGGTTCCAAACCCAACGTTTGTTGCGTGGTCGTCAGACTTTGCAGTTTGTTGTAATCAATCATGGCAACGAGATTATCCAATTTGTGATGGGCGGCAAACATCAACGCTTCCCAATTGCTGCCCTCGTCCATCTCGCCGTCACTCAGCAAAACAAACACGCGCCAATCAGCCTGAATTTTTTTTGCGGCGAGTGCCTTGCCCACGCCAAAGGGCAGACCATGTCCCAACGCACCGGTGGAAAATTCCACGCCGGGTACTTTGTGGCTAATGTGGTTCATCAAATTGGAGTGATCCTGCCCGTAGGTTTCCAATTCCGAAACGGGAAAAAAGCCTTTCTCCGCCAAGGCCGCATACACCGCCACACAAGCATGCCCCTTGCTCAAAATAAAACGATCCCGATTGGGCGAGGCAGGGTGCGCCGGATCAACACACAGCACCTTCGCGTACAGCACAGCGAGAATATCGCTGATGGAAAGCGCGCTGCCAATGTGTGAGGCTTTGGCCCGCGTGACCATTTGCAAGGCAAGACTGCGAATTTTTTTTGCGTACTGTTTAGGCATGTTGTGATTGGGGGCTTCTAAAAATTCACGCCGAAAAAAGACTCTATTTGACCAACCACAAAATTCAGCATCTCTTCTATCAGGCCCGGATACACACCTATCCAGAAGGTGTTATTCATAATGTTGTCGGTGTTGGTCAGTTCGCCACTTACCCGATAATTGCGTCCTTCAAAGTACGGTTGGCGCGTTAAGTTTCCGGCAAACAATAGGCGTGTGCCGATTTTGTATTGATCCAAGTAAGTCAGCAATTCCACACGAGATATACCCGATGATTCTCTTATGGTAATTGGAAAACCAAACCATGATGGGTCGCTGTCGGCGGTTGCTTCGGGAAGAATTAAAAATTCTTCACAAGATTTCAGCCGCGCTTTCAGGTAAGCAAAATTACGTTTGCGCGCAGCAATAAAATCGGGCAGACGATCCATTTGTGCTAATGCACACGCCGCCTGCATGTCGGTGATTTTGAGGTTGTAACCCAGGTGTGAGTAAGTGTATTTATGGTCATAACCGAAAGGTAATGAGCCTAGTTGCCAGCCGAAACGTTTGCCGCAGGTGTTATCACAGCCTGGACCGCAGTAACAATCACGCCCCCAATCACGGAAAGATTCGATAATCTTTTTCAGCTCATGGTCGGCCGTAAAAATCATGCCGCCCTCACCCATGGTGATGTGGTGCGCAGGATAAAAACTGCATGTGGCGATATGGCCGAACGTGCCAACATGCTTGCCTTTGTAGCGGGAGCCCAGTGCGTCACAGCAATCTTCGATGACCCAAAGATTGTGTTTTTTCGCCAATGCCATGACGACATCCAGATTAAAAGGATTGCCCAACGTGTGCGCCACCATGATGGCGCGAGTGCGTTCGGTCACCGCCGCTGCAATTTTGTTCGGGTCAATGTTGTAGGTCGGAATATCCACATCGACAAACACGGGGATCATGCCGTTTTGCAGCATGGGATTCACGGTAGTGGGAAATCCTGCCGCAACTGTAATGACTTCATCGCCCGTCTTCAAAGCACGCTCACCCAGCTTGTAAGAAGTGAGCGCGGTGAATGCCAGCAGATTGGCGGAAGAGCCGGAGGTGGTGGTCAACGCATACGGTACGCCCACAAATTCGGCAAAACGTTTTTCAAATGCTTCGTTAAACCGTCCTGTGGTGAGCCAGCCATCAAGCGAAGCATCTACCATGTTTTTTAATTCGCTTGCGCCAAGCACTTTGCCGGAGGGCGGGATTACGCTAGCTCCCGACGTAAAGGTTTTCTCTGCAAAATGTAATGCGCTGTACTGATCGACCAGACTAAATATCTGCTGTTTGATTTCTTCTTTATTCACTGAACACCTGTGCGTTTAATTTTCGTTATACCTGGCAATTTGCTGCATCGTTTTTTCATGCATATTTTCTCTATTCCGATAAGCTTGATGCCATTCGGCAATCGCGTTTAATGCCTCATCAAGAGACCAGCGAGGCCTCCAGCCCAAGCGCGCTTTTGCTTTGGAACAATCAAGCTTCAGGTAATGCGCCTCGT
>CAZSPN010000020.1:25630-37042 GCA_964608835.1 uncultured Gallionella sp.
GTGGATGATTTCCCTCATCCAGTTTCCAGCTCGCTCCATCACCCCAGGTTCGGGTGAGCTGTTCAGCAATCCATTGCACGGGCTTGGCATCTTCGTCGCTCGGCCCAAAGTTCCAGCCTTCGGCATAGCCCGCACCATCTTCATACAACTTTTGCGCCAACTGCAAATACCCGGAAAGCGGCTCCAACACGTGTTGCCAAGGGCGAATCGCATGGGGATTGCGGATATTAACGGGCTTGCCTTGCGTAATGGCGCGCATTATATCGGGAATCAATCGATCCTCCGCCCAATCGCCCCCGCCGATCACATTGCCTGCCCGACCTGAAGCCAACGCCACGCCATGCGCTGGATATTTTCCAGGGTGAAAGTATGAGTTTCGGTAAGCAGCGGTCACCAACTCTGCGCAGCCCTTGCTATTGCTATAGGGATCATATCCACCCATTGGCTCATTTTCGCGGTAACCCCAAGCCCATTCTTTGTTTTCATAACATTTGTCGCTCGTTACGTTGACGATGGCTCGCACACTTTTTGTCAATCTCGCCGCTTCCAGCACATGCACCGTTCCCATTACGTTAGTAGAATAGGTTTCGATGGGGTTGGTGTAGGAATAACGCACCAACGCTTGCGCCGCCATGTGAATCACGATCTCCGGCTGATATTTTTCAAACACGCTGGAGAGCGCGGAAAAATCCCGCACATCGCCCTCAATACTGATCATGTCTTCAGCCACCTTGGCTGTTTCAAACAAACTGGGGCTGGTGGGCGGCTTAAGTGAGTACCCAACCACTTTCGCACCCATTGATTGCAGCCATAGAGCCAGCCAGCTTCCCTTGAAGCCGGTGTGCCCGGTGAGTAAAACAACTTTCCCCGCCCAGAATGAGGGTTCTACCATGATTTCCACGGAGCTTTGCCGTTCGCCCATAATTCTTCCAAATGATTTTTATCGCGCAAGGTGTCCATCGGCTGCCAAAAGCCCGAATGAAAATGCGCCGCAATTTGCCCCTCTTTGGCCAACTGCTCCATCGGATCGCGCTCCCAAATGGTGCTGTCACCCTTAATGTAATCGAACACCTTGGGTGACAACACAAAAAATCCCCCGTTAATCCAATTGCCGTCGCCCAAGGGCTTTTCCTGAAAGCTCAAAACATCGTTACCCGATAAGGCCAACGCGCCGAAACGACCCGGTGACTGGGTTGCCGTCAGCGTGGCAAGTTTGCCGTGCTGTTGATGAAATTTAATCAGCTGGGTGATATTCACGTCGCTGATGCCATCACCGTAGGTGCAGCAAAAATCCTCGTTGCCTATGTGATTGGCGACACGCTTGATCCGCCCGCCCGTCATGGTGTCTTCGCCGGTATCGACCAAGGTCACGCGCCACGGCTCGGCACTTTGCTGATGCACCTCCATTTTATTGTTGCGCATGTCAAACGTTACATCCGAGGTATGTAAAAAATAATTGGCGAAATACTCTTTGATGACGTAGCCCTTATAGCCGCAGCACACCACAAAATCGTTGATGCCATGCGTGGAATAGGTTTTCATAATGTGCCACAGCACGGGCTTGCCGCCCACCTCTATCATGGGCTTGGGGCGAACCGAAGTCTCTTCGCTGATTCGCGTCCCCAGTCCCCCCGCCAAAATAATCGCTTTCATTATTTCCCTTTATCGTATTCCAATGGGTAGCATTTTACCCAGCTAGCTCCGTGCGGGGCGAATAAATTTAGTTTTTCAAGCCATACAGTTCAATGCAGAGCGTAACCACGGGGAAGTCGCTTGAATTACAATCCCACCTATACAGTTAGTCGAGAGTCATCATGCAATCAATCACACTAACCCGTCCCGACGATTGGCATCTGCACTTGCGCGATGGCTTGTTGATGCAATCCATTGTGTCGCACACTGCACGCCAGTTTGCTCGCGCCATCGTCATGCCCAATCTCAAGCCGCCTGTGACCACTACTGCACAAGCATTGGAATATCGCTCGCGCATCGTGGCAGCGTTGCCAGCAGGAGCGAAATTTGAGCCATTGATGACGCTCTACCTAACCGACAACACCAGCGCTGATGAGATACGCAAAGCCAAGCAAAGCGGTATCGTCGACGCGGTGAAGTATTACCCCGCCGGAGCAACCACCAACTCTGATGCGGGTGTGACCGACATTCGCAAAACGTATGCTGCTTTGGAAGAAATGCAGCGTTGCGGTATGCCGTTGTTGGTGCATGGTGAGGTGACGGACAGCAGCGTGGATGTGTTCGACCGCGAGGCGGTGTTCATCGAGCGCGTGATGATTCCATTGTTGCGCGATTTGCCGCAACTGCGCGTGGTGTTTGAGCACATCACCACTCAGCAAGCTGTGCAATTTGTGAAGAGCGCGCCAGACCATATCGCTGCTACCATCACCGCGCATCATCTGCTATACAACCGCAACGCCATGTTCAGCGGCGGCATACGCCCGCATTATTATTGCCTGCCCGTGTTGAAACGCGAACTGCATCGCGTCGCATTGGGCAAAGCCGCCACCAGTGGCAACCCTAAATTTTTCCTCGGCACAGACAGCGCACCGCACGCGCAACACACCAAAGAAGCAGCGTGTGGCTGTGCGGGTTGTTATACCGCCCACGCTGCTATTGAGTTGTATGCCGAAGCGTTTGAGCAACTCGGTGCGCTGGATAAATTGGAAGGCTTCGCCAGTTTTTATGGCGCGGATTACTACGGTTTGCCGCGCAACACTGACGCTATCACGCTACGCAAGGAAGAGTGGCAAGTGCCTGCGACGCAGGGGTTTGGTGAGCATCAGCTTGTGCCGTTGAGGGCGGGGGAGTTGATGAAATGGAGGTTGGTCAAATAGTATGAGTAATTTACTAAGCAAGCAACTTCTTGTCTTTTTCTTCTTGCTCTCAGTGGCAAATGTTTATTCGCGCCCCTTATCTGAAGAAGCAACAAATAATTTAGGCGATCAATGCGATAAAAGTTGGGTTGAGAAGCAAGACCAAATACTGCTTAAACAACAAATTTTGGGTAAGTTGAATTATTTTGAGTGGGGGGATTTGTTTCACGGCATAGTTCGCACTAAAAATGGGGGGGAAGAAAATTTTATTGCGAACATGGATGACTCCTGCTTTCTCGCACAGCACAAACAAGAGTGGTTAAAAATAGAATATAACCTTGTCTGTTATTCTTTGCCTGATCAGGGTGGAATTTATCCATTAAACGTAATCACACAGATACAAACTAGGAATACAGATCTTAAGTCGTGGGTAAAAAAACTGGCGGTAGTAATGAAAAATGTGAAAAGTTGGTAGAAAAATATACCAAGGAAATCTCTGATTGAAAAATCAAAAAGGGACAATCAGGGACAGGCCACGATATTTTGCGTAACATTCTTTAGCTAACTAAGATGTATCTGATGAAATGAAAGTTGGTGGCGCAAGCTAGGCATAAAGTCCATTGACATTTGGTACGTATTTACGTACGCTTCATTGACATAGTGATTAAGGACTTGCCATGAACACATTGACTGCCAGCGAAGCTCGCGCCAACCTTTACCGACTGATTGATGACACCGCAACTTCTCATCAGCCTATCACCATTTCCAGCAAGCGCAGCAGCGCGGTGCTTATCTCAGCAGATGATTGGAGTGCGATTCAAGAAACGCTCTATCTACTTTCTGTGCCAGGAATGCGCCAATCTATTAAGCAAGGAATGGCTGAACCACTTGCCAAAAGCGCAAAGGGACTCAAGTGGTAAGTTGGACGCTTGTGTATTCCAAGCAAGCTCTCAAAGATGCCAAAAAAATATCGGCTGGCGGACTCAAGCCAAAAGCAGAGGTACTCTTGTCGGTGCTTTCCGTTGACCCCTTTCAGAATCCTCCGCCCTTTGAAAAATTGGTCGGCGACCTTGCGGGTACTTACTCACGTCGCATCAACATTCAACATCGGCTCGTGTATGAGGTTTTTTCAAAAGAGAAAACTGTTCGTGTTCTGCGCATGTGGACTCATTACGAATAAGTCACAGGAAACTAGCTCGAATTTATTTTGCGGCTGCTAAAATAATCACATGCCACTATCCAACTATCTTAATACCACACCCATTTTCGGTAACCGCGTTTACCTGCACCCTTCCTGCCAAGTCATCGGCGAGGTGACGCTGGGCGATGACAGTTCTGTTTGGTGCAATACGGTGTTGCGCGGCGACGTGAACCGCATTGTGGTTGGGCGCGGGACGAATGTGCAGGATTTAACCATGGGGCATGTGTCGCACAAAACAATCAGGGACAGCCCACGATATTTTGCGTAACATTCTTTAGCCAACTTAAGGAGTATCACCATGAGCGCAACTACTTTTGAAATTCGCCCAGACTTGAAGAGCCAGCTCGACCATCTGGCACTAGAAAGCCATCGCAGTGAAAGTGAATTGGTGAACGAGGCCTTGTCTCTTTATTTTGCCCAGCAACATCGCATTGCTGCGCGTATTCAAGATGGGTTGGCACAGGCCCAACGTGGCGAATTTGTGACGGACGAAGAAATGGAGGCATTCTTCGCGCGTTACGCAGAGCCACAGGCATGAGGCTACGTTACACGCCGCGAGCTAGGCTAGACCTTGCGGAAATTCACGATTACATCGCGTTAGAAAATCCTCAAGCGGCAAGACGAGTGATCGTTATCATTCGCAAAGCGGCGGAAGCATTACCGCCCAATCCTTTGGTTGGCAGGCTGGGGCGAATTGCAGGGACACGTGAATTAACTGTCGGTCGATTTCCTTTTATGCTGGCTTATCGTGTCGATGCGGATGAGGTGCAAATTTTGTCGGTTATTCACACGGCCAGAATGTGGCCAGAGAGCTTGTAATTGTTATGCCAATATCAAATTACCTCGACACTTCCCCCTTCCTCGGTAACCGTGTTTACCTGCACCCTTCCTGCCAAGTCATCGGCGAGGTGACGTTAGGCGATGACAGCTCCGTGTGGTGCAACACGGTGTTGCGCGGCGACGTGAACCGCATTGTGGTTGGGCGCGGGACGAATGTGCAGGATTTAACCATGGGGCATGTGTCGCACAAGACGGCGGAGAAGCCTGACGGTGCGCCGCTGATCATCGGTGACTATGTGACGGTGGGGCATGCGGTGATTTTGCATGGCTGCACGATTGGCAATGAGTGTTTGATCGGCATGGGGTCGATTATCATGGACGATGTGATGATTCCCGACCGCGTGATGATAGGCGCGGGCAGTATGGTGACGCAGGGCAAGGTGCTGGAGAGCGGCATGTTGTATATGGGTCGCCCCGCCAAAGCGGTGCGCGCGCTGACGGTGGAGGAAATTGCTTATCTGCGCTATTCCGCTGAACATTACATGCGGGTGAAGGATAATTATTTGAGCGGAACAAAGTGATAAGGAAACATGGCAAAGTCAAGTTCATGGTTCGATATATTTTTCGTTCGTCCTGAGTGTCGCGCGTAGTGCGATGTATCGAAGGAACGAACGAACGAACGAAAAACACTCACCACGAACGGAGTTTGATTGAAAGAAATAAAACATGACTACCAACAACTTTGAAGAAATCAATCGCGCCAAACTCAACTTGGAAACGTCGCAAATCGCGTGGAAAGATTTGCAACGCTATTTTGCCAGCGGTGTCGCGTTGTGCGTAGCGGATGATCTGGATTTGGTCGAGGTGGCGTTCCAAATGTCAGAAGACAATGCGTCACAAATTCAACAATGGATGGCGGCGGATAAATTCGGCAAGGTGAGCGACGAGCAAGCCGCCGCTTGGTATGCGGCGGATGCGTTGCTGTGGGCAGTGGTGGTTAGTCCGTGGGTGCTTGTTCAGCGTTCTCTGAGTTAGGTTTTTCCCGTGTGGCGATCAAATACCCCAAAGCCAGAATGCCCATCACTATCAATTGGGCCAGCAGCGTTTGATGGGTGGGTTCAATGCCCAGCATCGGAATCGAAACAAAATCAATGTTATTTGCGGAAACGACTCCTGCTTTTTGCAGCGAGGTGACCCCTTGTCCGGCAAAAATAATCGACATGATGGCTAGTAACCCGGAAGCACTGACAAAGAGTGCTTTGTTGGACAAGAATAAGGCAAGCCGAAATACTATCCAGCCCGTTAATGCCAAAACGGTGAGTGCCGTTAATATACCGCTCCACATGACAGGTCTTGCACTGAGAGAGATTTGTGTCCACAGCGCGTCGTAAAACAATGTGGATTCAAACGCCGGGCGAAACAAGGCAGCAAAGGAAAGCAGTGTCAGCATCCAGAGATTTTTCGGGGTCAGGAGTTGGCTTAATTGTTTTGCCAACGCAGTGCGGCGAATTTGTCCAAACAAGCCGCTGTATAGCCAAAAGCCAAGGTAAATGAGCATGGCTGAGGCGGCCAATGCGGTGATGCCAGAAGCAATTTCCCGGTGGATGCCCGATATTTGTGTGACCCATTTGGCGAAGACCCAGACCAAAATACCGATTAGAGCGGCAATAATCCATCCGGTCTGGATATAAATCAATGCTTTTCGCTGCGATGTTTTTACCGCAAATGCCAGCAATACGGCGATAACCAAAATCCCTTCCAGGCATTCTCGCAACAAAACAAATACCGAGCTCAGAAATATGCGCATAACTGACAATTTGCCTTCCCTGAATCTTTCGTCCGCTTGTTTCAGTAATGTTTTTGCGCGCAGCGTTTTGGCTGTAATTATGGCGGCAGGTGCGCTGCGGCCTATAAGTTTCCGCGCTTCCATCATTTCACTTTCGATGTCGCGGCGCAGCTGTTTGTCGAGTGTATCAAGACTGACCTCCATCGGCTCAAAGCCCTCCAAATAGGCGGAAATGGCGAGTTGTTGCGCTTCCGCCGAATTGCCTTCTTGATAGTGGAGAAGCGCGGCATCCAGCTGTTCGGCGGCAAATGCCAGCGTGGCATGGGGAGTGGTTTGGAGAGCTTTGGGGTCGGATCGCAGGTAAGCAAAAACCAATCGGGTTGGATCGCCATAATGCGCGGCAATCTCATTGCTGGTCAGGGTGGTTAATGCTCTCATATCGGGTGTCGGACCCTGATAGCCCCGTTTCTCCCAAAGCACGCGTCCCTGTTCGATTTGGGCGGGACTCTTGCGAAAATTGGACACCAGGAATGCCAACGACCAGCGATCTCCATCGGAGAGCTGTGAAAACGCCCGCATGGCCGTGTTACCAACGCCCAATGAAATGGCGTTATACAGGCTGTAAACGCTGCGTTGGTTCATGCGCACATCGTCATGAAAGTTCGCGGGCTTGGGGTTGAGTACATTGCTGAACTGACCGTCACCGTGCCCGGTTGCGCCGTGACACGGTACGCAAAGTTGCTGGAATAGTGCCAAAGCGGGCAGTGTGTCTGGAATGCGACGTGGTGTCACGGAAACTTGATACGTTTCCATAACCGAATTGCGTAATTGTTGTGCCAACGCACTCACGTGGTCGGCGGGGTCTTTTCTTTTGATTTTGGTGGAAATTTCCCGTGCTTGAACAATCAGGGCAGCCTGATTGGGGTGGCCGGATAGCCTGTTCATTAGCGTGACCACTTGGTCGGCAAAACTCGATTGTTCGGCAAATTCGTTTTCGTGGAGTACTCTTCCGTACAATACCGAACCGGCATAATCGACGCTAATATAATCCAGCATATGCAGGATCGTTTGCGCTTCCCGGTTAGTGGTTTCATCTGCCTGTGAAGAGCCTATCAGTGCAATCAGCAGAGCAAGGGTTGTGCAAATTCGGTTGGTGGGTCGAAACAACATTCTGGCAATTCCTGATAAGCAGCAATTTTGTGAGCGCAATGTCATCCACAACTTGGATTTAATCGGCGATTTTTTATACCAGTATAGTACGGGAAGGCAGTCACCAAGTCGATATTGACCGACTGCGTCAATGCTGGGACACTATGAGCATGAGTTTCCCCAGAGAGTTATCCGACATGAAGCAGCTAATTTGCACCTTCATTTTTATGTTACTGGTTGGCAGTAGCCATGCCGCCGGTTATATGCCGCAGCTGCCCTATCATCGGCTGCACGTCACGCTGCAACCCGAACAGCATTCGTTAAAAGTAACCGACCAAATTATTGTTCCGCGCGGATCGCCCCGCACGATTAAATTTACCCTGCACAACGGTTTGAACCCGGTTTCCATAGATGCCGAGATCAAGCTCGTCGGTAAAGCGCGTAATTCCTGGATGAGTCAATACAGCGTGAAATTACGGGAAGGGCGCAACACCTTTACCCTTGAGTACGGCGGCGAGATTTTTCATCCGCTGGTTCAGGAAATCCGTGAAGCACGCACCTTTGAAAGCTCAATTGGCGTGATTGCCGAAGAAGGTGTTGTGCTGGACGGCAATACGGGCTGGTATCCACGCCTTGAACTGGAACAAAGCAAGGGCTTGTTAAACTACTCGCTGGAAATTGAGCAACCCAAAAACTGGCGATCCATCAGTCAGGGTACGCACAGCTTGGCGGGTGACAACGGCGAAGAGATTTGGCAGGAACGCCAGCCCCAACAAGGAATACATCTGATTGCCGGGTTATTCAGGCAATACACGCTCAATCAAAATGGCGTGCAGGCAATGGTTTATTTGCGTTACGCCGATGCATGGATGGCGAAACGTTACCTTGAAGCGACCGTGCGGTATATCGGTCTTTATACTAAGCTCATCGGCCCTTACCCCTATGCCAAATTTGCATTGGTCGAAAACTTTTGGGAAACCGGTTATGGCATGCCCTCCTTCACCCTGATGGGCAGCCAGGTGATACGGCTGCCGTTCATTCTTGACACCTCTTACCCCCACGAAATTTTACATAATTGGTGGGGTAACAGCGTGTATGTGGACTATGAGAAAGGCAATTGGTCCGAAGGGTTAACGGCTTATCTGGCCGATCACTTGTTGCAGGAGCAGAAAGGCGGCGGCGCGGAATATCGGCGTGCAACCCTGCAAAAATATGCCGATTTTGTTTCCACCCGCCGCGACTTTCCGCTGGCGCAATTCACCTCGCGCTACAGCGCGTCGAGCGAGGCGATCGGTTACGGCAAAGCGATGATGCTATTCCACATGCTGCGCAGACAAATGGAGGAAGATCGCTATGTACTCGCGCTGCAAAAACTGTTCAGCATTTACAAATTTCAGCAGGTGGGCTATTCGGATATAGAAGGATTGTTTTCCCAAGCGGCAGGCAAAAAATTCAAACCATTTTTTGAGCAATGGCTGCACAGGACAGGCGCGCCGCGGCTCCGTCTGGTATCCGCGATTCAGGAAGATGATGGTGACGGCTACGAGCTGATAGTAAATCTTGAGCAAGTTCAATCTGAGCCGGCCTTTTTGTTGGAGGTGCCGATTGTGGTGACGATGGAAGGAGTAAATGAAGCCTATGCGACAACCATCAGCATGACGGAAAAAAATGCAGTGGCTCATATACCGCTCAAAGCAAAGCCGTTGCGAGTGGATATTGATCCGGAATTTGATTTGTTCCGCCGTTTGGATGGCGAAGAAATGCCCCCTGCATTTTCACAAGTGATGGGCGCGGAAAAACTCCTGATGGTATTGCCGAGCCAGGCTCCGATAGCCCTGCGCGAGCAATACCTCAATCTTGCTCAGGCTTGGCAGCAGCAACCTTGGGGTGAAATGCAAATCAAATGGGATGATGAGCTCGAACAGCTGCCTTTGGATAGTGCCGCTTGGGTATTTGGCTGGGAGAACAAATTTTCCGGCGCGGTGCAAAGTTCACTTGACCCCAAATCGTTCAAATTGACCGAATCGGAGGTGATATTGGACGGAAGAATACTATCGAGAGACGACGACGCACTGGCATTGTCCACACAAATAGACAATACCCCCGTTGCCTGGCTGGCAGCACCTGAAGCGCGTATGTTGCCCGTGCTTGCCGAGAAAATGCCGCATTATTCCAAGTACAGTTACGCGGCGTTTGGCAGCGAGGAGGTAAGAGATCCGACACTACCCAAACATAGATGGCTGGACGGTCTTCCAAGAAGAACACTACGTAGCGGCACTGTATTGGAGTTGGTTAACCTGACCAAGGGTGTGTGGTCGGTGAACAAATCTCCTTTAACCATGGCGGTAATACAGCTGAACGGAAAAATAAAAAATGTGCGGCGGGGTAATTTGGCGGAACGCAGCGCGCTTGCGAGGTAACGATGAGCATTGCTGTTTCGCAAGGCAAATAGTGCTTCTTGGGGGAAATGCTCACCACGAACAGCTTGTTCAGCACCGCCTAGTTCAGCTGCACCACAAACTGTAACTCCTTGTTCGCGCTCTTGATGCTTTGGCGGTGTACGGTAACTTGCACACGCTCGCTGGGCTTCTTGTCAAACATGATGGCTTTTAATTCGGCCACGCTGGCCACCTGCTCTCCGTCCAATGAAATAATACGGTCTCCCAAACGCAGGCCGGCGATCTCGGCAGGGCTGGAGGTGGCAAATTCACTGATGTGGACGCTATCTTGGTTATCCGTCAATGTCACGCCCAGCTTGCCGGTATTAGCCAGTTTTTCGGGTGATTGTGTAACTAACGCATAATCCGCAATATTGGAAAAATTTCCATAGTCAGCCCCGTTTACCGCGATAACACTTTGATTTCCCGCAAGACGGCGATTCACCCGCTCAGGAATACCATCCCCGTACAAGATGTGAACCAGACCCGCCAAAACAACGACTTTGGATTGCGGGTGTTTGTTCAAATAACGCACGGTCGTGTCGGCCATCGCCTCATCCCACGACAATACCCCATCGACAAAATTACCAAAGTTATTGGCCTGCGGATGGGTGTCAAAAATGGCTTGCAAACGGCTGGTGTAACTTGAATTGGCGGGTTGAATATCGGCGGGAATTTCTGCGCGCTCTTCGGGTGTCAGGCTTTTTAGCCCACCCTTGTACACTTTTTTGTGTATTTCTTCGCTGACATTCAATGCCAAAATCGGGATGCGATTTTCGCGGGCAAATTCAAAAATCGGCCTCACCATGCGGTAATCCACTTTCCAGCGTTTGTAGTATTCGGTTCTTCTCAGCATCTCTTTTTCGCCTATCCGTCCCGCAATGTAATCGTCCAAGTGTTGCTGGAAAGGTTGTTGGAAATACTCAACCCCAATGGCGAGATTCGGGTAGTGCGCATACAGACTTTGGAGGATTTGCAGCTGATTTTGGTGGTGTGCCACGCTGTCATGCACCTCGCCGATGAACAGCACACGCTTGTCCGCCATTGCATCAACCAAGGCATTGCCCGCCAAGCTCTGGTTTGGGTCAATGACTCTTGGATATTCGCCCGTAGTCGAGGCGGGCACGGGCAAACTAAAGCCGCCAGGTTTGGTGTCCAGCAAACCGCATGCGGTGCAGCTAAACGTGAGCGCGAGAGCGAAAAGGTGTTTTAGGCGCATGGTGTGATAAC
>CAZSPN010000020.1:37052-45349 GCA_964608835.1 uncultured Gallionella sp.
ATAACGGGTTAATTTTTAGGCGGCACATAGCCATCCGGCATGGCCACGCCTTCGCCGAAAAAGTACTTTTCCATCTGGGTAGCAAGATATTTGCGCGACTGTATATCGGCGAGGTTAAGGCGATTCTCATTCACAAGCATGGTTTGAAATTTCAGCCAGCCTTGCCAGGCTTCCTTGGAAACATTCTCAAAAATTCGCTGACCGAGTACGCCGGGATAGGGCAAACGATCCAGGCCTTCCGCTTCGCGTCCCAACTTTACACATTGAACCATTCTTGCCATGTTGCAAATCTCCAAAAAGTAAATTTTTCGACGCAATTATGACACCGAAAATAAATTTTCGTGCGCCATTGGGCTGCAGGTCAATAAATACGCGGGTGCGACAATATGTCGCATGTACAAGAGATATTTTTTAGTTTATGGTTTTTACCACAGTGACTTTCTCGGTGTTTGGGGGGCTGTCTGACAAATTGTTATTTATTAAAGAGAGGCTGTGCCATGAAAAGGTTCGACGAACATAACTTTGTAAAGCTTGGGATGGTCATGACGACCATGGTTGCATTGGCAAATAGCCATGTTGTGGGTGCGGCGGAGACGGTGACCCTGTCCGTTGTAAATGTTGTTGCGACAAAAGAACGCGGGCTGCCAGATAGTTCTGTGCTGGGGAATCGATATTTACCACGCTTTTTGGCCAATACCAGCGATACGGCGCGTTTGTTGGACAGTCAGCCGGGTGTCAGCATCTATCGGGCGGGTGGTGTGTCCAGCTTGCCAGTGATTCACGGCATGGCAGATGATCGCGTACGCGTCAAAGTGGATGGTATGGACCTGATCTCTGCCTGTGCCAATCACATGAACCCCGCGCTGTCCTATATTGACCCTGCCAACGTTGCGAGAGTCAAAGTCATGGCAGGTATTACGCCGGTAAGTGTGGGCGGCGACAGCATCGGCGGAACGATTCAGGTCGATTCCAACGGTGCCGAATTTGCCCAAGCAGGTCAGGGTAGGTTACTTAAAGGGCAAGCCGGTGCGTTCTACCGCAGCAACAACAGCGCGCGGGGAGCCAGTCTTTCCACCACCATTGCAACTGAGCAGCTATCCCTGCGTTACACCGGCTCCACGGTGAAGGCGAAAAACTACAAAGCCGCCAGCTCCTTCAAACCGGATGCGGTAATCGTGGGTTCCATTTCCGGCAATGTTGTTGCGGGGGATGAGGTGGGCTCCAGCAGCTACCAATCAGAAAATCATGCATTGGCATTCGGCTTGCGCAACGACAACCATCTGCTTGAATTGAAACTCGGTTTGCAGAACATCCCTTACCAGGCTTTTCCGAATCAGCGTATGGACATGACAGGCAACGATAGTACCCAGATCAACCTCCGTTACGCGGGACAGTTCGACTGGGGCGTGCTTGAAGCCCGTGCATATAACGAGCACACCAAACACAGCATGCAGTTCTTGGGCGACAAAACTTTCTGGTACGGGGCACTTCTTAATGTTGCCGGTATGCCGATGGATACCAACGGCAAGAACACAGGCTTGCTGATCAAGGGGGATGTAATTCTGTCCGAACGCGACATCTTGCGCACGGGGATCGACTACCAGCGGTACCGGCTGAGCGACTGGTGGAATCCGGTAGCCAACTCAATGATGATGTCGCCGCTGGTGTTCCAGAATATCAACGGTGGCCAGCGTGACCGGACGGGAGTTTTTGGTGAATGGGAAGCACGTTGGAATCCGCAATGGATTTCTCAACTGGGCCTGCGTTTGGAGAGCGTGAAGATGAACACGGACAATGTGCAGGGCTACAATGCGGGCACGTATGGTACTGCCGCGACGGCATTCAATGCTTTGTCTCACCAACGTACCGACAACAATGTTGACCTCACCGCATTGGCGCGTTACACACCGGACACTCAAAAAACTTACGAGTTTGGCTTCGCGCAAAAAACTCGCTCGCCCAATCTTTACGAGCGATTCACCTGGTCGAACAGCAACACCATGGTGATGAACATGAACAACTGGTACGGCGACGGTAACGGTTATGTCGGCAACCTGGATCTGAAGCCGGAAGTTGCCAACACATTGAGCGGTTCGGCCAGTTGGCACGACGACAACGCCGGTGGTTACGAAGTCAAAATATCCCCTTACTACACCCATGTTCAGAACTATATCGATGCGGTTATTTGCGCATCGGTTGGTAAAGTCTGTGCTGCGCGTCCTGATGGCTTCCTCAATCTCAGCCTGGCGAATCAGAACGCGCGTCTGTACGGCGCGGACATCTCCGGCAAACTGGCACTTTCCGGCGGGGGTACATATGGTGATTTCGATGCCAGTGGCGTGCTGAGTTATGTGGACGGTAAAAATTTGACGACGGGCGACAACCTCTACAACATCATGCCTCTCAACGCGAAACTTGCAGTTGAGCAACGCATCGGGAACTGGACCAATACCCTGGAGGTCAAGCTGGTAGATTCCAAAACTCGCGTTCAGGCTATGCGTAAAGAGTTGAAAACCGGGGGATACGGTTTACTCAATCTATATGGCAGCTATGAGTGGAAACAAGTGCGTTTCGACGCTGGCGTGGAAAATTTACTCAACAAATTTTATGCCGACCCCTTGGGCGGGGCATATGTCGGACAGGGCGCGACCATGGGCACCGGCGTGCCTTACGGCACACCGGTGCCGGGTATGGGGCGTTCCGTTAACGCCGGGGTCACTGTGAAATTCTGATCACAACGCCGTCAGAACAATTAAAAACCGCCGGAGACCCCGGCGGTTTTTTTGCCCCATGTTTTTTATGCGGAGCGTAAGCGGCTAAGTATCAGACCATCTGACCAGCCCGCCGTAATACGTTCCCAGCACAATCAATCCGAACGCGATGCGATACCACGCGAACACGGTGAAATCATGGCGGCTGATATAGCGCAGCAAGCCGCGCACGGCAATGAACGCGCTGACAAACGAAGCAATTGAGCCCGCCAGAAAAATGCCAATGTCGTCGGCATGAAATTGGTCGCGGTACTTCACCACTTCGTACAGCGTTGCCATAGTTAAAGTGGGGATGGCGAGAAAGAATGAAAACTCAGTTGCTGCCTTGCGCGACAGCCCAAAGAACAGCCCGCCGATGATCGTTGAGCCAGAACGTGATGTGCCGGGAATCAACGCCAATGCTTGCGCCAAGCCCATCTTCAGCGCGTCTTTCCAGTGCATGTCGTCCACGCTACCGATGTGTTCGGTGTGCTGACGCTTCTCTGCCCACAAGATAATGAAGCCGCCGATGATGAAGGCAAGCGCAACGGGGATAGGCGCAAACAAATGCGCCTTGATCGCCTTGCCAAACAGCAAGCCGAGAACCGCCAACGGTAAAAAAGCGACAAACAAATTGAATGTGAAACGTTGCGCGGCTTCCTGCTTCTGCACCAACCCAGAACTTACCGAAGCCAGCTTGGCGCGGTATTCCCAGCATACCGCGAGTATCGCCGCAAACTGAATCACAATCTCAAACACCTTGCCGCGCTCATCGTTGAAATTGAGCAAATCGCCCACCAAAATCAGATGTCCGGTGGAGGAAATTGGCAGAAACTCGGTGAGACCTTCCACGATGCCGAGTATCGCGGCTTTGAGTAACAGGATGATGTCCATTAGGGTATTGTTTTTGTGGGGTGGTTAAACCCTTCCCAGCCTCCCCTTATCAGGGGAGGTACGCATCGGCTCTCCCCCTGACAAGGGGAGTAGGAGGGGGTTGAATTAAGTAGAAATATACGTTGATTCACTGCAATCCGCTCGTCATCACTCATCTCGATCCAGCGCGTGATTTCATCGAAAGTGCGCAAACAACTACGGCACACCTCGTCACCCAGCACCGTGGTGCAATGGCCAATACAGGGCGATTCAGCGGTGATTTTGGCAGGAAGTGACGGCTGTGTTTGCATGGGGCGCGATTATACATGGCGGGGTTGTTGCGCTTGATTAAAAGCATGGCTACGGGCTTAATCTGCTCCGCATTATTAAGCCAATTTAGGGAGCTAACAATGGCAATGCAAACGATACTGTCCGACATGTCGGTTAGCATGACAGAGTTCAAGAAGAGCCCCAACGAAGCACTGCGGGAATCGAAATAACTGTGCGGCTGAATGATTTTATGTTGAAAATTCAGCTTTGAGTGACATAACCTATTAGGTTAATATGTGACTATGGAAAAGAAAAAGCCCAGCTACGCGCTAACCGATGTGTTGGCTATAGTCGCCGCCAGCGGGGTCGATGCTTTTACCCGGACCGCTTTGCATGGCGCGTGGGATTTGGGGTTGAGTTCCGACGAGGCTGTTGCCGTTGTGCTGGCGCTACGGCAACCAAATTTTTATAAGACATGACCACGTATGCCGACCACCGTATTTGGCAAGATGTGTATCACGCGAAACTCAAGTCAGGCTTGCAGGCTTACATCAAGCTCACGTTCCGCGAAAACGGAAGTGTCGTTATTCAATTTAAGGAGAAATGAAATGAAACACTTATGCCTGAATTGCGAAAAAGCAGACATGGTGCGCGGCAAACAAGACAAAGTAGTCGAGTACCGTGGCAAACAAATCACCGTATCCGCCGTGGACGGCTGGCATTGCCCCGCCTGTGGCGAAAGCGAATTTGCGCGGGGTGAAGGGAAACGCTATGCGGCGGCAGTCGAGCAATTTCGCGAATCCATAGACAAGCAAGAATCGGCAGAACTGGCGCGCATTCGCAAAAAACTAAAGCTATCGCAAAAAGAAGCCGCCGTCATTGCGGGCGGCGGAGTGAATGCCTTTACCCGCTATGAACACGGCAAGTCCAAACCCGTCGCGGCAGTGGTCAATCTGTTTCGGATTTTGGATAAGCACCCAGAGCTGGTAGATGAGATTCGATAAATAGTTACGAATAATTTTAGGCAGAAAATTTTGAGCATCTTTATTCAGCAAATCGAAGCGGCACTTCTGCCCACTGCAACCCGATACGCGCCGGAAGGCACAGAGTCGAAAGGCAATGCCGCTATTGGAGAATTGGATGAAGTTCGTGTGAAAATTGCGGCACTTTTAGGGATGTCGTAAGCCTCTGCACAGCACTAAGTTGAAGTATCAAGGTTTGCATCACAGTTCAGTTTTAATCAAGCCAAGTGATTGAAAGTGAGGTGAAAGAATGGAGGGGGTAGAGGTAATAATTCAATTTATGAAAACTCACAAACAAAACTGATTGGATTTATTTGGCAGTGCTTTTCAACTGAGCCAACCAAATCAAAAAGTTTAGGAGATTTCCGGAATTCATAAAGCCTGTAAAGGTGAAATTGACCTTCATGGTTTTTGGCGAACTGAATTTCACCGCGACTTATGAAAAATGGCGTTTCTTTTGCAAACGCAGTAGTTTTTACTTCGATATATCTTTCTCGCCCATCCGGGTCGAAGGAAAGAATGTCAAAGCCTAGTCCATCGCCTTTGCTTACAGAAACATGCTCGATTTGGTCTGCGAGTTTCTTTTGGCCCAAGTTGAAAAGGCGGAAATGCTCAAAGCTCAGGATAAATTCTTCTCCAGCTTTACCTAAAGAGATATTTCTAGCCTCACGCTCTAAGTAATCTCGTTTTTTTGGAACTGAAAGATATGGTGAAGGAGTAGGTTCGTGTGCTTCGGTGGAAAGTTTGGGAGCCTCAACAAGAATGTTGTTAAAGTTATCTAGTAATGGTGCCGCCGCAGGGGAGGACGCAGCCGTTAGTGCCGCTTCGTCAATTAACTTATTTAGAGTGAGTTGCGCTTCTACGACGTTTCGCAATAATGATTGAAAGTGTCCTCGTGGTTTGTAGCCAGTTATCCAAGGAAAGCCGAAATCCAGAAGAATTGCGCTGATGTTTTGGTGCTTGAGTTCAATGGCAGCTTCGGATCGGTTATTAAGCTTGAGTAACAATGTGCGGCGATGGGCAGATTTGTTATAGGACTGTCCTGAAAGTTCGAGCGTGAGCATATGCAGATAATCTGCGACGGTCGCCTCAACTTCGTTTTGAGTCCAGTCTATGTCTGTGGCCATATATTAAGCCTTGTGATAGACCTCGGTACCCTGCTTCACAAACTCCTCCGACTTCACTTGCAAGCCATCCTTCGTCGCGAAATCACGCACGTCTGATTTTCGTCGAGCAGAAAGTCTTGCGAAAATAGTTTCCCGTCCATTGGGTGAATCCAATCCATGTGTTGCGTCAAGTGATGGTTATTTTGTTGGCAAGCCAAGCGCGTCGGTTTGTTGCCTAATTTTGGCGACGGCATCAACTAGCATCTGCGTTGCTTCGTTTGCGGCAAACATTGCTTCCAGAAACAATTCGGCTTCTGCCATGTATTCGTGAACGAGGAGGTTGCGGAGTTTTCTTGCGCTTACGAATGACTCGGCACTTTCCATCCATCCGATTTTTTCGGCATAAGCAAGGTTATCAAGCAGGGATTGGGGAATGCCGCCCAGAAGGGTGACAAATCGCGGAATAAGTTTTTCGCCGATGTGATCTTGCAGTCTGCCAAACCGGCTCACGAAAGCATCAATTTTTTCTGCGAGGTCTTCACGCTGCGCGAGTGCACGTACCCACGCCAGGTCGATAGGTTGAGCAAAAAGTGTGCGGTGGGTATAGGCGAGATGGGCAACTTCTTTCTCTGCCAAATTCAGTGCCAGCAGGGCGTTCTCCGCATGTTCCGGCAGGTAAGCGATGCTCACAGCAGCACTCCCGTGCGTTTGGCGATGCCGAAGATGGGTGTGTTGTCCGTGCGCCCGTCTTTTAGCAGGACATCCAGTTTTCGGTCGCCCAAGGCAAGGATCAGCGCGCCATACAGGCTGCAAATCACTTTGGCGCGATTGGGAAATTTCGCTTCGGTTTCGACCAGCAGGTCTATATCTCCGCCACGCAAATCATCATCGACCCGCGAGCCAAACAACCAGACACGGTTGCCCGTACCCAGCACGCGATCTACGGTGATTTTGATTGTCTCTTGTTGAGATGGCGTTAGTCGCATGTGAGTAGGCTAGGCATCTATAACCGCTTGTTGAAGATAAGAAATCATAACATGCCAGCAACACTGGATGCGTGTTGGATTCAGGCCTTGAGATAGACCTCGGCACCCTGCTTCACAAACTCCTCCGACTTCACTTGCATGCCTTTTTCCAAAGCCATATCTTCCGACAAGCCTTCCTTCGCCGCGAAATCACGCACGTCCTGCGAGATTTTCATCGAACAGAAATGCGGGCCGCACATGGAGCAAAAATGCGCGACCTTGGCGGATTCTTTGGGTAGGGTTTCGTCGTGGAAGCTCTTGGCGCGGTCGGGGTCGAGTCCTAAGTTGAATTGGTCGTCCCAACGGAATTCAAAGCGCGCCTTGGACAAGGCGTTGTCACGGATTTGCGCCCCTGGGTGACCTTTTGCCAAGTCCGCCGCGTGCGCCGCGATTTTGTAGGTGATGATGCCTTCCTTCACGTCGTCTTTATTCGGCAAGCCCAGATGTTCTTTGGGAGTCACATAGCACAACATTGCCGTGCCGAACCAGCCGATCATCGCCGCGCCAATTGCCGAGGTGATGTGGTCGTAGCCAGGGGCGATGTCCATGGTCAGCGGGCCTAAGGTGTAGAACGGCGCGCCGTGACACCATTTGAGTTGCAAGTCCATGTTTTCTTTAATCATCTGCATCGGCACATGACCAGGGCCTTCGATCATCACTTGCACATCGTGTTTCCACGCGATTTCGGTCAATTCGCCCAGCGTTTTCAATTCGCCGAGTTGCGCTTCGTCATTCGCATCGTAAATTGACCCTGGGCGCAAACCGTCGCCGAGGCTGAACGTCACGTCATACGCCTTCATAATCTGGCAAATTTCCTCAAAATGGGTGTAGAGGAAGTTTTCTTTATGATGCGCCAAACACCATTTCGCCATAATCGAGCCGCCCCGCGACACGATGCCCGTCAAGCGATTGGCGGTCATCGGCACATAGCGCAGCAGCACGCCCGCGTGAATCGTAAAGTAATCCACACCTTGCTCGGCTTGCTCAATCAGCGTGTCGCGGAAAATTTCCCACGTCAGGTCTTCGGCTTTGCCGTTTACTTTTTCTAAGGCTTGGTAAATCGGCACTGTGCCAATCGGCACGGGGGAATTGCGGATAATCCATTCGCGGGTTTCGTGAATGTGTTTGCCCGTGGATAAATCCATCACCGTGTCGCCGCCCCAATGAATCGACCACGTCATTTTTTCCACTTCTTCTTGGATGCTCGACCCCAGCGCGGAATTGCCGATGTTGGCGTTGATTTTGACCAAA
>CAZSPN010000021.1:0-6805 GCA_964608835.1 uncultured Gallionella sp.
ATATTACTCATGCATCGTTTCTCGCATGTGGAAAATCAATTATTAGAGGTCCCCTCAAGCTTAATCCGCGTCGCTTGGGTGCGGTAGGTCAATACATGATGTCTAAACCCCGCGTAGGAGCGAGCCCTGCTCGCGACCCTTCGACAAGCTCAGGGCGAACTGATAATTTATTTCGCGAGCACTCGCAAGGAGTACGCTGTGGTTGTATGGGGCTTCTGCCCCGACAACACACGCTGCAAGACTCACTCTTACATAGAGGTGTTGTTCCCAACGAACTGAAGGGGGTTGATTTCAATGCTGCGACAGCGCGTTGCCCAGCAGCCGCGCTGTAATATCGACGATAGGGATGACGCGCTCATAGTCCATGCGCTTGGGACCGACCACTGCCAGTGTGCCGACGACGTTGCCATCCGCCGAGTAAGGCGCGGTGATAACGCTGCAATCATTGAGCGATGCCAGGCCGGATTCGCTGCCGATAAAGATGTGTATGCCCTGCCCTCTGCGGCTGGCATCGAGCAGTTGCAGCAACTCGGTTTTTTGCTCGAACAGATTGAAAAGCCCGCGCAAGCGATTCATATCAGTGGAAAAATCTTCCACGTTGAGCAGGTTGCGCTCCCCGCTGATAACGTAATCTTCGCCTTGCTTGGCTTCTGCTGCATCGCCTGCGGCAAGAGCGGCAGACATCAATGCACTCATGTCTTGATGTAATTGTTGCAACTCACCGCGCAGCCGATCACGAATTTGCGAGAAGCTGCAACCGATATAGTGCTGGTTGAGAAAATTTCCCGCTTCAGTGAGTTGTGATTGCGTGTAATCACGCTCCATCAGCAGCACGCGGTTTTCCACTTCGCCGTCCGGCATGACGATAATCAGCAGTACGCGTTTTTCGCCCAAGCGCAAAAATTCGATCTGGCGAACCGTGAGGGCGCTGCGTTTGGCTGTGGCGACAACCCCTGTGAATTGCGTCAATTCAGAGAGCATATTGGATGCTTGCGCGATCAACCGAGATGGGTTGTCGGGCTGTAACTGGTGTTCCATTTGTTGGAGGCTCGCGCTATCCAAGGGTTTGGTGACCAGCATGGTGTCCACAAACAGGCGGTAAGCCAGGCCGGTAGGGATACGCCCTGCGGAGGTATGCGGGCTGCTGACCAAGCCGATTTCCTCCAAGTCAGCCATCACGTTGCGGATGGTCGCCGAACTGATGTCCAGGCCGGAATGCTGCAATAACGCGCGCGAGCCAACCGGCTGTCCATCGCTGATATAGCGTTCCACCAAGGTTTTGAGCAGCAATTGTGCACGGTCGTTAAGCATGGCGGAATTCTATCATTGTCGGCTGGACGGAGGCGGTGGTGTCGTTCGCTGGCTTTAAAGTCACCCTGTTGCAAAAAAGCAACACAAATCCCGCATTTATTTGCCTGCTTGTTTCAGCTATGGATAATGCGCATCTTGAATTCTCTGAAACATTAGGGATTTTCAATCAGTCGATAGCTTGTGCTATTGATATTCGAAAACTTAATAAGGAGTTTTACATGCAAAAGAAAATTATCGCTCTGGCTATCGCTTCAGCTTTGACAGCACCGGCTGTTGCAATGGCTGATTCAGTGGGTAACGTAGTTCTGTACGGCCAAGCTAACCTGTCTGTTGACGTGGTTAACGATGGTGCTAACCCAAGCGGTTCCAGCAACAATCTGGTGAGCAACGCTTCACGCGTTGGTGTTAAGGGCTCGGAAGATCTGGGCAGCGGCTTGACGGCTATGTTCCAATTGGAAAAAGAAGTCAATCTGGATGATGGCACACATGACTCAACTACCACTGCCACTAACGGCAATTCTCGGATGTTTGACCGTAACACCTTCATCGGCTTATCTTCTGCCGACATGGGTACGGTATTGTTTGGCCGTCATGACACGCCTTACAAAATCTCTACTCGTAGCTTGGATTTATTCGCCGATGGCGTTGCGGATAATCGCAACAATATCATGAGTGGTCACGATGTCCGTCTGGACAACGTGATTGCTTATATCAGCCCATCCCTAAGTGGCTTGACCATCGCAGCTGCCAGTGAGTTTGGTGCTGAAGGTGCTGGTAATGCTTCCAAGAAGGGTACGGCTCTGTCTTTGGCAGGTATGTACACCCAAGGTGGTATTTATGCTACATTGGCTTACCAGTCGGTCAAGTTTGGCGATGTGGGTGATTTGGCAGCGTCATTGCCAGCAGCAGCGGATGATGAAGTTAAAGCGTTCAAATTGGGTGGCGGTTACACTATGGATGCGATCGCCGTGAACTTAGTAGTTGAAAAGTTCACTGACAAAATTGCGGCTGCTACTGGTGACACGACCGGGACCAACTGGCAAATCGGTGGCAAGTACAGCTTGAGCGACACTGATGCGGTTAAATTGGCTTACGGCAAGCACGGTGAAAGCGATACTGCTGGCTTTGGCAAGAATGGTGACGAAACAAAACAAGTGTCACTGGGCTATGACCACGGCATGAGCAAGCGTACCACCGTGTATGCTTTGTACAACAAAATAACAGCGCAAGGTGTAACAGCCGATCCATCAACTGTTTCTGTTGGCTTGAAGCACGCGTTCTAATTATCCGCGATCAACAGATCGCTGGTAGTTTGACGTAAAACTAACGGGCATCTTCGGATGCCCGTTTTTATTTGCGTGGCATTCGGCTATTCTTGCGCACATTATTATTTGAGCTATTCACAATGAACGATCAACAACTGCTGCGTTATAGCCGCCACATTTTGCTTAAAGAAATCGGTATCGAGGGTCAGCAAGCCTGGCTGAATTCCAACGTGCTGATCATCGGGCTGGGCGGGCTGGGTTCGCCCGCCGCGTTGTATCTGGCTGCCAGCGGTATTGGTCAGTTGACGCTATGCGATGACGACAAGGTGGAGTTGAGCAATTTGCAGCGGCAGATTATTCACCGCACGTCAGCCGTCGGGCAATCCAAGGTAGCTTCCGCACAGGCGGCGTTACGCGAGGTGAATCCGGAAGTGGAATGCGTCGCACTGGCTGTTCGTGCAGATGCCGCGCAATTGAATGACTTAGTGGCCAAAGCTGATGTGGTGCTGGATTGCAGCGATAATTTTGCCACGCGCTATGCGGTGAACCGTACATGTTTGACGCATCGCAAGCCGCTGGTGTCGGGGGCGGCGATTCAATTTGACGGACAGGTGGCGGTATTCGATTTTCGCCGTGATGACACGCCTTGCTATAACTGCCTATTCCCCGAAGATACAACTGCCGCAGAGCTGCGTTGTGCCACAACGGGCGTATTTTCGCCCTTGGTTGGCATCATCGGTACTTTACAGGCAGCCGAGGCACTTAAATTGTTGGCAGGGATTGAGCGGGGATTGAGTGGCAAGTTGCTGGTATGCAACGCGCTGGATATGACCATGCAGCGCAGCACGGTAAGCAAGGATGCGGGTTGTACGGTGTGTGGATGTTGAGTTCGGGTATAGTTCATCCATCGACAATCAGGAGAGGGTTTTGTAGGAGCTATTCCCAATGGAGCCCTTGTATAAACAGGAAGCGAGGATAAGATGAGTCGTTTAATTTTCTTGATTGTCATTGTCGTGGCGATTGTTTTGCTGGTCAGGTCGTACCGCAAAAAGGTTGCACAACAAGACCAGCCCCCCATCCAGAGTGCTGCTGAAGACATGGTGCGTTGTGCGCACTGCGGCGTGCATTTGCCCAAAAGTGAAAGCATTTTGTCGGAGGAAAATTATTTTTGTAGTGCCGCACACCGCGATGCGTTCCGCCCATAAATTGCCCAGCCAACCGATAAGAAAGCATCTGTGAAGCCCAGCACTGATCAGCCCGCCGAAACTCACCATGCCGCCGATTTTTGGCGTTCTCTGTATTACTTCTCTTATTACCGGTTAACGCTGGCGGTGCTGCTGGTTGCATTTGGTGTGGTCTTTAGCTCGGAGCTGTCTCTGGGTGTGCGCAGCTGGAAATGGTTTTTTATTACGAGCCTGATTTATGCGCTGGCAGTGCTGCTGTCTTTTATCCCGCTGCAATTGCGTTGGCCGCGTTTTACTTGGCAATTGGCGATTCAAATGGGCAGCGATATTGTCGGCCTCACTGTGCTTTCCTACATGAGCGGAGGCACGCGCAGCAACATTGGACTGCTGCTATTGGTTTCGCTGGCCGCAGCCAGTATTATCAGTCGCGGCACGAATACTTTATTTTTTGCGGCGTTGGCAAGTCTGGCCATGTTGCTGTCTCACGCTTACGCGATAGTTTATGCCGACGCGGACATTTCGCAATTTCTTCAAGTGGGCTTGCTGTGCGGAGCTTATTTCGCCGTGGCAGGGCTAACACATGCGTTGGCACAATATGCGGTTGATAGCCAAGAATTGGCGCAACGGCGCGGACGCGATTTGTTCAGCATGTATGAGGCGAGTCGTCTGGTGATGCGCGACATGCACGATGGCGTGGTGGTGGTGGACGGCGAGGGCAAGATAACGCAGATGAATACCTGCGCGGAACGCTTGTTGCATAAGGTATTCAACCAGGGCAGTCATTTGGCGGAAACGTTTCCGATGTTGTTTGGGCAATATGCCGTATGGAAACAAACCGGCCATGCCAGCCGAAGCACTCAACCGCTGGATGCGGGTGTGCAGGCGAGGTTACGTTTTGTGGCAATTGACCAGAGTGAGGGAAGCAGCGGAACGGTTATTTTTCTGGAAGATATGCAGCGAGTCAAAGCCGAAGCACAGCAAATCAAATTGGCGGCTTTGGGGAGATTGACCGCAAATATCGCACATGAAGTGCGCAATCCTTTATCGTCAATCAGCTATGCAACGGAGCTCATGCAAGAAGAATCGGCGAATGAAAGCCAGCAAAAACTTTTAAAAATTGTTTTGGACAACACGCATCGCATCAATCAAATTGTGGAAGATGTGATGCAGTTGAACAAGCGTGATCGGGCTCAACCTGAGTTGTTTGATCTGGCGGAAAAGCTGCATATTTTGATTGACGAATTTAATGCGGCTGAGCGCATTAGCCCCGATATTGTTGCGTTGTCGGCAATGCCCGACGTGAAAATCCCCTTTGATGTGGGGCATTTTCACCAAGTGGTATGGAATTTGTGCCGCAATGCACTACGCTATTGCAGCAAGTCTCCGGAGAGCGTGGTGTTGAAAATGGCAATACTGAACGACCAATTGTCATTGGCGGTGCAAGATGATGGGCCGGGTGTGGCTGCCGAACAGCAAAGCAAATTATTTGAGCCGTTTTTTACCACGACTGCGGAGGGTACCGGATTGGGCTTATATGTCGCCAAAGAGTTGTGCGAGGCAAATGGCGCGAGGCTAGAATACCGTGACGGACAGCGGGGTGCGTGCTTCCAGATATTTTTTAGGGGACTAGATCGTTATGGTGCAAGAAGAAAATATGACAAGTAGCTATTCGGTGCATGCTGCCCGCGTGTTATTGGTGGACGATGAGCGGGATATTCTCGACATGCTGGAAATGGCCATACGCAAAATGGGTCTGGAGGTGGATACCGCCGACACGGTTCAAGGAGCACTCAAGAAATTACAGACACAAAGCTATCACTTGTGCTTGACGGATATGCGCTTGCCCGATGGTGATGGCTTACAAGTTGTCCAGCATATTACGCAGCACAATCTGGATATTCCCTGCGCCGTGATTACCGCGCACGGCAACATGGAAAATGCCATTGCCGCGCTTAAAGAGGGTGCATTTGATTATTTATCCAAACCTGTTTCATTGGCTCAGCTGCGCGTGCTAATCAAGTCCGCGTTGAATTTACCGCAGCAAATTCAGGGTGAGGCCGCAGGCGAAAAAGTGCTGATCGGGCAGTCTCCCGCGATGCAAAAAGCCCGCGACCTGATAGCGCGTGTGGCACGCAGCGAAGCATCGGTGCATATCACCGGCGAATCGGGTAGCGGGAAAGAAGTGGCTGCGCGGCTTATTGCGCAAAGCGGTGCACGGCGCAACAAACCCTTTATTGCGGTGAACTGCGGCGCGATTCCATCCACCCTGGTTGAAAACGAATTTTTTGGCTACAAAAAAGGGGCGTTTACGGGAGCCGACAAAGACCGCGATGGCTTTTTTCACGCCGCGCACGGCGGTACGTTATTCTTGGATGAGGTGGCCGATTTGCCCCTGGCGATGCAAGTCAAATTGCTTCGTGCGATACAGGAAAAAAAGGTACGCAAAATAGGCGCAACGAGCGAGGAAGCCGTTGATGTGCGTATTATCAGCGCAACCCATTATGATTTGGCGGAGCGTGTGCGCCAGAATTTGTTCCGCCAAGATTTGTATTTTCGCCTGAATGTGATTCCAATTCAGATGCCCGCCTTGCGTGAAATGCGCGATGACATCCCAATGATTGCGCAACAGGTTCTGGATCGCCTGCGCGGGGAATCGCCGGCACATTTTTCAGACCAAGCCATGCAGGCGTTGAAAAGTTACAGCTTTCCGGGCAATGTGCGCGAGTTGGAAAATGCGATCGAGCGGGCGTTAACGCTGTGCATGGATGGTGTGATTGAAGCGATGGATTTGATGTTGATGCCGGTGGGACACACTCAGGTGGACAAAACCTCGATTACGGGCAAATATCCACTACCTGATTACTTGGACAAGATCGAAAAGCAGGCCTTGGAAGAGGCGCTGGATCAAACCAACTTTAATCGTACCGAAGCTGCCAAGTTACTGGGGCTTACATTCAGAACGATGCGCTACCGCATGGAACGACTCGGCATTAAAGCACCGGGCGAGATCAACGATGAAGATTGACGCGCAGGGTTTTCTGAACG
>CAZSPN010000021.1:6815-11932 GCA_964608835.1 uncultured Gallionella sp.
GTCTATATCCCCTCGCCCAATTGCGATGACCGTCCCGCCGGGAATATCAAACTATTGGTGATACACAACATCAGCTTGCCACCCGACGAATTTGGCGGAGAAGGGGTGCGGCAGTTGTTCACCAATACTCTGGACGCGAATGAACACCCCTACTATGCAACCATAGCAAACGCCAAAGTGTCAGCGCATTTTTTTGTACAGCGCGACGGGCAGATCATTCAGTTTGTTTCCTGCCTGAAAAGGGCTTGGCACGCGGGCGAATCGTGCTGGCAGGATTGTCCGCGCTGCAATGACTTCTCGATAGGCATCGAACTTGAGGGGACGGATACCGTGCCGTTCACCGATGCACAATACAGCGCACTTACCGCGCTGACGCGGGCGATACGCGCAACCTACCCCGTCGGCAGCATCGCCGGACACAGTGATATTGCACCGTTACGCAAGACCGATCCCGGCCCTTGTTTCGATTGGGGGCGCTACCTCGTAAGTCTGAATTTAGGTTTGTAACGACCCACTTCCTCACTCTCACCAAGCGGTTTCAGTAATTGTGAAAATACCGTACCGCAGCAGTGCGGTAATTTTTCAAATTAGGTCATTTATCGCTTGCAAATTTTTTTCGAGCTACTACAATTAGCTCCGCCACCGAGAAAAAGTACTAGATATAGTGGTTGTAGATTTTACGTTAAACCAAATTCTCAGGAGTTAATTTATGCTGCATGCAGTTAAAGATAGCGCGCCAACCCACACAGCACCTATCGGCAACGTTCCTGAATCAACCCCTTCTTCCGTCGCACCCTCCAATCCTTACGATCAATACAAAGTTATCCGCCGCAATGGCTCGGTGGTGGTGTTCGCACCGGAAAAAATTTCCATTGCTTTGACCAAAGCGTTTATCGCGGTGAGCGGTGGCCAGGGTGCCGCCTCCGCTCGCGTGCGCGAGTTGGTCGATCAGTTGACGCAAGGAGTGGTGTCGGCGTTGGTGCGTCGTCAGCCGCATGGCGGCACAATGCACATTGAGGACATTCAGGATCAGGTTGAGTTGGGCTTGATGCGTTCGGGTGAGCATGATGTTGCGCGCACCTATGTGTTGTATCGTGAAGAGCGTGCCCGTTCCCGAGCCAAGGCAAAAACCAAAGAGCAGGTACATGTCATCAATGTCACGGATGAAGATGGCGTGTCACGTCCGCTCGATCTGGATCACCTTACCGCAACGGTACAGGCAGCGTGTGTTGGTTTGGGCGAGATGGTGGATGTTAATGCCGTCATCAAATTAACACTCAAGGATTTGTACGATGGCGTGGCGCGCCATGAAGTTCGCAAGTGCCTGGTGTTATCGGCGCGCTCCCTGATCGAAAAAGAGCCCGCCTACAATTTTGTGACCGCTCGCCTGCTGCTGAACAATATATGCGGCGAAGTGCTGGGTGAGGAGGTATCGCAAAATGACATGGCGACACGTTATGCGGAGTACTTTCCCAAATTTATCAAGACGGGGATCAAAGCGGGCTTGTTGGATGAAAAGCTGGGTCAGTTCAATTTGAAGCGGCTGGCCAAAGAGCTGGATGTTCAGCGCGATTTGCAGTTTGGTTATCTCGGTTTGCAGACCTTGTATGACCGTTATTTCCTACATGTGGAACACAAGCGCATCGAATTGCCTCAGGCATTTTTCATGCGCGTGGCGATGGGGCTGGCGTTGAATGAGATTGACCGCGAAGCGCGCGCAGTTGAGTTCTATAAATTATTATCGAGTTTTGATTTTATGAGCTCCACACCCACCCTGTTTAATTCGGGTACGCAGCGTTCGCAGCTCTCTTCATGTTACTTGACTACGGTCTCCGATGATCTGCACGGTATTTATGATGCGATCAAGGAGAACGCGCTATTGGCAAAATACGCGGGCGGATTGGGCAATGACTGGACTCCCGTGCGTGCACTCGGCGCGCACATCAAGGGTACTAATGGGCAGTCACAAGGCGTTGTGCCGTTTTTGAAAGTGGTGAATGACACGGCGGTTGCAGTCAATCAGGGCGGCAAGCGTAAAGGTGCGGTGTGCGCCTATCTGGAAACATGGCATCTGGACATTGAGGAATTTCTGGATTTGCGCAAGAACACGGGGGATGACCGCCGCCGCACCCACGATATGAACACCGCCAATTGGATTCCGGATTTGTTTATGAAGCGTGTCATGGAGGGTGGCGATTGGATGTTGTTCTCGCCGTCCGATGTTCCCGATTTGCACGATAAGTTCGGCGCGGACTTTGAGCGCGCATACACCGCTTATGAAGCAAAAGCCGCAAGCGGTGAACTCAAATTATTCAAGAAGATTTCTGCCGCCAGCTTGTGGCGCAAGATGCTGACTATGTTGTTTGAAACCGGACATCCGTGGATCACTTTCAAGGACCCTTGCAATATCCGTTCGCCACAGCAGCATGTCGGCGTGGTGCATAGCTCCAATCTGTGTACAGAAATCACGCTGAACACCAATGACAACGAAATCGCAGTGTGTAACTTGGGTTCGGTGAATCTCGCCGCACATCTATTCCCCAAAGGCCATGAAAAAGCGGGGCAAATCGACCACGCCAAATTGCGCCGCACTATCACGACTGCGATGCGCATGCTGGACAACGTCGTGGACATCAATTACTACGCGGTCGATAAAGCGCGCAATGCCAATTTCAAGCATCGCCCAGTCGGTCTAGGCATCATGGGGTTTCAAGACTGCCTGCATGACTTGCGTATTCCGTATGCCTCTCAAGAGGCAATCGAGTTTGCGGATCGCTCGATGGAGGCGGTGTGCTATTACGCTTATTGGGCATCCACAGAGCTGGCTGAAGAGCGCGGTCGTTATGCTACTTATCGCGGCAGCTTGTGGGATCGTGGGATATTGCCGCAAGATTCGCTGGAGTTGTTGCGTCAAGAACGAGGCGGCTATGTTGAGGTTGATATGTCGTCCGGAATGGATTGGGATGTGTTACGTGCGCGTATCAAACAGCACGGTATGCGCAATTCCAATTGCATCGCCATAGCCCCAACAGCGACCATTTCCAACATTATCGGTGTATCTGCCTGCATCGAACCCACCTATCAAAACATTTTTGTAAAATCCAATTTGTCCGGTGAATTTACCGTTATCAACGAGCATCTGGTGGCAGATTTGAAACAACTGGGCTTGTGGGATGAGGTGATGATTGCCGATCTGAATTATTTCGACGGCAGCCTCGCCAAAATTGATCGTATTCCCGCCGAGCTTCGCAACCTTTACGCGACCGCTTTTGAAGTCGATCCCGCTTGGCTGATTGAAGCTGCATCGCGCCGCCAAAAATGGATAGACCAGGCGCAATCCCTGAACATCTACATGGCCGGGGTATCAGGTCGCAAACTGGATGAAACTTACAAGCTGGCATGGGTGCGAGGGTTAAAGACCACTTATTATTTGCGTACTTTGGGGGCAACTTCTGCTGAAAAATCCACCGGGCGGGCGGGCGCGTTGAATGCCGTCCCAACGACTAGTGGTGTGGTTGAAGAAACCCAGTTTTGCTCGATTGATAACCCTGAATGTGAGGCTTGCCAGTAGGTGTCGGTAGTAGAAAGTCGTTACCGCCGGTTATTTAAGAGCGGCTCTAACTAGCGACTATTGACTGCTAACTAGTAAAGGAAAAAATATGCTGACTTTTGAAGAAAATATTAAATCTACTGTCATGCCATTAGGCATGTTGGACACATCATCATTTGATGACGCAACTAATATGCCCATGAATGTGGTTAAAACAGCGGGGTCTGCTGCCAGCAACGCTAAGGCATCAACAGGGCGTATTCGCGTGGAAGACAAACGTATCATCAATTGTAATGCCGATGTGAATCAGCTCGTACCTTTCAAATACAAATGGGCGTGGGAAAAATATTTGGCAGCGTGCGCCAATCACTGGATGCCTCAAGAAGTAAACATGACTGCCGATATAGCGTTATGGAAAAGCGACCAGCTTTCAGCCGACGAGCGCCATCTGATAAAACGCAATCTTGGCTTCTTTACCACTGCGGACAGTTTGGCGGCGAACAACATCGTGCTGGGTACATACCGCCACATTAGCAATCCGGAATGCCGCCAATACCTGCTGCGTCAGGCTTTTGAAGAAGCAATTCACACTCACGCCTACCAGTACATTGTGGAAAGTTTGGGTTTGGATGAGGGTGAGATTTTCAACATGTATCACGAAGTGCCGAGCATACGTGCGAAAGATGAGTTTTTGCTACCGTTCATCGACACCTTGACCAACCCCGCATTCAAAACGGGTACGCCGGAGTCGGATCGCCAGCTGTTGCGCAGCCTGATCGTGTTCGCCTGCATCATGGAAGGATTGTTTTTCTATGTGGGCTTTGTACAAATTCTTGCCTTGGGTCGTCAAAACAAAATGACGGGCGCGGCGGAACAGTATCAATATATTTTGCGCGATGAATCCATGCACCTGAATTTTGGTGTGGATGTTATCAATCAAATCAAGATGGAAAATCCACACTTGTGGACACTGGAGTTCCGCGAAGAGATTCGCGGCTTATTACAAAAAGGCGTAGAACTTGAATATGCCTATGCGGAAGACACCTTGCCACGCGGCGTACTGGGTCTCAATGCCTCCATGTTCAAAGAGTACTTAAGATTTATTGCCAATCGTCGCTGCCAGCAAATCGGCATTGATGTGCTGTATCAGGGCGCGACCAATCCATTCCCCTGGATGGCGGAAATGATAGATCTGAAAAAAGAGAAAAACTTTTTTGAAACCCGCGTCACCGAATATCAAACCGGCGGCGCATTGTCTTGGGACTAGTCAGGCAAAGCAGAGTGTAGGGGAGAGGCGTAGCGAATAACCTCATCGTCATACGGTGGGGTTATTCGCGCAAACTCTTTATTCTGCGGGTGAGGGCTTTGGGTCGCACTTGAAGCTGAGTGCGGGCTGGGGGTGTAGTACCGTAGGTGTTGTATTTTTATAACTTTCATTATTGAAGGAGAATTGAAATGGCAGCAGCAAAGAAAGCAAAACCGGCGGCAAAAAAGGCAGCAGCAAAGCCGGCAGCTAAAAAAGCCGTAGCAAAAAAACCAGCGGCAAAAAAGGTAGCAGCTAAGCCAG
>CAZSPN010000021.1:12032-13255 GCA_964608835.1 uncultured Gallionella sp.
CAGCTAAAAAAGCCGTAGCAAAAAAACCAGCGGCAAAAAAGGCAGCAGCTAAGCCAGCAGCTAAAAAAGCCGTAGCAAAAAAACCAGCGGCAAAAAAGGCAGCAGCTAAGCCGGCGGCTAAAAAAGCGGTAGCAAAGAAACCCGCCGCTAAAAAAGTCGCTGCGAAAAAGCCCGCAGTTAAAAAAGCGGTAGCAAAGCCAGCGGCGAAGCCTGCAGCAGTGGTTTCCAAGCCTGCAATGCCTGCTTCTGCTCCGATGCGTCCGGCAGCCACATGGCCTTTTCCTACTCCGGGGATTGGCAAGCCGAACTAATCGGGTCTGGCTTTGCTGTGGTGCAAGCCTCGGAGGCGCAGGTAGTACGGGGCTGACCACAGCGACTCGTGTTTTGGCGCACTAATGGGTGCGTGCGCCTTTTATCACTAACGCAGAGTTAGTGCGTTTTTTCTTTTCAATACATTGCAAACGCTACAGTTTGCGATTGGTGTTCTGCCCCCTGAATTTCCCCATCTTAATTTTGCAGTGCCACGTGATACAGCGTAATCGGTGTGCCACTGTTTTTATCCAGTGCGATGCCCGCTTCTACGCCAGCTCTGGCAATATCTGCCGCCGTATCGTGATGAGTGTAGGCGTGATGGAAGGCTCCCAGCGCGAACTCGTGTCCCGAACCGATCGCCCAATACTGGGTGTATTCGAACACTTCCCGCATGGAGTACACACCAAAGATGCCGTGGGTATTGGCTATCAGAGCCGTGATCTGGCTGGATTCGTAGGGATCTTCTTCATCTTCTTTCGGATTGAGGAAACATTCCTCTTTCAAAATCGGGTGCAGCTTGCGAAATGTTTCAAAAATTTCTGCCTTGCTGTTAAGCTTCACCTCGGTCATTTTGGCGAACAAATTCGCCAATACCAAATGGTGAGCCGCACTGCCGCAAATCCCGACGTAGCTGTTGCCGATATGCAGAATCTTGTCATGAGAAGCATCCAGGTGCGCGGGCAGACGTGTATTGCCAAATGTGGTCAAGGTATCGGCGGCAATCGCGGCGAAACCGTTTTTTCTAACTGCAACGATGGTGGTCATAGCGGTTTCCAGAAAAATCATAACGTACTGGCATTATCCCACAGCAGATGAGCTTCTATTGCGTATCCCTTCCCTATCAAACTGACGCTACCGGCTATTACGCCGCGCTGGCAGATTTGCCGTGGGCGGTGTGGCTGGATAGTGGC
>CAZSPN010000021.1:13265-42835 GCA_964608835.1 uncultured Gallionella sp.
ATTCTCACCGCCGCGCCTTATCAAACCGTGGCACTACAAGCGAATGATGTACGCACCGATCCTTTTGAATGGCTGCGCGCAGAGTTGGGCAAGCCCGTTTCTTCCATTGCAAATATCCCTTTTGCAGGCGGCGCGTTGGGCTATTGGAGTTATGACCTGTCGCGTTGTATGGTTAGCCTGCCCAATAGCTCATTCGATACGGAATGCCTGCCTGACATGGCGGTTGGCTTGTATGACTGGGCATTGGTGGTAGATCATCACCTGTGCCGGGCAAGTCTGGTTTCGCATCAGCGTTATGTTGAAACAACGGCATTGTTGCCCAAAATCCTGCTTCGCCTGCAAAGTAAGCAAACACTCCTTGCTGACACATTTCGTGTGCAAGGAAACGTCACATCCAACTTTACTGTCGAGCGTTATGCGCAGGCGTTTGAACAAGTGCAACAATACTTGCAGGCGGGTGACTGCTATCAAATTAACTTGGCGCAACGCTTTAGCGCGCAAGCGGAAGGGGATGCGTTCGCCGCTTATTTGAAGTTACGCGAGCTGAGTCCTGCCCCTTATTCGGCATTTCTAAACTTGCCATATGCCCAGATTTTGTGCGCCTCGCCAGAGCGATTTTTGCGCGTGGAAAACTGCATTGTAGAAACCAAGCCCATCAAAGGCACTCGCCCGCGCGGCTGCGATGCCCAACAAGACAAACAGTTTGCCGACGAGTTGCGTCGACATCCCAAAGACCGAGCGGAAAATTTGATGATCGTTGATTTGCTGCGCAGTGACCTGGGGAAAAGCTGCGTGACGGGTTCGGTCCGCACACCCAAATTATTTGAGATAGAAAGTTTTGCCAACGTCCATCATCTGGTCAGCACTGTCACGGGGCAGCTCGCAGCAGGACGCGACGCACTGGATGTGCTGCGCGATTGTTTTCCCGGCGGCTCGATCACCGGCGCACCCAAGCAACGTGCCATGCAAATTATTGAACAGCTGGAGCCGCATCGGCGCGGAGTGTATTGCGGGGCGATAGGATACGTCGGCTTTGACGGCAACATGGATACCAATATCGCCATCCGCACCATGGTGTATTCAAACCGTGAAATTCACTGTTGGGCGGGCGGCGGTATCGTCGCAGATTCAATTTGTGCCAATGAATATCAGGAGACTTTCGACAAAGCATCAATCATGCTGAAGGTACTCAACCAGTATGGTGGGAATTTGAATCCGTAACGCCAAAATTGGGATGAAATGTGGATTTTTAGAAATGCCCTTATAATTTGGGGCATGAAACGATTATTTGTATGTTTGCTCACACTTTTTACGCTGACACCTGTCGGACAGGCAGCATCCTTACCGCAACCCCCACTACTGGAAGCCAAGTCTTACGTATTGTACGACTACAACAGCAGCCAATTTATCGTCAGCCAAAACGGACATATTCGCTTGGCACCGGCATCGCTGACAAAGCTGATGACGGCGTACCTTGCGTTTGATGCGCTTAAACACGATACGCTCAGCCGCGAACAAAGTTTGACCGTACCCTTGGCAGCGGCTCAAATCACACCCGGCGAATCACGCATGTTGCTTGAGGCTGGACAATCGGTCACCGTCGATGATTTGTTGCACGGACTGATTGTTCAGTCTGGCAACGATGCTGCGATAACGCTAGCACTCAATATCGCGGGCAGCGAAATCGGCTTTGTCGATATGATGAACAAGGAAGCACTCCGCCTGGGGATGACTAACACCCATTTCACCAACCCTACCGGCCTGCCAGATAAGCTGCACTACAGCACCGCAGCAGATTTGGCCGTGCTGTCTGCCGCGATCGTGCACGATTTCCCCGAATACTACGCGCTGTTTGCGCAACGCGAGTTCACTTTCAACAAGGTCTCGCAAGCCAATCGCAACAGGCTGCTGTGGCTCGATCCCTATGCGGATGGCATGAAAACGGGGTATACAGAAAGTGCCGGATATTGCCTGGTGGGTTCGGCAAAACGCGGGGATCATCGCTTGATTGCAGTCATTTTTGGTGCAACCTCGGAAGCTTTACGTGCCACGGAAAGTCAAAAATTGCTCAATTACGGATTCCAGAACTTTGAAGCCGTGCGCCTGTTTGAAAAAAATCAACCCGTCGCGGAAATTCGTGTCTGGAAAGGCACAAGTAGTCATGCCGAACTTGGGTTTCGGCAGGACATGTATCTGACCATTCCCAAAGGCATGCAAAATGAACTGAAGGCCACACTGGAAACCAGCCAGCCTATTTTTGCGCCCCTCAATGGAGGACAAAAAATGGGCATGCTTAAATTGACTTTGCTTGGCAAGTCTTACGCGGAGTTTTCTTTAGTCGCGCTGGAAAACATCTCGCTGGCAAATGTTTTTTCGCGCGGCTGGGATAGCATTCGCCTGTTTTTTCAGTAAGCCATACACGTGACTATTTTTCTGAACGGGCAGTTCATGCCGATTGCGGAAGCAAAAATTTCCGTGCTGGATCGCGGTTTTATTTTTGGCGACGGTGTGTATGAGGTGATTCCCGTATATTCGCGCAAAGCATTTCGCCTCGGTGAGCACTTGCAACGCCTGCAAAACAGCTTGGACGGCATCAGTCTGCCCAACCCGCACACCCACGCCGAATGGGTTACGCTGGTAAACGAACTTATAGCGCGCAATAGCAGCGAAGACCAGTACCTGTATCTGCACATCACGCGCGGGGTTGCCAAACGCGATCATGCCTTTCCCAATCCGCCCGTTACGCCCACGGTGTTTATGATGAGCAGTCCTTTACCGACACCTGCCGCTAGCCTGTTGACAAGCGGGGTAAGTGCGGTGACCGCAACAGACAACCGTTGGCTGCGTTGTGACATTAAAGCTATCTCGCTGCTACCCAATGTGTTGCTGCGCCAAATGGCGGTAGATTCGGGCTGCACTGAAACGATCTTACTGCGCGAAAATCAATGGCTAACCGAAGGGGCAGCGAGCAACATCTTTGTGGTGAAGAATGGCAAACTACTCGCGCCCCCAAAAGACAATCTGATGCTGCCCGGTATCACTTACGATGTGATTCTGGAAATTGCGGCGGCGAATGATATTCCGCATGAAGTAAGAAAAATTGCGGCAGTAGAAGTTTTTACTGCGGATGAGTTGCTCCTCACTTCCTCCACGAAGGAGGTGTTAGCGATTACACAACTGGATGGAAAACCCGTGGGCACAAGCACGCCGGGTGCGATGTTCGCCACGCTGCATCAGTTGTATCAAGAGTACAAACAGAAGGTGATGCGCACATGAGCGACACCCCAGAAAAATCTACATCAGTTAAAGAACTCACCGATAGTTTGATCGAATATCCGTGCGACTTCCCACTCAAGATATTTGGCAAGCAGCAATCAGGCTTCGCACAAGCCGTGCTGGAAGTCGTTACCAAGCATGATCCTGGCTTTCTTGCCTCCAGTATGGAAATGCGCGCCAGCAAAACCGCGAAGTATGTCAGCCTCACTTGCACCATACGCGCTACTTCCCGCGTGCAACTCGACGCGATCTATCAGGATTTGTGCGACCACCCGATGGTCACCATGGTGCTTTGACTAAACTCTCAACCAATGTAGGAGCGCGCCCTGCGCGCGATTGCGATTTGTTCGCACGAAGTGCGCGCTCCTACCGCTAGGACAAGGATGACACCCCATACTAAATCGTTGGGTCTAGTTGAATATCAACCCACATGGGACGCGATGAAGCAATTCACTGCTGCACGCACACCAGAAACTCGTGACGAAATCTGGCTGTTGCAACACCCGCCTGTTTACACCCAAGGTCTGGCGGGAAAACCGGAACACCTGCTGCACAGCACTCTCATCCCGGTGGTGAAAATTGATCGCGGCGGACAAATCACCTATCACGGTCCCGGACAAATCATCGCGTATTGTTTGCTGGATATGCGTCGCTGGAAAATCGGTGTACGCGATTTGGTGCGGCTAATGGAGCAAGCCGTTATTGATTTGCTCGCCAATTTCAGCGTGAGGGCGGAAGGCCGAGAAGATGCCCCCGGAGTTTATGTGAATGGCGCGAAGGTAGCAGCCCTCGGACTCAAAATTAAAAACGGGTGCTGTTATCATGGGCTGTCGTTTAATGTGAACATGGACTTGAGTCCATTCAACAACATCAACCCGTGCGGCTATCAAGGACTGCGTGTAACTCAAGCCTGCGAACTCGGCATCGCTGCTTCCGTGAACGAACTACAAGCACAACTGGCGCAGAATCTAATTCACGGATTGCAGCAACATCTACAAAAGGTAGGAGCGCGCCCTGCGCGCGAAAATTTCAAAGGACACCTCGCATTACGCAAAGGACGTGCCTCTGTTCCCAACGGGGTTTATCTGGTAACAACAACGACGCTCGAACGCCAAAATTTGTTTGCCGATTTTGATGTTGGTTGCGCGGCAGCTCGATGTTTTGAAAACGCAGATTATTTGGGTGACGCGAAGATGCTGGCGTGGGTATTAATGCCTGATCATGCCCATTGGTTGATACAATTGGGCGAGCGCGATGAATTAAGTATCGTCGTAAACAGATTAAAATCAGCCAGTGCCAGACATGCGAACATTGCATTGGGGAAAGCAGGCTCAGTTTGGGCGAAAGCATTTCACGATCACGGTTTGCATAACGATGAAAATTTGCAAAATGCCGCACGTTATGTGGTTGCCAATCCTTTACGCGCCGGCTTAGTAGCAACACTTGGCGATTATCCATTTTGGAATGCAGTATGGTTGTAAAAGAAATCGCGTGCAGGGCACGCTCCTACAAAGACAATGCCGCTTTATTTCATGATGGCATTATTGTTTCGAGAAAAAATTAAATGAGCGACATCGCAAACAAACAAACTGGCGCGGCCAAAACCGCGCGCAACCCTATCAAGATCATCCCGTTGCAAGAGCGGCTGCGCAAACCGGAATGGATACGCGTCAAATCGGGTTCCGGACAGGGTTACCACGATGTGAAACGCCTGTTGCGCGAACACAAGTTGCACACAGTGTGCGAGGAAGCATCCTGCCCGAACATCGGCGAGTGTTTCAGCAAAGGCACAGCGACATTCATGATTTTGGGCGATGTGTGTACGCGCCGTTGTCCGTTTTGCGATGTGGCGCATGGCAAGCCCTTGCCACCTGACGCAAACGAACCCGCCAATCTGGCGCGATCCATCGGTCTGCTGAATTTGAAATATGTGGTCATCACCAGTGTGGACAGGGACGACCTGCGCGACGGCGGTGCGCAGCATTTTGCCGATTGCTTGAGTGCGATACGTGTCAGTTCGCCAAACACACGCTTGGAAATTTTAATTCCGGATTTTCGCGGTCGCTTGAACGAGGCGTTGGATACTCTGGCGATCAGGCTGCCGGATGTGCTAAACCACAATCTGGAAACTGTGCCGCGCCTATACAAACTGGCACGCCCCGGTGCGGATTACGCGCACTCGCTCAAGTTGCTCAAGGACTTTAAAGCACGTTTTCCTAGCATTCCCACCAAATCTGGCGTGATGCTGGGCTTGGGTGAAACCGATGATGAAGTGCTTGAAGTGATGCGTGACTTGCGCGCGCATGATGTGAACATGCTCACCATAGGACAATACTTGCAGCCTAGCGATGGGCATCTGCCCGTATTACGTTATGTGCCGCTGGAGACCTTCACGATGTTTGAACAAGCCGCGAAAGAAATGGGATTTTCGCACGCAGCTTGCGGACCTATGGTGCGTTCAAGCTACTTTGCAGATGAGCAGGCGCACCAAGCGGGTGTAAAACTGCACACCTAACGGGATCCCCTCTGTATAAGCGAGGACAACCTACCCTATTCGTTCGGTTACTGTTTGGCCTTTTTATTTTGGTACATTCTTTCATCTGCCCTACGTAATACATCTTCCGCGCTTTGATTTTTACCGATTTCGGTCACATGGCCAATTGACAGGGCAATCGGCCATCCCAATTGGTCAAATTTCTTTTCTGAAGCCAAGACAATTCTATTGACCAGTACTTGGCAGTCCTGTGCATCGGTTTCGGGAAACAGCAGCACAAACTCGTCACCGCCAATGCGCGCCACCGTATCCACCACCCTGGAGCCCTTCTCCAATATTTCAGCGACCACTTTCAACGCATCATCACCCACATGATGGCCGTGGTTGTCGTTCAGAGTTTTGAATTGGTCGATATCAATATACAGCAAAGAGTAAGGCTTTCCTGATCGCGTGCTACGCACTTGTTCAACCTCAAACCTTTCAACAAATTCGACACGATTAGCCAGCTCGGTCAAAGAATCCTTGCGGGAATATTCCCGTTCTTTCCACAAATTACTTACCACCCGCCCGATAATGGTAAGCGTGACCGTGCGGGTGACAACGTTAATCAAAAACGCGCCCAAAGGGAAAGTTGGCCAAACAACGGCAACTTCTGCGGCACTCCAAACAAATGCACAAATACTTCCCGTCAACAGCGGTGTCCGGGTGTCGGATCGGCGTGCTGCACGTACAGCACCAATCCGTGCAGCCTGAATAATGGGAAGACAGTAAAGTACATCCAGAGAATAAAAGCTGCCCGCAACTCTATAGTTTAGATAGGTAATCAACACAACTTCCACAATCAGTGAAATGATGTTGATGACCAGATTTTTTTTGGAAATCATTCGGGGGTAGCCATTTTTAAGGAAACGCCGATTAAGTCCGTTCGCTCCTTCGATACACCGCGCCGGGTACGGCACTGATGAAACAAACTAGCCATTCGACTAAGCCAGCAAGCTGGCAAGTCGCTGGTTATCAGAACGAACGGAAATGTATCGAACCATAAATTGGATTTAATCAGTGTTTCCTTAATTGCCTGCACGCTCATTACTTACACCTTAGCTTTGTGGCCTATCGCAAAATTGTTCAATCCATTCGGCTAATTTTACAGGCGCACCTGGCTGAGCTAATTTTTCTATCCGGAACTGTATGCCGGATGCCGATTCTGCTATGCGCAACGATTTACCCAAACCATACAATCCTATCAAAAACGCCAGCCAGGTTACGTGTTCCGGTGAAACTGGTGTGTTGAAGGGAGCATCTAGGAATTCGGACAAAATTTGTGCCGGCAGAAATTCTGCTGTTCCTTCGTTTGAAATGCGCACTTTGTCTCCCAGCATTGCTTTCAATACCGTAAATTCGCCTCCATCCTCGCTTGGTCGGCCATGAAGATGTTGTTTAATTTCGGCAAGTTTGCTGTTAACCGCATGGCCAAACTGGCCATTACGATAGGCTTCCGCGCTGACTAGATCGGAATAATCCATCAATGACCAATCCGGCTTGGGAGTCTGCGCGCCAATCAAGGCGGCAGCCGACAGATAGTCGGCTACAGGCAAGGGTTGATCGAGATCACCAAGGCTGGCGCACAGGGTATGCAGCGTGCCGATGCGATTTGAAATGGTCTGGCTTTGCAATACCAGCAATTTCTCGCGCATGAGCTCGGCGTGTTCTTTGCGCAAAGTTGCCAACTCCAGTGCCTGCTTCAACTCCATTCTGAGAGCGGATATTTCCCATGGCTTCTGGATGTAGCGGTGAATTTGCCCTTGATTGACAGCCTCAACGGTATGCGCCAACTCGGAGTAGGCGGTTGTCAATATGCGCACGATGTTGGGATGTTGTGTCCGCGCGTAATGCAGCAGTTCATTGCCGTAGCCTCCCGGCATACGCTGATCGGACACCAGTACCATCAGGGTTTTCGCATGCTTGTCCAGCAGCTGCTTGCCCTCCTCGACCGTGCCGGCGGTTACCACTGTTGCCAGCGAATCTATTGCACGCTGGAAATATTTGACTGAAGCAGCCTCATCATCAACAAACAAAATTAACGGGGATTGGGGGGTTTGATCTGTCATTGATTGCTCCTATTTAAGTTATTTTTGGTATTGGAAAACTCAGCGTAACGGTTGTATGGTCTTCGGGGATGGAGCGTACCTGCAAAAAGCCGCCAAATGACTGCATGACTCGTTCGCAAAAGATCAATCCCAAGCCATGTCCACCCGAATCGGCATGGGTAGTGGTTGGCTCTGTCAGTAACCGCGCCATCGTTTCATCCGGAATGCCGTGGCCGTTGTCGGTGATGCGAATCTGGGGATAGCCGCCCTCCACCAGCACGGAAATGTTAATGGCGGGATTCGTCTGATTACGCAGAGCACGTAGCGCGTTAGCCAATAAAGAGGACAGTACCAACTCCATGCAACTCAGTACGGTAGTAATTTGAAAGTCTTCCCTCACGTCAATGCGGATGATGTCCCGCTGGGCGGGTGTTAACGGGTAGGTTCCCAGCATATACAGAACCATCTGATATGCCGATTTGCTGTCGCCATACTTCAGGAAACCGCCGATCCCCTTGACGGAATCCACAAAGGAAGACAATAAAGCATGTGAAAAACGCGCATGGCCATCAATTGCTTGGGCGGCCTTTACAAGTTCAGCGTGTTGCCGGGATGACAAGCCCCACTCGGTCACACGATGCTGTATAGCGTGTGAGAAATTGCTGATGGCCGCGAGCGGAGTATTCAGCTCATGCAGGATAAAATCAAGAGACCCTTCAACTACCTGCAATCTTTGTTGCTTCATCCTGCGATCATGCAATAACTCGCAGGCCATACGCAGAGCCTCACTTACTTCGCCAATCTTCAAAGGCTTTTCGAGAATGCGGAACACCCGCCCCGAATTGAGTATATCCAACAGCACTTCCCGATTCGCATAAGCGGTCAAGAGAATACGGATGATATGGGGGAACTCAAGCTCGATATGCCGCAACAAATCTCCGCCATCACGCACCGGCATACGGTAGTCGGTTACTACAATATCAACCTGAATGTTGGTGTCCCGCAATATCCCGATTGCTGCCTCCACATCCGAAGCGGTGTAAATCTTGTAGATTGTTCCGAGGGTGCGATGAAAGTATTTTTGCGCCAACTCCTCGTCATCTACGTACAAGATGGTAGTGGTGCGTTGATCAAGATTAGGGGTAGTCATTACGCTGCCCGTGGTAAATCAAAAGTCATTTTCGTCCATTCTCCGAGAATACTCTCGGCAATCAACTTACCACCGTGGCGTTCGATCACACCGTAACTGATACTCAGCCCCAATCCTAATCCTTTTCCGATTTCCCGTGTGGTAAAGAAAGGTTCGAATATCCGTGCAATGTTTCCGGGCGATATGCCCGGACCATTGTCCCGCACCGTTACAAATAAACGGCCATCTTTCCATTCAGCCGACAAATTGATGGCGGGATCGGTGCGATTCGCCGAACGCAGTGCCAAGGCCGCATTACCCAGCAGATTGACCAACACGCCGATGACTGCAGCCTCATCTCCGCACACCAGCGTGTCGGGTGGCAAATCGCAGTTGATATTGATTCCTTTTGTCTCGTGTCCTATCAGGCGCAAAGCGGAATGTGCCGCTTTTTCGAATAAAAATACCTGTCCCTCCTGAACACCTTCTGCTGGACGGTAAGCAAACGTTTTCAAGTCCGAAACAATATTCTGAATGCGTTGCATCCCCTGCTTGGCATCGTCTAGGCATTCTTTCAACGTTGCACTTGCCTTGGCGGCAGGCTCTTCCAAGGCAAGATTGATCGCCATCAAACAATAATTCACGGGATTATTGACCTCATGGAGCAATCCGGACGACAGCGTACCGATGGCTGCCATTTTTTCCTGCTGCATCATCTGGCCTTTGATGTCGGCGAGATTTTTGTTGGTTTCTTCAAGATCGAAATTTTTTTTTGCCAATTCTGCCTTCAGTCTCAATAGCATAAAGCGGGCACGTTCATTGTAGAGAGTGCAAACAGCACTGATGGCAATAACAAATAGCAACAACAATGTGTTGACTACAAAATTTCCTCGTAACACAAAACTCTCTGGGTGGAAATAACATGCGGTGACGTAAAGCACAAAAGTGATAAGACTTAAAGCGATGTTATGCCACAAGGTAAATGGCAGAGCTATGCTGGATGCAAAAATGGCTAGGTAAAGACCAATGCTATACATGGATACTGCACCGTCTGCCACCCCGATCATCCATGTAATCATAATCTGAGGAAGCAGAAGCCAAATGAATGCTAACCATTCAACTTTGTCACGTCCCCACTGCGTTCCTAACGCAAAAATCACGCCCAGAATAATGAGCGAAACTATTAATCGTGCGCCTCCAAACAAGTATTGAAATTGTGGGTAAAGTCCATAATCTAGACCCATTCCCAAGAGTATAAAAATGATAGCCGTATATGCCCCAACACGACTAAACTCAAGACGGAATTGCCGAATTTCTATTTCAAACTCAGAGAGCTTGTTTTCAGCCATAAATCAAGTTTCAGCAGTTAAGCGACGATTGCTTCAGCAAAAACATTAACGCCAGTAGCATCAACGTAAATTTTTTGAATAATAGAATCCTGTGGAAGCAGTGAGCCTAAGTTCGCGTTATCGCGGTAAATAAGATACCACTCCAATACATGTTCCATTACATACTTCATTGGGTTACTCGAATGAACATTGGTAATCAAAAGCAAGCCACCATGATTTGTACGTGCGGCAAAGTGCGAGGTCAATCTAGAACAAACTTTATCTGACAAATAGTCGAACAATCCGGCGCAGTAAACCGCATCAAATTTACGTGAGCTATCCGAGTTGGGATCAATCCGATGTTTGAGTAGCTTGTGTACCGAGTCATGCACATATTCAATCGAAACCGGCTTGCCGATTTGCTTAATGATGGACGACAGTTTCTCGCGTGTCCATGCCAAGGTTTCTTCACTGAAATCAACAAGTTCGAAAGATAGCCACTCCGGGTGCGGGTAGTTTTGCAAAAAGCGTTGAATTTCAATGGCTGGGCCGCATCCGACATTCAGGACGCGGAATGTTTTTCTTGCACGTTGTGCTGCATCTGCGGTGCGCGTTAAGAAATCCAGCAATAAGTCAATTCGATTACGGTGGGCGGCTGCAACAGCTGTTTGTAAGAAAGCAGTGTTCACCATCTGAAAATAGGTGTTGGAGCCTTGGCGAGGATCATCAATTATTTGATTGACCATCTGATAATCGCCAGCATAACCCAGTGGTTTTGTATAAGTACGGAACACAAAGGGGGCTCTAAGTAACAAAGGGTGTAGTGCCGATTGTGCATAGGAGCGATGAAAAGGGAGCATTTCTTGATTTATTTGAGACGCTTCAATCTCTAAGTTATCAAGGCAAGCTTTTGTTTTCTGAATTAAGGGGTATGAAAGTTCACCAAACACATCCAAGCGTAGCTTTCCATTGACTTTAGGTAAGGAAGTCGACAAGTCAACCTGTTCTACCCAGCGTGCCACATCGGACAAGAAAGCACGTGTTTCATTAATTACGATCTGATAGCCATGGTTTATCTGGAATCGTTTGGTCCAGTCCTTCACAAAAGCCTGCGCTTCCGCCCCCACAGCACCTGGAACGGCGGCAACGCTGTTCAGTTCGCACCATTCATCAATGAGGGTCGCTGAAACAATGGCCGTGAGACCGGTGTTGACCAGACTGATAACGACGGCTTTGCCCTGATAAGCCACCGTGGTACCCATTCGTACTGTCAGTTCATTCAGAACTTCGCTAACCTGCACGATGGAGTAGGGGTTGTAAACCTCCATGACCAGAGACTTTCTTTGCAGATTGACAAGGGTGCCCCGCACGGCTTCACCTTCGGTATTGCGGAAACTGACGAGTGGATCGATTTGTGATTGTGTTTGCAAGATATTTTCCCTGAAATATTAGGTCAGTGCTGTAATGTCTACCTGACTTGTTGATCTGGTTGCCAATAACTTTGCCGAACAATATCAGAAAATCTGTAGTGCTAAAAATCAATGAGGGTTATTTTGATTTTGATGGATTATCGTGACAGGGTGCAGTGATTCTCATTCTCTGTTAAATTAGTCGCTTACTGTTAAGTCGGGTGGCTCTTGCTCCACCCCTGTGTGAGGAAATGGACAATCTATTACCCGTTTACCGGCATCCGGTGTTAACCGTGCTGATTGACGACAATCAGGACTTTCTGGACAGCCTGGCGTTTCGACTTGATTCCCGGATGACATGCGTCTCGTTCCGGGATCCTTCCGCCGCAATTGACTGGTTGCATGACGCATATCAATCCGCCGCAAAAAACAACGGGAATCCAATCCGGGTAAACATTAATGAGGAAGGCAATTTATTGGGGGAATACGTCACCTCGATTGATGCCAACGAGATTGCCCATGCTGTGTTGAACCCCCTGCGGTTTAATTTGCCTGCCGTGCTGGTTATTGACTATGCGATGCCGCAAATAAACGGGGTGGAGTTTTGCCAGGCCATTCGGGGCTTGCCCTGCAAGAAAATTCTGCTAACCGGTTATGCAGATGAGGCAGTGGCAGTGGACGCGTTTAACCGCAATCTGATTGATCGCTTTATCAAGAAGGGTGATCCGCAGGCATTGGATCATCTGGAGACCGAAATAATCAAATTGCAGGATGATTTTTTCGTGGAGCACTCGAACACATTAACCGATATATTGTCGCGCCACTGCCACGAATTCTTGACCGATCCAGAGGCTTGTGCCCTGATAAAGCAGATAGCCAATCAATACGGCTTTGTGGAATTTTATTTGTTTGCTCACCCATCGGGCATTCTATACCTTGATGCCCAGGGAAAATGCACGCTTATGGTGATAGAAACCCAAGCCGGCATGAGCTCACATTTTGATATTGCCCAGGATCAGGGTGCACCCGCTGAATTGCTTTCGGCTTTGCGGGAATCCCAGTTGGTGCCTTTCTTTTCGGACACGGGCGGAGTGTATCAAGCCGAGCTTCATAATAACTGGATGTCGTATTGCGCACCGTCACAGCTATGCCGGGGGAAACAAGATTATTACTGGTCGTTATTTGAATTACCCCAAAAATCTTTGCCCGGTGCTGTATATTCTTATGCGGAGTTTTTAAGGGATCGCACCAATCAGAAATCTTAAGGGAACACTGAATAAGCCACAAAACTGTGGTTCGATACATTCCCCGCTCGCCCTGAGTGCCGCGTGTAGCGGCGTATCGAAGGGTGCGAACGGGGAATGCTCACCACGAACGGGTTTATTCAGCGTTCCCTTAAGTAACATTCTGCAAAAGCAGGGTTTCATCACTTGCCAACTACATCCGCCTTACACCAATTGAGAGCGGCAATTCTCCCGTTCGCGCGAGCCCGGTCGAATGGCTGGCAGTTATAAAGCGACACGCCTTTTCAGTAAATTATTCGGATTGAAGATGATTGTTTGATGTATATCAATACGTGTTTTGTCGCGAATGTTAAATTCGTCGTCAGTAGTTTAACCAAGGGGGAATCACTTGAAATCTCATCACATGGTAGTAATGGTAGCCGCTTTGGCTTTTGCTTCGGTGGCATGTGCCACAGACGATGTTGAGGTACTTTTCAATAAGAACAAGTGCGCTGCATGTCACAAGTTAGAGGAGAAAAAAGTCGGCCCAAGCTTAAAAGACATTGCCGCGAAATACGCAGGCAACAAAGACGCAGCCGCTATGCTGGAGAAAAAAGTGCGCACCGGTGGGGTAGGAGTGTGGGGTAGGATGCCCATGTCGCGCACTCCCGCTGCCGTGACGGATGAAGAAATCAAGATGATCGTGGCGTGGATGTTGGCGCATTAACCGGGTGAGTCCTCAGCCTGTCTGACGAATGGGCTGTTTTTTATAAAGTGCGAACGCACAGCTTGGGGAGTAGTAGCAAAGATGCCGACGAAAGTCGGCATTTTTGTTGTCCGCTATTAACCTGAGTTAGACATGCAAACTGTTATAATTCTCGGAAACTTTCCTCCCCACCCTTAATGAACATCCTTTACGAAGAAGACGGCAGTTTTAAGGTCGGCAGCATCATGGTCGACAACACTACTTCGCTTCAGATCGAAAGCATTTCCGGCAAGCGCAGCAAAGTCAAAGCCAGTAATGTAATGCTGCATTTCACACAGCCCACCCTGGCGGAATTTATCCCCCAGGCAGAATTTCTTGCCAACGGTATTGATGTGGAATTTCTCTGGGAGTGTTGTCCGCCCGATGAGTTTGAGTTCGAGCAAACCGCCACCGAGTATTTCGGACACAAACCCAGCTCATTGGAGGCGGGTGCGGTATTGATACGGTTGCACAGCGCGCCGATTTATTTTCACAAAAAAGGCAAAGGCCGTTATCGTGCCGCGCCTCCTGATGTGCTCAAGGCCGCGCTGGCAGGCGCGGAAAAAAAACGCCAGCAACTGGCTTTACAGGCGCGCTACACCGAGCAGCTCGGCAAATTCGAATTGCCAGCCGAGTTTGCCGAACATCTGAAAATGTTGCTATACAAGCCCGACCGCAACACCATCGAGGTTAAAGCTCTGGAGGCCGCCTGTGCAGCCACGCATTTGTCTGCCGCGCATTTACTGCATCGCTGCGGCGCATTGCCTTCCACACAAGATTTTCATCTGCAAAAATTTCTCTTCGAGAATTTTCCCAAAGGTACGGGCTTTCCAGCCGTTGAACTCAGCATATGGGAAGAGTTGCCGCTGGCAAACGTGAATGCTTTCAGTATTGATGATGCCACCACCACCGAGATAGACGATGCGTTTTCCGTCGTGAAATTAGATAACGGAAACTGGCGCATCGGCGTGCATATCGCCGCGCCGTCGCTGGGTATTCCGCGCGATTCCGAAATCGACAAAATCGCCGCCCAGCGTTTATCCACGGTGTATATGCCCGGTGACAAGATCATCATGTTGCCTGATAGCGTAGTGCAAGCATTTACGCTGTGCGCTGATCGCGTTTGTCCGGCTTTATCGATGTACATTGAAGTGGATGCAACATCAATGGAGATTCTCAGCTACACAAGCCAAGTCAATCGAGTCCACATCGCTGCCAATTTGCGCCACGACACTTTAGAACCGTTTTTCAATGAGGAAACCTTGGCCGCAGGCAAACTCGATTATACCTATGCGGATGAATTGGCACTGCTGTGGGCAGTGGTACAAAAACTGGAAGCAATTCGTGGCAAATCTTCCGATAACAGCACGCAGCAAATGGATTACAACTTCCATATCGCTGATGATCGCGTCACCATCAGCCAACGCCGCCGTGGTTCACCTATCGACAAAGTGGTTTCAGAACTGATGATTCTGGTGAATTGCGAGTGGGGTAAACATCTTGCCGAGCATGGCTTCCCCGGCATCTACCGCACCCAACAAAACGGCAAAGTAAAAATGAGTACCGTGGCTGCACCGCATCAGGGCTTGGGCGTGGCGCAATACATGTGGTCGAGTTCGCCATTGCGCCGCTATGTGGATTTGCTCAATCAGCGGCAGATTATTGCCATGTTGCGTAACGAGGAAGCAGTTTATCCGAAAAACGATACGCAACTTTACGCCGTGATGCGCGACTTTGATGCCGCTTACAGCACCTATGCTGAATTCCAGCGCGGTATGGAACGCTATTGGTGTTTGCGCTGGTTACAACAAGAAAGCATTGAGCAAATTGAGGCGGTGGTGTTGCGCGAAAATTTGGTTAAGGTAAAAGATATTCCACTGATTTTCCGCGTGCCATCCTTACCAGAGTTGCCCGCCAATACTTGGGTGCAGCTTGCTATCGGCGAGATTGATCTTATCGACTTGGATGTGCAAACGCGCTTTGTCGCAGCGATGGAGGAAGCCGTTTGCTAGCGGGTTTCAAAATTTTTCTTATGCCTTATTTGAAGACTTCGCTGTCTTCATCCATGATCGCCTCGCTCATTTTCCATGCTGTTGCCTTGTTTGGCATTTCCTTTGTTATGCCAGACCCGCGCACACTGGCAAACGAGATGAATACCCTGCAAGTGGTGCTGGTCAACAGCAAATCAAAAACCAAACCCAATAAAGCCGACGCACTGGCGCAGCATAATCTGGATGGCGGCGGCAATACCGAAGACAACCGCACCGCAAAAACCTCGTTCCCAACTTTGCAGGACAGCCGGCAATTTACGCCTGAGCAGCTTGCCAAACATGTTGCCAAGCTGGAGGAAGAAACCAAACGCGTGATGACGCAACTGAAAAGCGATCACGTTATCAAACAGCCCGACCCGAAAAAATTTGACGGGGCTGCCAGCACTATGGGTGAGGATCTGGTGCAACGCAGTCTGGAAATCGCCCGTCTGGAAGCGCAGATCAGCAAAAATAATGACTACTACCAAAAAATGCCGCGCCGCAAATTTATCGGCGCGCGCACTCAGGAGTTCCGCTTCGCGCAATACATCGAAGACTGGCGCGTTAAAGTCGAACGCATCGGCAATTTGAATTATCCCGAAGCCGCACGCCAAAAAAAGGTATTTGGCAGCCTGCAACTCAGCGTCTCGATACGCACCGATGGCAGCCTTGAAAACGTGGAAGTGAATCGCTCATCAGGGCAGCGAATTCTTGATGCGGCAGCGGTGCGCATTGTCAAACTCGCCGCCCCCTATTCGCGTTTGCCCCCGGAGATCACCAAGGACACGGACATTCTCACCATTACCCGAACCTGGACATTTACTTCGTCGAACCAATTGGAGAGCGAGTAATTTGGATCATGCAAGAAAGATGGGATGGTTAATCGCTTTTGCGAGCGTATTCTCCATCAGTGTTGCGAGCGCGGAGTCGAATAGTCTCGCCACACAAACCAATAACGAAATTAGTGCGTCGCTCGCTTACTATCAATACGAAGAACCCGGCATCATGTCGCTAAAGGGTGCAAAAATAGGTTGGAACTTGCGCACCACCATGACATTGCAAAATGATCTGTTTATGCGCGGTGATTTGCGCTATGCATTTGGCATGGTTAATTACAGCAGTCGAAACACGGGCAATTCCAGTGGCGAGCCGGATTGCTATGTGGAAGCCAGAGGGCTGGTAGGCAAAGACTGGTTGTATAAGCAGGATGTGGTTGCCGCCTATACGGGACTGGGCTACCGTTTTTTATTTAATGACAGCCGAGGTATCAGCAGTACGGGCAATTGGGGATATCGCCGGGCAAGCAACTATCTGTATTTACCTGTCGGCATTATCTATCGCAGCAATTACAGCAGCCAGGCTCGATTGGTTAGCACCCTTGAATATGACCATCTTGTTTTGGGCAAACAAATTTCTATGTTGTCAGATGGTGGGCAAGGGGACAGCGATCTAACCAATACCCAAAGAAAAGGATATGGGCTGAAGCTGAGTGTGATGTACGAAAAAGGCGAGTGGGCTATCGGACCTTATCTGCACACCTGGAACATAGATGATTCAGATTGGGTACCTTCGTACAAATATGGATTACCAGAGTTTGATCAGTTTGGGCGTCAGCTTGGAGGTGTAGAGCCAGAAAACAACACAGCGGAATTTGGCCTAAAAGTTGGCAAGCAATTTTAAGTCCGTGAAATTTAGAGACCCAATTCACTCCACATCGCATCCACTTTTGCTTTTACTGCTGCATCCATCACGATTGGCACCCCCCATTCACGCTGGGTTTCGCCCGGCCATTTGTTGGTGGCATCCAGTCCCATTTTGCCGCCCAAGCCTGAGACCGGGCTGGCGAAATCAAGATAATCAATCGGCGTGTTTTCCACCAGCAAGGTGTCGCGCACAGGATCGACGCGAGTCGTAATCGCCCAAATCACTTCTTGCCAATTGCGAATGTCGATGTCGTCATCCACCACAATGATGAATTTGGTGTACATGAACTGACGCAGGTAAGACCAGATGCCGAACATCACGCGCTTGGCGTGTCCCGCGTATTGCTTTTTGATACTCACCACCGCCATGCGATACGAGCATCCTTCGGGCGGTAAATAGAAATCGATAATCTCCGGGAATTGTTTTTGCAATAGCGGCACGAACACCTCATTGAGTGCCACACCCAGCATGGCGGGCTCGTCGGGCGGCTTGCCCGTATAGGTGGAATGGTAGATGGGATCACGCCGCATGGTGATGCGCTCAATGGTGAATACGGGAAATTTATCCTGCTCGTTGTAGTAGCCCGTGTGGTCACCGAACGGGCCTTCCAACGCCATTTCATTTGGATGAATCACGCCTTCCAGAACAATTTCTGCCGATGCTGGCACTTGTAAGTCACTGCCTATACATTTCACTAATTCGGTTTTGCTGCCGCGCAATAATCCCGCAAATTGATACTCGGAAAGTGAATCAGGCACTGGCGTAACTGCGCCCAATATCGTGGCGGGATCAGCCCCGATTACCACGGCAACTGGGAAAGGTAAGCCCGGATTTTTTTCGCAGTGGTCACGAAAATCTAGCGCACCACCGCGATGCGCCAACCAACGCATAATGACCTTGTTGGGCGCGATCACTTGCTGGCGATAAATACCAAGATTTTGCCGCGCTTTATTTGGCCCGCGTGTGACGACCAAACCCCAAGTAATCAGCGGTGAGACATCACCTGGCCAACAGTGTTGAATGGGCAGTTTGCTCAAATCGACATCCTTGCCCTCCCAAACAATATCCTGACACGCCGCGCTCGATAAAATTTTCGGCGACATGGTTAACACCTGTTTCAGCACGGGCCATTTTTCCCAAGCGTCTTTCAAGCCTTTGGGTGGCTCCGGTTCTTTGAGATAAGCAAGCAGCTTGCCGACTTCGCGTAACGCGGCAGTGGACTCTTCTCCCATGCCTAATGCCACACGGCGTGGTGTGCCAAACAAGTTCGCCAGCACAGGCATGGCATGACCTACAGGGTTTTCAAACAGAATGGCCGGCCCTTGTGCGCGTAACACCCGATCACAAATCTCGGTCATCTCTAGGTGTGCAGAGACAGACGCGGTGACGCGTTTTAGCTCACCGACTTTTTCTAGCTGTATGATGAAATCGCGTAGGTCTTTATATTTCATTTCAATATGTCACCAAAAAATTAACACCCCTCTTCCGAACGCGAGAGGGGGGGGTGTTTGGTTATTCGTGATAAAAACTTTCCTCCCCAGAGGGTCTGGTTTTAAACCGCTTGTGCAACCAAAAGTATTGTTCCGGCATTTCGCGCACGCGATCTTCGATGAACGCATTCATCCGCCGGGCATCAGCAATATCATCCCCGCTCGGAAAGTTATCCCACACCGGGTAGAAAGTCAGGATGTAACCCTGCGCACCGGGCAACACACGCGTGATACTGGGAACAACTTTCGCACCTGTCATTTGCGCGATACGTGGCACGGAAGTCATGGTGGCCGCAGGAACATCAAAAAACGGAATGAATGCGCCGTCCTTGACACCCTGGTCTTGATCGGGTGGATAAATAAACGGCAACCCCTGTTTCATCCCCTTGAGGATAGGGCGCAATCCCTGTTGGCGCGAATAGAGGTGTTGGCTACGAAAGCGCGCACGTTTTTGCAACAGCAATTCGGTCATGTAAACATTTTTCTGGTTGGCGTACATGCACACCGTATCGGTGTGTTGCGCAATCCATTGCCCGCCTGCGTCCATGCCTACAAAGTGCGGCGTAAGCAAAATCGATGGCTGATTCTTGATCGCAACAAAATGCTCAACTCCCTCGACACGTATCAAACCCGAAATGCGCTCCGCATTCGACCACCACAGGATACTGCGCTCGATAAGTCCGCGCGTGAACATCTTAAAATGTTCGCGCAGGAGTTTTGATCGCTCTGCCTCGCTCATTCCGGGGAAGCACAGCTTCAAGTTGATTTCACCGATCCTGCGACGTTCGTTTGCGAAAACAAAAAGGAGCAAGCCAAGTGCATTACCTATCCACACCAATACGCGGAACGGTAAAAAGTGCATCAGCCAAAGCAGAAACACGCCAGCGCGTATTAGCATAATTGTTCCTGCTTTGCGGGAGGAGGTTGCACGTCTGGAGGCACTTTATAACGGTTGTAACTCCATAGGTATTGTGCGGGTGCAGTGGCAATCACCCGTTCCAGCGCGGTATTGATTTGCTGTGGTACGGACTGCGTGAAGTCTAACGACAAGGGCTCAATGCGCACCGCATAGCCTCTGCCATTGGGCAAGCGTTCGGCACAGGCGATCACCAGCGCGGCATCGCTGGACTGCGCCAGCCGTCCTACCAAAGTCATCGTGTAGGCAGGGCGACCAAAGAAATCCACCCATTCGCCTTCGCCGTTACTCGGCACTTGATCGGGTAATAAGCCGATTGTTTCACCGCGTTTTAATGTTTTGTACAACAAACGCACGCCGCTGACATCCGCCTTGGCCAACTTCACCAGACCGCGCTGGCGGCCATTGCACATGATTGTTTCCAGCCACGCTTGTTTGGGCTGGCGATACAGATTAGTCATCGGCAATTTTTGCCCAACGTACAAACCGACCACTTCAAAGCAACCCCAATGCGGCGTGAGTAAAATAATGCCCCTGCCGCGCGCCACACCTGCTTCCATGTGCTCCCAGCCTAGGCAACTCTGCACTGTCGCGCAAACCTGCTCCAGCGGTCTGCCCCATACCCAGGGCAACTCAACAATACTTTTTCCCGCCTCGTTAATGGACTGCTTGAGCAGTGTGGCGTAATGACTTTCATTCGTGGCGAGATGTGCCTGACGCAAGTTTTCTTCGGTGCGTGCGGCATATTGTTTGGACATCACAAACATGAAATGACCGAGCAACGTGCCCAGGCTATGCAACCGACCAAGCGGCAGGCTTGTCAGCAAGCGGAAGGTGATTTTGAAGAAGAAAGCGGTCATCGAATGAGAGTTGGGTTGAACGGGTGATCTATTTGCTACAATGCTCGCCCTGATTTTTTAATTTCAATAATTGAACGGAGTGCCATGAGCGAGTATTTTTTTACATCCGAATCTGTGTCTGAGGGCCATCCAGACAAAGTAGCCGATCAAATTTCCGATGCCATCTTAGACGCTATTCTAGCGCAAGACCCGTATGCACGGGTTGCTGCTGAGACGCTCGTTACAACGGGATTAACCGTGTTGGCAGGGGAAATCACCACCAGTGCGCAAGTTAACTACGCCAAAGTGGCGCGCGAAACAATTCGCCGTATCGGCTACGACGACCCAGAGCTGCGTTTTGATGCAGACGGCTGCTCGGTACACGTTTGCTACGGCACACAAAGCCCCGATATTGCGCAGGGTGTGGATCGTGCCTCCGACGACTACCTCAATCAGGGTGCTGGCGACCAAGGCTTGATGTTCGGTTATGCCTGCCGCGAAACAGACACCTTGATGCCCCTGCCGATTTATTTGTCGCACCGCATTGTTGAACGCCAAGCTCAGTTGCGTCGCGATGGCCGCTTGCCTTGGCTGCGTCCGGATGCCAAATCGCAAGTCACGGTTAAATACGTTGATGACAAACCGTTCAGTATTGATACGGTAGTGATTTCCACACAACATTCTCCGGATATGACGCTGGAGCAAATTCGTGAAGCTGCAATTGAAGAAATCATCAAGCCGGTTTTGACCAAGGATTTAGTCAAGAGCGACATCAAGTATCTGGTTAATCCAACCGGTCGTTTTGTTATTGGCGGTCCACACGGCGATGCGGGTCTGACCGGACGTAAAATCATTGTGGATACCTATGGTGGCGCAGCTCCACATGGTGGCGGCGCGTTCTCCGGCAAAGACCCTTCCAAAGTAGATCGCTCTGCAGCCTATGCGGGGCGTTATGTGGCGAAAAATATCGTCGCTGCGGGTTTGGCGGAAAAATGTCTGGTACAAGTCAGCTATGCCATCGGTGTGGCGCAACCGACCAGCATTATGGTCAGCACTTACGGCACAGGAAAAATATCCGATGAGAAAATCACCGAACTGGTGAAACGCCATTTCGATTTGCGCCCGAAAGGCATCGTGCAAATGCTTGATCTGCTGCGCCCGGTTTATGAAAACACCGCAGCGTATGGCCACTTTGGCCGCGAAGAGCCGGGCTTTACCTGGGAAGCAACTGACAAAGCCGCCGCCCTGAGGGCGGATGCAGGACTTTAAGTTGGCACACCCAATTGGGAGTGGTATAGGGTTGTTTCAGATGAATATTTTAACCACAAGCGTATGATGCGAACTCGGTTTGCTATGGCAAGAGGCAGATAACTCTGATTTTTAGCAGTTTGGAAATTTAATCTACGTTCACTTTTAAGGAGACATCATGGGGCTGTTCGATACGATTGTAGGGGCATTGCAAGGTCAAGCGGGTGGCGCGAATGGCACACAGGAAGATTTGCTCGGATCAGTGATAGGGATGCTAAACGATCCTAAAGTGGGCGGTTTGTCTGGTTTGGTTGAGAAATTTTCACAAGGTGGATTGGGTGAGCAGGTTGCTTCCTGGGTGAGTACCGGGAAAAATCTTCCCGTATCTGCCGAACAAATTCAATCTGCACTCAACTCTTCTGGTCTGCAAGATATTGCGGCTAAATTTGGTTTTAACACCAATGATATTGCGGGACAGTTATCCAACTTGTTGCCGCAGGTGGTTGACAAGCTAACGCCAGACGGAACAGTACCGGAAGGCAATATCGATTTATCCAAATTGGCATCAACTGCACTATCGGGCTTGTTTGGCAACAAATCGGCTTAACCATTTCGTTTGATGCAATGAAGGGCTTGCAGTGATGCAAGCCCTTTTTGTTTGTGCAAACAAAGGCAACGCTAATTTAAGCGATGAGCAGGATGAAGCGCACGGCGTACGGGACACAGCGATTTGCCCGCGTAAACATTAAATCAGCGTTTCCAAAAACTATCTGTAAGGTTTATCACTCTTACGCTACTAAGGCACAGGAGGAACACAACATGAAACGCAGACAATTTTTACTCACCCTCTCAGGTCTTGCCGCAACTGTGGCGATGCGTGCCTATGCGAAAGAGACGGCTCAAGGCAAAGTCACGATCATGCAATTTTCGGATGACGGGAAGGCTTTGGGTCAAGCCGCGTTAACCAAAGTCAATAAAGCCGCCGAATGGAAGAAAACACTCTCCCCGCTCGCTTACCAGGTTACGCGCGAACAAGGCACGGAGCGCGCTTTCTCTCAGCCCGGCCACAATCGCCATGATCCGGGTCTGTATCGCTGCATCTGCTGCGATAACGCGCTGTTCGATGCCAAAACCAAATATGATTCCGGAACAGGCTGGCCAAGCTTCTGGCAGCCGATTGCGGCGGAAAATGTACGCAATATCGAAGATCGTCTGTTCGGTATGATCCGCACCGAAGTACGCTGCGCTTTGTGTGAGGCACATCTCGGCCATGTATTCGATGATGGCCCGAAACCTACCGGACTGCGCTATTGCATGAACACCGTGGCGTTGCGTTTCATTCCGTATTCGAGATAGCCGTGTTGATATTTTTTCTTTCCTATCTGGGCGGCATGCTGACGATATTGAGTCCGTGCGTTTTGCCCGTTTTACCCTTCATTTTTGCACGCGCTGAACAACCGTTTCGGCGCGCCGGACTGCCTATTTTGCTGGGCATGGCCGCCACTTTCACCGTCCTTGCCAGCCTCGCCGCAGTGGGTGGCGCATGGTTGATAGCGGTGAATCAATATGGCCGTTATGCCGCAATGGGCTTGCTGTTACTGCTGGGGCTTGCGCTGATATTTCCCGCCTTGTCGGATCGCTTGATGCGCCCCTTTGTCGCGCTGGGCGGTCAATTGCAGCAACGCGCCGACAGGCAGGTTAGCTTCAGGGGTTCGCTGTTACTTGGCGTGGCAGTCGGTTTTTTGTGGGCTCCCTGCGCGGGACCGATCTTGGGTTTGGTGCTGGCAGGTGCGGCATTGAACGGTGCAAATTTATACAGCGCGTTATTGCTGCTGGTGTTCGCAGCGGGTGCGGCCACTTCGCTGGGCTTGGCATTGCTGGCAGGCGGGCGTGTGTTCAGCCTGATGAAGCTCAGCCTCGGCGCGGAAGAGTGGTTGCGGCGCGGATTGGGTATTGCCGTCGTGGCGGGTGTGGTGATGATTGCACTAGGATGGGATACCAAATTCCTGTCGCAATTCTCGTTTATCAACACTACAGGCACCGAGCAAAAACTCATCGCTCAACTGGATAAACCTTTGCCCGTAACAACTGAAGAAAAGGGTCGGGCTGCTCCGCCATTGGCAGGTGCGACACACTGGTTGAATTCCACTCCGCTGACCAATGAAATGTTGCGCGGCAAAGTGGTATTGGTGGATTTCTGGACTTACTCTTGCATCAACTGTCTGCGCACAATGCCCTACATCAAGGCATGGAATGAGAAGTATCGTGACCAGGGTCTGGTCATCATTGGCGTGCATGCCCCTGAGTTTGCCTTTGAAAAAGATCAGCGCAATGTCGAACAAGCCATACAAGATCTGGGCATCACCTACCCTGTGGCAATGGACAACGATTTCGCGATTTGGAACGCCTATAAAAATGAGTATTGGCCCGCGCATTATTTGATTGATGCGCAAGGTAAAATCCGTCATCAGCATTTCGGTGAAGGCGCGTATCGGGAAACCGAGCAGATGATACAAAGCCTGCTCAAAGAAGCGCGCAACGGCGAGTTGTCTGTAGCGAGTGACTTGGTGCAAGTGGTTGGCTCAGGTGCTACGGCCGCCGCAATGGCAGGCAAAGCAGGACGCTCACCAGAAACCTATCTGGGCTATACACGCCAACAAAACTTCAGCTCACCTGAAGCTATCAACAAAGATGTCACGCGTCCGTACAGTACACCCGCCTCGCTCAAGCTCAACCAATGGACATTGAGCGGTGATTGGCAAATTGGCGAGCAATCCGCCCTGTTGAAAAAATCCGGCGGCGCAATCAGATATCGCTTTTACGGGCGTGATTTGCATCTGGTTCTGGGTTCACAAGGCGGCAAATCCATTCCCTTCAAAGTCACCATTGACGGGGCGGTTCCGCAAGCCAATCACGGCGTGGATATTGATGAGCAGGGCAATGGGGTTATCAAAGAACAGCGGCTGTATCAACTGATTCGGCAAAGCGGCGAAGTTCGTCAGCACACGTTCAAGATTGAATTTTTAGATGCCGGGGCAGAAGCCTTTGCTTTTACTTTTGGTTAATTAAGGAGTGTCATCATGCAGAAATTTTTACCCAAACTCATCGTTGTGTTCAGCCTACTGGCGGCTCAAACCAGCTATGCCGCGCAGCAAACCGCCGTATTCGCGGGCGGATGCTTCTGGGGCGTGGATGCGGTGTTCAAACACGTTAAAGGGGTGACCGAAGTGGTGTCGGGCTACTCAGGTGGAGACGCGAGTACCGCCAATTACGAAATGGTCAGCGAAGGCACAACAAACCATGCGGAATCGGTGCAGGTACGTTTTGATCCCGCGCGGGTTTCGTATCGGCAACTTCTGCAAGTGTTTTTCAAAGTTGCGCATAACCCCACCCAGCTTAATTTTCAAGGGCCGGATGTCGGCACACAATATCGCTCGGCCATTTTCTACGTCAACGCGGATCAGCAGCAACAAGCGCAACGCTACGTCAAACAACTGACTGACGAACACGCATATCCCTCCCCCATCGTCACTCAAGTTGTCCCGCTAAAAAAGTTTTATGCGGCGGAAGAACACCACCAGAATTATCTGGCACTGCATCCCAACCAGCCTTACATCGTGGTACATGACATGCCCAAGCTGGCGCAACTGCGCAAACAGTTCCCGATGTTGTATCAGTGACGCTCACGGCATAGCTTGATTGATTGGTTCGTTACCAAAAACAAAAGTGGCAGCGCGCCAACACAGGTTGTGACTGAACATGTTATAAAATCACGACCTGGCTTTCATAACTCTCTTTCCGCCGGATGTCGGATTTATGTCCTGGTTTCTAACCAACGTTCTCGCCGCTTTTTTGTTGCCCCCTTTCAGTCTGCTGCTTTTATTTGCGCTGGGTATGATTATGTTGGCGCGTCGCAATCGATGGGCTAAGCCATTTTTGCTGGTGACTTTATGTTTAACCTGGGTTGCCTGTACGCCTTATTTCACCGAAGGGGCGATGCACTTGCTGGAGGTGCGGACAACCCCGTTGGGTGACAAGCCAGCAACCGCTGAGGCCATTGTGATTCTCGGCGGCGGAACGTATTTTCGCGCACCGGAATATGCGGGAAATGACACCACCACGGGTTTTGTTCTGGAGAGATTGCGCTACGGAGCAAAGTTGCAACGCGAAACGGGTAAACCAATTTTGGTTACGGGCGGCAAACCTCTCGGCAACAGCATTGCGGAAGCCACGATACTAAAATCAACGCTGGAGCAAGAATTTCATGTGCCTGTGCGCTGGACAGAAGAAGCTTCGAATAACACTTACGAAAACGCGCTGTACTCGTTGCAAATTCTGCAAAAGGCCGGTATCAATAAAATTTATCTCGTGACACATGCCTGGCACATGCCCCGCGCCGCCGAGGTGTTCCGCAAGGTTGGATTTGAGGTGATCGAAGCCCCTACCTCGTTTACTACACGTTACGAAATAAATCTGCTGACATTCCTGCCACAAGCCGAATCGCTACAAGGCAGCAAAATTGTCATCCATGAATTGATTGGGATGTTCTGGTATCAGTTAAAATCCGGCTTTATTAAACCGTCTTGAAAGAAAGTCCGCCATGAAAGCACGCGTCAAATGGGTAGAGCAGGTGTCGTTTTTGGGAGAATCGGAAAGCGGTCACGCGGTACTGATGGATGGCGCACCCGCAGCAGGCGGGCGTAACCTCGGCCCGCGACCGATGGAGATGTTGCTACTCGGCGCGGGTGGTTGCACCAGCTTTGACGTGATTGCGATCCTGAAAAAAAGCCGCCAGGCTGTTACCGATTGCTACGTGGAACTTGAGGCTGAACGTGCCGAAACCGACCCCAAAGTCTTCACCAAAATCCACATGCACTTTGTTGTCACGGGCAAGGACATCAAACCTGAAGCGGTAGAAAAAGCCATCAAATTATCGGCGGAAAAATACTGCTCGGCCTCCATCATGCTCGGCGCAATGGCTGCTGTGACGCATGACTTTGAAGTGATACGAGAGTAATAAAGCTGTGTACATTGCGATGGCGTAGCGGGTGAAGTAATTATTGATTTGGCACGGTGAAGCATTAACTCCGTTCGGCCTGAGCCAGTCGAAGGCTGCTAATCCATTCACATTTCGACAAGCTCAATACGAACGGACTTCAAACATAATCTGGCGGGTAATAGTGGCATGAGCCCTATTACCCGCCCAACACACAAACCGCTACAATTGCCCCAACCATATCAATTGGAGCAATCACCATGATTAAAGAAGCCACCGCCATGACAGTTCGCCAAAACCTGGGTGAACTGCTGAACGGCATTCAATATGGAAGCGACCAAGTGATTATCACCAAAGGTGGCAAGCCCGTTGCCGCGATGGTGGATACCGCACTATTCGATAAAATTCGTTTGCTAAAACGTGAATTTAATCGGCTCACCGATGAGCTTGCAGTCACTTACCAAGACATTGATGCAAGCGTTGCCCAACAAGAAATTGATGCTGCCGTCAAACAAGCCAGAAAGCGTTAAGTGCGGGCGGTCATCGACACCAACGTTTTCATCTCAGGGTTGATGCTACCCCAAAGCGTCCCGGGTCGAATTACCCACGCGTGGCGAACAGGGCATTTTGCCTTGGTGCTTTCCGAACCCGTGCTGAGGGAAATGCCCAGCGTGTTGAGTTACTCCAAGATTCGTAAACGCATTGCTTGGAATGACGACACCATCAGCCGCTACCTCACCCTGTTGCGTTTTGAAGCAGAGATTGCCGACATTCGTCACACCAAGGCTCACGTGCCGCGTGATGCAAAAGACAACATGGTGTTAGCTAGCCTTATTTCCAGTAAGGCCGATTGTCTGGTGACAGGTGATCTTGACCTGCTCTCACTGGCAGATACAGCCCCCATCATTTCGCCAGCTGATTTTGTGAGGCGGATATTTTAGGTTCGCGGCAAGGAAAGTGGAATAAAGCTTGCGGGGGCGGGAAACCATTCCAACCTGCCACCTTAACTTGTAAGGAGCGTTTGCCCCAACAGCACATGCTCAGCCGTATCGAAAGATGGAGCTTGCTGCTAGACTAACCAACAAGGAGAATAAACATGCCAACCATCAGCCAGTTTTTTGGAATCGTTGTGCAGATGTTCTGGCGTGAACATGCACCGCCACACTTTCACGCCATGTATGGTGAATACGAAGCTCTAATTGACATTCGCACACTGGAAGTCATCAAGGGCAGCCTGCCAAGACGTGCGCAAGCTCTCGTACTCGAATGGGCTGCGCTGCATCGCACCGAATTGATGGAGGACTGGAATCTATGCCAATCGAAACAGTTACCCAAGAGCATTGCCCCGCTGGAGTGATTGCAGCGGCATCTTGGCGCGTGAGAGCGGTCGCCGTGCAGCTGGGCTATCGGCTTTCGATCACCTGTAATGATGGCACAAGTGGAATCGTTGACATGTCTCGCTTGGTCGCAAGTGAGAAAGCGGGGGTATATGCCGCACTCAAAGATGTATCAGTCTTCAATCAGGTGAGCATCGAACTAGGCGTGCTTACATGGCCTAACGGCGCAGACCTTGATCCAGAGTGGGTGCATGAAGAAATCGGGGAAAATAAAACGTGGTCTGTCCCCGATTAGTTCAATCATATGGAGCAATATTGATTGCGCTTTACGCGGGCTTTATGAAGTTTGATACAAGTTGTAGCACGAACCCTATAATCAGGAATCCAAGGCCAACGAGCATGAAGCAATATTTCTCTTTCTCCCAACCCACATAGTCTGTAGTTTCTCTAACAGGTTCAGACCCTTCGTCCATAGTTAAATCAGCTCTATATTTTTGTCTTCTAAAAGGAGCCCATATTTCGTATGCGATTAGAAAGGCACCAATTATGTCCAAAACTAAACCAATCGAATTTATGCAATTACCCATTTTAGATAGTATCTTTGGTTAACTTAATCAAGTTAAGGGATTATTTGCTGTGCAATACAAGCCTGTAAATTTTGATCAGAGAGCAATGCGTTAATTGCCGCCGACAGTGCCGTATTGATGTACTGCGCGTTTGCCTCTCTGGATTGGTTGGCTTGAACGCTTACTATGGACTCTCCATGGTGCAGTTTCTCGTATGGGCGAATGACATCACGGACACAAATAGCTTTGAGGCCAGCATCAACGCGAACAGTTCATGCCCAGAAGCCTCGGATTATTGTGTAGTCTAGTTTTCTGATTTCTACTCGGAGTTCAGACTTGTTACCGTTACGTGCAGGGGTTGGCTTGAAGTTCATGCGAGACAGCCCGTCATTGAGTGCACGCAGAACTGAATCAACAAGATCTCCTTCAATTGAAATGTCAGCACCCTCATTGCCAACGCCTACCGTTCCAAGTGTCTTCTTTGGGCGCTCATCTACTACATTCACTAGTACATCTTGACCACGACCCACCTCAGATGTGCGTACATCTACTTTGGGATTGATTGAAATTGCTTGTGGTGCATACTGGCAGCCAGTGAGCGCGACTGCCAACAGCGATACCAAAATAATACGATTCATTCGCTTACCTCTTTCCCAAAATATGTTGCGATTAAATAGTAGCAGAAGTAGTAGCAGAAGTAGGGTCAGACTCTGAGGTCTCCCCACAAACCCCCGTTGCATTTCAATCAACTAG
>CAZSPN010000022.1:0-40616 GCA_964608835.1 uncultured Gallionella sp.
ACAGCATGGGATGGCGGCATTCCCGCCACGTGAGTTTAGACAAGCACTTGAACGGATGCGCTATGATCATCCTGTGTTGCAACTTTGAGGGGAGACCTCAGAGTCTGCCCCTATTTATTTAGCGCAGTCTACTTGGAGCTAAACGCATCAATGCTTATTGATGCCGATTTTGCACTGTCATTCAGCTTTGCAAGAAAGCTCTCAAAGTCTTCCTTGTTTTTCATTTGCAAGTAGCCAGATCGGAGTAGAAGAAATTTTTCTTCGCCAATATACGGGCGAAGTATTTCCATTTGCATGATTGAGTAATTTTGAATTTCATCAATGGCAACCTGTCTTGTCATCAGGAAAATTACAACTATTAACAATGCACCACTCTGGATAATTCCAAACCATCCACGAAATGAGCGAAACGCAGAACGATGCAAGAGCCAGATGTAAAAGTTTTCCTTTTTTGAACTCAGGGCAAACATAAACCAGCCAAAAAACAGAAGGGTAAGAATAATGAGACCTAAAGCACCCGAGCCGTCTGGGGTATCAATAATGGCGGCACCAGTTTAAATGGAATTAGAGTAAGTGGAAGACAGAGAAGAAAGAGTGGATGACACAAAACTAGAAAGATAGCTCAAGAGCGGTGACAGAACTTTTTCCCAAACACCGCTACCGATAGCACCTAGGATAATCGTTGCGGTAATGCCCAGAATGGCTTTGATTATATTATTGGGCTTCATAATTTAAGTGCCATGTGCAAATCGATAAGGGATGCATAACGTAAAGTAGACACTCTAAAATTGCTGATAAAAACGACATGTTTGAATCTCCATGTTTTAACTATTCAGCGTATCCAGCAACTCCCGAATTTTCAGCGGATCATCAGCACGCAATATCTTTTGCGTGAGCGTGGCGATATCGGGTACGTTGGTCGAGAGTACGCGCTGTTTGATGCTGGGCACTTGTGCGGAATACATCGAGAATTGGCGCAGCCCCAACCCCAGCAACAGCCGCGTGTAGGCCAGCTCGCCCGCCATTTCGCCGCACACGGAAATGGGGATGCCATATTTGTTGGAGTTGCTGATAATGAGCGACAGCAGGTGCAGCACGGCGGGATGCAGTGGGTCGTACAGATGCGCCACTTGTTCGTCGGTACGGTCTATCGCGAGGGTGTATTGAATCAAATCGTTAGTGCCGATGGAGAGAAAATCCAGGCGTTTGGCGAACACGTTTAACGCGAGTGCCGCTGCGGGGATCTCGATCATGCCGCCGATTTTTACCTCGTGGTCGAACGGGATTCCGTCGTCGGCCAGGCTTTTTTTCGTTGCCTCGATAAACTGCAAAGTCTGGGTGATTTCCGACACGCCGGATAACATCGGCACGAGAATTTTTACGTTGCCGTAATGGGTGGCGCGCAGCAAGGCGCGTAATTGGGTGCGGAATAATTTCGGCTCGGCAAGACATAAACGGATGGCGCGCAAGCCGAGTGCGGGATTATTGGCGACGCGTTCTTCGCCTTTTATTTGTTTGTCCGCGCCCAAATCGAAGGTACGTATGGTGACGGGCTGACCATCCATACCCACCGCCACGGCGCGATAGGCTTCGAATTGCTCTTCTTCATCAGGCAGGTTGTCGCGGTTCAAAAACAAAAATTCGCTGCGGAATAATCCGATCCCTGTCGCGCCGTTTTCTTTGACTTCGGCGATGTCTTCTGGCTTTTCGATATTGGCGTGCAGCTCGATCACGCTGCCATCCAAGGTGTTCGCCTTGGCACTGCGCAGCCGCTTGAGCTTTTTGCGATCCAGCTCCCACGCGCTTTGGCGCAGCTTGTAGTCGGCCAAAATGTGCTTGTCCGGGTTGACGATGATGACACCTTGCTCACCGTCCACAATCAGCAGGTCATTCTCGCGTATCAATTCACGCGCATTGCGCAAACCTAATACTGACGGGGTGTTCAGGCTGCGCGCCACAATCGCGGTGTGCGAGGTTGCGCCGCCCAGATCGGTGATAAATGCGGCGAATTGATGCGGCTTGAACTGGATCAGATCGGCGGGGCTTAAATCGTGCGCGACCAAAATCGTGTCAACATAATCACTGGCAGTCGGCGGGATGTGTCCTGGTTGTCCGAGCAGTTGCTTGAGCAGACGCTCGGCCACTTGCTTCACATCGGTTTGCCGCTCGCGCAGATAGGCATCTTCAAACGCGTCGAATTGCGCGACCAAATTTTCCGTTTGCACTTTTAATGCCCATTCGGCATTGCAACGCTCTTCGGCAATCATATTGCGCGGCGCGTCACTCAGCAGCGGATCATCCAAGATCATTTGCTGTAATTCTAAAAACGCATCAAATTCCGCCGCCGCATAACTGGGGCGATTGCTGCGCATGTTGGCAAACTCTTCGCGTGTGGCAGCCAAGGCTACATCAAAGCGCGCAACCTCTTCACCAATAAATTTTATCGGCAACACATAATGTGACACCTCCAGAGAAGTGTGCGAAATCAGGTTGGCATAACCGATCGCAATGCCGCTGGAGACTGCAATCCCGTGTAATGTGAAGGTCATTCGCCTTCTCCAAAATAATCGCCGATTAAACTTTGCAATGCCTGCATCGCTTCCACTTCGTCCGCGCCATTGGTTTCGATGTTGATCGTTGTGCCTTTGGCGGCGGCGAGCATCATCACGCCCATGATGCTTTTGGCATTCACACGGCGATTGTTGCGCGACAGCATCACTTCGCTTTTGAAGCTGGAGGCCAGTTGCGTGAGCTTGGCGGAAGCGCGTGCGTGCAATCCGAGTTTATTGATGATGAGAGCGTCTTGTTGTTGCATATTATTGTTCGGGTTTGATGGAGGTAATACAGCCGCGCCCGCCGTCCACAGCGATTTTGACCAGTTCAGGCAAGGCGGTCACAGGGTGCGTAACAGTACGCAACAGCATGGGTAAATTCACACCCGCCACGCCCATGACGCGCTCCGCATGACACAACTGCCGCGCGATATTGCTGGGCGTTGCGCCATACACGTCGGACAGAATCAACACCCCGCTGCCCGTGTCGAGCTGCTTGATGAGTGCTTGCGCCTCAACGGATTTTAGCTGGGGATTATCACTCGCCCTGACCGATAGCGATTTTAAGTTGGGCGGCACTTCGCCCAATACATGTTTCACACAATCGATAAAACTGTCGCCTAAGCCGTTATGCGTGACTAATAAAATTCCAATCAATTCCGTACTCCCTATCGCTATTCGATTTGAGGATGAATGCGCTTGTCGGTGAATTCTATCCGTTTCTGCAACGCGGCTGTCAGATGGATGATCCCTTGCGCATCCACCAGCATCGCTTCGGGCAGATTCATTTGTGTTGCCGCCGCTCGCCAACCATGCGCACCCGAAATAAACAAAGGCTTGGAAGCCGCATCGGACAACACGCCCGCGTGTGCGCCACGCGTTAAGATCGTCACGGCCTGCACACCCTGCATCGGGTAACCGCTGCGCGGGTTGATGAGGTGACAGTAACGCACACTGCCCACCATGAAGTAGCGTTGATAATCACCCGACGTGCCGATAGCTTCGCTGTCAAATAAATCCAGGCTTGCCAGTGCGCCCGATTTGCGCGGATGCTGGATGCCCACACGCCACGGACGTTTGCCGTGTTGACCTAGTGCGATTACATTGCCGCCGATGTTGATCAGAGCGTTGTGTATGCCGCGCTGGTGCAAAATCGCAACGGCTCTATCCAAGGCGTAGCCTTTTGCATAGCCGCCCAAATCGACTTGCACGGATTTGTTTTTACTCTGCGCGCGCCCGCGCACAATCGAGATGTCGCTCATCAGCGGATTGGCTTTTACCCACTCGGCGATTTTAGTTTCGTCGGGTTGTGCAGCTTTGAATTCATCCGCATGAAAGCCCCACAAGGAAACCAATCCGCCGATGGCGGGGTTGAATAAAGATTGCGATTGCTGCGAAATCTTTGAGGCATCTTGCAACATCGCGGCAAGTTCTGCCGACACGGCCACACTATCGCCTTGCGCAAAGGCCGCATTCGCTTCGCTTAATTCGCTGGGTTGCCAAGCGTGCAACATGGTGTGCAGCCGCTGAAATTCTTGCATCACTTCCGCAACTGCTTGCCTGGCATCTGGCTCGGCTTCGCCATACACCGTTACGTCCACTAGCGTGCCGAATACGAAGCCTTGCTCCTGATACAACTGTTCCTTGCCGCAGGCGCTTAGCAAAAAAATCAATGCAAAAATGAGTGTGTGTTGCATCACGATCCTGCCACCGCTTCCATTTCCAACGATGCCGCAAGCAATGCGAGTCTTGCCACAACGCCATAGGCATAAAACCGATTTGGCGTATCGTCGGGTTCGCAATCGGGATTGGGCAGCGTGCAGCATGCCTCAAACGCGAGTGACTCAAAATGCATTCCCGGTGCGTTGAGATTTTCGTCCACGCCGCGCGCGGTATTCACACGGTAAAAACCGCCGACCACGTAATGATCGATCATGTACACCACGGGTTCGGCGACTGAGTCGTTAATCTGCTCAAAGGTGTAAACACCCTCCTGCACCAGCACATCCGAGACTTCCAAACCTTCTTTGACCACCGCCATTTTGTTGCGCTGTTTGCGGTTCATGCCGATAATTTCGCCGGCATCTTTCACCGTCATAATTCCCATGCCGTAAGTCCCGGCATCTGCTTTTACAATCACAAATGGATCTTGCTTCACACCATATTCAGCATACTTCACGCGCATTTTTTGCAGGATGCTATCGACTTGCGCGGCCAGGCATTCTTCACCCACCCGTTCATGGAAATTGATTTGATTGCAAGTGGCAAAGTAGGGATTGATAAGCCACGGATCAATGTCGAGCAACGTGGCAAACTCGTCTGCCACTTGATTGTATGCGGCGAAATGTTTGGACTTGCGCCGCGTGTACCAGCCCGCAGCAATCGGCGGATACACTTCTTGCTCAAGATTCCTCAAGATCTCCGGTGCGCCTGCGGATAAGTCATTGTTGAGCAAAATCACACACGGATCAAATTCCGCCAGCCCCAGCCGATTGCCGCGTCGCACCAATGGCTCAAGCAACAACGTGCCGCCGTTAGCCAATACAATCGGTGTTGGCTGAGTGATTTCGGGAATGAGGCTGCCGATGCGCACGCGCATTCCTGCTTGTTTCAAAATCGTCACAATCTGCAAGATATTTTGCAAATAAAACTGATTGCGCGTGTGATTCTCCGGTATCAACAACACGCCGCGCGCTTCGGGACATGCTTTCTCCACTATGCTTTGCATGGCATGCACACACAGCGGCAGAAAATCAGGGTTGAGATTATTGAATCCACCGGGAAACAGATTGGTATCAACAGGGGCAAGCTTGAAACCGCTATTGCGCAAATCGACCGAAGCGTAAAACGGCACAGCATGTTCCTGCCATTGGGTACGAAACCAATGCTCAATAGTCGGCAACGTGTCCAAAAAACGCCGCTCCAAATCAAGCAATGGGCCGGTCAATGCAGTGGTGAGATGGGGAACCATGATGTCTTAAAGATATTGAATTCATCGCATTTTAGCTGATAGCCTTTGCTAACGCTCGAATGAAAGCAGGACACGCAGATGGGTTGCATTGACAATTGAACATCGCTCACATAACGTGGGCGGCACCTTCGTGCGTCACAACCGGACGGAGGTGAAAAATCATCGCAAGGATCGCCATGTCATCGACATAGCATGTGTTGCGTTGTTGTGATTCCCAACCTCCAAAAGGAATACCATGAAGATTATCAAAATAACAACGTTTGCAACGCTGGTGTTTACCAGCTTTGCGGCGCAAGCGGGACAACCCATCATTAACTTAAATATCGGCGGCGAACTTGCCCCCGGTATTTACGGCGAAGTTCAGTTTGGCAATGCCCCGCCTCCGCCCGTTGTTTATGCGCAACCCAGGGTGATTGTCCGTCCACCACGCGGAAGGGTAGTCGAGCCAATGTATCTGCATGTACCGCCTGGTCATGCCAAGAATTGGCGTAAACATTGCCGGAAATATGGTGCTTGTGGAAGATCCGTTTATTTTGTCCGGTCACAAGAATACGAACCCGGTTATCGCTCAGGCAGAGGCAGGGGGCGCAGCCATGATGGCCATGAATACAGAGCAGAGCGGCATGACGAGCATGGCAATCGCGGCGATGGGCACGACCATGATGAGGGAAACAGACGAGAAGAACATCGCGGTGGAAAGCACGGCGACTAAAAAATCGGGCGGGTGGCTGATGCCACTCGCCCGATTTTTGTGCTCACGCAGTCAAAGTTCAACCAGAAAAGTAGTGGTTATTTGAATCGGCTTCTGGCGTACCTCATATCAGGAAAGCTTTAACTACTGTGTATCCATCTCGCGCAGCCCCCTGTCTAGCAATTTCTTCAGGTTGGAAATATCCTCTTTCTCCATCCAGAAAACAAAATGCAGGTTCGTAATATGATTCGGATTCTTGGTGGTAATCACCATGGACACATAGGGTCGGGTACCCGGCGGAAAGACGGTAGCCAGTTTGATGGTCGCATGGGGATAGGCCAGTTGACCAACCTTATCTCCTGTCACTCTGGCATTGATCGGGGGAACAGGTAATTTTTCAGCGTCATCCAGATCACCCCATGCCGATTCGAGCAAGTCTTCAAAATCGTCCAGATCGGATGGGGTCATCATGATGGACAATTTCGACTTTGCATTTTCAATATACTCGTCTGCAACCAGCATGCGAGCTTGTTTTATGCCGTCAACCTCTCTGACATACAAGCCAATAATGCCGGCATTACGATCCCATCTGCCCATAAATTTTTCTGGCGTACTGACAACTTGCGTGGCGGCCAAACAAGCCGCGCCTGTCGCTGCCATCACGATAGCAATGAGACCTTTCGTAAAGCTATTGACCATTTCTTGCTCCTGACACTTCTGATTGGATACGATCCCAGCCCGTTAAGCTTCCCAATAACGAAACCCAGTCATTCCCGTTTACAGTGTTAAAATCCCGCTCCAAAAAATTTTTAAAGCTTTATTTACATGCTTTCTACCGCAAACATTACCATGCAATTCGGCGCAAAGCCACTATTCGAGAACGTCTCGGTCAAGTTTGGCGATGGCAATCGTTACGGCTTAATCGGTGCGAACGGCTGCGGCAAGTCCACCTTTATGAAAATCTTAGGTCGGGATTTGGAACAAAGTTCTGGCGAGGTGATGCTGGATAAGACTGAACGCTTGGGCAAATTGCGCCAAGATCAGTTTGCTTATGAAGATAATCGCGTACTCGACGTGGTAATGATGGGTCACACCGAGATGTGGGCAGCAATGTCCGAACGCGATGCGATTTATGCCAACCCCGATGCGTCAGAAGAAGATTACATGCGTGCCGCCGATCTGGAAGCCGAGTTCGCCGAGTATGACGGCTACACCGCCGAGCCCCGTGCCGGAGAACTGTTGTTGGGTCTGGGTATCGCAATTGAATTGCATCAAGGACCGATGCGCGAAGTTGCGCCTGGTTTCAAGCTGCGCGTATTGCTTGCTCAAGCACTGTTCTCTAATCCCGATATTTTGCTGCTCGACGAACCGACCAACAACCTCGACATCAATACCATCCGCTGGCTGGAAAACATCCTCAACGCGCGTACTTGCACGATGGTTATCATTTCGCATGATCGCCATTTTTTGAACAGCGTATGTACCCACATGTCCGATTTGGATTACGGAAAAATCACCACCTACCCTGGCACTTACGACGATTACATGCTGGCTTCCACACAGGCGCGTGAGCAACAATCGGCCGACAATGCCAAGGCCAAAGAAAAAGTCGCCGAACTAAAAGCTTTCGTGGCGCGCTTCTCGGCGAATGCGTCCAAAGCCAAGCAAGCCACTTCGCGTGCACGCCAGATCGACAAAATCAAGATTGAAGACATCAAGCCCTCCAGCCGCCAATATCCGTTTATACGCTTTGAATACGACGAGCGCGACAAGCTGCATCGCACCGCTGTTGAAGTGCAAAAGATGGCGAAGGGCTTCGATAAAATGCTTTTTTCCAACGTCAACTTCCGCATCGATGCGGGCGAGCGCGTTGCCATCATTGGTCCAAACGGTATCGGTAAAACCACGCTGTTGCGTTGTTTGGCGGGCGATTTAACACCCGATACCGGCACAATAAAATGGACAGATAAGGCAAGAATTGGCTACTACGCGCAGGATCACACCACTGATTTTGCCAAAGATGACAGCATGACCGATTGGATGACTTATTGGCGCGGCCCGCATGACGATGACCAAACCGTGCGCGCCACTTTGGGACGTTTGTTATTCTCCGGTGACGATGCCAAGAAAAAAGTTAAAGTCCTTTCCGGTGGCGAGAAGGGACGCATGTTATTTGGCAAATTGATGCTGCAACGCAACAACATTCTGCTCATGGACGAGCCCACCAATCACATGGATATGGAATCCATAGAGTCGCTTAATACCGCGCTGCTGGAATACAAAGGTACGCTGGTGTTCGTCAGTCATGATCGTGAATTTGTATCGTCATTGGCGACGCGCATCATCGAAATTTCCTGCAAAGGCGTGACGGATTATCACGGAACGTATGAGGAGTATTTGCGCGATCAGGGGATGGCACTATGAGAAACCTACTGCGCGGGCGACCTGCTGCATTGCTCGGTACTCGCCCCCTCGCCCACCCCAAAAGGTATGTCTCGGTCACTGTGTTCCGTGCGCCTTGCATTTCATCCCGCTCGCTACGGTTTTAGGAAGTTAAGTTATGAACGAACATCGCTACACGTTAACACTCTCCTGCCCCGATCGGGTCGGTATTGTCGCGGCGGTAAGTAATTTCGTTGCCCAGCACAAGGGCTGGATTGTCGAAGCGAGTTATCACACCGACCAGGAGACGCAGCAATTTTTTATGCGTCAGGAAATTCGTGCTGATTCGCTGGCTTTCGATGCGGCTGAATTACGCGCACGCTTTGCAAAACTTGCTGGCGAGTATCAAATGACTTGGCAGGTCAGCGATTCGGCGGTCAAAAAACGCGTGGTCATGCTGGTCAGCAAACAGGATCACTGCCTCAACGATTTACTGCATCGCTGGCGCAACGACGAGCTACAAGTTGAGATTCCCTGTGTTATTTCCAACCATCAAGACTTGCGCGAATTCGTCGAGTGGCACAGTATTCCGTTTCACTACGTCGATATGCAAAATAAAAATACAGCCTTTGCAAAAATTGCAGAATTATTCGATACAGCAAAAGGCGATGTGATGGTATTAGCGCGCTTTATGCAAATCATGCCTCCGGAAATTTGCACGCGTTACGCGGGGCACATCGTCAATATTCATCACAGCTTCCTGCCTTCCTTTGTCGGAGCAAAACCTTATCACCAAGCCTATCAACGCGGCGTAAAACTTATCGGCGCAACTTGCCACTACGTCACCGATGAGCTCGACGCAGGCCCAATCATCGAGCAGGACACTGTGCGCATTGATCACGGCGATACACCCGATGACCTAGTGCGCTACGGACGCGACATTGAAAAAACCGTGTTGTCGCGCGGCTTGCGCTATCACGTTGAGGATCGCGTGCTGGTGTGTGGCAACAAAACCATCGTGTTTCGCTAAAGATTACATTATGAAATCACTGAATATCGTCATTCTCGCTGCGGGCAAGGGTACGCGCATGTATTCCGACAAACCCAAGGTGTTGCACGCCTTGGCTGGCAAGCCCTTGGTGCAACACGTGCTGGATTGTGCAAAAACACTTCAGCCCCGGCAGGTTTTAGTGGTGTATGGGCATGGTGGTGAGACTGTGCCAACAGCGATGGAGCAATACGGTGCCAGCTTTGTCATTCAAGAGCCGCAGCTTGGTACAGGTCACGCAGTGCAACAGGCGATGCCGCATCTTGTTGACGACAGCTTCACGATGGTGTTGTACGGCGATGTGCCACTGATTCAAGCCGAAACGTTGCAGCGTATGCAGCAGGCGGGTGAGGGTTTGGTGTTATTGACGGTAAATTTAGTAAACCCGACGGGCTATGGTCGCATCGTGCGCAATACAAAAGGTGACGTATTGAGCATTGTAGAAGAAAAAGATGCCTCGCCCGTGCAGCGCGAAATCCGCGAAGTGAACACCGGCATATTGCTCGCGCCAACACGGTTACTGCGCGACTGGCTGGCAAATTTACAAAACAATAATTCACAAGGTGAATACTACCTAACTGACATCGTTAGCATGGCGGCACAGCAAGGTGCGGCGGTACATACTGTGCAGCCCGCGCATGAATGGGAAATCCACGGCATAAATAATAAGGTGCAACTGGCTGTATTGGAGCGCGTTTGGCAACAAGTTGAGGCGGAAAAATTGTTGGCAAGCGGCGTAACTTTAGCCGACCCTGCGCGCATTGATGTGCGCGGAAAACTAACGTGTGGGCGTGATGTTGAAATTGATGTCGGCTGCATCTTTGAAGGCATAGTTAACCTTGACGACAACGTGCGAGTGGGTGCTTACAGCATCATCAAAAATGCTAGCATCGCGCAAGGCTCGCAAATAAACGCTTATAGTCTCATTGATAGCAGCGAAGTGGGTGCTAACTGTCATATTGGTCCCTATGCGCGATTACGTCCCGGCACTAAGCTGCATGACTATGCGCATATTGGCAACTTTGTCGAAATAAAAAACAGTGAAATTGGACTAGGCAGCAAAGCTAATCATCTTAGTTACATTGGCGATAGCACTGTGGGCAGCCGTGTCAACATCGGCGCGGGTACGATCACTTGCAATTATGATGGCGCGAATAAACATCGCACCATTATTGAAGACGAGGCCTTTATTGGTTCGGATACGCAATTGGTCGCACCGGTAAGAGTGGGAAAAGGGGCAACTATAGGCGCGGGCTCGACTATTACGAAAGATGCGCCTGATGGAGAACTTACACTTTCGCGCAGCAAACAAGTTTCTATTGCCGGCTGGAAACGTCCAGCCAAGAAGAAATAAAGAATTAGATTATTTAAGGCTAGCTTATGTGTGGAATCGTAGGAGCAATCGCACAACGTAACGTTGTACCGATATTGTTAGAAGGCTTGCAACGCCTAGAATATCGCGGCTATGACTCGGCCGGATTGGTCGTTGTGCAAGATAAACAATTGGATCGCGTTCGCAGCACGGGGCGTGTGATTGACCTGACTAAAAAAACTGCAACCACTCAAGGATTGATAGGTATTGCACACACCCGTTGGGCGACGCATGGCGTACCCAGTGAACGTAACGCGCATCCGCATATCAGCAAAAATCAAATCGCGGTGGTGCATAACGGTATCATCGAAAATTATGAAGCCCTGCGTACGCGCTTAACTTCTGATGGATATGAATTCACTTCAGATACAGACACAGAAGTCATCGGACATCTGATACACAGCCACTATAAGAACGGCAGCACGTTGCTCAAGGCAACCCAGGCAGCACTTGCCGAGCTAGTGGGTGCTTACGCCATCGGCGTAATTTCCAAAGATAATCCCGATCAGTTGGTGTGCGCACGACGCGGTAGTCCGTTGCTATTGGGTGTGGGTGACGGCGAGTATTTTATCGCTTCCGACGTGTCCGCGTTGTTAGCACAAACGCGCAAGGTGGTTTATCTCGATGAAGGAGATGTGGTTGAACTGTGTCGCCAGGGCTATCAAATTTTTGATGCGGGCGGTAATCGCATCGAGCGTGCTGTTCAGCTCAGTGAACTCAGCAATGACAGTATTGAACTTGGGTTGTATCAGCACTACATGCAAAAGGAAATTCACGAACAACCACAAGCTTTGGCGGACACGTTGGAATCGGTGTGCAACAGCCAGTCACTTGTGCCGGGCATCTTTGGCGCGCAAGCAGCGGATACTTTTGCCGACATCGATAGCATTCTGATTTTGGCGTGTGGCACAAGCCACCATGCTGGCCTAGTGGCACGCTACTGGCTGGAGGAGCTTGCAGGTATTCGTTGCAACGTGGAAATTGCCAGTGAATATCGTTATCGCACCAGCGTAGCCAATCCGAAATCTTTGGTAGTCGTTATCTCGCAATCTGGTGAAACCGCCGACACGCAAGCCGCGCTAAATCACGCCAAATCATTGGGACACACACACACACTGGCAATTTGTAACGTGCCGGAAAGCGCGCTGATACGGCTTTGCAAATTGCGCATGTTAACCCGCGCGGGCCCTGAAATTGGCGTGGCTTCCACCAAAGCATTTACCACACAACTTGCCGCATTGTTTTTACTGACCTTGGTGTTGGCAAAACAGCGGGGTCGTTTGACACAAAAGGATGAGCAGCAACATCTGCATGACTTGCGACATTTGCCGAGTGCTGTACAAAAAGTGTTGGAGCTAGAACCGCAGATCGCCAAGCTTGCCGAAAAATTTGCCAACAAACATAACGCATTATTTTTGGGACGCGGCTTACATTTTCCGATTGCTGCGGAAGGTGCGCTCAAGCTTAAAGAAATTTCCTATATCCATGCCGAAGCATATCCGGCAGGTGAGTTAAAACACGGGCCCTTGGCTCTGGTGGATAAAGACATGCCGGTGATTTCAGTTGCGCCAAATGACGTGTTACTGGAAAAATTAAAATCAAATTTGCAGGAAGTGCGCGCACGTGGCGGAAAGCTATATGTGTTTGCCGATGCGGAAACCCACATCAAAGAAGCCGAAGGTATTCATATCATGCATATGCCCGAACATGCTGGGTTTTTGAGTCCAATCCTGCATACCATTCCACTACAGTTATTGGCGTATTATGTGGCGTTGCAAAAAGGAACGGATGTAGATAAGCCAAGGAACTTAGCTAAGTCAGTGACGGTAGAATAGCTGGTCTATGGTCGTAGGCAATCATGGTCGTATAAATAAAGACTGTAAATGAAAAATAAAGACTGTCAAAACCAGTTTTATATTTCAATTTACGGCACCCATGCAATTAAAATTCCACAGAGATATTAAATGATCGAAGTGGAACCAATGTTGGATGAACTCAGTGTTGGACATGAGGGTCGTCTTGCCTGGGTAAATAACTGCCAATCCCTCGAAGAGCTATATTCCTTGATCGGCAAAACATTAGGCCAGCAGGGTCATAAAATAGCTACCTTGCCAAAGTTGCATCAACTGGCACTTGTATCAAAATACGACCCAAAGGAATACGCGCGCTGGCATTCAATGTTGGCAGTTAGACGCGTTGCTGCCAAACGGGGCTCAGATATGCCACACGGTGCAGCAAATTCATATGCGTTTTCCAAGCGGCTTGGAATGTTGCCTCAACGTTCTGGAGCCTTCTGTTGTATCAAGTGTGTTGAAGAAGACCTCAAAAATACAAATAATGGTCGGTCAAGCCTTCGATCCACTCTCTAAATCGTGCAGCACACTGTGCTTCTGTCATGCGGAAATCGCCGCCTTGTAACAAAGGAAGTACCGTTTCCAATACAAATTGACTGCAATTGCCGGGTTGCCAGGTGTCAATTAACTCTGCGTAAAATTCTCGCCCATCCTCGGCCACACAACCAATGCTGATTAGTGCTGGGTAGCCTATAAGCATTTCGCTAGTGGTAAATTCGGTGTCAAAGAAAACATCCATCTACATTTTCCCGAGAACATATGACGACTTAGCACACTATCATTACTTGGGCTTTTATGGCGAAGGTTGCGATCAAATCAAATAAAATTCTTGATGTTATCGAGTATCCTAAGTCGAAGTGGCAACATAACTCGTCTTCAGTGAAATGAGATTTGAGATTTTCTCCACCTGCGCGCAGAATGCCTACTTTGCACGTACTCATGTTGGTCGATCAACATGTATCACAGACGCAACGGGAAAAGTATGATTGTTTATATCGATATGGACGATGTACTCTGTGATTTCACAGGGGCGTTTAACCGCGCAATCGAGAAGTCTCCGCAGATGAACTTCCCTCAATCACAATATGGCTTCTATCAAAAGCTACCACCATTAGAAGGTGCGATAGAGTCCGTATTAGCACTTCATGCTTCCAAAAATTACACGCCTTACATTTTGACTGCCCCTTCTACCAAAAACCCATTTTCGTATGCAGAAAAAAGAGTGTGGGTTGAAGAAAAGCTGGGTGATGCTTTCGTTGATCGATTGATTATTTGTTCACACAAGGGGTTACTCAAGGGGGATATATTAATCGATGACAATACCAGTGGAAGGGGTCAAGAAAATTTTGAGGGCAGGGTGATACATTTTGGTGGTGCGCAATTTCCCGACTGGGCAGAAATTAATAAAGAACTAAATATTTGAGACTAACTCGGCAATCAAAATTTGATGGACATTTCGCTAGAAAACGCACTGTCCGCCAATAGTGAGCGGAGTCCGTTTTAGTGGACGGGCAAGTCATAATTAAGTACAGCCAAATGGAGTAAGAATAAGGGGCGAAGAAGACTCGACCCTTGGCTTACAGATGGCAGGGGATTGGGCCCGCTTTCGATCAAATCATTAAATATCCGCCACATCCTTGTGACAACGGAGAAAAATTGGACGCTAACAGGAGCATAGAAAAGCGTGCAATACTCTGATGCGAAATTTATATTTTTTACACTCTTTATTTTTAATTAGACTATAAAATATAAAAATAATGAAATTTTGACAGCAAGTGAAAATTTTCAAAATGCTTAGTTTACAGGCTGAATTTTGACAGTCCTTATTTATAAGTGCAATCACAATTTCTCCCGCGCTTAATCAGCGCGTCCAGCGACAGCTTCCCCGCACCGTGAAACACGATCACCAGCATGAGCCAGCCCCACAGGTAGTGCATATTTACTCCTGCTGCCCCCATGTCCGGGTAGGAGATCACGGCAATAATGTTGAACACAAATAACGCACCGGCTACTGCGCGGCTGCCCAAGCCGACCAAGAGTAGCAGCGGCAGGCTCAGTTCTGCTGCTGTCCCCAGCCAAGCGGCTGTTTCATAATCAAGCAGCGGCACAGAATATTCATTTTCAAACAGCGAAAGTGTGCTGTCCCAGCTTTGAATTTTGGCTAAACCCGAACGAAAAAACACCCAGCAAAGATAACTACGTATGGCCAAATCAAATACCGGCGTGAGGTAGCTCAAATATCCGACGGCTTGCTGATAGAGCTTGATGAATTGTTTGAGTGTGTTCATGGCGCGCCTCCTAATAGATTTGGCTGATTGCCCCATTGCTGATGTGGCTCATCAGGCAACCGCTCAAATCAAAATCTGCCGCTACAGTTTGCGCGGCCTGAAAAGCTTCTGCCAAAGTATTGTGTTGGCTGAGTAGCGATAAAAATTCAAATTCAGTTGCACTTAACGGATATAGCGTCACGAAAAATTGTTCGCGTAATACCAAACCATATTCCGCGCCCGCATCCAGATTGATATTGTCATCGCCCGCATAATCGGGCTGATTGGTTTGCCAGATTTTGATAGCCGGATAGGATGAAGACACCAATGCGCTGGCGGCGCATAACTGGACGCGAGTGTGTGCCAATTGTTCGGGCGGTATGGCGGCGAGTTGTGTCACATCGAAAATAGCGGAATCGGGTTGATTCAGAATTTTATGGCATGCCCATTCTATTCGTGCCACATCATGCAAATAAACCAGTTGCGGTGCGGGAGAATAGGTGCTGATAAATTCCGCAAAGGTCGCACCGTAGTTGCGTACATCGCCACTGCGTGAAGGTGTGGCGTGTATGTAAGCATCGCTCATGGCGGTGAAAAATTCCTCACCTACCAAACGCTGGATAACAGGGTAAACATTGCCCAATACGCGGCGATAATTATTGAAAACGTTGTTGCGATAGATTGCAATGCCGGCTTGAACACTGCTGCGCTGAATTGCACACAACAATGATTCTGTATCGTCGGATGAATTGAAAATCGCACGAACAAATCGCGTTTGCTGTTCAAGCAAATTGGGCATGCTCATGCTCCAATATATCACGTGCTTTTAATGCTTCCACTAACAAGGCTTCTAACGGCGGAATATCGCTGTCCCATTCAATCAAAGTGGGCTTCACTCCAAACAACTGAATAGCGTCGCTATACAATCGCCACACCTCGGCGCACACCGGACGGCTGTGTGTGTCGATTAAATAACCATTCTGAGTTTCATGTCCGGCCAAATGAATTTCCAACACGCTCTCCGCAGGTATTGCGGCCAAGTATAGGCGGGCATCAAAGCCATGATTGATAGCACTCACATAGATGTTATTTACGTCCAGCAGCAAGCCGCAACCCGTGCGCTTGGCCAGCGCGGCGACAAAATCCCATTCGCTAAATTCTTCGTTTTGCCAGCGCAGATAACTGGAGACGTTCTCGATCAAGACGCGTCGCCCTAAAAACTCCTGAGTCTGCTCGACACGCTCACACATCAAATCGAGTGCTGTCTTGCTATACGGCATAGGTATTAAATCATTCAAATGACGACCACCCAATGCGCCCCAACATAAATGCTCTGAAACAAAGCTGGGTGAAATGCGCGCGATGAGCTGTTGAAGTTGCTTTAAGTGATGCGTATCCAACACATCGGCAGAGCCTAGCGACAATCCCACCCCATGCAAACTAATCGGATAATTGGCACGTATTTTTTCCAGCAGGATTACACCCGGGCCTTCTCCAAAATAATTTTCGCTATGCACTTCCAGCCATGCCACATCGGGACGTGAGTTAATAAATTCTGGGTAATGCGGGGTACGCAAACCCACCCCCACTCCGCTGATGCTACTGGGTGTTAGTACGGGGTTATGTTGCAAGGGTGGGCTGGTAAACATGTTGACTACATTTTTTTCATATCATCTTTGTTGGATTTTGCCACCACCATTCCGCCTGTGATTTTTGCGCAGGTGCCTTTGGGAACAGAAATCCATGCGTCTTTTTCATTATCTTTGGTGGTGTGACCTTGGCATGAGTTGCCTGCGGAAGCACAATCATTCAGGCCTGCCTTGGCGATGCCCGCGCATTTTTCCATATCACCTTTGGCGGCGAAGGCGGAGGTTGTTGTCGTAGCCAAACCCAGTGCCAACAAACCGGCGATAGCAGTGCGAATAGTCAGATCAGCTTGATTCATGATATTTCTCCTTGGTGGTTGTAAGTGACAGCAAATGCGTGTCACAGGCTTAGTCGTGGCAGTACGTTAAACCTTACAAAGAATTATACGCCGGGCGATATAATCGCCGCATGAGCCAAACCAACCCCATCAATATGGACGATCTGCACGCGCAGCGCAGTTACCTTGTGCGCTATGCTATGTTGCAATTACGCGACCCGCACTTGGCGGAAGATGTGGTACAAGAGACACTGTTGGTGGCGGTGGAAAGCCGCGATAAGTTTTCCGGGCAATCCACAGTGCGTACCTGGCTGACCGGCATACTCAAACACAAGATTCTCGACTTGCGCCGCAAGCAACAACGCGAAGGCGAACTACCGAATACCGGTGAAGAGCAAGCCCCGTATGAAAATATCTGTGCAGAATCATTTGACGATCAGGGTCATTGGGTTAGCCCACCACAGACTTGGGCCAATCCTTCTCAGTCGTTCGAAAATCAAAAGTTCTGGGAGGTTTTTGAATTGTGCAACCGGCGTATGCCGTTGAACAGTGCGCAGGCTTTTATGATGCGGGAGTTTATGGATATGAGTACCGAAGAAATTTGTAAGGAATTGGCAATTTCCACGACTAACTGCTGGGTTCTGCTACATCGAGCTCGGTTGGCGTTGCGCGAATGCTTGGAACTACAGTGGTTTGGTGGAAGAAAGGGGGCGTGATGTTGAATTGCAAACAAGCATCTGAATTGCTCTCGCAAGCATTGGATAAAAACTTATCGTTACGCGAAAAAATTTCGTTGCGGCTGCATCTGCTGATTTGTCACGGATGCAGTAATTTTTCCAAGCATATGCAGGTATTGCGTCAGGCTTGCCGAGGCTACTTGGAAAAATAACCCGGTAAATTTAGAGGTAAATAACCGCCGGAAAAACAGAAGCTGCCAGCACCAGCACCAGCCATTCCAAATTATTGCGCGCAAGATACCCCGTGAAATGCAGTACCAGTATGGTGATGGCAACGACGTAATACAAAAGCAACAAAAACATAAACGCTCCTTCCTGTTTCCTTTGTTTTCGTCTTTTAGGACGAAAGGCTTCATGCTACCAGTTTTTTCATCCGCAACAACACCTGTTGTGGCGTAATCCTTTGTTGGCATGGCGGAACATTGCTTTTATCAATAATCGGGCAATTCCGTTTGAAGCAAGGTGAGCAGTTCACGCCGCTGGTGATGTGCTGACAACGCTTCCCCAAAATGCCGCTGTAATCTGGCGAGGTCGGCCCGTGCAGCATCACACCGGACACATCCAGTGCAGCAGCAAGATGGCCGATGCCCGATTCCACGCTGACAAAACTTTGGGCTTGTATTAAAACATTCATGAGCTCGGTAAGCGAGAGTTTGGGTAATACTTTCGCCAACTCGCCTCCCGCTTCTTGTAAACGATTTGCGCGTTGCAACTCTGCTTCATTTCCCCAAGGCAGCAAACACCGCCAGCCTTGTTGTGTAAACGATGTGATTAACTCCGCCCAAAAAGCTTCCGGCCAGTATTTGCTGCTCCAGGTTGTGCCATGCAGCAACACGACGCAGGGCTGCTTGGTCATTTCTTTTAGTTCGGCAGTCAGCTCAGTTTTAGTACGCTGCTGGCGAAACTTTTCCAAGCCATAGTCAATCTCCCTCGGTTGTTCGATCAAAAAAGTTTGGGCGACCAATTGCCGATTTTTTTCTATCACGTGCAGGCCGTCTATCACTTTGGCTGTTTTCTGATAGAACCGTGCTGCTACCCACTCGCGCGCGCTGTCCGCATGAAACCCATACACCGGAGCATCCGCCAACCGCGCCATGATCGCGCTTTTGAATAGCCCTTGCGCATCCAGCACGATGTCGTATCGTTCTACCTGTAACATTTTTCTGAGTCTCATCAGCAACGACGGTATCTTCCACCATATTTTTTTTTGTGCGCGCAACGCGACCGGAATAACTTTATCGATAGCGGAATGCCACCCCGCAACTTCGGCAAACGCGGGTTCTACCAACCAGTGAATTTCAGCTTCGGGAAAGTTTCGGCGCAAATCACTTATTGCGGGAAACAGGTGCAGAACATCTCCCAGCGAGGACAGTTTAACAATCAGGATTTTCATTTTGATGACAACAGGATGACACCATTCTAGTGGTTGGGTGAGCCGCGAACAAATGTTTTTCTTGAGTCACCCGCACAACATCACTACTATGCGCAGCATGGTTATTTTTGTGTAACGCGCCTTGGCAAGATTTTTTTATTCGCTGATGCTGTGGCTGATGCTGCCGATAATTTTTTTTCGGTTGTTGTGGCGCGCACGCAAACAATCCGAATACCTGCAACATCTGGGTGAACGTTTTGGCTTTTATACCTGTCGCTGCGACAAGCCAGTTATTTGGTTACATGCTGTCTCGGTAGGCGAAACACGCGCGGCGCAGAGCTTAATCATTCGGATGCAGACCAACTATCCCGACCACCAAATTCTGCTTACCCACACCACGCCGACAGGTCGTGCCGCCAGCGAGCAGCTTTATGGTGATCATGTTTTACGTGTTTACCTTCCTTACGATTATCCCTTTGCCGTAACCCGGTTCTTGAACCATTTCCGCCCACGGCTTGGTTTGCTCATGGAAACCGAAATCTGGTTCAACTTGATACACACTTGTCATCAACAGCTCGTTCCCCTGTTATTACTCAATGCGCGCATGTCGGAAAAATCCGCAAGGGGTTACTCCAGATTTGCCCGACTAACGGCTAAGGCATTGATAAGCCTTGCGGGTGTCGCGGCTCAGACATCTGACGATGCTTTGCGCCTAGCCCGGCTGGGTGCGACAAATGTTACCGTGATGGGCAACCTGAAGTTTGACATTGATCCGCCCGCTGAAATGGTCAATTTGGGTGAACGGTTTCGAAAACAATGGGGTGCTTCGCGTCAGATTTTTTTGGCTGCCAGTACGCGAGAAGGTGAGGAATCACTTATCTTGGATGCTTTGGAATCATTGGGATTTTTGAATGCCTTGCTGGTGATTGTTCCGCGCCACCCGCAACGCTTTTCAAATGTTGCCCAGTTGTTAGAGCAACGCAAAATAACCTATCAGCGCAGAAGCGAAAATCGATTTGTTTCTGATGAAATTCAGGTCGTGCTGGGAGACAGCATGGGCGAAATGTTCGCCTATTATGCCTCCGCCGATGCTGCATTTATCGGCGGAAGCCTGCTTCCTTACGGCGGGCAAAATCTGATCGAGGCCTGTGCCGTTGGCACGCCCGTGTTGGTTGGGTTGCACACTTATAATTTTACAGAAGCCACCAACATGGCCATTCAATCCAACGCAGCAATTCAAGTTGAGGATGCAGCCGACCTTGCAGAAGCGATAGGCTCACTATTTAATAATCCCACCAAACTTTCCACTATGCGCCAACAAGCTTTGTCATTTGTGAGTGCGAATCGCGGTGCAACAAACACCGCCTTGAATCTCATCGCCTCAGTATTGCCAACATCAAAAAAATAACTCTGCCTCTTTCAATAGTTTGCCTTGGCTGTCTTTGGTGGAAAGGACTGGAGGGGCTTGTAACTTCCAGTCTATCGCCAATGCTGGGTCATCCCAACGCAAACATCGTTCGTACTCAGGAAACCAATAATCTGTTGTTTTGTACAGAAATTCAGCAGTTTCGGAAAGTACCACAAAACCGTGCGCAAAACCTTCAGGTATCCAGAACATGCGCTTGTTCTCAGCGGACAACTCCAGTGCAACGTGCTGACCAAACGTGGGTGAGCTCTTGCGGATATCCACAACCACATCCAGCACCGCACCTTGAGTAACGCGTACCAGCTTGCCTTGTGGATGCTGAATTTGATAATGCATTCCGCGCAGCACATTTTTAACTGATCGGGAGTGATTGTCTTGCACAAAATCTACATCTAACCCCGTAAGTTCTGCAAACTTACCACGATTAAAGCTCTCATAAAAAAAGCCTCTGTCATCGCCAAAAACTTTTGGTTCGATAATCAACAAACTTGGGATGCTGGTTGAAATAATGTTCATAAACTAAAACTCTTCTCTTCCAGCACTTGCATTAAATAACGCCCGTAGCCGCTTTTCATCAAGGGTAGCGCTAGTTTTTCCAATTGCACTGCGTCAATAAAACCTTTGCGATACGCGATCTCTTCAGGACATGCTATTTTCAACCCCTGCCTGTGTTCTATCGTTTGGATGAACTGACTTGCTTCGAGCAATGACTCGTGCGTACCCGTATCCAGCCAAGCATAACCACGCCCCATTACCTCTACGGACAGTTTGTTTTGTTCAAGATAAACACGATTCAAATCGGTAATTTCCAATTCTCCGCGTGCGGAGGGCTTAAGGTTTTCGGCTATTTTGACAACCGTTTTGTCGTAAAAATAAAGTCCTGTTACCGCGAAGTTGGATTTCGGTCGTAACGGTTTTTCTTCCAAAGAAACCGCATGGCCTTTATCATCAAACTCCACGACACCATATCGCTCCGGGTCACGCACATGGTAAGCAAATACTGATGCTCCTTCCGTGCGTTGGGTAGCGCGTTCCAGCTGCTCCTGAAATGAGTGTCCGTAAAAAATATTATCCCCCAGCACCAATGCCGAAGGATGGTTGGATATGAACTCCTTGCCGATGATAAATGCTTGCGCCAGGCCTTCAGGCGAAGGCTGGACGGCATATTGCAAATTGATTCCCCATTCGTGACCATTGCCCAATAATTGCTCAAAACGTGGCGTGTCCTGAGGTGTGGAGATAATCAAAATATCGCGTATTCCCGCCAGCAACAAGGTGCTGAGCGGGTAATAAATCATAGGTTTGTCATAAATAGGTAAAAGCTGCTTGGAAATTGCTAGCGTAACCGGATGCAAGCGAGTACCCGACCCGCCGGCAAGGATAATACCCCTCCTTGAGTTTTCCGCCATTTTCTAAACGTCCAGATTCTTTACGCCAAGCGCATTTTTTTCAATAAACGCACGGCGTGGCTCAACAATATCTCCCATGAGCGTTGTAAAAATTTCATCCGCAGAAATTGCATCTTCGATACGTACCTTGAGCAAAATTCGATTAGTTACATCCATTGTGGTTTCCCACAATTGTGACGGATTCATTTCGCCCAAGCCTTTGTAACGCTGAATACTTACGCCTCGCTTGGCTTCGTTTAACAACCATTCGATGGCTTGCTTAAAACTTGTTACCATACATTTTTGTTCACCTCGTGCAACGTATGCACTCGGCTTTATCAATCCCTTCAAAATGTCGGCAGCTTGCCGAATTTGTTCATAATCACCACCATTCAAGAAGTCTTTATCCATGTAACTTACTGAATAATTGCCGTGATAAAGCTTGTCCAAGCGTAAACGATGTTCTCCAGCAGGGTCAGCCTCAACAACTACTTTAATGCTTCCGCCACACGCCGCTTCAAGCAATTGCGCGCTCTGTGTGGCTTGCGCTGCATCATTCAACATCAAGGTCGGCAATTCCAACAACGCATGGCTGGCCTCTGGTGCAGTAAATCGGGACAACCTGTCAATTACCGCCTCCGCAAGGAAGTATTGCTTGGCGATTTCTTCCAAAGCCTGTGCTTGTATTGGGGCGGCATCCGCTCCTGTGTAAAGCATGGCGTTATTTAACGCGACCTTAAGCATGTAAATTTTCATCTCTTGATCGTCTTTTAGATAACGCTCGTCTTTGCCCTGCTTTATTTTGTACAAGGGAGGCTGGGCGATATAAATGTGACCGCGCTCAACCAGTTCCGGCATTTGACGGTAGAAAAAGGTTAGCAACAATGTCCGGATATGTGAGCCGTCCACGTCGGCATCCGTCATGATGATAATACGGTGATATCGTAGCTTGTCTGCATTGTATTCATCTTTACCAATGCCTGTTCCTAACACGGTAATTAACGTCGCTATTTCTTGTGATGAAATAAGCTTTTCAAAACGCGCCCTCTCCACATTCAAAATTTTGCCCTTCAGCGGCAAAATGGCTTGGAATTTACGATCTCTCCCTTGTTTGGCCGACCCCCCCGCTGAATCTCCTTCTACCAGATAAAGCTCTGAAAGTGCAGGATCTTTTTCTTGGCAATCGGCCAACTTGCCTGGCAGGCCCATCCCATCCAGCACACCTTTGCGGCGGGTTAAATCGCGGGCTTTGCGCGCCGCTTCACGCGCTCGTGCCGCCTCGATAATTTTATTGACAATAATTTTTGCGTCATTTGGTTTTTCCAATAAAAACGCACTCATATGCTGACCAATCAAGTCTTCAATAACGGGTCTAACCTCCGATGAAACCAACTTATCCTTGGTTTGTGAGGAAAATTTTGGGTCAGGAAGTTTTACCGAAAGCACTGCAGTTAAGCCTTCGCGCATGTCGTCGCCGGACGTATCCACCTTGGCTTTTTTTGCTAGCTGCTCTGCCTCAATGTACTGATTTAGCGTTCTGGTCATCGCAGTACGCATTGCCGTCAAATGTGTACCTCCGTCGCGCTGGGGAATATTGTTGGTGAAACATTGCGCTGTTTCTTGATAAGAATCATTCCATTGCATTGCAATTTCAGCCGTGATGCCATCTTTCTCGCCTATTGCGTAGAACACGGTAGGGTGCAGCGGCGATTTGTTGCGATTCATATACTCGACAAACCCCTTGATTCCACCACTAAAAGCAAAGTTTTCTTCTTTGCCTGTTCTGTGATCAATCAGCGCGATTTTTACCCCATTATTTAAAAAGGACAATTCGCGTAACCGCTTGGCCAAAATATCAAAGTGAAACTCAATCAGACCAAAAGTTTCTTTGGCCGCCAAAAAATGAACAAGGGTCCCTTTTTTGGAAGAAGCTCCAACCACCTTAAGTGGAGCAACGGTGTCCCCGTGCTTAAATTCAACAAAGTGTTCTTTGCCTTCCCGATAGATGGTCAGCTTTAACCATTCGGACAACGCATTTACAACCGAAACCCCAACACCGTGCAATCCCCCTGAAACCTTGTATGAGTTACTATCAAACTTTCCCCCCGCATGCAGAATCGTCATAATAACCTCAGCAGCTGAACGGTTTTCTTCCTTATGAATATCCGTCGGAATCCCGCGCCCATTGTCGCTTACGCTTATAGAATTATCCGCGTGTATTACCACATTGATTTCGTCACAATGTCCAGCCAAAGCCTCATCAACAGCATTATCAACGGCCTCAAAGACCATATGATGTAAACCCGTGCCATCATTAGTATCCCCAATATACATCCCAGGACGCTTACGAACAGCCTCTAATCCTTTTAGCACTTTGATACTTTTTGAATCGTATTCGCTCATAATATTCTTTGTTCCAAAAATGGTTTCACGTGAAACTTAATTAAATTCTCATAGGCATAACAACGTATCTGAAATTCGGGGTTTTTGAGGTTGTTATTAAAATGCTGCTATTTGGGTCACCAAATGATATTTTTATATCTTCGCTAGACAGATTGTTTAGTCCTTCCAGTAAATAATTTACGTTAAACCCTATATCTATTGGTTCACCGTGATAGTTTGTTTCAATATCCTCTTGAGCTTCTTCCTGCTCACTGTTATTGCTGATAATACTGAGGTTTTTTTCTGTCAATACTATCCGAACGCCTCTAAACTTCTCGTTCGATAAAATTGCTGCTCGTTGCAATGCCTGTTGAATAATTATCCGGTTAATTTCCAAATAATTGCTATGTTTCGGGATAACACGCTCGTAATCTGGGAATTTACCTTCTATTAATTTTGTAATTAGTGTTATTCCTGAAAAGGTTGCCTTTAGTTGTTGTTTTGAAAACAGTAACTCAATGTTTTCATCGGTATCGGATAATAATTTGCATAACTCTGTTACCGCTTTTCTTGGGATGATTATTTCTTGTTTTTCGTATTGGGCATCTAATTGAGTTTCGTTGAATACCAACCTGTGCCCATCCGTTGAAACGGCTCTCAATTTATCTTCATCAATGATTAGCAATAATCCATTCAAATAATACCTGACATCTTGCTGAGCCATAGCATATTGGGTAGAAATTAATAAACTTTTCAGTTTATTTTGATTTAACTTTATGGTTTTCCCTTCATTAATCAGTGGATTAAGCTTTGGAAAGTCTTGAGCCGGTAGTGTTTGTAAGTTAAAGCGGCTTTTGTTTGATTTAATTTCAATTTTATTATTTTCTTTGTTTTCAATTGAAATTTTATTTTGTTCAGGCAAAACCCGAAGTATTTCTTGAAGTTTTTTCCCGCTTACGGTTATAGAACCAGCACCATCATTCTTTCCCTCGATGTTTAATGAGGTCGCTATCTGTATTTCTAGGTCTGTGGCTGTAAAAACCAGAGTACCCCCATCCTTTTCTATTAATATATTTGAAAGAATGGGTAGGGTCTGTTTTTTTTCAACAATACCGATAATCGTTTGCAGAGGTTTAAGGAAAAGTTCTTTATCTAAATTTTTAATAAACATAATATAAAATCCTAATAATACTAATAACGTGGATATTTTTCCGGTAGTAATTTAAAAATATATTAAAAAACAAAAATGTAAATACAAAAATTTAATTCTTATTTCTGTTATTAACTTAAATATATTTGTGGAAAAGTTAATAAAAAATAATCTAAATTTTCAGTTAATAACAAACCATAAACACTAAGCACTTTAATTTTTTAATGATTGAAGCAAGGTTTTGTAGTCAACATCAATGCTTTCATCCGCAGATCGTCTGTTTATAATTGTTTTGCAAGCATGTATTACAGTGGAATGATCTTTCCCCCCAAAACGCTCCCCGATTTCAGGCAGGCTTAGGGTTGTAAGCTCTCTGGATAAACACATTGCTATTTGTCTTGGTTGCGCAAGATTCCGCACCCTTCTTTTGGATAATAAATCAGCAACTTTAATTCGATAATATTCGGCGACTGTTTTTTGAATGTCATCTATGGAAATTGCTTTATTTTGAATAAGTAAAATATCTTTAAGTGCAAGTTTTGCAACCTCAATAGAGAAAGGTTGTTTGTGAAATTTTGCATACGCTTCTATGCGTTTCAAAGCACCCTCCAACTCACGAATATTCGAATTGATGTTCTTTGCAATAAAAAAAGCAACAGATTCATCAAGAGCGTAACCGGACAATGCGGCCTTTTTCAGAAGAATTGCAACGCGCATTTCAAGTTCTGGAGGATCAATGCCAATGGTTAATCCCCAGCTAAACCTAGAGATCAAGCGGCTTTCAAGACCCGCAATTTCTTTTGGGAAAGTATCGCTTGTCAACACAACCTGTTTGTGTGAATCAATTAGTGTGTTGAAGGTATAAAAAAACTCTTCTTGGGTTTTTGTTTTTCCTGAAAAAAACTGGATATCATCAATAAGCAATACATCAAGGGAATGATAAAACCGCTTAAATTCTTCGAATTTACCCGTTTGATATGCGCGGACAACATCCGCAACATAACGCTCTGCGTGCATGTAGCTTATTTTTGCATCAGGCTGTTTGTTGAGAATTTGATTTCCTATCCCATGCAATAAATGAGTTTTGCCGAGACCAACCCCACCATAAATGAACAGAGGATTGTAGGATTGTCCTGGAAAATCGACGACTTGTGTGGCTGAAGCAAACGCTAACTGATTTGCTTTGCCGCTTACAAAATTATCGAAGGAAAGATTTGGGTTTAGTTTTCCATACCCCCTAAATGATATTTGAACATTGGAAGTATTTTCCAGCTTATTTGAGTTTTGTAAAGGAAGAGGTTCCTCGGTTTTTTTTTGTTCGGCCGCAGGTGCTTTGGAGGTATCAAGAACACGAAACTCAAACTCCAGATTTTCAGGAAAAGCAATCTTTGCTTGGCGGCTAATTTCGGATAAAAAGCGCTCTTGGACAACTTTAAGTGTAAAAGAATTGGGTGCCGTTAATACAAGTTTCCCACACGACTCTTTCAATGCTAGGGGTTTGATCCACGAATTATATTGCTGGGAGGGCAAGCTTTTTTCAAATTGATGAAGGCAAAAATCCCAAAACGAAGCGTCACGCATAATTATTTTTACAACAAATAAACTCTAAGCCAAGATACTGAAAACCTGTTCGGCAAGGGGCGTGTAGCATAACCGATAACGCAGCGAGGTTGTAGGTTAATAGTGAAGGCCGGCGATCTACCCACAATTATCGGAGAGGAGATTTTGCTTGACACATCAACCCAAAAGCTTTGTAATGGAAAGCTTTCCGGATACCTAAGGAGTAACACATGAAACGCACTTATCAACCATCCGTTACCAAACGGAAGCGTACCCACGGGTTTTTGGTTCGCATGAAAACCAAGGGTGGTCGTGCCGTTATTGCGGCGAGACGTGCCAAGGGTCGCGCGCGACTTGCGGTGTAGAAAATTAAGCAAGCAGGCTTTCCCGCCGAGAATCGGTTGCCACGTAACAAAGGCTATCAACACGTTTTGTGTTCAAAAAGTGTTGCGGACAAACAGCTAAAAATTTTTTTCTCTGCAAGCACTCTTGATGTTTCAAGACTTGGAATTATTGCAAGCAAAAAGAATTTCTCAAGGGCGGTTGTTCGCAATAGAATTAAAAGGGTTATTCGAGAGGTGTTTCGGCGACATGCGATTAAATCGAGGTGTTTAGATTTGGTGGTGTTGGTGAAACGGACGTATTCTTATAGCGACAAAGTCAATTTGGACATTTTGTTTGACCAAATAAAACCAAATGCGCAAATTAGTAATTAAGCTGATACGGAGCTATCAATACCTAATCAGCCCCCTCCATGTTCCAGCTTGTAGATTTACGCCCTGCTGTTCTCAATATGCCTGCGAAGCAATAAACAGGCATGGTGTTTTGGCAGGCGGCAAGCTCAGTATTAAGCGTCTTCTTCGTTGCAATCCATTCAACCCTGGCGGATATGATCCCGCACCCTAATTTTTAGCTTAACTAAATGGATATTCAAAGGCTTTTTTTATTTTTAATCTTTGTTTTTTCGCTGGGATTGATTTGGGATGGATGGCAACGCTATCAGCACCCCGAACAATATGTCCAGCAAAGTGCAGACGCAAACAATAACCCAATTAAGGTTGCGTCTTCGGCTTCAGCACCAGTCAAAAGTGTCGATCGATCTGCGATAATCCAACAGCCTTTACAGCAATTAAAGGGGAAAACCATTCGAGTAAAGTCGGCCTTCATCGAGGCTGAAATTGATACGATTGGTGGCGACATTAGCTATTTAGCCTTATTAAAACACCCGGATGCACAAGATAAAACCAAGCCGTTGGTACTGTTTCATCGTGGAGAGGGAACGCATAACTATTTTGCACAAACCGGTTTGCTGGGAGTCGGGCTACCCAATCACAACAGTTTATTTATTTCTGAGCAAGAGACTTACACTTTTACGGAGAACTCAAACCAGCTGCAAGTTCGTCTGAAAGCAGCAGATGAATCAGTTGCAAAAGTCACCAAAGTAATAACTTTCAGCAAGGAAAACTATCTGATAGGGGTTAGCTATGAATTGGAAAACGTTAGCCAACAAGCTGTAAATGTAAGCAGTTACTATCAGTTGGTGCGAGACAGTAGAGCCCCTGAAGGGGGCTCGGTATTTTTACCGACCTATACTGGAGCAGCGGTTTATACAGATAATGAAAAGTTTGTAAAAGTCAGTTTTGCCGACATAGAAAAAGGCAAGACCGAATATCAAAAGCAAGCCAACGATGGATGGATAGGGCTATTGCAGCATTATTTTGTGGCAGCTTGGCTTCCCAAAGAAGGTACAAGCCGTGAGTACTTCACGCGCAAACTGGATGGGGATGCTTATTCGGCAGGGGTTGTTTTGCCGGAACTTATTGTCAAGCCAGGTGAGAAAACAGAGGTGGGTTCAGCACTTTATGCGGGTCCGGCCGAGTCAACTTTGGACAAAATCGCACCAGGCCTAGGATTAACGGTAGATTATGGCTGGTTAACCGTTTTGGCAACGCCATTGTTTTGGCTAATGAGCTTGTTTTATTCTTGGACGAGCAACTGGGGTGCGGCGATTATTTTGCTGACAATCCTAATCAAGTTGATATTTTTTCCACTATCGGCGGCAAGCTATCTTTCGATGGCCAAAATGCGATTGGTTGCGCCGAAACTGGAGAAAATCAAACAACAGCATGAAGGTGATAGGGAGAAATTAAGTCGCGCAATGATGGATTTGTATAAAACCGAGAAGATCAACCCATTGGGCGGCTGTTTGCCGATGTTGATACAAATCCCGGTTTTTATCGCGTTATATTGGTCAATCTTGGCAAGCGTGGAAATGCGTTACGCCCCGTTTTTTGGCTGGATAACCGACTTGTCTGCACCAGATCCCTTTTACATTCTGCCGATTATCATGGGTGCAAGCATGATTATTCAGATGAAGTTGAATCCTACTCCACCCGATCCCATGCAGGCAAAACTCATGCAGATTATGCCAATCATTTTTAGCATCACCTTCTTCTTTTTCCCAGCGGGATTAGTGTTGTATTCCGTCGTAAATAACATTTTGTCTATAGCACAACAGTGGGCTATTACCCGCAAAACCGAGGCGCAAAATAAAGTTGTTGCCGGCAAACGTTGACACCATTGCTGCAATCGCCACGGCGCAAGGTCGTGGTGGTATTGGAGTAATTAGACTTTCGGGTAGTGCGGTACCAGGGATTGCCCAACAACTGTTAGGTAAATTACCAACTCCTCGTTATGCAAATTATTCAATATTTTCAGATGCACAAGGTACGCCGATAGATCAAGGAATCGCGCTTTATTTCGTTGCGCCGCATTCTTACACGGGGGAACACATACTAGAGCTTCAAGGTCACGGCGGTACGGCGGTACTACAACTATTACTGCAACGCTGTTTAGAGTTGGGTGCGCGACTAGCCGAGCCGGGCGAATTTACTAGGAGGGCGTTTCTCAACAGAAAATTGGACTTGGCGCAGGCAGAAAGCGTTGCGGATTTAATTGAGGCAAGCACTGCCCAAGCTGCGCGCAGTGCCATGCGGTCATTGCAGGGGGAGTTTTCTCGAGCCATACATCACTTGGTTGACTTGCTCATCGATCTGCGTATGTTGGTTGAAGCGATGATTGATTTTCCTGAGGAGGATGTTGACACGCTAAATATTGCCCAAAAACAAATTAAATTAGCTACATTAATAAAAGAGTTGGCACAAGTTCTACATCTCTCTAATCAAGGTGGTTTGTTGAGGGATGGGGCTAGCGTGGTGTTGGTTGGGTCTCCGAATGTTGGTAAGTCTAGTTTGTTGAATTGCATAAGCGGGGAAGACGCGGCACTAGTCAGCGATATACCTGGGACAACTCGAGACATTATTCGACAAACCATACAAATCGACGGTGTGCCGCTCCACATATTGGATACGGCAGGACTACGAGACTCACATGACGCGATAGAGCAAATGGGTATCGCACGCACCCGCAGTGCGATACTAAAAGCAGATGTCATTCTCATATTGCTGGATGCCAATCGGTGCTCAAGCACGACAAACCAAGCCATTCTGGACGAACTTCCTCTAAATATTCCGAGACTGCTCGTCTTTAATAAAATTGATTTGCTCAATCAGTTCGAACGCGTTGAAGGATGCAGCGGGGATGGCCATATTTATTTGTCGGCTAAAACGGGCGCAGGGGTAGATTGTTTAAAGCAAAAATTATTGGAAAAAATTGGCTGGCATCAAGAAACGGGCGTGTTTCTGGCTCGAGAAAGGCATGTCCAAGCATTGTTAATCGCGCAAAAGCACATACAAAATGCTGCTAACGAACTACATCAAACAGAACTATTTGCTGAAAATTTGCGCTTAGCGCAAGTTTCTCTTAGTTCTATAACTGGGGAATTTACAGCAGATGATTTGTTTGGCGAGATATTCAGTCGGTTTTGTATTGGCAAGTAGCAAGTGTGACCAGAAACGGCTTGCGAGCCAGTCAAAGTTGCAATATTTTTTAAATTCTCACGGAACTAAACTACAATTAAGTCTGTCACTGAAGCGCACGCTATCTTGTGCGAAATTACTAAAAGGAGAATTTATGAAAATTAGCAAAATATCTGTAGTAGCAGGGGTGTCGATGGTGTTTATTGGTGGCTTGGCTCAGGCGGCTGTTGCAACGGGAACAATGACGGTGTCGGCTGTTGTAGCACCGCTGAATGTGACGTGTTCAGTCTCGCCACCAGCAACTGTAGCTATGCCGTCAATGGTTCCCGGTCTTACTGGCGGCAAGAGCCAACCCTTTGTTGTTAGCTTGACCTGTTCACAAACTACTCCATATAGCGTTGCTTTTGCCAGTGCTAACGGGGGTGCTGCTGGAGGAAAGTTGAACGGGAGTAATTGCACTATGAATTATGGTCTTTATTCATCTGGTGGGGCCAACGGATTAGTTCTTGGTACAACCGATTACCTTCTTAACCCTGCACCAGGAGGCACTGGAACGGGAGGGATTCAGCAGTCAAGTTACGCGCTTTCAGCACCAATTGCTCAACCGGGGTGTGTTTTAGCAGCAAACGCAGCCGGGCAGACGGTGACGGACACTATTACAGTTTCGGTTAATTACTAATTGCGCGCCATTAGTTGAGGAGTCTCCCTAAATTTTAGAGAGATTCCTTAATTTTTTATGGGTGTCTATTTTATGTCAATATCCTGCAGGGTTTTGGGGTTGTGCGGACTTATGTTCGCAATGTGCGATGCACGAGCAATTTGTACAGTAACAACGAGTGCCGCTAGTTTTGGGACGGTGACTGTCGGAAATGAGAGCAGAACCATTTTTTCAACATTAGCAAATTGCAGTCCAGCCACCCCGTATAGCTTTAGTTTTAGCAGTTTAAATGGTGGGCTCACTGGCGGAAGGCTGGTATCGGGGTCGTGCGCGCTGAATTATTCCATCGTTTCTTATACTGGGGGTGCTTATGGCACAACTAATTATTTTGTTTTCCCTCCCCCCGGGCTAATGGGAAACGGGTTAGATCAGACGACAACTTTTGGCATGGTGATTCCGGCGGTGCAAGGCGGATGCGTCTTGACTCCGGGTGGAGCGGCAATAACGGTTACAGATACGTTGACGTTATCGGTAAATTATTAAATCCCCGTTCTGAGGATTGTGTTGCATAGCAATTTTAAGCAAGTATTTACTATGAACTCTGTTTTTTTTGTTTTTAGAGCGGTTGGATTGCTTGCGTTAGTGTTCGTTGCAGAAACGGCACTGGCGGGCAGTTTTAGCGTAAAGCCAACACGCATTTTTTTGAAAGATATTCCTCAGGCCACTATGATGATAGGCAATACAAGTGGAGAGGAGATATTTATTCAAGCAGAGCTAATGGCTTGGACGCAACAAGATGGTAAAGATGTATATACACCATCGCGCGAGATAATGATGTCTCCGCCTATGTTTAAAATTCCGGCGGGCGGGGAGCAAACAGTGCGTTTGCGAGTCATGCGCGAGGGGGCGATAGAGCAAGAGCGCGCGTATCGATTGTTTTTGCAGGAAGTGCCATTGAGCAAAACAAAAGAATCAACGGTAGCTTCAGTAGCAACAGTTCTAAAAATAGGTGTGCCAATATTTATACAACCCGCAAAAGCCGATCCAGCAAAGTATGATTGGCAGGCAACACATTCCGCTGGAAGCGTAACGGTGAAAGTAAGTAACAACACGAATAGCCACGTCCAATTTACTGCGCTTAGGCTAACCTCGCCAGAGGGTAAGGTGTTAAGCGATGAAAAAGTTTTTGTGTACGTGTTGCCGGGACAAACCTACAAATGGGGTATCAATCAACCTTGGGCGGGTGACAAATTGGTAATACAGGCCGATAGTGATCGAGGAGAAATTAAGTCGGTAGTAAATTTGGCAAATTCAAACGTAGTTGTTCCGTAAAATAAGCGAGGTGATATTTGGCTCACTGCAAAATTAACCCTCGTTTGGAGTTCTGCGCAAAAGTGGGACTGGCGTTTGCGCAGACCTTTTTGTTGTTGAATTTTTGTGTCAGCTATGTTGCCGCAGCAGAATCTTCCGTAGCACAAACGATAGGCATATCCGACCAGCCGGTTTTGGTGTTGTACGATACTCAGCTTAACCAACAGCCCGTTGGGGAGGGTCGTTTTTTGCGGCTTGCCGAAGGGTCGTTTTATTTGCACGAAGCAGATTTGACAAGCTGGCGGTTGTTCCGCCCAGAGATACCTTCTTTTCAATACGATGGTCAGACGTGGATACCATTGAGTGGCTTGATAGGGTCTAGCTACAAAGTGGATGAAGCAAAACAAACAATCCAGATAGAATTAGCCGCGCGAGCGTTTTTGCCCAATGTTTTGGTAACGGAAGAAACCCCCGCTACTCTTTTACCAGTAACGCCGAATTGGGGGGGGTTCGCCAATTATGACCTATTGGCCAGCGGAGCGAATGGGTTACAACAATTAAGCGGTTCGTTTGAGGCAAATGTGTTTGGGCCTTACGGTACCCTGAGCAACAGCTTCGTGGGACAAAATCTGTGGTCTCAGACACAACAAGATCACAAATTTATTCGGCAGGACACAGTGTGGTCTCGTGACTGGCCGAATGAAATGCTGAATGTGCAAATGGGCGACACCCAAGGAAAGGGTGGCATGTGGGGTCGTCCGGTGTATTTTGGTGGGTTGCGCTGGGGAAGAAACTTCGCTACCCAACCAGGATATATTACTACCCCCACTCCCTTGTTGTCGGGCGAGGCTGTCTTGCCCAGTACGATAGATTTGTATATCGATGGGGTGATACGTAACCGATTGAATGTGCCATCGGGCTCTTTCTCCTTGAGAGACTTCCCGCAAATGACTGGTCAAGGCGAAGCAAAGTTGATTGTGCGCGATATTTTGGGGCGCGAGCAGATTATTGTTGCGCCATACGGCGCAACAGGAATCTTGTTAAAGCAAGGGGTTGCTGATTACAGCCTAGACGCAGGAGTAATTCGCAGAAATTACGGATTAATCAGCAATGATTATGGCCAATTTATGGCCGCAGCAACGGTTCGCAAAGGTTTAAATGAGCGTTTTACGGTAGAGGGGCGAGGCGAGTACTTGCGCGATCAGCAAACGGCAGGGATTGGCGGCAGTGTATTGACTACGTTGGGAATTGTAACCGCAGCAGCAGCAGCAAGCCATCAAGCAACTGCTGGTTCGGGAAGCATGTACATGTTGAGCCTGGATAAACAAAGACCAGGTCTAAATTTTGGTTTGCGCGGGCAGGTAAGCAGCGCAAATTTTGTGCAAATTGGCGGGTTTTCTGGCGTGTCGAACTCAATGAGGACGCTAAGCGCGAATTTGGGCTGGCAATTATCAGGCGGACATTTGTTGGGGGCAAATTATTCTTATCGAAAATCATCAAATCAGTCCGCCAGTAGAGTTGCCACATTGAATTACAACACACAGTTAGGCGCGGGGTTTTCCTTGAATGTTTCAATGTTGGGGGTGCTGAGCGAGCCAAAAAGCAACTCGTTGATGTTCTTTGTAACCAAAGCACTTAATAACCGAGGCGGTATAGGTACACTGAGCGGTAGTGTGAAAGAAGGGCGTATTGAACAGCCTACTTTACAATTGCAACAAACAACCTGGCGCAATGGGGATTTGGGCTATAGGGCTCTTTTCGAGGGTGGTAAAAATCAAAGACAGGAGGCGGGGCTTACTCTGCGAACCCAGTCAGCAATTTACAGTGCAGATGCTAGCCATGTGTCGGCGGCTACGAGCTATCGAGTGAACATGCAGGGTGGGGCAGGAATGCTTGATGGAAAAGCATTTGTGACGCAGCGGATCAATGATAGCTTTGCCGTAGTGCACGTTCCCGGCTATCCGAATGTAGAGGTGTCCTCTAATTATTGGGCTGCAATGCGCACAGATGCGAGGGGGATTGCGCTGTTGCCGGATTTGAATTCATACCAAAGCAACTCGATAGAAGTTAATCCCCTGGCACTCCCGGTAGATGCACAGCTTGATAATAGTAGAAAAGTTCTTGTACCGTACAGCCGTAGTGGATTGTCGGTAACCTTTGATGTTAAAAACAGCCGTGACGCGTTGTTAACGTTGATGTTGGAAGATGGAAAACCTGCTCCAGTGGGAATGCTTGTGAAGGTGGGCGGAATACCGGAGACATTCACGGTGGGATTGCGAGGTGAGGTATTTCTAACGGGACTCTACAACCTCAATAACTTGAAAGCAGAGTGGGGCGGTAAGTCTTGTCAGTTTCAGCTTTCTCTGCCCGACAATGCTGGTGCGATGAGCTATTTTGACTCAATGGTTTGTGAGGGGGTATCACGCTAGGTTTCACGTGAAACGCCGAATTTTGGCATAGCACTGTTCTGATGTATGATGCGCGTCCTTTTGGCGGCGCGGCAACATGAATTTTCCAAGTATATTCGATGTGATTGTGGTGGGCGGAGGACACGCGGGTACGGAGGCGGCCTTAGCTAGTGCGCGTGCGGGTTGCAAGACTTTGCTGCTCAGCCACAACATCGAAACCTTGGGGCAAATGTCTTGCAACCCATCTATTGGCGGTATTGGTAAGGGGCATCTGGTTAAAGAGGTGGATGCCTTGGGCGGTGCGATGGCAGCCGCGACAGACGAAAGTGGCATCCAGTTTCGCACCTTGAACGCCAGCAAGGGTCACGCGGTTAGGGCTACGCGCGCTCAGGCAGACCGCGTTCTCTACAAGCAATACATACGCACTCGTCTTGAAAATCAGCCAAATTTGGTTTTGTTTCAGCAGGCAGTAGATGATTTGCTGGTCGAACAAGATCGGGTGGCCGGCGTGGTTACTCAGATGGGTCTGCGCTTCCAAGCAAAAACCGTGGTATTGACCACGGGTACGTTTTTGTCGGGGCTGATCCACATTGGGCAGGCCAATTATCAGGCGGGCAGGGCGGGTGATCCGCCGGCAAATAGTTTGTCGCATCGTTTGCGTGAATTAAAACTGCCGATGGGGCGGTTAAAGACAGGTACGCCACCGCGTATAGATGGGCGCAGCATTAACTATGAATTGCTGCAAGAGCAGCCTGGAGATAACCCCGTACCGACGTTTTCCTTCATGGGTAATGCGGGACAACACCCCAAGCAAGTATCCTGCTGGATTACCGAAACCAGTGAAAAAACTCACGACATTATTCGCGGTGGACTAGACCGCTCCCCTTTGTTTACGGGCGTTATCGAGGGTGTAGGCCCGCGCTATTGCCCATCGATTGAAGATAAAATTACGCGGTTTGCAGAGCGTACTTCGCACCAGATTTTCCTCGAGCCTGAAGGATTAACTACACACGAGGTTTATCCAAACGGGATCTCGACAAGCCTGCCATTTGATGTGCAGTTAAATTTGGTTCGCTCAATCAAGGGCATGGAAAATGGGCATATTTTGCGTCCCGGTTATGCGATTGAGTACGATTATTTTGACCCTATCAATTTGAAGCAATCACTAGAGACTAAAGTCATACAAGGCTTGTTTTTTGCGGGACAAATCAACGGGACGACGGGCTATGAAGAAGCAGCAGCCCAAGGTCTCCTAGCTGGGCTAAACGCAGCCCTGCAAGTTCGTGAAATGGAGGCTTGGTGCCCACGCCGTGACGAAGCCTATCTCGGCGTGTTGGTCGATGACTTGATTACACGCGGCGTATCCGAGCCTTATCGAATGTTTACCAGCCGTGCAGAATATCGTTTGCAGTTACGCGAAGACAATGCGGATTTGCGCCTTACCGAAATAGGCCGCAGATTCGGTCTGGTGGATGATATGCGTTGGCAAGCCTTTGAGAAAAAGCGCGAGGCAATTGCCCTAGAGCAAGAGCGTCTGCGTAGTGTTTGGGTCAATCCGCGTAGTTTGCCAGTTGAAGATGCTCAGCGTGTGCTGGGCAAGCCGATGGAACGTGAATACTCGTTGCACGATTTGCTACGCCGTCCCGATGTGAGCTATGCCAGCTTGATGAGCTTAACGGGCGCTGGCGTTAGCGTGGTAGATGAAAAAGTTGCCGAGCAGGTTGAAATCCAAGCCAAGTATCACGGCTACATCGAGCGGCAGCGCGAAGAAGTAGGCAACAGTCAGCAATATGAAACGTTGGGTTTGCCTGGTGATTTGGATTATCGGGAGGTGCGCGGCTTGTCCAAAGAGGTGCAGCAAAAGCTTAATCAGCACAAACCGGAAACGGTGGGTCAGGCGGGGCGCATTTCGGGGATTACCCCGGCAGCGATTTCTTTGCTGCTGGTGCATCTTAAACGCGGTTTTCGCAATGATGAAAAAGCGCAAAAAACTGCATGAGTTTAGCGCAAGCGTTAGAGCAAGGAATTGTTGAACTGGGGTTAAAAGTTCCTAGTGAGCAACAGCAAAAGCTACTAAATTATGTCGCGTTACTGCACAAATGGAACAAGACTTATAACCTCACGGCGATTCGTGACCCGCAACAAATGGTAAGTAATCACTTGCTCGACAGCCTTGTAATTACGCCATACCTGTGGTCAGGAAGTTGGTTGGATGTGGGCTGTGGTGCGGGCTTGCCAGGCATCGTGATGGCAATTGTTCAGCCCGACAGTCAGATTACGTTGTTGGACAGTAACAGCAAAAAAACGGGATTTGTGCAGCAAACGATTATCGAATTGGGATTGAAAAATGCGAGCGTTCAGTGTGTTCGCATTGAGGACTTTCAGGCACCCGAAAAATTTGATGGAATTGTTTCGCGCGCTTTCACCGAGCTGGGCGATTTTTTGCGCGTAACACATCGCTTACTTGCGCCATCAGGGCGTTGGGCAGCGATGAAAGGCTGGGCAGAAAAAGAGCTGGCAGGGCTGCCCGATGATTGCGCGGTGGAAAAAATTGTCGAGCTTAAAGTCCCTGGGCTAAAAGCGGCGCGAAGCTTGGTTGTTGTGGCACGAAAGGAAGCGGGTAAATGAGCAAAATTTTAGCAATCACCAATCAAAAAGGTGGCGTGGGAAAAACCACCACGACAGTAAATTTGGCTGCCAGCCTAGCTGCAACCAAGCAGCGCGTGTTGCTCATAGATTTAGACCCGCAAGGCAATGCCACCATGGGTAGCGGCGTTGATAAACGTGATTTGCAAAGTAGTGTTTACGACGTGCTGTTGGGCAGCAAAACCATCAGTGAAGTGCGCAAAACTTCGGCGACAGCACAATATGACATACTGCCTGCCAACCGTGATTTGGCGGGAGCCGAGATAGAGTTGGTGGATTTGCCCAATCGTGAAATGCGCTTGCGCGATGCCGTGGCCGAGGTGATTGAAAATTACGATTATGTTTTGATTGATTGCCCACCGGCCTTGAATTTGCTCACACTCAACGGCTTGTGCGCGGCAAAAAGAGTGATGATTCCTATGCAGTGCGAGTATTACGCGCTGGAAGGATTGAGCGATCTGGTTAATACCATACGCAAAGTACGCGCGAATTTGAATCCCGAATTGGAAATTGAAGGTTTGTTACGCACCATGTTTGATCCGCGTAATGCCCTTGCACAACAGGTGTCGGATCAGTTGCAACAACACTTTGGCGACAAGGTTTACCGCACGGTCATTCCACGCAATGTCCGATTGGCCGAAGCACCTAGCTATGGCGTACCCGTTATGTATCATGACAAAGCATCCAAAGGATCGTTGGCGTATCTCGCGCTTGCGGTGGAAATGCTCAACAATCTAACCGTAAAATCGGCATAAAGGAATGCATTATGGCAAAACCGAATAAAGGCTTAGGGCGTGGCTTAGACGCATTGTTGTCGGGTGGAAAAAGCGAAAAAGATGACGTGATGAAAGAGCTTAACGTTACGTTGCTTAAACCTGGCAAATATCAACCCCGCTCACACATGGATGTTGCGTCACTCAATGAGTTGGCGGCCTCGATTAAAGTGCAGGGCGTAATGCAGCCTATTTTAGTGCGACAGCTTGACGATAGCAGCTACGAAATTATCGCGGGCGAGAGACGCTGGCGTGCTGCGCAATTGGCGGGTTTGACGCATGTGCCAGTATTGGTGCGCAGCGTGTCAAATAACGCCGCGTTGGCGATGGCGTTGATAGAAAACATTCAGCGCGAAGATCTCAATCCGTTGGAAGAGGCGGTGGGATTACAACGCTTGATTGATGAATTCAAAATGACCCATCAAGCGGCTGCCGATGCGGTGGGGCGTTCACGCAGCGCGGCAAGCAATTTGTTGCGCCTGCTCAAATTACCGCAAGCGGTGCAAACACTACTGATGGAAGGCAAGCTGGACATGGGTCATGCGCGAGCCTTGCTGGCATTGGAAGGTGCGCAGCAAATCACCACTGCCAATCAAGTGGTGATAAAGCAGTTGTCGGTTCGTGAAACCGAAGAGTTGGTGAATCAGTTGCTGACAGGTGGTAGTAAGACGGAATTTAAGCCAACAGCAAAAGCGAAAAAATTGGATCGAGACGTTGTTCGCTTGCAAGAAAGTTTATCCAGCCAACTCGGCGCAAAAATCGAAATTAAAACGGCGAAGAATGGCTCGGGTAAATTGATTGTCGCGTATCAAAGCAATGACCATCTAAGTGGTTTGTTGGAGAAATTAAGGCTTGTAAGCAATTAGCCAAGATCGGATAAATTAAAACCAACTTGACGAGGGAACGCGCAAGAAAGATAATGCGCGAGTTTTACTCACCTTGGGCATGTGCAAACGGTGTTTTGGGGTGAAGGGTGCAGACAGATAATACAAAAATAGGCCTTGCAGTTAAGCAGGCGGCACGCTGGCAACTCGTAGCAATAATCTTCGTGGCAACCGTATCCCTGTTATTTGCAGGCGTAAACGCGGCAATATCCGCTGTTTTGGGCGGATTTTCTGTGCTTGTGGGAAGCTTTTTCGGAGCGCGATTTGTGCGAGGGACTGGAGACGCAGGCGCAACGGGAGTAATAGTTGCTTTGCTTAAGGCTGAGGCGATAAAAATTTTAGTGATTGTGGTTGCTTTGTTTGCCACGTTCAAGTTTTATGCGGGGCTGGTTCCTGTGGCTCTGATAGGCGGTCTTGCGGTTTCCGCGTTGTTTGCTGGCGCGGGGTTGCGAACCATAAATGAAGACATAAAAAAGTAGGGATTTGGGGATGTCCACGGAAAACACGCTAACACCTTCCAGTTATATTGAACACCACCTTGCTTTTAATGCACAGCAGGTTGGCGACACCGGATTCTGGACGCTGCACTGGGATACGTTGGCCGTGTCTTGGTTGTTGGGTTTGGTCGTGTTCGGCTTGTTGTGGTGGGTGGTAAGGGGTGCAACGGAGGGTGTACCGAATAAGCGCTTGGCGTTCGTGGAGTTGCTGGTTGGGTTTGTGGACGACCAAGTCAAAGGAATTTTTCACGGTGATCGCAATAAGTTTGTTGCCCCGGCCGCGTTAACGGTATTTGTTTGGGTGTTGGTGATGAACGCGATGGACTTTTTGCCGGTAGATGTAATGGCTTGGGTTTATCACAATGTTTTTGGTCAAGATCACTTCCGCGCTGTACCAACCTCGGACATCAATACAACTTTTGCTCTGGCACTGTCCGTCTGGCTGCTAATGATTTTCTTTAGCGTAAAGGTTAAAGGGTTGGGCGG
>CAZSPN010000023.1:0-4401 GCA_964608835.1 uncultured Gallionella sp.
AGACACATTCTTGTCGGCTCGCAACGTCAATTCCGTCAGCCGCCTCGGGAAAACCTGCCACGACACACCGTAACGATCCTTGAGCCAGCCGCATTGGCTTTCTTCGCCGCCATTCTTGGTCAGCGCTGCCCAAAGCCTGTCGGTCTCTGCCTGATCGTCCGTCTCGACCGAAATCGACACCGCCTCGGACAGCGTGAACATCGGCCCTGCATCGAGTATCTGATACGGCACCCCGCCCAGCGTGAAGTCGATTAGCCAGGAAGCACCATCTCCGGCGATATCGTAGGTCGCCTCGATCCGGCTTCCCGGAATCAGAGCGCAGTAAAACTCTGCGGCCTCACGACCTCGACCGTCATGGAACCAGAGGCAAGTACGTATGGAACTGGTCATCGTGTTGCTCCTCGTGTGATTGGGTCGATGCAGCAGTTTTGCGCGGCCTAGCGCGGAACTAAGGGGCTGCGCGCTTTTGCGCAGTCCCGCTTGAGCGTACGGTTAGAGGCTCTGTATAAGACTCAACGTAAGTGTCGATGAGTTTACGGATCATGCGTTGATATTGCGTGTGATGTTTGGACGCTTCTGACTTGAAGAAATCGACACTCTTTTTACTCAGCGCAATAGTAACTTTGATTCCCTCTTCACGGAACGCGAGCTCCTCTGGTGGAGGGAGAAAATCCATGACCACCTTGGCCTCAAAAGGCTCGTTAGTATATTTAATTTTGCTTTTCATAAATTGCCTTTCCTTTTCGCCAGTAGCCAGCCCCAAAGATTCGAATTACTCCGCCGCGATAAGTAAAGCGCACAGTAAGTACGCCACCTTCAGCCTCGCCAAAACAAAAGAAGCGTTTTTCCGTTTTGCTGTGAGCAAGATCTTCGGCAATGACACGTTTTGGATCAGCGAAAGCATACTGCGCCAAGGAAAATGGCACACCGTGTTTTTCCAGATTCTCAGCATCCTTGCCTGCATCCCATTCGAACCGAATTTTGTTCATGCGATGAGACTAGCACATGCTGAAAATATTAGCCATATAAACGTATGGGTGTGAATATGGTCAATGACAACCCCTAACGGAGCGAGTCTTAAATTAGGGTCGGACTCGAATTATTCCGCGCTTTCGCGCTTGGGTCTGCCACGCGGTAGCGGTGTTGCGCGCCGCTTCGTCAACGCCTCAATTTTCGCGCTGAAATGCCCATCGCCCAACGCCCAGCCCTTATTGGTCGCATCACGAATCGCATCCACATCCGCCTTGGAAAGTTGCGCGCGAAACAACTGGCGATAGGCCGATAATCGCTCCTCATCAGACCGCCCCAGACTTAGATATAAAGCGTGAGGCGTAACCAGCATATCATCCTTACCTTGCGCATTAGCCTGATAGCTCGACCAAGAATAATCGCCGGGGTGCGTCACCATGTCGGCACGGACAGGATTCATCTCAATATAGCGCATACAAGTCAGCAAATATCGCTCGCTATCAACCAGCGTACTTTTGTAACGCCCCTCCCACAACGTCCCCGTGCGTCCGTACACCTGATTGGAATACTGCACATAACGCCGCCCAATCGACTGCAACGTTTTGGACAAACTGGATTCGGTTTCGGGTGTCACCAGCAAATGCACATGATTCGTCATCAGCACATAAGCGTGAACGGTGAGAGACTGAACCTCGGCAGCCTCTTGCAGGCAGCGCAGGTAAAAGCGGCAATCCTCATCCGAGGCAAAAATCGGATCGCGGTTATTACCGCGCTGGATCACATGCAGCGGTTGACCGGGTAAATAAAAGCGGGGAAGGCGAGCCATGGTTTAACTCCCAAGAGGATTGAGGAATTAAGAATAGCAAATTAAATCGAGACCCTATTTACCCTTTTGCGGAGTCCGGGTTGAATGTCGGGTTAAACTTGACGGCAACTCTACAAGTCGCCCCGATACAAACTTGTGAAGCACACTGGCGATCAATGTCTGGTATGGCATGCCTTCTTCAAGTGCTCGTGCTTGAATATCCATCAGGTCTGGCGAGGAGAGGCGAATATTAACCCGCTTCTCCTTGAGGAAGGTGGCTGTCGCAGCGGCTTTGAATTTTGTCAGCTTTGCTTTTGACGGAGAGATGGACTTAAGCTCGCCCTTCTCGTAGGCGGCCAGCAAGCTCTTTTCAAACGCATCAAGTTTTTTCATCTCGGTTACTCCTTAAGCAAATAGTCACGGGTGGCCTTCCTGCTTGGAATCACCGTCTTCAAGAAATAGTGATCCGGCTCTTCAACGTAAGGCACCAAGTACACATAACCATCAAATGCCACGACAAGAACGGACTGGTTGGGATATTTTTCCGCGTTCGGGTGGCGCAACTCATCCAGCAAACCATCCGCTTCAATCGCAAGTGCTATCACCTCAAAGGAAATGTCACGCTCAACCTTCAGCGTCTCATTTTTCTCAGGATTCCAGCGAAATGGTTTCATGGGGCAAGTTTACTGCGATGTGTGCCTATTGTCACCTTCTAGCATGAGCGGATCAAATCCGCTCCGATGGATTGCCCGAACGCAACTAATTGACTGATGGATGTTGAGACAGCTCAAGTGTAGTAAATTAAATCGAGTCTGACCCTATTTATCCAAGATTTTTTCTTGATCCGGCGATTTCTTAGCTAGGTCAGGTTGTTGCGTAGCAGCTACTGGAGCAGTTATTTCGCGCTCTAGCTTTTTGAAGTATTCGTTATTTATATAAAGGGCAAAAAGTGACCCAATTACTATCAGCGTTAATGGCAGTATCAGTATGGCTAGTTTCTGCGCTATTTCTAGCGGGAAGAGCTTTTCGGCTTGCGCCCACAGAAGAAGAGATGCAAGCCCTACTGAGAGGAGTACAAATAGCCACAGTACCCCTCGTGCTTTCGGTGATGGTAGGAGCGATTGGAGTAGTTTTGGTGGATCGAGAGAATCCATGCGAAAACCCTAACTAAAGTAGACACCCTAAAAATTGCCGATAAAAGCACCTTCGAGGTGTATAATCTGGAAACTTCTATGTAGTGCATTGTTTTAATTAGACATGTAAATATCGCACACCCTAAATTCCCAAGCAAAAACGACATGAAAAATCCTCCTGAATTGCACGAAAAGTTGCGAACTTCATTAAACGCGCTATCTTATTTTATGGCAAGTGGCTTAACGCATGAGCTTATCGTAGTCGGCATGGCTGCCGATCCAAAACCACTGTACGCCTTGCTCAACTGGAACGCCGAGTGCGCGATAACCCAAGCTGATGCGAACACTGCGAAATGCGCCATTTTTGACGGGTTTGAATTGCAATGAGGGGTGTGATGGGTTTTGTTTGAGTAGGGCGTAATGGTCGCGTGCAATCTGCTGGATGTTGTTTGGCAAACTATCAAAATGTTGCCAGAATTTTGAGGATGCAAAATGTTTCAAAGCACGCGGGCTTTGCCGTTACCGTACTCCGCCACTGCTTCCGCAGCCAGTGCGTCGAGTTTGCCTGCGGCGGCATCCGCCTCTATTTGCGCATCCCAGGCGGCTTCATCAAATTGGGTGAACCAGCGGCGAAATTCCGCTAATTCTTGTGCGGGTAGTTGTTGAACGGCTTGTTCTATTGCTTGAATGGTGGTCATCAATCGCTCCAAACAAAATAATATGCAGGATTCTACACAAAAATCGAAACCAAAATTGCTCGATCAAGTACGCGATAAGCTGCGTGTGAAGCACTACGCTATTCGCACTGAGCAAAGCTACGTGGACTGGATTAAACGCTATATTTACTTTCACGGCAAGCGTCATCCGAAGGATATGCAGGCACAGGACATCGAGGCTTTTTTGACTCATTTGGCAGTGGCAGGCAAAGTCGCGGCTGCCACGCAGAATCAAGCCAAGAGCGCGCTGTTGTTTCTCTACCGTGAGGTGTTAGAAATAAAGTTGCCGTGGCTGGATAACGTGACGCAAGCCAAAGCCCCGAAAAAATTACCCGTTGTTTTAACAGTGAGCGAGGTGCAGGCGGTGTTGTCGCGTTTGAGCGGTTCGCATTTGTTGATTGCCTCGTTGTTGTATGGCGGGGGGATGCGCTTGATGGAGGCGGTGCGCTTGCGGGTGAAGGATGTGGAGTTTGCGCGGCATGAGATTATTGTGCGTGAGGGCAAGGGCTTTAAGGATAGGGTAACAATGTTGCCTGAAACTATCGCAGTGGCACTGCAAGCACATTTGGCTAAAGTTAAAGCCTTGCATGAAGAGGATTTGGTGGCGGGGTTTGGCGAGGTGTATTTGCCATTTGCGCTGGACAAAAAATACCCCAACGCGGGGCGTGAATGGGGTTGGCAATATATTTTCCCCTCTAAAAATTTATCGGTTGATCCGCGTTCAGGCAAAACGCGCCGTCATCATCTGGATGAGAAAGGGGTGCAGCGCGCTATGAAG
>CAZSPN010000023.1:4411-27820 GCA_964608835.1 uncultured Gallionella sp.
GACAGCATCGCACACATAATCGCTTAAACGCTCGGTGCGCGATGCGGAGTTGACCAAGCCTGCCACACCGCATACCTTGCGCCATTCCTTTGCCACGCATCTGCTTCAAGCGGGCTACGATATCCGCACCGTGCAAGAGTTGCTCGGACACTCGGATGTTTCCACCACGATGATCTACACTCATGTGCTGAACAAAGGCGGCAAGGGTGTGGTGAGTCCGTTGGATAGGTGAAGGGGTGTGAACAACATGCCCATCGATTTAACTTTGCCGCCCTCACGACCCGCGTTGCAAGCGTTGCTAAACCTTCACGGAAAACATCTGCAAGCCGCGCTGAATTTAGATTTCAGGACCGCAAGCATTGAAGTGCGCTGCTTGCTTCAAGCTGTGTTGCAAGTGAATCACGCCTATCTCCTGAGTCATCTGGAATATCAATTAAATGAAGAGCAATATGCGCATTATTCGGCATGGCTTGAGCGGCGTTTGAGTGGTGAACCCATCGCTTATATTTTGGGTGAGCGCCAATTTTTCGGGCTAAACTTTAAGGTAACACCCGCTACGTTGATTCCCCGTCCAGAAACGGAATTGCTGGTTGAGTTGGCGTTACAGCGCATTTCACAACAAGGCAATTGTCGCGTGCTGGATATGGGTACAGGCAGCGGGGCAATCGCGTTGAGTATTGCGTATGAACGCCCGAATGCTGATGTGGTAGCAGTGGATGCGTCCGAGGCCGCATTGGATATTGCGCAATTGAATGTGCAACAACTCAAGCTTAAAAATGTGAAGTTGATGCACAGTGATTGGTTCGCTGCATTGCAAGGTAAGTGCTTCGATGTGATTGTTTCCAACCCCCCTTACATTGCGGCAGATGATGCGCACTTAATGCAAGGCGATTTACGTTTTGAGCCGCACTCAGCATTGGCATCCGGCACGGATGGGCTGGAAGATATTCGCCACATCTGCGCTCATGCAAAAAATTATCTCCATGCGGATGGCTGGTTATTGTTTGAGCATGGCTACAATCAAGCAGAATCGGCATGTGCAATTTTGGAGCAAGCTCAATTTTCTGATATATTTTCAGCCAAAGATTTGGCCGGAATAACTCGGATCAGCGGCGGGAAATCTAGTCTCACTTAAGCGACCCACATCAACAGCAGCAACTACCTGAAAACTATTTAAGAATCTTGCCCCATTATGCCCAACAACTCCCCTATCGTGGTTTGCCCACAATGCAAGAAAGAACATGTCTGGGATACACGCAATCCGGCGCGCCCTTTTTGTAGTGAACGCTGCAAGTTGATTGATTTGGGGAAATGGGCAAATGAAGAATATCGCGTTGAACAACCCGAAGACGAAGAAGATCTGAGTACACCACCTCACCAAGCCTGACTGAGCAAAGAAATACCGTGTGCGCCATGTTGTCGCGCGACATCCAGATCATTCGTGGTCAAGCCGCCCAACGCGTAAATTGGTATTTTCGTCATGCTTGTTAACTCAGAAAACTTCTCCCAACCAAGATGCGGCTCACCTGGATGGCTGGGTGTTGGCAACACGGGGCTGAGCAATGCAAAATCAAAACCCATTTGCTCTGCATGCTTTAATTCTATTGCGTTATGGCATGATGCTGCACACCAATTAAATTGTGGCTTCCGCATGCAGTTCAACAACTGTTCCGCAGAATAATGCACGCCGTCTGCACCGACTTCCTCTGCTAATTTTGCATCACCATTGATTAGCACTTTCGCTTTGTAACGATGCGCGAGTGCCACCACTTGCAGGGAAAGTTTTAACAACTCGTCGCTTGCTAATTTTTTCTCCCGCACTTGCAATAGACGCAAGCCGTTTTGTAATGCGCTATCCAGCCGAAGCATAAACTCATCGCACCCCAATGTCGCCGCATTACTGATGGCATACACATCGGGTAGTGATAACGCTCGCAGTATTGGCGCGTTGGCGGGCAAGATAGGCGTAACCTGTATTTCTGAAAGTTGCTGCCAACTCAGCTGCTGATTTTCTTGCCCATGCGGCTCACCCTGCCAAGCAAACACGCGAAAAAAATGCAGCTTGACTGTCGCATGGGGATAAGCGAACTCTCGAATCAGCCAAGGATATGCCGTGGTTACCGTGATGCCCAATTCTTCATGCAACTCACGGCACAACGCATGGTGCGGCGATTCACCCGACTCAATTTTTCCGCCCGGAAATTCCCAATAGCCTTCATAAACTTTACCTTTTGGTCGCTGAGCCAGGAGGAATGAACCATCGGATCGCAACAATACTGCTGCGGAGACTTCGATTATTTTTTGTGCAGTCATACAACCGGTTTTGCAACAAACCGCGAGCCACACCAATCCCGCGCAAACTGTCCCGCCACCCTCCCGCTGCGCGAGCCGCGTGCCAACGACCAACGCAACGCCTCACCGCGCACCTCCGCTGTCATGCCTTGCTGCCAGCCATAACGTTGCAACCAGTGCGCCGCAACACTCAGGTAGTCTTCCTGGCTAAACGGATAGAAAGAAATCCACAATCCGAATCGCTCGGACAGCGAGATTTTTTCTTCCACACTTTCTGCGGGATGAATCTCATCGCCGACATATTTCGTGGCAAGGTTGTCCTGCATGTAGTCGGGCATCAAATGGCGGCGATTCGAGGTGGCATAAATAAGCAGGTTGTCCGAGAACGCCACCAGATCGCCGTCCAGTGCGGCCTTCAAGGCTTGGTAGCCGGGTTCATCGACGTTGAATGACAAATCATCGCAGTACAAAATGAATCGCTCGCTGCGACTTTTTACCAGGTCAACGATAGCGGGCAAATCAACCAGACCTTGCTTGTCGATTTGGATGACGCGCAGGCCCTGATCGGCGTATTCATTCAGTAAGGCCTTAACCAGAGAGGATTTTCCCGTGCCGCGCGCGCCACTCAACAACACATTGTTTGCCAACCCACCGCGAACAAATTGCAACGTATTTTTCTGAATCAGCTGCTTTTGACTATCAATGCCCAGCAAATCAGTAAGCGCGATGCGCTGAAAATTGGCTACCGCCTGAAGGGACTGATTCTGGTGACTCCATCGGAACGCCTGCGCATCATTCCAGGCAGGTTCTGCGGGTGAGCGGGATGGGATTATTTTTTCAAGTCGCTCAAGCAGCCTTTGTGCTTGAGCGAGTAACACATCAGTCGTGACCGTCACGATGACAAGGGGCTTATTGCTTGGGGTGTTGCACCATCCACTCTTTTGCCAAATTTTGTGCTTGATCAAGTTGCTCAGGAGTCAACTGGGTAGCTGCATATTTTGCGTTTGAAGCGGCAGACGCATGCTTGCTCAAGCTCGCAATTGAAAACCATTTGTATGCCTGAACCATATCTTTTTCAACGCCTTCACCTTTGGCATAGCGCAATCCGAGGCTGTCCATTGCATCCAGATGTCCCTGGTCAGCCGCCTTCGCCCACCACAACGCGGCTTGCTTATCATCTTGCGCAACACCTTCTCCATGATGATATAACGCCCCCACATTAAACTGAGCCTGCTTGTCACCTTGTTCGGCAAGTGCCTTAAACTTATCCATAGCTTCGGTAAATTTTCCCGCTTGGTAAGCCTCCGCCCCTTCTTGATACAGAGTGGGTACATTTACGCCAGCATTCGGGGCTTCCGTTTTTCCCGCCTCAGACGGTTCCTTGCTGCACCCGACCCCCAATACCAACAATGAGGATGCTAAAAATAAACCTAGTACTCGCTTTGTTTTTCCGACTTTCATAACCATTCCTTAAGAAATAAATACACATTAACTACGATAACTTGCGTTGATTTTAACGTAGTCGTAAGAAAAATCACAGGTCCACAGCACCGCCGCCGCGTGGGATCGATTGAGTACTACACGTATCGTAATATCGCTTTGTTGCATTACGCGTTGCCCGTCTTCTTCCCGGTAGCTTGAAGCCCGACCGCCATGTTCCGCAACCAGCACATCATCCAGATAAAGTTTCAGCGCGGTTACATCCAGATCAACCACGCCCGCATAACCAATGGCAGCGAGTATCCGCCCCAAGTTGGGGTCGGAAGCGAAGAACGCGGTTTTAACCAAGGGCGAATGCGCAATCGCATACCCTATTTTTTTGCATTCATCGGTATTTTTTCCACCTTCGACTTTGATGGTAATAAACTTGGTCGCTCCTTCACCATCACGAACAATAGCTTGCGCCAGATGAATCGCAACCTCGGCAATGGCTTCCACCAAATCATAATAAGCCCTGCTGTCGAACGCTGTCACTTCTTTTAGTTTTGATTGCCCGGTGGCAATCAACATCAGTGCGTCATTGGTCGAGGTATCCCCATCCACCGTGATGCAATTAAACGAGCGATTCGCCGCTTCGCGCACCATTTCTTGTAACAATTGCTGACTGATTGCCGCATCGGTTGCGATATAACCCAGCATGGTCGCCATGTTTGGGTGGATCATGCCGGAGCCTTTGGCGATGCCGGTGATGGTGATCGTCACACCATCCACTACCACCTGTTTGGAAATTGCCTTGGCGACAATATCCGTGGTCATAATCGCATGAGCTGCATCGTACCAATTATTGGCACGCATATTGGTCACAGCTGCCGGCAGCCCCGCCGCAATTTTCGCAACTGGCAATGGCTCCATTATCACACCCGTGGAGAAAGGTAAGATTTGGCCGGGCTTACAGTTCAATAATCCCGCCAATGCCGCGCAAGTCATCCGCGCATCCTGCATTCCCTGTTCACCCGTCCCCGCATTGGCATTACCCGTGTTAATCAACAGGGCTTTTATGCCTCCTGGTTGCGCAAGGTGTTCACGCGCAACCGTAACAGGCGCGGCACAAAACCGGTTGGTGGTAAATACGCCCGCCACTCTTGCTCCGTCGCACAATTGCATAACCAGCAAATCTTTACGATTGGGGCGTTTAATTCCCGCCTCGGCAATACCCAAAGCAACACCCGCGACAGGCAATAATTCCGCCGCAACGGGCGAAGTCAAATTAACAGGCATAACAATAATTCCCTAACCGCTTACTCAACTAATATCGCCCGTGTGACCGGTAAATATAATTACTCAACTCGGCAGATTCGCTGTTCACGCGGCGGACAATGCCATGCACGTTGCGAACCACACCGCGCATCACACGGTACACAATCATTGGGTGCGAATTCACCAGCGTTTCAAATTTTGCTCTGGGCAGACACAGCACTTTAGTTTGCCCAACTGCGTAAACTGTGGCACTGATATCCGATGCCGCCCCGCCCACAAACGTGATAATGCCCGCCAAATCGCCGGGTTTAAGTACGTGAACGGTCGTCTCCTCCGCACCGCTTTTGATTTTTACTTCAATATCGCCATGCGCCAAAATGTACAAGTTGTCGGGTTGCGCATCACCCGGTTGAACGATAGCCTCACCCGGCTTGAAGTCTTGCACCTCAAACAAACCCGCCAGAACACTCACTTCCGCATCACTGAGCTCCTCGGTAATTGTTGAGGTGCGCAGCGTATCAATAATTAATGACATTCCATTCTCCTTTCGTAAGAACACTCTAAAAATCCACTAAAGCCGCGCTGGCGGCATTAAAATCGAACTCAAATACTCATTTACTTTTGCGTAAATTCTGTCTTTTCGATCGATTTTGTCTTGCTATCATCAGCCTGATCAAATTTTTAGACGTGTTCTTTGAAACTCAACCCAACTGACCATGACATTGCTTGTATTTTTTACCCGACCCGCATGGACAGGGATCGTTGCGCCCCACTTTTACGCCATTCCGCCATTGCTGGGGAACTTCTTTTTTCGCGGGTTGAGCGAGAGCTTCGTCGTAATCCGCATGATGATATTGCACATTGGCAACGGCGGCTTCCGCCTCCGCCGCACGCGCCATTTCTTCTTCGCTACGCACTTGCACCAGCATCAATATCTGCGTCACTTCAAGCTTAATCGCATCCAGCATGGATGAAAACAACTCGAAGGCCTCGCGCTTGTATTCCTGTTTGGGATTTTTCTGCGCATAACCGCGCAAATGAATGCCCTGACGCAAGTGATCCAGTGCCGCAAGATGTTCGCGCCAATGCACGTCCAGGTTATGCAGCATGATGCCGCTCTCGTACCGGTGCATTGCCTCTGCCCCCACCTGATCGACTTTGGCCTGATATTGCTGTTGCGCATGTTCAACAATGCGTTTGCGCAACCCATCCTGATTTAATTGCTTCTCTTGATCAAGCCATTGCACCAGCGGCAATTCCAGACGGAAATCGGCCAACAGTGCTTTTTCCAGTCCCGGCACATCCCATTGCTCCTCCATCGCTTCGTGCGGGATATACTGATCAATGGTGGATTCCATCACGCCTTCGCGCATCGCTTGTATCGTTTCGGCAATATTGGCACTCTCCAACAATTCGCTACGCTGCTGGTAAATCACCTTACGCTGATCGTTCGCCACATCATCGTATTCCAGAATCTGTTTGCGCATATCGAAGTTACGCGCCTCCACTTTGCGCTGCGCGTTCTCAATCGCACGGGTTACCCAGCTGTGTTCAATCGCCTCGCCTTCCGGCATCTGGAATTTATTCATAATGGCCGTGATGCGATCCGAGGCAAAAATACGCAACAGCGGGTCTTCCAACGACAAGTAGAAACGGCTTGATCCCGCGTCGCCCTGACGACCAGAGCGACCGCGCAATTGATTGTCCACACGGCGTGACTCGTGGCGTTCTGTACCGATGATGTGTAGCCCCCCGCTGGCAATCACTTGTTCGTGCAGACTCTGCCATTCGGATTTCAATTGTGCAATGTGCTGCTCTTTCGTTGCGGCATCCAAACTTTCATCGGCATGAATCAGCTCAATCTGCTTTTCAACGTTGCCGCCCAACACAATGTCTGTACCGCGCCCCGCCATATTCGTGGCAATGGTCACCATCTTGGGTCGGCCTGCTTGCGCGATGATGTGCGCCTCACGCTCGTGCTGTTTGGCATTCAACACCTGATGCGGCAACTTTTCGTCCTCCAACTGCTTGGCCAACAACTCGGAATTTTCGATGGAAGTTGTGCCCACCAACACGGGCTGACCGCGTTCGTGGCAGTCTTTGATGTCCGCCACCACCGCACGATATTTTTCTTTGGTCGTGAGGTACACCTTATCCATCAAGTCTTTTCGGACGGTGGGACGATGCGGCGGAACAATCACCGTTTCCAAATTGTAAATTTGCTGGAACTCGTAGGCTTCGGTATCCGCCGTACCGGTCATGCCGCTCAATTTTTGATAGAGACGAAAGTAGTTTTGGAAAGTGATTGAGGCAAGGGTCTGATTTTCTTTTTGTATTTCCACACCTTCTTTGGCTTCCACGGCCTGGTGCAAGCCATCCGACCAGCGTCGCCCCGACATCAGGCGACCCGTAAACTCATCCACAATAACCACTTCGCCGTTCTGCACCACATATTGCTGGTTAAGATGGAACAGGTTGTGGGCGCGCAACGCCGCGTACAAATGATGAATCAAGGTAATGTTGGAGGTGTCGTACAGGCTGCCGCCAACCGGCAAGAGGCCGGCTTCGGTGAGGATATGCTCCGCGTGTTCGTGTCCTGATTCGGATAGCAGAATCTGGTTGTTTTTTTCATCGACACTAAAATCACCCGGACCTTCCTCATCGTCATCTTTCACCTTGGGCTTTTGCCGCACTAACTGCGGCACAAGCTTGTTGATGCGCACATACACATCCACATTGTCTTCCGCTTGGCCGGAAATAATCAGCGGCGTGCGTGCCTCGTCAATCAGAATAGAGTCAACCTCATCGACGATGGCAAAATTCAACTTGCGCTGAAAACGCTCCTCCACATGGCTCGCCATGTTGTCGCGCAAATAATCAAAACCAAACTCATTGTTTGTGCCATAAGTAATGTCTGCCGCGTAAGCCGTGTGCTTATCGCCAGAGGCCATCTGCGACAGGATCACACCCACCGACAACCCCAAAAAGCGATACAGCTTGCCCATCCATTCCGAATCCCGGCTTGCCAGGTAATCGTTGACCGTCACAACATGCACGCCTTTCCCTGAAATGGCATTCAAATAAGCGGGCAATGTTGCCATCAAGGTTTTACCTTCACCGGTGCGCATTTCGGCGATTTTGCCGTAATGCAGCACCATGCCACCGATGAGTTGCTCATCGTAATGACGCATTCCCAACGCACGGGAACTCGCCTCACGCACCACAGCAAACGCTTCGGGCAGAATCTCATCCAGCGTTTCGCCTTTAATAAAACGCTGCTTAAATTCCTCTGTTTTTTGGCGCAGCGCGTCATCGCTTAACTTGGCGAGGGCCGCTTCAAATTGATTGATGGTTTGAACCGTGGCGCGATATTGCTTGAGCAAGCGATCATTGCGACTACCGAAAATAATTTTTAACGCTTTGGAAATCATATTTTTATTCTCAACTGCAAATTAAAAGGTGAGGCAGGAATGCCTCACCTCGACAACCAATCAACACCGCCATTTTACCATATACAAAGTGATAAAATGTCCGCTCGAAATCCTTTATCCAGCCACTCCAGACCCGTGTCGCAACCCATTAGATCATTGCTGAATAACCATCAGGAACTGCGCACCTTACTCGACAAGGCTCAGGTTTTATCGGACTTGCATCGCCAATTCGCTTCCGTCGTACCGAGCCACATCGCCCTATCCACGCAGATACTGGGCTTGCAGTTCGGCACACTTAGCATCGCCGCCGCCAACGCCACACTCGCCGCCAAACTGCGCCAGATCGCACCCGACCTGGTCACTCAATTGCAGCGCAATGGGTATGAAATCAGTGCCATCCGCGTCAAAGTGCAAGTCTCCTTCGATAAACCGCAACCGCAGATAACACCGCACAAACTGAGCAGAACAGCACAAAGAAAGCTGGGTGAACTCAGCCTGAAGTTGGAGGACACACCTCTGAAACACGCCCTTGAAAAACTTGGCAAGAACTACTAAAGCAGCACGCCCCAGCTCGAAAACACATAGCGTTCCAACACATACAACAAAGCGAACGCCAGCAATATGTAGGCACTTAATTGCAAAACTTGCCTGGCGAATCTGAGATAGCGTGCATCACGTTTGACGAAAAACATGGCGACGCTGAGTGCCAATACCACCGCAACCAACACAATGAACAAACGCAGGATTGCCACAGATACCCCCGTTTTAGTTGAAATTAAACCGTTTGAAGTTGCAGCCGCAAAAAATCGGGAGCTTCTTCGGTATTTTCGAAGGTCACCACTTCCCACGCCTCTTGGTCGGCGAGCAGTTCACGCACTAGCAAGTTGTTCATCGCGTGACCTGATTTGTAGCCGGAGAACGCGCCGATGACTGGATGCCCCAGCAGATACAAATCGCCGATCGCGTCGAGTATCTTGTGTTTGACGAACTCATCATCCGAGCGCAGCCCTTCTGGATTCAACACGCGGTAATCGTCCATCACAATGGCATTATCCAAGCCGCCACCCAACGCCAAATCTTGCGCGCGCATGTTTTCCACATCGTGCATAAAACCAAACGTGCGTGAACGGCTAATGTCGCGTATGTAGGAATGCTCGCCTAAATCCACCACCACATGTTGTCTGGTGTTGGCGAATACCGGGTGGGGAAAGTTGATGGTGAAGGTGAGTTTGTAACCCTGATGTGGTTCAAAGCGCACCCACTTGTCGCCTTGCTTCACTTCAACGGTTTTTTTCACACGGATGAATTTTTTAGCGGCGAACTGCTCGGTGATGCCCGCCGATTGCAGCAGAAAAACAAACGTCCCCGCGCTGCCGTCCATGATAGGCACTTCCGCGTTATCCAGATCCGCATACACATTGTCGATACCCAACCCCGCCAGGGCGGACATGAGATGCTCGATGGTTGCCACGCGCACGCCGTTTTGTTCCATGCAGGTGGACAAGCGCGTGTCGTTCACCAGATCGGCGCGTGCGCGAATCTCCACCACAGGCTTCACATCGATACGGCGAAACACAATACCCGTATTGGACGGTGCGGGCCGCAAGCCCAGCGTAACCTTTTTGCCGCTGTGCAAACCCACACCCGTCACACTGACCGAGTTTTTCAGGGTGCGCTGCTTAACCATCGCTGTTTTTATCGCTGCAATCATGCTTGAATTTTAACATGCCGCCCCGCTAACTTAGCCAAAATAATCCGTATTAACCGTTTTTGAAGGTCACCGTAACACACAATCCATTTCCTTCCGGGTGGTTTGAAATGTTCAGTAATGCATGATGAATTTCGGCGATACGCTTGACGATAGACAATCCCAAACCGCTACCGGAACCGCTCGTACCGACAGGCCGATAAAACCGCTCGGACACCCTTGCCATGTCTGCCTCGGACACACCCGATCCGTTATCGTTCACTGCCAAACTCACTCCCTCTTGTTCATTCACGACACGCAGCCAAACCGATGTACCCGGCACCGTGTGGCGCACAGCGTTATCAATCAGATTACGCAACAAGATTTTCAATAATCCGGGATTGCCAAGAATAACTTGCTCACTGCCTTCCTGTAATTCGATCCGCACATTTTTATTCAGGGCGGCAGGTGCGATTTCGGCAATAACTTCGGCCGAAAGGTTTCGAATCGAACAGGGTTCGGCCATGTTATCTCCCAAATTGTCTATACGGGCGAGCGTCAGCAATTGATCGATTAGATGTGCCGCGCGGTCACAACCGATAATTGCGTTTTCGAGTGCGTGAATGCGCTCTGTCACATTGGAGGCGGCCTTGGCAACTTGTGCCTGTGCTTTAATTCCCGCAATAGGAGTACGCAATTCGTGGGCGGCGTTGGCAGTGAACTGTCGTTCCAGTTGCAGTGAAGAAGTCATGCGAACAAACAATTTATTGAGCCGCTCAATCAGTGGAATGACTTCACGCGGTGCCGTTTCGGCGTTCAGCTGGGCAAGGTTTTCGGGTTCGCGTTGTGCGATTTCATCCGTTAATTTGACTAATGGGCTCAACCCTCGCGCCACAGTAACCCACAGAAAAACCGCCAACAACGGCAATGAAACCAACAGGGGTACCAGCAAATTACCAGCAACACCGTTTGCCAACTCATCACGCACCTCGGTGAGCTCTGCCACGTGAATCAGGTGTTTACCCGAATCATCCCACGTGCTGAAGACTCGCCACCGCTTTCCTTCAACAACACTATTACTAAAGCCCTGTTCAATACTGGCGAACGGCTGAGACGGTGCATTGAGAGAATGTAGCCGCAGCACATTACCGTCATCCCAAACTTGAAAAGCGACGCGACGAGAGTATTTGTGCAATAACGGGGTGTGCTCAGTTTCAACCTCATCAAATTCATGTGATGCCTGAACAATAAGCAGTGTGGCGGATTGCGCAAGATGCGCGTCCAGAATTTCTTCAAATTCATGGCGCGCGTCGTAATACGTGAAAGCTGTCGCAGCCACCCATACCATAACAACAGTAGCCAGGACCCGCAGCAGCAGCCTTTGTTTTAACGATCCATGACCGCGCATCTCAAACTTTCCTGTCCCCGGGGATCAAATAACCCACGCCGCGTATCGTCTCGATCAATTCAGGAAACAACTTGCGGCGCAAATGATGGATATGCACCTCGACGGCGTTACTCTCAATTTCCTCGCCCCAGGCATAAAGTTGTTCCTCAATTTTTGTGCGTGAGAGTACTTTTCCCGCGTTGAGCATCAGGGCATGCAGAACGGCAAATTCCTTGGCGGGCAATTCGATCAACTGACGATGGTAATGCACCTGATGAGCGGCGGCATCCAACTCTACCCCATTAACATTTAGCGCGGGCGCGGCTTTGCCGCTGGCACGACGCACCAGCGCACGCAGACGTGCTGCCAATTCGCCCATATCGAAAGGTTTAACCAGATAGTCATCCGCGCCGGCATCCAATCCTTTGATGCGATCATCAATAGCATCCATCGCTGTGAGGATCAACACCGGCATAGCTGAATTACGATTGCGCAAACGTCGCAATACTTCCAACCCCGACATACGCGGCAGCCCCAAATCCAGCACAGCCGCAACATAAGGCTCGGTACTGAGCGCCTGGTCGGCCGACATGCCGTCTTGCATCCAGTCCACGGCATAGCCGGACTGCTTTAGCCCGGCCTGGATCGCATCGCCCAACAAAGCATCATCTTCGATTACTAATACGCGCATGTTTTTATCTGTAAACGGATGGGGCAGTCAGTCGTCGTCCTTTTGTTGCTGCGTGGTCGCATCACTGTCCGACCCCACTAGCCCCGTTGCCGGATAGCCAACCCAGAAAGCAATGACGGTCACGAGCATTATGACACCCAGCCACACGTGTGTGCGGTTGATGGCTTGATTGGGCTGAACTGACTTGAAACCCGTAACCATTGAACGCACCAGATTTTCACGATGCATCACACTACTAACCAGCACACCCGCAACATGCAGGGTAACCATTGCCAGCATGGCATAGGATACCCAATCATGTGCCTCCTCAAGCACATCGCCACCCACATCTTCAAACACCATTACGCCGGTTGCACCAGATACAATGCCGAGCATTAACAAAGCAAATACGGCCACGCTACCTGCCGGGTTATGCCCCACATAATGTTCTGGCTTGGCTTTAAGTAACGAGACCACATATGCTTTGATTTCGCCGGGCTTGAACCAAAACGAACGAAACAACGCATAGCGGGTGCCTATAAATCCCCATACCAGTCTAAACAGGATGAGCCCCAATAAGGTATAGCCGAGCACCACATGTATATCGCGATAACGCTCCGACTCGGCAGTCAGAAAAGCCCCTGAAAACGATATGACCAACAGCCAGTGAAAGACTCGTGTTGGCACATCCCAAACCAGTAAACGCTGACTCATCACATCCTCCTTAAATTATCTCGGCATTTTTATGTCATCTTCGTTGAAATCGCCCTGATCCGCCCTAGTGTGGCAAGCACCACAATTCGACGGATTTTTTACTTTTGGATTTTTCCATACTGACGGGGAAATCTCATCGCTATCATGCTCATTTTTGAACCAAGCTGTTTCGGTGATGCGTAACGGCGCGGTGGGTGACTTCCAGCGACTGGCGGCATTATTCACCAAAAATGCGGTAATCTCCTTGTTTTCTGGTTCGCTCAACGACGCATCCGAACCAAAGTGCTTATCCAGTCCGGACATAATCTTGCGCCACGATTCGGCGGGCAAAAGCTTTGCCGAATAGGCAATGTGACACTCCGAACACTCCGCTTTGAACTTGGCGTTAATTGGCTCAGCTTGCCTGGTCTTTCCGGCATAATTTCTCCGCGATTTTTCACCATAACCCTCATCGCCGTCATCATCTGCCTGTGCAATGGACATTGTCATGCTCATGACCAGCATGCTGGCAACCACTCCGCGATATAAATTTTTGCGATGCTTCAACATATCAACCTCCTGAGTATTGGGTATTTGGAAAATATTATTTTTTAACAGTGATCAAATAGGCCAGCACATCACCTTTTTCCTGGGGCGTGCAAATACGATCCAGCACGTCTTTGCAATTGCGCTTAAACCATTTGGCAACTTTGGCTTCATCAGTGAAACGTTCCGTGTTAGCTGAAGGCGCAAGTGGCTGAATGTCTTTGCTGGTCTTGGCATGCTTGCCTAACACTGCGGGATTTTCGGTGTGGCATGAAGCGCAACTCCATTCATTGCCATGCTTGGCTTTGAAAAAAACCTCACCCCGCGCAGCCGAAAATCCCTGGAAAGACGGGTTCGCCTCTTTCGCTTCGTTTTTGAAAGTTGTCATGGCTTCACTTGCGGTTAGTGACCAAGCGGGTTGAGATACCCACCCTGCCACGGCCAGCATAGCTAGAGCTGATATTTTGAATTTTGATAGCATTTTCGTCTCCTATTAGTGCATTGCGAGGCCGCACAATAGGTGACCAACCTTAAGGGATGCTTAAGGTCAAATTTGTGTGATACATGGAAATCGTGCGGATGCAGCGAAGAGGGAACAATTCCCCTTGACCGCTTGATAAGCACAGCTCAAGCCCGGCTAATCTGTCAAGACTAGCCTTGATCTTCCTTTGAGAATTGAGCCGGCTACAATTTGAAGTTGGCACCCAAGTAAACCGTGCGTACCCTATCGCTGTTCGAATTTGCATTACCCACTTTAAAGCTGTCTAACCCCGCTTTTACACTCACAAAAGGACTGATGTTGTATTGAGCACCCAAACCAACATTCAGCCCGAGGTTTGAATAACTGACATCCCCTACAAATCCGGGCTTGGCTCTATCGTCCAAAGTAGTACTGGCAAGCCCTAATTTCCCAAATAACGAGAATTGCGGGTTCAGTCGTATCGAACCTATTCCACTCAAGCTAAATGCCCTGCCAGTCACATTGCCACTGTTGCTGTCAAAACCACCCAAGCCATCGTATGCAACTTCAATCGCGGCATTTTCAGTAATGACAAATCCGGCCAACAAACCAAAAGCTGCCTGATCATTGTTGGTTACACCGCTATAGCCATAACTGGCTTGACCCAGTTTAACCCCAACGTACATGCCTTCCGCATGCACAGGCGTAGCGGTGATGATCAAAACAATGAATCCGAGTAGTGTTATTTTTTTCATAATCTGCTCCTTTGGCGAAAAATTAACGTATGCAGAGTACATCCTAGCGAGTGGAGCGAGCTCAATCAAGAGGTATGCGTAATTATTTGCATATCAACCGCCCAAAATAATTATTCATGTTTAAGCAACTCTTAAGAATTGAATTTTATTGTGTAACCGCCTTGATGCTGTTAAGCACGTCAAGACTAATAGAACTCATTGACCAATTTTAAGGAGATGAACATGAAAAATTATCATTTGCTTGCTACGCTATTATTTGGCTTACAAGCAACATCACTTAGCTCACAAGCTGTCGCATTAGAGCCTTCCACCGGATCAAAATGGACAGAACCAAAAACCGGAATGGAATTTGTCTGGGCACCGTCTGGATGCTTCCAAATGGGTGGTAATGGGGAGTCGTTTGAACAGCCCCTCCACAAGGTATGTGTCAAAGGTTTTTGGGTAGGCCGCTTTGAAGTCACTCAAAAACAGTACCAACAAATCATGGGAGAGAATCCGAGTAAATTTCAAGGAGAAAATAATCCTGTGGATTTTATGAGCTGGTATGACGCATCAAATTTCGTCCAAAAAATGAGCAGCACTACCAGCACCAAAGTAAGGCTCCTTTCCGAAGCAGAATGGGAATATGCTTGCCGGGCAGGTGGTACGCATGACATGTATTGCGGTAACGACACAGTTGATAAATTGGGGTGGTTCTCAGGTAATAGTGGAAAAACCACGCATCCCGTTGGGCAACTAAGTGGAAATACCTGGGGCTTGCATGACATGAGTGGCAACGTGTTTGAGTGGACTGAAGATTGTCAAAACAATAGCTACAAGGGTGCGCCTGCTGATGGCAGTGCCTGGAACTCCGGGAACTGTATCATGCATGTAGGTCGCGGCGGAGCATGGAATAACAATCCCGATGTGTTGAGCGCGTCTCATCGCAAATTTGATGATGCGGGCGGGCCGGACAGCACGAATGGATTCAGAGTAGTTAGAGTCGTGGATTAGCCGAAAGAGAAACTCGACTTTATTGATAACAAGTTAGAACCAATCGGACAAGAGGTTACTCCAAGGTGCGTTAAGATACCGCTAAGCCGATTCAACTAAAACTGCATGTACTGCGTTATACAGAACATCACTGGGGGGGTTTGCAGTGTGTTACTTATAAAGTTAAGGAGATGCTCCATGAAGAGTTTTCAAAAATCAAATAGTGTGTTCAAGCCGTTTCGTTACGCATCCGTTGTGCTGGTTACGTTGGTGGCGGGTTTTGCCCCCCCCACTCTGGCAGCCAATGATTATGAAGGCGGGCGACTAGGTGTTGAACGACAGAAGGTTGAAAGACCGCAAGGCGGGCAAGCAGACCGCCGTCCCGGCGGAAAAAAACCACAGCTTGGCATTGCAAATCCTAGGGAACGGCAAGCCGTCCGTCCGCCGGAGAGGCATGTGAACCGGCAGCCGGATCGTCACATCAACCGGATAGAACGGCATCGGGATCACCGCGTGTATCGCCCGCCAGTTTGGCGTGGCGATATTCGCTATTTTGACCGTCACGATTTGCCGCGTTGGCGAGGTGGGGTGTGGCGGCATGCAAGACACCAAGGGCGGTTAGGCTGGTGGTGGGTTGTCGGCGGGTCGTGGTATTTCTATTCGCAACCCGTGTACCCCTACCCTGATCCATATATCCCACCGGTAGTCATTACACAGTCCGACCCAGTCGAACCAGCTCCGGCGATTATCGTAGCACCTGCGGCGGCGAGTCAGTCTTGGTACTTTTGCGTATCCTCGGATAGCTACTATCCATATGTTGCTTCATGCCCTGAAGGCTGGACAACTGTGCCAGCCATGCCGCCCGATAAACCAGTTCAGTAGGAGATTGTCATGTGGAATAAAAGAATTTCAAGTGGTGCCTTCGCAGCGTTGCTGGCTGGCTGCGCTTCTATGCCCAGCGGCCCAAGAGTGGCAGTAATGCCAGCTCCTGGCAAACCGTTTGAATTGTTCGTGCAGGAAGATCAAATCTGTCGGCAATTTGCCACACAGTCTATCGGCAAATCAGCGAGTGATTTTGGCAAACAAACTTTTGCCGAAGCCGCCATAACGGGTGTGGCAATCGGTGCCGCTGCGGGTGGTTTGCTGGGTGGCAATGACGGCGTGGCATCCGGCGCGGGGACGGGGTTGCTGATGGGCAGCATGATAGGCGCGGGTGAAAGCGACTATGGCGTATCAGAAGCGCAACGCCGTTACGATATCGCCTACCAGCAATGTATGTACGCCAAAGGCAATCAGCTACCCGGACAACGGTATCAAAACAACGTCTATTATCCGCCTCCCCCTCCTCCTAAACAGTGAGTTTTCACTATTCAGGCATAGAGAGCGGGCGGGCTATTTAGTCCGCCTGCTTGCGCAAAAATGAGGGGATGTCATAAGTGTCCACGCCTGATTTCTCCAGTGCATCAACCGCCGCCCTGCGTCCGCTGCGCATGAAAGTTGGCGTTTCCATTTCACCGTAATTTACATTGGGAATAGGTTCGTTGTCCGTGCCGGTGCGCTGATACGTTTCTTCGCTGCGATACACCACTTCGGGTTTGGGTTGTTTGCGTGCCATTGGCGCGCCCAGCCCTGTTGCCACCACAGTGACTCGCAAGGCATCTCCCATATTTTCGTCAAACACCGAGCCGACAATCACGGTAGCTTCTTCGGCGGCAAACTGCACACACTCCATTACGTCGTCGATTTCTTTCAAACGCAATTGGGTTGAAGAAGTAATGTTGACCAACACGCCGCGCGCGCCGGACATATCAACATCTTCCAGCAACGGGCTGGCAATCGCGCGCTCTGCTGCAACACGCGCACGATCCGCACCTGTGGCAATCGCCGAACCCATCATCGCCATGCCGTTTTCCGACATCACGGTACGCACGTCAGCGAAATCGACATTGATCAGACCAGGCACGTTAATCACCTCGGCAATGCCCGCCACCGCACCCTGCAATACACCATTGGCTGCCTTAAAGGCTTCTGGCACAGTGATGTCATCACCCAACACTTCCATCAGTTTTGAATTGGGCACGATAATGAGCGAGTCAACATACTCGTGCAACGCCTCAATTCCCGCCTTGGCGAAACGCATGCGATTGCCTTCGTAAGCAAATGGCTTGGTCACCACCGCCACCGTCAGGATGCCCATCTCTTTGGCGATTTGCGCAACAATAGGTGCCGCCCCTGTTCCTGTACCGCCACCCATACCTGCAGTGATAAACACCATGTTCGCGCCGCTTATCATTTCTTTGATTTGCTCCCGATCTTCCTCCGCCGCAGCCTGACCGACGGAAGGCTTTGCGCCTGCACCCAATCCCTTGGTAATGTTGGAGCCAATTTGCAGCTGCGTGGTGGCCTTGCTGCGTTTAAGTGCCTGCGCATCGGTATTGATGGCGATAAACTCTACCCCTTGCACGCCTTGCTCGATCATGTGATCGACCGCATTACCGCCACAGCCTCCCACACCAATCACTTTAATGACCGCATCCTGACTTTGCGTTTCCAATAATTCAAACATTTCACACCCCCGTTAAGTTAAGAACCAACCCGAATTACCCACTGCCAAACTGCTAAAAATTCCCCTGAAACCATGCCTTCATTTTTGCCGTAATTGTTCCCAATGAATTAGCTTGCATACGCGCCTCCTCATTTCGTTGGTAATGCTCCAAGCCATATAGCAAAAGCCCCACGCCCGTTGCCATGCGCGGTGTTTTCACCACATCCGACAAACCGCCGACATATTTCGGAATGCCTAATCGCACTGGCAGATGGAAAATTTCCTCGCCCAATTCAATCATGCCTTGCATCGCGCTGCTGCCGCCTGTAATGACGATGCCCGATGACAGCAATTCTTCAAACCCGCTACGGCGCAATTCCTGTTGCACCAGCGAATACAATTCTTCTACACGCGGCTCAATCACCTCAGCCAAGGTCTGGCGGGACAAAGTGCGCGGACTCCGTTCGCCCACACCGGGCACTTCAATCACCCCGGTACCCGCCAATTGTCGCAAGGCGCAGCCGTGTTTAATTTTGATGTCATCGGCATCCTGTGTCGGGGTACGCAATGCCATTGCGATGTCGTTGGTGATTTGATCACCCGCAATCGGGATGACGGCAGTGTGTCGTATCGCCCCGCCGGTGAAGACCGCGATATCGGTCGTACCGCCGCCTATATCGACGAGGCATACACCGAGTTCTTTTTCATCTTCCTCCAGCACAGCTTTGCTGGAAGCCAGCGGCTGCAAGATCAATGCGTTGACTTCCAGGCCGCAGCGATGAATGCACTTCATAATGTTTTGCACCGCCGCCACCGCGCCGTTGACAATATGCACTTCCACATCGAGACGCATTCCGCTCATCCCCAATGGCTTCTTGATCCCATCTTGCCCATCGATACTGAACTCCTGCTCGAGGATATGGATGGTCTGTTGATCGCTCGGCAAACTGATCGAGCTGGCCGTTTCCAGCACGCGGTCAATGTCGGCTTGCGTGACCTCTTTGTCTTTGATTCTCACCATACCGCGCGAATTGAGGCTGCGAATATGGCTGCCCGCGATACCCGTATGAACGTCGTGAATCTTGCAGTCCGCCATTAACTCGGCTTCTTGCACAGCACTCTGAATCGCCGAAACCGCCGCCTCGATATTGACCACCATGCCTTTTTTCATGCCTGCGGAGGACTGCATTCCCATACCGATTACCTCCAGCGCGCCATCGTTTTTCACTTCGCTGACGATAACCACGATCTTGGATGTGCCTATATCCAAGCCCACCACCAGATTTTTATTGTCTTTGCTCCTGCTCATCACCCGTTCTCCACAACACTAACTTTTAACACTGACCGCAAACCCGTTGGAATAGCGCAAATCCACATAGCGAGCCCCACTCTGCATCCTGGCAAGACTGTAGGGATAGACGCTGACAAAACGCTCCAGTCTCTGCTCAACGTTGTCGCGCCCCAACTCCAAAACAATGTCGTTGCTCAATTTCAGATGCCAGGCATGGCGCGCTGACAGCGCGATATGCGTCACCGTCAAACCGATTTCAGCGAGCTGCCGGTTAAATTGTGCATAGCGTTGCGTCACCTCAAGCGAGGTATCGTCCGACCCGCTGAAACTGGGCAATACTCGCGAATCGACCGCTGGCATCACCCTCTCGCTCCCCACAAAAATTTCGCCTTGCTGATTAACCAATGCGCCGCTGTTCCAACGTGCCAAGGTCTGATGCTCTTCCAGCTCCATGATCAATTTATTGGGAAATTCCCGGCGAATACTGGCGTTGCGTACCCAGGGCAGACTTTCTACCGAGCGTCGTATGCGATCAATATCCACCGTGAAAAAATTTCCCCGCACTTCATGGCGCACCACTTGTAATACGTGTTCAGCCACCACTTTTTCCGGCGCGGCACTCAAGCGCACACTGTGTATCGGAAACAAATTGGGCAAATGCACCGTGTAATAAATCGCGCCATACAAAATTGCCAGCGCACTGAAAGTAATCAGCGTGTTGGCAATGCTGCGCAACAATGCGTGGTTATCCCACATGCGCCAACTCCAATACTTTTACGACCAACTGTTCAAAGCTTATTCCCGCTTGGCGTGCCGCCATCGGTACCAGGCTATGGTCGGTCATCCCCGGTGAGGTATTCACTTCCAGCACATAGGGCTTGCCCGATTCACTCATCAAAAAATCTACACGCCCCCATCCTTTTCCGCCAATCAACGCGAAAGCCTGCTTCGCCAAATTTTGCATGCCTGACTCTTGTTCGGCACTCAACCCGCTCGGACAGAGGTAGCGCGTGTCATTGCGCAAATACTTGGCCTCGTAATCGTAGAACTCGTTGGCGGGTTCAATTTTGATAACGGGTAAGGCTTGCTCGCCCAAAATAGCGGCAGTGTATTCGCCGCCACCCACAAAGCTTTCCGCGATAACCAGCGAGTCATGTTTTACTGCCTCTTGATACGCGACATGTAAATCGCTTGCCGTTTTTACTTTGCTGATACCGACGCTGGAACCTTCATTGGCGGGCTTCACAAACAACGGTAAACCCAATTTTCTGACCACGTCTGCGGGATTACTATCGATACTCAACATTTCGTAATCGGGTATCGGCAAACCAGCCGCTTGCCAAATCATCTTGGTGCGCCATTTGTCCATCGCAATCGCCGAAGCCATCACGCCGCTGCCCGTGTAAGGAACGCCCAACAATTCCAGCGCGCCTTGCACCGTCCCATCTTCCCCATAACGCCCATGCAGTGCGATAAAAGCGCGGCTAAAATTTTGATCTTTGAGCTCCTGCAAATTACGCGTTGCCGGATCAAATGCATGAGCATCCACACCACTGCGTTGCAATGCCTCCAATACCGCCGCACCGCTCTTCAGCGACACTTCGCGTTCGGCGGATTTACCGCCAAACAACACCGCAACTTTGCCAAAGTTATTCATACCAACTCACCAATGATTCTGACTTCGGGATGCAATATCACTCCAGTCTTCATATCGACCACATCGCGTACTTGCTTAATCAAATTTTCGATGTCAGCTGCTGTCGCGCCACCCATATTCACAATGAAATTGGCGTGCTTTTCCGATACCTGCGCACCGCCTACCTGTTTTCCTTTCAACCCGCATTGCTCAATCAATCGTGCCGCATGATCGCCCGGTGGATTGCGGAATACCGAACCCGCATTCGGCAAATTCAAAGGCTGAGTAGCGATGCGTTTATTCAGCAACGCTTTAATTTTTTGACGCTCAATTTCACTATCACCTGCTTCAAACTCTAGCCATGCCGCGACGAACCACTCCTCCGCACTTACCTTCAACGCGACGTGTCGATAGCCAATTTCATAGTCTTCAGCACTGCGTTGGAGCAACTCTCCACGACGATTTACCACCAAGACACGCTGCACTTTTTGCCAGGTTTCACTACCGTAGCAGCCCGCATTCATCGCCAACATGCCGCCCACCGTGCCGGGAATTCCGGCAAAAAAGGCCGCACCGCATAAATTGTGTGTGGCAGCAAACCGCGCCAGCTTTGCACCTGCCACGCCCGCCTCGACGTAGAGCGTGGTTGTTGATGCTTCAGCATCATTACAACCACGGCCTCCCCCTTGCGGGGAAAGCGTGCTTGCGCTTTCCATATGCAATGTTTTAAGCGCGCCGTGCAACAACAGCATCGTGCCGCGCACACCGCCATCACGCACCAACAAGTTGCTGCCCAGCCCCACCACTTGCAACGGTTCATTTGCCGACAGGCTGCGCAAGAACATTTGCAAATCCGCCAAGTCGGCGGGTTGATACAGGCGTTCCGCCACTCCGCCCGCCCGCCAACTGGTGTGTTTGCTCATGGGTACATTTCGACGTAATTCGCCGCGCAGCGCGCAAATTTCGAATTGTTGTGGTTCGCTCATATTCATGGTTGTTGTAATTGCACCAACGCGCCCGGTGTATAACCAATTGATCCCGCACCCATGGTGACGACGACATCAGAGTCGCGCACCATCTGCATAATCGCGTGCGGCATGTCGGCAATTTGTTCGACAAATACGGTGGTTGTTTGCCCTGCCACGCGCAGGGCTTGCATCAGGGCGCGTCCGTCCGCCGCAACAATGGGCTGCTCGCCTGCCGCATACACTTCGCCCAACACCAGCGCATCCACGGTACATAACACTTTGACAAAATCATCAAACACATCGCGGGTGCGCGTGTAGCGATGCGGCTGGAACGCCAGCACCAAACGTTTATCGGGAAAAGCACCTCGCACCGCCGCCAGCGTTGCAGCCATCTCTACGGGGTGATGACCGTAGTCATCTATTAAAGTAAAGCTGCCGCCATTTGCTAATTTGATTTCACCGTAGCGTTGGAAGCGTCTGCCCACGCCTTCAAATTCGGCAAGTGCCGCGACGATGGCTTCGTCCGCCACCCCCACTTCCAGAGCCACCGCAATCGCTGCCAGCGAGTTCAGAACGTTATGGATGCCAGGCAAATTCAGTGCCACGCGCAAATCCTTGTCTGCTCCCATACCTCGACATTGCACGGTGTAGCGCATCTGTCCGCCTTGGTGTTGCACATCCACTGCGCGAATTTGCGCATCCTCACTTAAGCCATAGGTGCAAACTGGCTTGGAAATACGCGGCAAAATTTCACGAACATTGACATCATCGATACACAACATTGCCATCCCATAAAACGGCAGATGTTCAACAAAATCGACAAATGCCTGTTTCAGTTTGGCGAAGTCATGCCCATAGGTTTCCATGTGGTCAGCATCAATGTTGGTGATGACAGATAGAATGGGTTGCAAATATAAAAATGAGGCATCGGATTCATCGGCCTCGGCAACGATGAAATCGCTTTGACCCAGTCGCGCATTTGTGCCGCTGCTGTTTAATTTTCCACCGATTACAAAAGTGGGGTCTAAGCCGCCCTTGCTTAAAATGCTAGCGGTCAAAGATGTGGTGGTGGTCTTGCCATGTGTCCCCGCCACCGCGATACCTTGGCGTAAACGCATCAATTCCGCCAACATCATGGCGCGTGGCACGACAGGAATTTTCCGCGCACGCGCTGCCAGCACCTCAGGATTATCTTTTCCTACCGCAGTAGAAACCACGACCGCATCAGCTTGGATCAAATTTGTTTCGGCATGTCCCAAATAAATTGTCGCGCCCAGTTTTTTCAGCCGCTGGGTTGCCACGTTTTCACTCAAGTCGGAGCCGCTCACTTGATAGCCAGAATTAAGCAACACCTCGGCGATGCCATTCATGCCCGAGCC
>CAZSPN010000023.1:27830-37662 GCA_964608835.1 uncultured Gallionella sp.
CCAACAAAGTGGAGATGTTTTACTTTGTGCTTCACGCCGCCAGCTCCTCGCACACGTTTGCGACCGATACTGCCGCATCGGCTTTGGCCAAACTACGCGCCAGAGTTGCCATGGACAACAATTTTTCACGGCTCAATTCGCGCAGCAACTGCGCCAGTTTTTCCGCACTCATCTCATTCTGCGGCAACAATATGGCCGCATTTTTCTCGCTCAAGAAACGTGCGTTGTGCGTTTGATGGTCATCTACCGCAAAGGGAAACGGAATCAGAATACTTGCCACGCCCGCCGCTGCCAGCTCGGCGATAGTCAACGCTCCCGCGCGACAAATCACCAAATCTGCATTCGCATAAAAGGCCGCCATATCACCCAAAAATGGCTTGATGTCCGCGCTCACATTAGCCTGCCGGTAAAGTTGCATTACCGTCTCGGCATGTTGCTTACCAGCTTGATGAGTCACATTTGGACGCACCTCAAGCGCGATGAGTGCGAGTGCCTGAGGGATAATCGCGTTGATTGCTGTTGCTCCCAAGCTGCCCCCCACTACCAGCACATTCAACTTGCCGCTGCGCCCGGCAAAGCGTTGCTCCGGTTGGGGCAAGGCAGCGATGTCAAGTCGCACCGGATTACCGCAACACACCGCTTTCGGCAGCACATTCGGGAAGCCGCTCATCACCCGCGTGGCGATTCTTGCCAACACTTTATTGCTCAATCCCGCAATGGAATTTTGCTCGTGTATCACCAAAGGACGGCGTAACAGTGCCGCCATCAAGCCGCCCGGAAATGTAATGTAGCCACCCATACCCAGCACTACCTCAGGGCGATAACGGAAAATCGCCACCGCGCTTTGACACAACGCAACGAGCAAATTGATCGGCAGCATCAACTTGCGCAGCATGCCTTTACCGCGCAAGCCGGAAAAACGCACCATTGTCATGTCATAGCCGTGCTTGGGCACAAGCTCGGCCTCCATACTGTTCGGTGCGCCCAACCAAGTCACCTGCCAACCTTTATCGCGCAGCACATCGGCAACCGCGATTGCCGGAAAAATATGACCTCCTGTCCCTCCAGCCATAATTAAGAGAGAGCGGCTCATATTGGCAACCCCCGTGCAGCACGGCGGTTTTCATAATCAACTCTGAGCAACACCGCAGCGGCGACACAATTCACCACCACACCGCTGCCGCCAAAGCTCAAGAATGGCAAGGTCAATCCCTTGGTAGGCAAGATGCCCATGTTCACGCCGATGTTAATCATGGCTTGAACACCCAGCCACACACCGATACCTTGTGCAACCAAAGCGGAGAAATTGCGTTCCAGAAAGGCTGCTTGGCGACCTATACGAAACGCGCGAATAACAAAAATTCCAAACAACACAATCACCGCAGTAACACCCAGTAGTCCCAACTCTTCGGCGATCACTGCCATCAAGAAGTCGGTGTGGGCTTCGGGCAAATAGAACAGCTTTTCCACGCTACCGCCCAGCCCCACACCCAGCCATTCACCCCGCCCAAAAGCAATCAGCGCATGACTGAGCTGATAGCCCGTGCCAAACGGGTCATCCCACGGATCCATAAATCCCGTTACCCGTTTCAGTCGGTACGGCGAGGATAAAATCAGCGCGGCAAAGGCCAATGGGAGTGCCACCATCAGTGCAATAAACACTTTGAGATTGAACCCACCCAGCCACAGCGTGCAAAACGTAATGGTAACGATAACCACAAACGCACCCATATCCGGCTCCATGAGCAACAAGGTACCAACCAGCACCATCACCACCAGCATCGGCACAAACGCCTTGACGAACAGATGCTTGATATTGCCTTTTCGCACCGTGTAATCGGCGGCGTATAACACCACAAACAGCTTCATCAACTCGGAGGGTTGCAGGTTTATCACGAACAGCGAAAGCCAGCGACGGCTACCATTAACCTCTTTTCCCACATGCGGGATCAGCACCAGTACCAATAAAACCGCACCACCCAAAAAAAGATACAGGGCGTATTTTTGCAGCGTCTGAACTGGAAATTGAAAAGCAACCACCCCTGCCATTAAGCCAAGTGCAATAAAAATTCCGTGACGCACCAAATAATAGGTGGGTTGATGCCCCGTAAATTTACTCGCCTCCGCCGTCGCTATCGAAGACGAATACACCATCACAAAGCCCAACGCGAGCAAGGCGGTTAATACCCAAATCAGCAACTCGTCGAATTGCGCCTTGGGAGGTGTCGTGCGTGTTTTGACCGCAAATGGACGCGACTGCACCCCTTGCGCACGCCCGGAAAATTTCTTGGCGGAAGTTAATGTAGCCATACGCTATCCTGACTGGCCGGCACGTTCTCATCCAACAGGAACGAATTACCCGCTGCCGACGAACCAAGTTGCTGAACCGCTTGCACAAACACTTCTGCACGGTGTTCGTAATTGCGGAACATATCGAAACTCGCACATGCGGGGGACAACAACACCGCGTCGCCTTTTTCCGCCAGATGCGTGGCTTGCCGCACGGCAGCTTCCATATCTTTTGCGTACACGACAAACACGCCGCTACCACCCAATGCGGCGGCAATCAACGTTGCGTCGCGCCCGATCAACACCACCGCACGCGCATTTTTCATCACGGCTTGTTTAAGCGGTGTAAAGTCCTGCCCCTTGCCTTCACCGCCCGCAATTAACACTGACTTGTAGCCCAAACCTTCCAGTGCCGCAACGGTCGCACCCACGTTGGTCCCTTTTGAATCATCGTAGTAAGTCACGTCATCAATCACTGCCACCCGCTCCACACGGTGCGGCAATCCTTTGAAGCTACGCAGTGCGGCAAGCAGGGTGTGCATTGGAAAATTGATCGCGCGCGCCAACGCCAATGCCGCCAATGCATTCGCAATATTATGCAAACCAAAAATTTGCAACTCGCTGGCTTTGAGCAAACGTTGTGTACCCTGCATCAACCAGATTTCATCGCCGTCGTAATCAACGCCAAAATCCTCCTCATTGGCGGGCACATTCAAACCGAAAGTAATCGTTTTGCGTTCAGGGTGTGCCATACTCATGCTGCGTGCATCGTCCCTATTCAATACCTGCACACCGCAACCATCGAGAATGTTTGCTTTGGCGGCACTGTATTCATCCATGCTGGGGTAGCGATCCAGATGATCTTCGCTGATATTCAACACGGTGGCGGCATCGGCTTTCAAGCTGCGTGTGGTCTCCAGTTGGAAACTGGAGAGTTCCAGCACCCACACTTCGGGCTGATTCACGCCGCGCTCCAGCACCACATCCAGCACTGCCGGAGAAATGTTGCCCGCCGCTACGGCATCTTTTCCCGCCGCCTTGCACAAATGCTCCATCATGCTGGTCACGGTGGTTTTTCCGTTTGATCCCGTGATGGCTAGAATGTGCGGACGATTTTTTTTCGGTAAGGACTGCGCAAAGAGCTCGATGTCACCCACCACCTTAACCCCGCGAGCAACAGCGCGCGCAACAGCCGGGTCACGCAACGGCACACCCGGGCTGATAGCAATCAACTCGATACCATCAAACAGCGCGTCGGTAAAATTCCCGCAGAAAATTTGTTCCGCTGCGACGTACTGACTTACCTGATTCAAACTCGGCGGCGCATTGCGGCTATCTGCCACGCGCAAACTGGCGTGCTGCATGCTCAACCAGCGCACCATGGAAAGCCCCGTCTCACCGAGACCGAGTACCAACACCGATTTGTTTTGATGGGCACTCATCTCAGTTTAAGTGTTGCCAAGCCAATCAAGACCAGCAGCATGGTGATAATCCAAAATCTGACGACGACCTGTGTTTCTTTCCAGCCCTTTTGTTCAAAGTGGTGATGCAGCGGAGCCATGAGCAAAATGCGCTCGCCCTTACCGAATCGCCGTTTGGTGTATTTGAAATATGACACTTGCAGCATCACCGACACCGCCTCGATCACAAACACGCCGCCCATGATGAACAACACCAACTCCTGGCGGACAATGACCGCCACCGCACCCAGTGCCGCACCCAGTGCCAGCGCGCCAACATCACCCATGAACACTTCGGCTGGGTAGGCGTTGAACCACAGGAAAGCCAAGCCCGCTCCCGCGATGGCCGCACAAAATACCGCCAATTCTCCTGCCCCCGGAATGGCCGGTTCTCCCAGATATTTGGAAAATTCGGCGTGTCCTGCCACGTAAGAAAATATAGCCAAGGCACTTGCCACCATCACCACGGGCATTATGGCCAACCCATCCAATCCATCGGTAAGATTCACCGCATTACTCGTACCCACGATAACCAGATAGACCAACACGACAAAGCTAACCACACCCAACGGAATCACCAGATGCTTGAAGAACGGCACAATGAATTCTGTATGAGCGGGCAATGTGGCGTGATTCCACAAATAGATACCCACACTCAGTGCAATAAGCGATTGCCAGAACATTTTGGCTTTTGCCGACAAGCCTTCCGGGTTGCGATGCACCACCTTGCGATAATCATCCACCCAGCCGATTGCGCCCACACCCACTGTGGTCAACAGCACCACCCAGATGTACGCATTGGTGAGGTCGCCCCATAACAAGGTTGTGATTGCAACCGATGCCAGAATAAGCGCACCGCCCATGGTTGGCGTACCTGCTTTAACCAGATGCGTTTGCGGACCGTCGCTACGCACCGACTGCCCGATTTTCATAGCCGCCAACTTGCGTATCATCCACGGGCCGAGCATGAAAGAAATCAGCAGTGCTGTCATCGCCGCCAACACCGCACGCAACGTAATGTAATTGAACACGCTGAAAGTGCGCACATCCAACGATAACCAGTGAGCAAGTGCCAGCAGCATTATGAATTTCCCCCAGCCGTGCAAAACTGTACAACGCGCTCCATTTTCATAAAGCGCGAACCCTTTACCAGCACGGTCGTATGGTTATCCAGCTCTTTATCCAGCTCGTTTTGCAAATCTTCGATACGCTCAAAATGTAGTGCACCGCTGCCAAACTTGCTCACTGCATTGCGGCTTAAATCACCCAGTGCGAACAATTTCTCTATGCCCGCGCGATGTGCCACATCGCCGATTTCTGCATGTAGCATTGCCGCGTCGTCGCCCAACTCGCCCATATCTCCCAGTACCAGCACATGCTTGCCGACAGCTTCCGCCAGCACCTTGATTGCGGCGTGTAACGACGCGGGATTGGCATTGTAGGTATCGTCAATGATGACCGCGCCGTGCTTACCCACACTGCGCTGCAAACGACCCGCCACCCCGCTGAAGCTTTCCAATCCGGTTGCAATTTTCTCCGGCGAAATGTTCATTGCGATAGCTGCGGCCGTCGCGGCAAGTGCGTTAAGCGCGTTGTGTTCACCGGGAATTTTCAAGCCGGCATCGAATGCGCCGAGGGGCGTGGACACCTCAAGTTGCAGGCCTCCTTCATGCGGATGCCACTTGCCCGACACATCCGCCTGCGGGCTCAAGCCAAATTCCAGCAACTGCTCTGCCCCCGCCAAAGTACGCCACAACGGCGCGTATTCATCGTCGCCGTTGATGATTGCCGTGCCACCATGTTGCAGGCCGTTAAAAATTTCCCCCTTGGCTTGCGCGACTGCCTCCACCGAACCGAGACCTTGCAGATGCGCACCACTTGCGTTGTTGATTACCGCCACATTCGGCTCGGCGATGCGCGTCAGGTAATCGATTTCGCCAAAATGATTCATGCCCATTTCAATCACGGCAAAACGATGTTGTTTATTCAATCCCAGCAGCGTTAAGGGCATTCCAATATCGTTGTTGAAATTTCCTTTGGTTGCCAACACACCATCCGCCCCGCCAGCAACCAGCCGCAAAATGCTCGCCAGCATTTCCTTCACTGTGGTTTTGCCATTGCTGCCGGTAATTGCTACCACCGGAATATCGAATTTCTTGCGCCAATGTGCCGCAAGCTTCCCCAAAGCAAGACGCGTGTCATCAACCAATATCAACGGGCAATCCATCGCGTGATTGTGATAACTATCCACGTTGACTAACGCTGCCACTGCGCCACTTTGCGCTGACTGGTTGACGAAACTATAACCATCAAAATTTTCTCCGCGCAGCGCGATGAACAAATCACCCTGACCAATTTTTCGGCTATCGCTCGAAATGGATTTGAAGCGCAGGTTTTTGCCCACGAGGCGACCATTCAAAACTTGCGTCGCCTGCTGCAGCGTCATCATGCGCGCACCCCCGGCTTCCAGTTTTCCAGGGCTTGCCGGACAACCAGCACATCGCTGAAGGAATGCTTGATTCCGCCGATTTCCTGATAGTCCTCGTGTCCTTTTCCCGCAACCAGCACGGTGTCATTTTGCCGCGCAAGATTGATCGCGCGGGTAATGGCAACGGCACGATCCACGACCAATTCGTGATTGGTTTTGCTCATGGCACTCGCCACATCGGCGATGATGTGGTGCGGATTTTCGCTGCGCGGATTGTCACTGGTCACGATGCAGCAATCGGAAAATTTTTCCGCCACCCGTCCCATCATGGCGCGCTTGCCGCGATCCCTATCGCCACCGCAACCGAACACGCAGATCAACTTCCCAGATTGGGTCGCATCAATTTCGCGCAATGCCAATAGCACCTTTTCCAGCGCGTCGGGGGTGTGCGCATAGTCCACAACAACCGTCGGCTGTTGCGTGTTGCCGAGGCGTTGCATCCGCCCTGCTACCGCTTGCACTTTGCCCAACGACGACACGGCATCGCTCAAACTGATTTTACTGACCAGTAACACCGCCAACACACCCAGCAAATTCGCAGCGTTAAAACGTCCGATCAACGCGCTGTTCAACTGCTCCACGCCCCAGCTCGAATGAACTTCCAAGCGCAATCCCTGCCCGTTCATTTCAGCCACGTGACCGTAAACCATACGTACGCCCAGACGCTCCGCCTGCTGCAGTGCCGCATCGCTCAGGCCGTACCCAACCACCTCCACACCCTCGTCCCGCAATTGCTCGGCCAGTTCCACACCAAACACATCATCCAAATTGAGCACGGCGAATTTCAATTGATCCCATTGAAACAATTTGCGTTTGCTACCGGCATAACTTTGCATGTCGCCGTGATAATCGAGATGATCTCGGCTCAAATTGGTGAGTAGTGCCACATCAAATGCGACCGCGTTGACGCGCCCCTGCGCCAAGGCGTGGGAAGACACTTCCATCGCCACGGCTTGCGCCCCGTGATTCAGATAATCCGCCAGTAGTGTATGCACGCGAATCGCGTCGGGTGTGGTGTTGGCACTGGGCTGCAAGCCGTTAATAAAGCCATTCCCCAGTGTGCCTATCAACGCGCACGCCTTCTTCGTGTCGTTCAATGCGGATGCAATCCAGTGCGCGGTTGAGGTTTTTCCATTCGTACCCGTGATCCCCACCATCCACAATTTTTCGGTTGGCGAGTGATACGCCTCATCTGCAATCCAGCCCGCCGCGTCGCGCAAATTGGTCACAGCCAGATTTGGCACTCGCCACTCGCCACACCACACAAAATTATTCGCCTCCCAAATCACGGCATTCGCGCCCTGCGCTATCGCTTGCGCGATAAATTGCCTGCCATCCAGCTTTTCACCCGGATAGGCAACAAAGGTATCACCCGCCTGAACATCTCGACTATTCGTTACCAAACGAGTGATCGTTACCCCCAAGGATTTCAATTGTCCGAGCATAAAACTGTGGGAGGCCATCACTAGATTTCCTCCTGGACAACTTCAGTGGTCGGCACGATCACATTGTTCAACGGCGCATCATGCGGCTCATTCAATTCTTGCAGTGTCGCGCCGACCACTTTGCTGAATACCGGTGCGGCGACCAGCCCGCCGTAATACTGCTTGTTGTCGGGCTCATCTATCATCACCGCCACAATGAGGCGCGGGTTGGATACCGGTGCGAGACCGACAAATGACGCAACGTATTTATCTACATAACGTCCGCCCTCCAGCTTGTGTGCTGTTCCTGTTTTGCCTGCCACGCGATACCCTGCCACTTGCGCTAATGGCGCAGTACCATCAACTTTGACAACGGATTCCATCATGTCGAGCAATGCGTTGGCGGTACTTTCAGAAAATACTTTTCTGCCGATCGCAGGTCTGTCCAGCTTCAGCAGCGAAATCGGTTTCAACTCGCCGCCATTGGCAAAAATTGTGTACGAGCGTGCCAGTTGCAGCAAGTTAACCGACATGCCATGCCCGTAAGATAGGGTAGCTTGCTCGATAGGCTGCCAAGTCTTAGGTTCACGCAATTTGCCGTTTGCCTCGCCGGGGAAATTACTCCCCGTCTTTTCTCCAAACCCGCTATCTACAAGGCTTTGCCAGAACACTTCTGATTTCAGTGACAACGCCATTTTGGCCGCGCCAACATTGCTGGATTTTTGAATGACCTGCGCAACTGTCAGGCGCGCTTCGGGATGCGTATCGTGTATGACGCGATTGCCCACTTTGTATTTGCCATGCTCTGTGTTGATGAGTGTCGTTGGCCCAAATTTACCCGTCTCGATTGCAGTGGCAACGGCGAACGGCTTCATGGTTGAACCCGGCTCAAATAAATCCGCCACGGCGCGATTGCGCATCGCCTTGACATTCACATTGGCACGGCTATTGGGGTTATAGGCTGGATAGTTGGCAAGTGCCAACACCTCACCGCTGCGCGCATCCAGCACCACCACCGCACCCGATTTGGCACGATGTTCTTTGACCGCATTTTCCAACTCACGATAGGCCAAGTGCTGCACATTGCCATTAAGGCTCAGCACAATATCGCTACCCGGCTTGGGCGCACGCAAGCTGCCCGCGTCTTCCACGATGTGTCCGTGGTTGTCTTTAATGACGCGCTGACTACCCATTTTTCCAGCAAGCTGCTGCTGCAATGCCAGCTCCAAACCCTCTTGCCCATTATCATCCAGCCCCGTGAATCCGAGCATCTGGGCAGATTCTTCACCTGTCGGGTAATAGCGGCGATATTCGCGGCGCAAAGAAACTCCGGGCAATTTGAGTGCGGTCACTTTCTGCGCCTGATCGGGGGGGAGTTGCCGCTTGAGATATACAAAATCGCGGGACGAATCAGATAATTTTCCCTTTAAATCCGCCACATTCACACCAAGAATTTGCGCTAATTTTTTGATTTGAGTGTTTGTCGCCTCGACATCAGAAGGACTTGCCCACACCGATTCAACAGGTGTACTCACTGCCAGCGGCTGCCCGTTACGATCCGTCATCATGCCGCGGTGCGCATTCACTTCGATCACGCGACTGAAACGCGCATTGCCTTTTTTCTGCAAAAAATCGTCGTGTATGCCCTGCAAAAAAACGCCACGCCCCACCAATCCCGCCAGCATCAACAACAAGAATGCAAATAACAGCGTGGCACGCCATCCCGGCAATTGCACCGTGATGTTTTGATTTGCGCTGGCGGCATAGTTCATGATTATTTTTCGGGGTTGTCGTCAGTGTTTAATCTTATGTATTGCACGTGTTCATTTTTTGGCAATTGCATTTGCAGACGTTGCGATGCAATTTTTTCGATGCGCGCCAGCGTGGCTAACGTGCTTTGCTCCAATTGCAACTGCCCCCACTCCACTTCAATCCTTTGCGCATCCTCTTTCGCCTTCTGCAAATCCACAAACAATTTGCGCGCCTTGTGTTGCGAAGTCACCACACTCAACCCGCACATCACCACCACGAACAACAGCAACACATTCAATAGGGTGCGATTAAGCAACACGACCACGTTCCGCCACCCGCATCACCGCGCTGCGCGCACGCGGATTGGCTTGTAGCTCCGCATCACCCGCATAGGTTGCCTTGCCAATCAAATTTAATTT
>CAZSPN010000024.1:0-36114 GCA_964608835.1 uncultured Gallionella sp.
CGCCGACATTTACCGCGCATTGGTGGCATCAGGAGAACAGATCGGGCAACTGCCCCGCGTGTTATCAAGGCTGGCGGATTACATCGAACGGCGCAACGCGCTGGTGCAAAAAATCCGTTTGGCGTTCACTTACCCAGCCATCGTCACAGTGGTCGCGTTTGCCATTGTGATTTTTCTGCTCACATACGTTGTGCCACAAATCGTTTCAGTATTTGCCAACACCAAACAAAAACTGCCGTTACTCACTGTGATGATGTTGGGCATTTCCGATTTTGTGCGACATTACGGCTGGATGGTTTTGCTGGCGATTATTGCGCTGGCTTTCGCCTGGCGACGCGCATTGCAAGACCCTGCCATCAAATTGCGCTGGCACACTTGGTTACTCACTGCACCACTGTACGGGAAATTCGAGCGCAGCCTCAACACCGCTCGCTTCGCCAGCACGCTCGCCATCACCACCGGCTCCGGTGTGCCGATATTGCGCGCGCTGCAAACCAGCTGCGACACTTTGTCCAATGTAGCGATGCGTGCGCAAGTTGTCGAGACTACCGCCAAAGTCCGTGAAGGTGTTGGGCTAGCCAATGCACTCTCGGCACACAAACACTTTCCAGCGATGCTCATCCACATGATCCGAGCGGGCGAAACCACGGGTGAATTGCCCGCCATGCTGGAACGAGCTGCCAATGCGCAAGAACAGGATTTGGAACGGCGCGCCATGACCATTGCCAGCCTGCTGGAACCCGCATTGATATTGGCGATGGGCGTAGTGGTTCTGCTGATCGTGTTGGCAGTGTTAATGCCGATTATTGAGATTAACCAATTGGTACGCTAGAAAAATATGAAACGCACACCTCTTATCACTAGCTTTATCTTATTCATCGCCTTGTGCGTATCCGTTGCCTATTGGGCAATGCAATTTATCAAGCCCGCGCAACGCGCCGTTGTTGCGCCTCCGCAAGCCTCTCAAGCAGAACCATCACTGGATGCCGCCGCGAGTCTATTTGGCAGCAGCTCAACCTTAGCTGTCGACAGTAATATCCAGCTGAAGGGCGTGGTGGTGAGCAGCAGCCCGGACGAAAGCGTTGCGATTCTGTTAGCCAACGGCAAGCCCGCACAGTCCATCCGAACCAACGCGGAAGTAATGCCCGGAGTTGTCGTCAAAGAAGTTCACCGCGACCATGTGCTGCTGTCTGAAAACGACACCTTGAAGCGAGTTGACCTGCCCCAGGCCGCGAAATCCAATTAGCGCGGGGCGGATTCCCTTTTAGCCTGCATGCATTTCCAGCATCAGATGATTCACCCGTTTAACAAACCCAGCCGGGTCGTCCAGTTGCCCGCCCTCTGCCAGCAAAGCCTGATCGAACAACACCGCCGTCCAGTCATCAAAGTGTTTTTGTTCGGCAATTAAACGTATCACGACCGGATGCGTCGGGTTGATTTCCAAAATGGGTTTTGAGGTGGGAGCGTTCTGCCCCGCCGCTTTCAGCATGCGCATCATGTTTGCGCCGAGATCATGCTCATCCGCCACCAGGCAGGCGGGAGAATCGGTCAGTCGATGTGTCACGCGCACTTCCTTGACACGCTCCGCCAAACTGGTTTTGATTTTCTCGACGAGTTCTTTGTGGTCGTTGGCCTGTTTTTCCTGCTCTTGTTTTTCGGCCTCATCTTCCAGCTTGCCCAGATCCAGCCCGCCTTTGGCAACCGATACCAGCGACTTGCCTTCGAATTCAGTCACTGAACCCACCACCCATTCATCAATACGGTCTGACAATAGCAGCACTTCAATACCCTTCTTGCGGAACACTTCGAGATGCGGGCTGTTTTTCGCGGCGTTGAAGGTATCGGCGGTGATGTAATAAATCTTGTCCTGACCATCCTTCATGCGCGCGATGTAATCGGTTAGTGATACATTCTGAGCATCGCTATCGGCATGTGTGGAGGCAAAGCGCAGCAAGCCTGCAATCTTGTCCTTGTTGGCGAAATCCTGCGCCACGCCCTCCTTCAGGACATTGCCGAACTCCGCCCAGAATTTGGCAAATTTTACCTGGTCGTTCGCTGCCAAATCTTCCAACAATCCCAGAATTTTTTTGGTGCAACCCGAACGGATGGCTTCAATATCTTTCGACTCTTGCAGAATCTCGCGTGATACATTGAGTGGCAAATCTGATGAGTCAACAATTCCGCGCACGAAACGCAAATAGGAAGGCAACAACTGCTCCGCATCGTCCATGATGAACACACGGCGCACGTACAGCTTGATGCCGTGTCGGGCATTGTGATCCCATAAATCGAACGGCGCACGCGCCGGAATGTAGAGCAGCTGAGTATATTCCTGACGGCCTTCCACGCGCGCATGTGTCCATGCCAGCGGATCTTCGTAATCATGCCCCACATGCTTGTAAAACGCGGTGTATTCCTCATCGGTGATTTCATTTTTGCTGCGCGCCCACAATGCGGAAGCCTGATTAACGGTTTCGTCCTCATCAGTCACAACCTGCGCACCATCTTTCCATTCCTCTTTCTTCATCACAATCGGTTGGACGATGTGATCCGAATATTTGTGGATGATGGAACGTATCTTGTGGCCGTTCAGCAAATCATCCTGTTCGGTACGCAGATGCAGAATGATGTCCGTACCGCGAGCGGATTTTTCTTCCATTTCGATAGAAAACTCCCCTCCCCCATCAGACTCCCAGCGTACGCCTTGATCGGCTGCTTCGCCCGCACGGCGGGTCACTACCGTAACTTTATCCGCCACAATAAATGCCGAATAAAACCCCACGCCAAACTGGCCAATCAGACCTGCATCCTTTTGTTGATCGCCACTCAGTTTGGAGAAAAATTCCCGCGTACCCGATTTGGCAATGGTACCGAGGTTGTTAATCACCTCATCACGGCTCATCCCAATACCATTGTCGCTGATCGTCAATGTGCGTACATCCTTATCGAAAGCCACGCGAATGCGCAAATCAGAATCGTTTTCGAACAGGGAATCGTTGTGCAATGCCTCAAAGCGCAGCTTGTCACACGCATCCGACGCATTGGAAACCAGTTCGCGCAGAAAAATCTCGCGGTTGGAGTACAGCGAATGAATCATCAATTGCAGGAGTTGCTTAACCTCGGTTTGAAACCCCATCGTTTCACGTTGTGCGGTGGTGCTGGTGGTCATACTGGTATCCTTTCAGACTTAAAAATGGTTTGTTCGAAATGGGGACGATTTAAGCATTTTCAAGGGTAAAAATGTACATTCCAGACACCCTGATTTTCGGGTAAGCTAAACGCATGCCGCTCAACCTGACGCAACCTTCCCTTCAAACTAGCGAAGATCTGTTCGATACACTCATTCAGGCTTGGATGAGGTTTGTGCTTGCCTGTACCGCGCTGCTGGTATTCCTCATTGATCCTGTTGAGGCAGGGTCACCCAGCGAGTTCGCACACATGCTGCTGATTTCTTATTGCTTGTACAGCGCGTGTTTTCTGTTTGTAGAGGAACTGCCGCTATTTCGGGAATTATCCGCGCACCGCACCACACACTGGATTGATACGATATTTTTCACCTGCCTGATTGCGGTAACAGCCGGCTCGGACAGCATTTTTTATTTCTTTTACTACCTTCCTGTTTTGATTGCATCTTTTTCGTGGGGCTTCAGAGAAGGATTAAGAGTCACGCTTGCCTCAGCCATTTTATTTACCCTTGCGGGTATTGTTTCCATCTCGGATCAACACCCCTACGATTTGGGTGAAGCCATTTTACGCCCCGTTTCACTGCTGGTTTTCGGCTATATGATTGCCCATTTAGGTAAGGGACGAGTTATTCTTAAACGCAGGCTGGCATTGTTACAGGACATCAGTACCTACTGGAATCCCCGCTTTGGTGTTAACCACGCAACGATGGTCAACTTGGGCAGATTAGTCGATTTTTATCGTGGCAGCCGCTGTATTCTGGTTAAACACTGTGCCGAATCCACGCAACCGTATCAAATGTTTGTGCGTGATAAAAACAAACCAGATGCTTCTAACTCTCCACAGATCATCACCCAAGCCACAGCACATGCATTACTCACGCTACCCGATACGCTTGCCGTGGCTTACGAAAGTCCCACGGCTCACCACATACAAAGCTTTAACAAACGCCTTGCCTACGATACCAAAACGCTTGAATCTACTGAACAATTTTGGAACGAGTGTGAGGTACTTTCCAACTTGTTCGACAACCAATCCTATATTTCCGTGCCATACCAACAGCAAGGCATCACCTCCGGAAGAATTTATTTGCTTGTGAGCAGGCAGATGCTGGATCGGACGGATGTTGGCTTCACCAAGCAAGTAGCCGATGCTTTGTCTGCCGTTGTGGAAAACATACAGCTCATGGAAGGCCTGATCGAAGAAGCGGGCGGGCAAGAGCGGCATCGTATTTCGCTCGATGTTCACGACACCACCATCCAGCCTTACATCGCCCTGACAATGGCACTAGATGCGCTATCCCGTGAATACAAAAGTAACACTCCGCTCGTGGCGCGGCTTAGCGAAATTATCAATATGGCGAACATGACCGTGCAGGATTTGCGCAGCTATAAAGATAAGTTGCGCGAAAAATCACTGATGCGCGGGGATTTTCTGATGACGGCGATCAACAATAAAGCCGCGCGTATGCTGCGGTTTTATAACCTCCATATCGATGTAATCGGCGCGATAGACCCCAATCTGAGCGGGACTTTGGCGGAGGCAGCCTATCAAATTATTTGTGAAGGATTCAGCAATATCCTGCGCCATACTTTGGCGAAAATTGCGTTCATTTCAATACAAACCGATGACACGCATTTGCGCATTGAAATAGGCAACGAAACTCACGCGCCGGCCAGCCTTAAATCATTCAAACCCAAAACAATTGCCGAACGCGTCTTGTCGCTCAACGGCGAAACTTTGGTTGAAACCAATGTCGAGGGCTATACTGTGGTACGTGTGACAATTCCAATTATTCCAGTCACGGAGGGGGGGGTGAACCATGATTGATACGACTGTTAAAACGATACGTGTACTACTCATTGATGACCACCGCAGTGTACTGTGGGGCCTGGAGAAACTCATCGATAGCCACAAACCAAAAATGCAGGTGGTGGGGAAATTCACCAGCTTTGCCGAGGCATCTCCGCAGCTGCAAAAGTTGCAACCCGATGTAATTCTGCTCGATCTCGACTTGGGCGGCGAGCAAGGCATTGATGTCGTTCCGCAACTCATTCCGCTCACACCGGCAAAAATTTTGATTCTGACCGGCTCGCGTGATACCGCTTTGCATGACCGATGCATCATCGCCGGTGCAAAAGGCGTGCTGCAAAAAGAGGAGTCCCCCGAAACGATCTTGACAGCGATTGAGCGCGTGAATGAAGGCCAGCTGTGGATGGATCAGGACCGAATGGGGCGCATTATCCTGGAACTTTCACGCAAAAAATCTGCGGAAGACTCTGATCCAGAGCACAAAAAAATTGCCTCCCTCACCCCCAGGGAACGCGATATTGTCGCGGCAGTCACCACCCATTCCGGCGCAACCGGTAGCGATGTGGCTAAGGCGTTATTCATCAGCGAAAGCACGCTGCGCAATCACCTCAGCTCAATCTACGCCAAGCTCGAATTGACCAACCGTCTGGAGCTGTGGGATTACGCGCACCAGCACGGACTCAATAAAAAAACCAAAGGCAACTAATCCCGGCTGAGAAACCCGCACAACCCAACTAAACTCATTTCCAGCGATATTCCTCAACGGAAAAAGGTTGCGCCCGACCTGAAATTTCATTCAGCAGCACTTCCGCGCTGGCATAGGACATCGTTACACCATAACGGAAATGCCCGCTATTGATGTAGAGGTTCTCGATAGCTGGATGCCGCCCGATGGTCGGGATATTATCTGGCGAGCCTGGACGAAATCCTGACCATTGCCTGATCGGTTCAACATTCTTCCATTTGGGGAAAATTTCTCTCACTCGCTGCAATAAATTCGCCCTAGCTTCTATCGTTGTGGATTTATCAAAGCCCACGTCTTCCAGAGTACTACCCACCAACACGTGACCATCACGTCGTGGAATGACATACAAATCTTTTTTAATGACGATTTGTTGGATCGGTGGCACATCAAATTTGAATAATAAAATTTGTCCGCGTATCGGGCGAATGCCTATCCGCAAAGCATACTCACCAAGTAGTTCTCTGCTCCATGCGCCAGCCGTAACGATGTAATCGTTCGCGAAAAGCTTGTCCCTATTGGTCTTCAGGGAGGTAATACGTTCGCTCTGTTTATCGAAACCTTGCACCTCGTGTTGCTCTAATATCGCACCACCCAGTTGCTCAACTTGCTTACTCAACGCATGCAGTAGTCGCGGATTGCGGACTTGCGCAACCTCCGGCAATAGCAATCCGGTTTGATTTTCGACAGGCAAATAGTCTGAAGCATTCACCGATTGCATAGTGAATTGGTGTTGGGCGCACCATCGCTTTGCCTGTTCTTCTGGGAAAGGAGGTAACACCAACATACCGCCACGTTGATATTCAGGATCGATACCTGTAGTTTGTTGCAGCGATTCGGCGGCACCTGCAAACATCGCCATACCGCGATGTGCGAGCTGGGTAACCGATTCCTGATAATCCCAAGAACACAGCGGTGACAGTATTCCGCCGCCCGCCCATGAGGCTTCTTGACCAACCTGACCACGCTCGACTAGCGTGACCTTATAGCCAGCTTGCAGCAAGGCTATCGCACTGGTGAGACCAATCGCCCCTGCCCCAATAATCAAAAAGTCAGATTGCACGTTTATATGGCGGCAATCGGAATCAGCGTTTTCGGAAGCGGGAAAACCACGTTTTCAATGATGCCTTGCAATTCGACCACCTTAGCACCACCAAATTCTTCCAGGCGCGTAATCACACCTTGCACCAACACTTCCGGGGCGGATGCACCCGCGCTAATACCAACTGCTTTTTTTCCCGCAAACCATTCTGCGCGCAATTCATCCGCGTTATCCACTAAGTAAGCCGGCAAACCGACATTCGACGCGACCTCGCGCAGACGATTGGAATTAGAGCTGGAGGGCGAACCGATTACTACGACAACATCACATTGTTTGACCAACATTTTTACCGCGTCCTGACGGTTTTGTGTGGCGTAGCAAATGTCGTCTTTCTTTGGCCCAGTAATAAAAGGAAAGCGTGTTTTAAGTGCGGCGATAATAGAACTCGCATCATCCACAGACAGCGTGGTTTGCGTCACATACGCCAAATTTTCCTCATCGTTGACTTGGAGTTTTTGCACATCCGCAGGTGATTCCACCAAGTACATTCCGCCATCAGACTGTCCCATTGTGCCTTCCACTTCGGGGTGTCCTTTGTGACCGATCATCACGATTTCTTTTTTCTGATCGCGCAGTCTCGACACTTCAATATGCACTTTAGTCACCAGCGGGCAGGTTGCATCAAACACCGTCAAACCACGCGCTTCAGCGTCTTTCCTGACAGCCTGCGACACGCCATGTGCGCTAAAAATTAGGATGCTACCACTCGGCACATCAGCCAAATCTTCGATGAACACCGCGCCTTTTTCACGCAAGCCATCCACCACAAATTTGTTGTGTACCACTTCATGTCGCACGTAAATCGGCGCGCCATGCAACGTCAATGCGCGCTCGACAATCTCAATCGCGCGATCCACCCCCGCGCAGAATCCGCGCGGATTAGCGAGCAGCAGCTGCATGTTTTTTCTCCGTAAAACTATCCCATATCAACAACCCCGCACCGCAGGTAATGGCGGAATCCGCCAGATTGAAAGCCGGAAAGGTATGCTCATTCCAATGGAACAGTAAAAAATCGATTACATAACCATACGCTATGCGGTCTATCAAATTTCCCAGCGCACCACCTAAAATCAGACTCAAAGCGAATGCAAATAATTTTTGCTCCGCATGTTTGCGCAACAACCAAACAATCCACACCGAGGCAACCACTGCAATGCCTGTAAACAGCCAACGCTGCATCCCGCCAAAATCAGCGAGAAAGCTAAATGCCGCGCCCTCGTTATGCCAATGCACCAAATCAAACACGCTCAAAACGGTAAACACTTCACCGTAAACGAGGCGGTCATTGATCCATAACTTGCTCAATTGATCGAGCAAGATAACCAAGCCGCTCAACCACAACCACCGACTAAGCATAGTGACGCGCCTCACCCTCGCCAAACAGGTTGCTCACACAGCGTCCGCAAATCGTTGGGTGCGCAGCATCACTGCCCACATCGGCGCGGTAGTGCCAGCAGCGGTCACATTTGGTATGTGTGCTGGGCTTAACTTCGATACGCTGCTCTGCCTCTGTTGCCACACGATGCACCGTGGCACGTGAGGTAATCAACACCAAACGCAAATCATCACCCAGATTGAATAAAACCTGATACTCGGCATCCAACACATACACATCCACTTCGGCAGCCAGCGCAGAACCAATCAGGCTAGCCGTACGTGCCTCCTCCAATTGTTTGTTTACCCTAGCACGCACAGCAATGATAATCTGCCATGCAGACATTACACTGCTATCGAGATGTGCTTCGGGTAACGCATACCACTCGCCATAAAACACGCTAGCGTCATCTTTGCCACTCAACACTTCCCAAACCTCTTCGCCCGTAAAACTCAAGATCGGTGCAATCAATCGGGTTAGCACATGGGTGATGTGATACAGCGCGTTCTGAGCCGAGCGACGCGCTTTAGAGTTTTCACTTGCTGTATAGAGACGATCTTTCAGGATGTCGAGGTAGAAGCTCCCCAAATCTTCCGAGCAAAAACCTTGTAGTTTTTGCACTGCGGAATGGAATTCAAAACGCTCGTAATCAGCACGCACTTCATCTTGAAGTTTTTGCGTTAATGCCAGCGCGTAGCGGTCTATCTCCATCCATTGCTCGACTGGTATCGCATCACGTGTCACATCAAAATCAGCAATGTTCGCCAACAAGAAGCGCAAGGTGTTACGAATGCGTCGATAGCTTTCTACCACGCGTTTGAGAATTTCATCCGAGATGGTCAGCTCGCCGGAGTAGTCAGTCGAAGCCGTCCACAAGCGCAAAATGTCTGCACCCAAGGTGTCAAAAATTTTCTGCGGCGCGATGACATTGCCTTTGGATTTCGACATCTTGTGTCCGCTGCCATCCACCACAAAGCCGTGCGTCAGCAAAGCGTTGTACGGAGCACGTCCATTGATAGCGCAGCCCGTAAGCAGCGAAGATTGAAACCAGCCGCGATGCTGATCGGAACCTTCCAGATACAGATCGGCAGGAGAGTGCAATTCCTCACGACGCTGCAAAACTGATGCGTGCGTCACACCGGAATCGAACCACACGTCCAAGGTGTGCGTAAGTTTTTTATATTGCTCGACATCGTTGCCCAACAAAGTTGCGGCATCCAAACTAAACCATGCTTCGATACCGGACTGCTCAACCAAAAGGGCAACCCGCTCTAACAGCGCGGAAGTATTCGGATGCAATTCACCTGTTCCTTTATGCACGAAGAACGGCATCGGCACGCCCCAATTGCGTTGGCGTGATACACACCAGTCGGGACGATTTTTGATCATCGCTTCGAGACGAGCACGACCCCATGAAGGAAAAAATTGCGTGGCTTCGACCGCTCTATTGGCTAGGGTGCGTAGATGCTTTTCCAATGGCTCTTCCGCTAGACGAGGCGGAATGGAAATTACATTTTTGGGGGTGTCTCCACCCTCTAAAGTTTGAAGTAAAGCTTGTGGGAGGTTTGGGCGACAATACTCCATCCCAATAAACCACTGCGGCGTGGAACGGAAAATGATCGGTGTTTTATGTCGCCAACAATGCGGATAGCTGTGCTTCACTTTCTCCTGATGCAATAGATGACCGCTCGCTTCCAGTGCCTGCAATACGATGTCATTAGCTTTCCAGACGAACACCCCTGCTAACGGCACACCACCAGCGTCAGGTGTGGTCGAAATAAACTTACCATCGTCGCCAACGGGATTACCCGTTGGCAGGCCGTATTTTTGCCCAACCACATAGTCATCCACGCCGTGAGCAGGGGCGGTATGCACTGCACCAGTTCCAGCCTCAGTAGTTACGTGGTCACCACAAATAACTTTGACCTTTTTACCACAATAAAATGGATGCAGAACTTCCAAAAATTCCAATTCTCTTCCGCTGCATTTCCCAACTGTCTCAAACGAATTTATTCCGTAGCGAGCCATACACGAACTGACCAACAACTCTGCGAGTACCAAATATTTTTGACTTCCGCCCTGCTCGCACTTAACTAAGGCATAAGTCAAATCCGGGTGAACTGCTACAGCCTCATTGGCTGGCAGTGTCCAAGGTGTTGTTGTCCAAATGACTATGCTAATGCTTTTTCCACGCGCATCGTAATCTGCTGACTCACTTATAAAATCGAATTTCTCTGTTGCATTATGTGCATGACCCGCCACATTCTTAAACTCAAACGCCACATCTACTGCCGATGAGGTCTTGTCTTCGTATTCCACCTCTGCCTCAGCCAGTGCAGATTGGCAATCCAGACACCAATTAACCGGCTTGTAGCCTTGGTACAGATAGCCATTTTCATTGATCTTGCCGAGGGCGCGAATGATATCTGCCTCGGTTTTGAAATCCATCGTCAGATACGGTTTGTCCCAATCACCCAGCACACCGAGACGGATGAAATCTTTTTTCTGCCGTTCGATTTGCTCCTTCGCGTAGTCGCGGCACAGTTGGCGAAACTCTGCGGCAGGGATGGCTTTGCCGTGTTTTTTTTCCACCATCAACTCAATCGGCAAGCCGTGGCAATCCCAACCCGGCACATAGGGCGCGTCAAAGCCGCTCAGGGTTTTGCTTTTGATAATGATGTCCTTGAGGATTTTATTTACCGCATGACCGATATGAATATCGCCATTCGCATACGGCGGGCCATCGTGCAGAATAAATTTAGGCTTGCCTTGTTTGGCCGCGCGGATTTTTTGATAGCGTTGCTGTGCCTGCCAGCGCGCCAGCATTTGCGGTTCGCGCTTAGCCATATCGCCGCGCATTGGGAACGTGGTGTCGGGTAAATTCAGCGGGTATTTTTTCTTATCGTCACTCATGTTCTATAAACCATTTCTTTGCGTTCTGTACATCCAACGCGATGTGTCGCGTCAGTGTTTCCAAATCGGGATATTTCTCTTCATCGCGCAGCTTTTGCAAAAATTCCACACGCAAATGCTTTCCATAAATCTGTTGAGAAAACTCAAACAGATGCACTTCCAACACAGGCTTGTCGTGCACCTTAACGGTAGGTCTGATGCCTATGCTGGCGACACCTTGCAGCACACCAAAGCCTTCGGCATGAACCTCCACCACGTAGATGCCCGACAGCGGTGCGGGATTGTGTTTCAACTGAATGTTGGCAGTGGGGAAACCTAGCTTGCGACCCAGTTGATCACCCTGCACTACCCGTCCGCTGATACTGTAATGCCGCCCCAGATAACGCTGCGCTGTGCGCAATTGTCCGGCTGCCAACGCGCCACGCACCGCCGTACTGGAAATTCGCACACTGTCATGCATCACCGTATGCACGGCTTGCACTCCAAAGCCCAGCATTGCACCGATTTTTTCAATCAGCGCAAAATCACCTGAACGCCCGCTGCCAAAACGAAAATCATCACCTATCAACATAAATTTTGCCGACAATTTTTCGACCAGCGTGTTCATAAAATTGGCCGCACTCATCTGTGCGAAGGCCGCATTAAAACGGCACACATACACACGGTCTATATTCAACGTGGCAAAAAATTCTAGTTTTTCGCGCAAGCTGGTCAACCTTGCGGGAGCTTGTTGCGGTGTAAAAAATTCACGCGGATGCGGCTCAAAAATTACCACCGCCGTTTGCAGCCCGCGCGGCTGTGCTGCCAAACGTAATTCGTTCAGCAAAGCTTGATGCCCAAGATGCACCCCATCAAAATTACCAATGGTGAGGGCAACTGGCTGGGTATCGGAGGAATGGAGTCCGCGCAGGATTTTCATGGGCGCGGATTATACCGTAGGGTGCAGAACAAATGCGCTAGGCGACCGCTTTACCGCGCATGGACTCAATGATACGGCGACCCAACTTAACCCCCGTAACCTCAATTGCACGGTAGGTGATTTCAGACAAAACCAATACCATCGCCACAACCATCACGGCACAAAAGAAATATGCATACTCGCCTACGCTTGGCTTTAATATCGTGTATAGGCCGACAATATAAGACTTTGAAAAATATAAAATTCCGGGATGAAGCAGGTAAATACTGAAACTTCGCTCACCCAGGTATTCAAAGAACTTGTTTGCACTCCAAAAACTCGGTTTGGCACTTTGCCAAACACAGAGCGCACCAAACCCAAATGCCCAGACTATCAACTCCAAACGTTCAGGGTTTTTGAGCATGCCATTCGTTTGAGCCAGCATCAACAACACAATGGGAATTAAAGCTGCCAAAGGAATTACAAATTTCAATAAGCTGCTATTTTTCATTAATTCTTGCTCGAACCGGTAAGCGTATATCCCGACCGCAAAGAAATGCAGGTTGGGCAAGAAAGTATAGTAATTCCAATCCATTGCGGGATGCGGGTTCACCACATCACGAAAATACTGCGTATGCAATTCCACTCTGGCGGTATAACTTATTACCATTGCCAGCAACATTAAAATCAGGGCTTGTTTTTTTGTTTTAACAACCATCAGCAGAATGGGGAAAAGAACGTAAAAAATCATTTCCACACCTATCGTCCAGCCGCCTCTCACTATCCCAAACTTCAGATCCGAAAGAAACCCGAAGACAAAAAAAACATTGAGCAGGATATTGGTGAAATCGGGCAAGTTTGAGTTAACCGCCCTTTCAATAACCATAAGGATCAACATGAAATAAAAGAGGGGTGCAATTCTAAAATATCGTTTAATAAAATACTCTCTCGCCCAATCGGGGCGGTTCATTGTCCTTTCGGTAGAGTGCATTAATGAAAATGCACTCAATACAAAAAACAACTGCGCCCCGTAACGAAAGTCGCGTTCTATAAACGAAAATCCCGCCGGTACGTCGATTCCTGTGAAGTAAGAAATATGGCTTAGCACAATTGCCAATGCCGCAATTCCTCTCAGTCCAAGGAGGCCGCTGAGCATTCTTGCGTTTGAAATAATCTCGGAATGAAATTCTTTTGATGTTGTCATCACGGTTTAAGCGGCGTTTACTAAGCTGTCCCGCCAACAGTCAGCCCGTCAATCCGCACAGTGGGTTGCCCCACGCCGACTGGCACACTCTGCCCTTCTTTACCGCACGTACCCACCCCGGAATCCAGTGCCATGTCGTTGCCTATCATGGAGACGCGTGTCAGTGCATCCGGGCCATTGCCGATCAGTGTTGCGCCTTTTACCGGATGCGTGATTTTGCCGTTTTCGATCATGTAAGCTTCGGCGGTGGAAAACACAAATTTCCCGCTAGTGATGTCCACTTGTCCGCCGCCGAAATTCACTGCATATAGTCCATGCTTTACAGAAGCGATGATTTCTTTCGGGTCTTTGTTGCCGTTGAGCATATAGGTGTTAGTCATACGTGGCATGGGAATGTGTGCGTAAGACTCTCGACGAGCATTACCCGTCACCGCCACGCCCATCAAACGCGCGTTAAGTGAATCCTGTAAGTAACCTTTCAGGATTCCATTCTCAATGAGCGTCGTACATTGTGTGGCATTGCCTTCATCGTCCATCTGTAACGAGCCGCGTCGTTTGGCAATCGTGCCATCATCCACTACCGTCACACCTTCAGCCGCAACACGTTCGCCGATACGCCCCGAAAATGCCGAGCTACCCTTACGATTAAAGTCACCCTCCAAACCATGCCCGATAGCCTCGTGCAATAAAATGCCCGGCCAACCGCTGCCCAACACCACCGTCATGTTGCCTGCCGGAGCGGGCTGTGCATCCAAATTCACCACCGCTTGATGTACCGCTTGTGCGGCATATTTACGCAATATCGCGTCATCAAAATAACCATAATCGAAACGGCCACCGCCACCCGCCGAACCTTGCTCGCGCTTGCCGTTGCTTTCAATAATCACTTGTATGGATAACCGCACCAGCGGACGAATATCGGCATTCATCAAACCATCGCTACGTGCCACCATCACCACTTCGTATTCACCCGCCAACCCCGCCATCACTTGCACCACTCGTGGATCAAGCGCACGCGCGTAGCCTTCAAGTTTTTCCAACAGCGCGACTTTATCGATATCTTTCAGGCTGGCAATCGGATCATGCGGCAAATAAATATCGCGGCGTGAGGCTTGCCTCAATATCGGCACAGACTGCTTTCCACCTTGTCGCGCAATCGCACGCGTGGCTTGCGCTGAGCTTTCCAGCGCGTTCATGCTGATGTCATCGGAATACGCAAACGCGGTTTTTTCACCACTGACTGCGCGCACACCCACGCCTTGATCGATGCTGAAGCTACCCGATTTAACGATGCCCTCTTCCAGAGACCAACTCTCCGCGCGGCTGTATTGAAAATACAAATCCGCGTAGTCGAGCTTGTTCGCCATCATGCTGCCGAACACCTGCTCAATGTGGTTTGGGTTTATCGAGTAGGGAGTAAGCAACGTTTGCTGTGCCGTGGCAAAAAGCGTTGCGTGTGTTGTGATATTGCTCAAAAAAATCCTCCTAGCGGTGGAACGCGGACAATCATAAGCTTTGATTCGTCAACACAATTCCCGTTCAGTGCCTAGACTTGTTCGAGATCCCCTCAATCTTTTCTGCGCAACATCATGCGTTCCATCAGGCCATCCTTCATAATGAAGTGGTGTTTGATTGCGCCCAACACATGCAATGCGACAATGGCAATCAACACTACACCCAATAACTCATGCACTTCATGGGCAAACACATTTTCAAAGCCGTCATCTTTGGGCAGCAAGGAGGCATCGTTAGCCTGCAACCCTTTTATTGCGTCGCTGGTCACCACAGTCACAAAGCCACTGATGGGCAATACCACCAACAGTGTGTACAACAAGTGATGTATGCCTTTTGCCATTTTATCCATGGGTGTCTGACCCAACGCGGGCGGCGTACCGTCTTGCTTGCGGAAATACAACCTTGTCAACGATAACAGCAATATCGTGATGCCCGCTAAAGCATGTAACTGATAGCCCAATACGGTCGCCTTGCTTTCATCGGTGGATTCCGCCAATTCGTGTCCCAGAAAAAAGGCTGCTACCAATAATGCCAAAGTCAGCCAATGCACCATCACCATGCGTTTGCTATATTGAGTCAATTCAATTCTCCTGAAATTTTTTGGGAATCGCTTAGGACAGATCTTTCTCGATAAGTTCTGTCTTTGAAAAAATAGCTGCGCATTGTACATATATTTGCCGCACCGCCCACAATTTAAGGATAATCATGCCCCTTGCAACTTATCGCGTTATCAAATGAAACAATCCGAAATCAAATTCACTGTTACTTTGGATGAGAAAAATGTACCCTCAAAAATAGACTGGAGTGCGTCGGATGCCTCCAAGGAAAGCACCAGCAAAGCCGTTATGATTTCGCTATGGGACACACAAGAGAAAAATACCTTGCGCATTGATCTGTGGACAAAAGACATGATGGTCGATGAAATGAAGCAGTTCTACCACCAAAATTTGTTATCGATGGCAGATACGCTGGAGCGTGCCACGGGAGAAAAGGAAGCCGCCAAAGCCTTGCGTCATTTTGCACAGGAATTCGGTGAACGGCTGAACTTGGTGATGAAAAACAAGCTCTATGACCTCAAGTAATCCAAACCAAAATTATTGAAAGGAAAACCTATGAAATTACACTTACCCCTTTTCGTATTAGCCATTCTGGCACTCACTGCTTGCGATCAGAAAAACGACAGTAGCTCCGCCGCCAATCAGCCTGCTTCAGCCGCCCCCAATACGATGGCGAATACTGCTCCGCCCATTGCGCCCGGCACACCAATGCCGCCCGGACATCCCGATATTGATTCTAATTCCGCCAGTCCTGCGGCAACGCTTTCCGGCATGACAGATATTGAGCAGCCCTCCGATGTTGCTCAAACTCAGGAAGCCACAGTTCTCAGCAGCATTGATATCCCGCAGTTTACTTATCTGGAAGTAAAGCAAGACGGGAAGATACGCTGGCTGGCTTCCGCAACCCTCGCGGTCAAGAAAGGCGACATCATCGATTTTGACGAAGGCTCAACCATGAGCAATTTCACCAGTAAAGCCTTGAATCGTACTTTCCCCAGTATCACCTTTGTCAATCACGCAACGGTGGGTAACAAGAAGTAAACACGCCAAAAATTCTGATGCGATCAGCACTATCGCATCAGCCACACGTTGAAATTCACATTCGAGTAAGGGGTGTGGCAGAAAAATAGGCCGCTTGCTGACACTCGGCATAGCTTCCATACACCACGCCCGCGCTGATGTACATAATCATGCCGTGTTTGAGTATAATCCAAGAACTACGCCAAATTGGAGAATTATCATCAATACCAAGCCTTTTGTAATTAGCAAACCGTTGCCCACTATTACCGATCTACCAGCCTTGGGCATGGACGGTCAAAGTATCGTCGAAGATTTTCGCCGTTATTTCAGCCGCACCTTGGGTCGTGACAAGCTCACCCAGGCGACTTATTACGTTTATACATCGTTATCCTTATCAATGCGGGATCGTTTGGTTGAGCGTTGGAAAAAAACGCAGCACGCCTATAACGAGCAGGACTGTAAGCGTACCTATTATTTGTCGTTGGAATTCTTGATGGGTCGGGCATTAGGTAATGCCTTGTTGAATTTGGAAGTAGAGTCATCAATCCCCGGCGCGCTTGGCAAGCTGGGCTTGGCTTTTGAAGAAATTGTTGACCAAGAAAATGATGCGGGCTTGGGAAATGGTGGTCTGGGTCGGTTGGCGGCGTGCTTTCTGGATAGCTGCGCCACCTTGCAATTGCCTGTGAAGGGCTATGGCCTGCGCTACGAATACGGCATGTTCCGTCAAAGAATCGAAAATGGCTACCAAGTCGAGGAGCCCGATCACTGGTTGAAAAACGGTAATCCGTGGGAAATTGAGCGTCCGGAATTTAACGTGCGCGTGAAATTTGGCGGGCAAACCGAACATTACCGCGATGCCGACGGCGCAATGCGCGCGCATTGGAAATACACGCACGACGTAATAGCTGTGCCCTACGACGTGCCCGTGCCAGGCTATCGTAATGGCACAGTCAATACTTTGCGCTTGTGGAAATCTACCGCGACCGATGAGTTTGATTTGAACGAATTTAATGCGGGAAGTTATGCCGATGCGGTATCGGCCAAAAACGAAGCAGAACACATCACCATGGTGTTGTACCCTAACGACTCCAGCGAAAACGGCAAGGAGTTGCGTTTACGGCAGCAGTATTTTCTCGCCTCTGCCAGCTTGCAGGATGTGCTGCGCAACTGGGTGGGCAAACATGGCAAAGATTTCAGTGGATTTGCCGACAAGAATTTCTTCCAGTTAAATGACACGCATCCCACTTGCGCTGTACCTGAGTTGATGCGCTTACTCATGGACGAGCATGGTCTGGGCTGGGATGCGGCTTGGCACATCACCTCCCGCACGGTTGCTTACACCAATCACACCCTGCTGCCGGAAGCGTTGGAGCGTTGGTCGGTGAGCATGTTCGGCAAATTATTGCCGCGACTGCTGGAAATAATTTACGAAATTAACGCCCGCTTTATGAAAGTAATTGCAACGCGTTGGCCGGGGGACATAGAGCGGCAACGGCGCATGTCGATTATCGAAGAAGGCGATGAAAAGCATGTGCGCATGGCCTATATGGCAGTAGTTGCCAGTGTCTCGGTAAACGGCGTGGCAGAGCTGCACACCCGCTTATTGCAACAACACCTGTTCCATGATTTTTATGAGCTGTGGCCGAAAAAATTCAACAACAAGACCAATGGTGTAACCGCTCGCCGCTGGATGGTGTCCAGCAATCCAGCACTGAGTAATCTGATTCGGCGCACAATCGGCGAGGGCTGGATTACAGACATGTCGCAGCTCAAGCAACTGGCATCGTACGCGGATAACGCCCCCTTTCGCAGTGAGTGGCGTAACATCAAGCAACTCAACAAAGCGCGTCTGGCAGAACTGGTGCAACGTGATTGCGGCGTGGCTTTTGACACGAATGCCATGTTTGATGTGCAAGTAAAGCGCATCCATGAGTACAAGCGACAACTGCTCAACGTGCTGCATGTCATCCACCTGTATGACCGCATCAAGCGCGGTGAAACGGAAAACTGGACTCCGCGCTGTGTGCTGATAGGCGGAAAGGCCGCTCCCGGTTACATGATGGCGAAACGCATCATCAAGCTGGTGAATGCAGTGGGTCATGTCATCAACAATGACCCCATGACAGCGGGTCTGTTGAAGCTCGCTTTCCTGCCCAACTATCGTGTATCGGCAATGGAAATCATCTGCGCGGGAACAGATTTATCTGAACAAATTTCCACGGCGGGCAAAGAGGCTTCCGGCACAGGCAACATGAAATTTATGATGAACGGTGCGTTGACCATTGGCACGCTGGATGGCGCAAACATAGAGATTCGTGAAGAAGCGGGTAATGAGAATTTCTTCCTCTTCGGACTCACCGCCGAAGAGGTTGAGGCGACGCGCGGAATCTACAATCCCGCTGCAATCATTGCTGCGGATGAAGACTTGCACCGTGTGATGCGCCTGTTGGAAAGCGGACACTTCAACCTGTTCGAGCCTGGTATCTTTGACCCCATCATTCAGTCCATTTACAGCTCTGATGATCCATGGCTGACAGCGGCAGATTTCCGCAGCTTTGTTGACGCGCAACAAAAAGTTGCATCAGTTTACCGGGATAGCGACCGCTGGACACGCATGAGTATCATCAACACTGCCACCAGCGGCAAGTTCTCCAGTGACCGAACCATCATGGATTACAACCGCGATATATGGTGCTTGCCGAGGGTTGCGGCCAAGTCGGTTTGTGAGAAAGCATGATGTTGAGCTGATAGCTCGACATCACAGTAACTTTTTTTCGTAAACAATTAATCCCGTGGATTGTACCCCGCTGCCGCGCGGTTTGCCCCGAATGGATATTGTGCATTTTCAAATTCGATCTTTAAGGTGCATTGACCTGTAAGGATTATAAATAGATGATGTGCGAGGCATTGCCTTGTATGCATCTGTGTTTATTGGCTTGTCGGCAAGCGATGCTTTCTTATTGGTCATTTGCATGTGTGTTCGCTGGTCAGCGAGTGTCAATGTGGTGTGGCTGAGTTTGTTTTTGCCCGCAATGCTGGCACAATCAAAATCTCATGGAAATTTACGCAAAAATCATTGGCAGTGATGTGTTGTGGTTAAGCAATTATCTGTTCGGATTTATTTTGCTGTACGCCATCTGGACGAACCCGTGGCGTGACCTGTGGAGCAACACCCCTCAGTTCAGCGCGATGATGGGACTGGCATTGTGGTTAAGCGCGTTATGGTTTTTCCCCGTGGGGGTGCGCGAGGGATTGAAGCTGCATCCCATTGGCGCGACCTTGTGCTTTTTGATGTTTGGCTGGCAAACCGCCGTGCTGATGTTAAGCACCATCCTGTTTGCAACTTTGCAGTATCACGACACAAATTTAATCGCCATGGGCTTCATCGGTTTGCTGATGATTATCCTGCCGATTCTGGTCAGCAGGTTGGTACTCAAGCTGTTTTACCGTTACGGCAAGCCCAATTACTTTGCCTTCGTATTGTTTAACGGTTATTTTTGTGGCGCGTTGTCCATGCTGGTCGTCGCGCTGGTGAATGCTTGGATTGTCATGTCTTATGGCAATTACAGCCGCTTCACAATGGAGAATGTGTACTTTAATTACATCCCGATTATTTGCACCGCTGAGTTTGCTCTGACAGGTGCATTTATTTCGGGATTTGCCGCTTTTTTGCCCGACGCGGTGACACATTTTAATAAAGACGTTTACTTCGTTAAGCGTCCGCCTGGCTGATCCGTTTTAACCCAAACAAAGAAAGGTATAACGGTGAACTTCTCGCTTAAATCACTTTTTTGCAACTACCTTGCTCTGCTTCGTGGCAGGTGCGCATGCTGCAGACACGCCGCCCTCCAGCCCAATCACCGCGACCAAGCCCAGTGCGCATCTGGTATTGAGGCGGGCTGACCTACTGTGGCGACACGCTATAATCGCTGTCAGGAACTGCGGCTCACATTTTGGCGTGAATTTCAGCTACGAGCTTTGGGGGTTTGGGCGGCTGATTTATTAGGAGCCAAAGAAATTTGACCCATGATACGTGCCGTCCTTAGTTTCTGCCGTACTGCTCTTCGCGCACGATGCGCGGTGTGATCTCACGCGGATCAATCGACACAGGTTGATATATCACGCGCTGCTGTGCGGGGTCATAACGCATTTCCACATGACCAGACAGAGGAAAGTCTTTGCGGAATGGATTTCCAACAAATCCATAGTCGGTAAGAATGCGGCGCATATCAGGATGTCCCGTAAATACGATGCCGTATAAATCAAATGCCTCGCGCTCATACCAATTTGCACAAGGCCAGATTTCGGTTACAGAATCCAGAATCGGGAAGCTATCATCTTCCGCGTAAATGCGCACACGCAAGCGACAATTGTGGGTAATTGAAAGCAGGTTATACACCACAGCGAAGCGTGCCGCGTGTTGCGATGACACCGTTTCATCAATCAGGTATGCGCCATCCTCGGAAATATCACTGCCGTAGGTGGAGTAGTCCACACCGCACAAATCCATCAATTGCTCAAAGCGTAATTCTGGCGCATCACGCAAGAGAGTCAACACACTCAGCATATCGGCGGCATTCACCACCACCGTCAGCTCTTCCAACCGGTTTTCGATACTCACCAGCTTGCCCGCCAACAAACTGGATAAATGATTACTCAACACACTCAATTCAGCTGCCATATTTCCTCACTTTATCGGGCAATGGTATTGGTACGCTTGATTTTATTTTGCAACTGGATGATGCCATATAACAAAGCCTCAGCCGTTGGCGGACATCCGGGGACATACACATCCACCGGTACAATGCGGTCGCAACCGCGTACCACAGAATAGGAATAATGGTAATAGCCCCCACCATTGGCGCACGAACCCATCGAGATGACCCAGCGCGGTTCAGCCATCTGGTCATACACCTTGCGTAACGCGGGAGCCATTTTGTTACACAGCGTCCCCGCCACAATCATCACATCGGACTGGCGCGGGCTAGGACGGAACACCACGCCGAATCGATCCAGATCGTAACGCGATGCACCCGCCTGCATCATCTCTACCGCACAACAAGCCAAGCCAAACGTCATCGGCCAAAGTGAGCCAGTGCGGGTGTAATTGATAATTGTATCAAGCGTAGTTGTTACTACGCCCTTTTCCAATACGCCTTCTATTCCCATTCCAACGCCCCCTTCATCCACTCGTAGATAAAGCCCACCACCAGAATAGCCAGAAAGATCATCATGGAAACAAAACCGAATGTACCGATTTCCTTCAATACAATCGCCCAGGGAAACAGAAACGCGATCTCAAGATCGAAAAGGATAAATAGGATAGCGACAAGATAATAACGCACATCGAATTTCATGCGCGCGTCTTCAAAAGCTTCAAAGCCGCACTCGTAAGGCGAAAGTTTTTTACTGTCGGGACGATTGGGTGCTACCAGCTTGCCCAAAATAACGGGTATTACACCCATCGCCAAGCCAACACAGATAAACAACAGTACCGGAAAATAATTTTCCAACATTGAGCTTCTCCCCTTAATCAATAACTCGTGAGCAAACTCGGCGTTATTTTATTTGTCTTGCCAATACACTACAAATCATATCTGGTGCGGATGGGGAGACTCGAACTCCCACGCCCTTGCGGGCACAAGCACCTCAAGCTTGCGTGTCTACCAATTCCACCACAACCGCAAAACTGCCGCAAAACTATTTCGGAATTTCTTGGGATTTCGAATCGTTTACTGGGTTAACTTCAGGCGCGGCGGGTACAACCTTAATCGCATCAGCACTCACTGTATCCATCACCCCTTTTTGCTCGGCAGTGTGGGAATACAAATAGGTGAGCGACAAACTGGTGATAAAGAATATAGTTGCCGCAACCGCCGTACTACGGCTCAAAAAGTTGGCCGATCCGCTCGAACCAAACAGGCTGCCCGCAGAACCCGTACCAAATGCAGCCCCCATGTCAGCTCCCTTACCATGCTGCATCAATACCAGTGCAACCAAAATCACCGCCGTAACAATATGTACTACCCAAACTAATGTTTCCACGCACTACTCCAAACCAAAAATTAACGCTACCCAGCTTTACAAATTGCCAAGAATTCATCTGCCACTAGGGAAGCACCGCCAATTAACCCACCATCAATGTCTGGCATCACAAACAACTCCGCCGCATTATTCGCCTTCACACTACCGCCGTAGAGTATACACAAACCGGAGGCAACTTGACTATCCTGAGATGCAACCCTTTGACGGATAAACGCATGTACAGCTTGCGCCTGCGCGGATGTAGCGGTTTTTCCCGTTCCAATTGCCCACACTGGCTCATAAGCCACTACCGCATTTTTCAATGCCTGCACGCCAGCAAGCTGAATCACCGCATCCAGTTGCTCCGCAACGACCGCCTCGGTCACACCGCTCTCGCGCTGCTCCAGCGTCTCACCGACACACAAAATAGGCGTGAGTCCCACCTGTTGCGCCGCAATAAATTTTTCCGCCACCAAATGACTGCCCTCGCCATAGATAGCCCGACGCTCGGAGTGTCCCACAATGACATAGCTACAGGCAAAATCGCGCAGCATAGCCGCCGACACTTCACCGGTGTACGCGCCCTTGTCCAATTGGTGTACATCCTGCGCGCCCCATTTCACCGCACTGCCAGACAACTTTTGCTGCGCCTGCGCCAAGTAGGGAAACGGTACACAAATCGCACAATCAACTTTTGAAAGGGATGCCATTCCCGCACACAACGCATCCAGCAATGCATTGTTCTGAACCAGCGTGCCATGCATCTTCCAGTTTCCTGCAACCAATTTGCGCCGCATAAGCCTATCAATCCGCTAGTTGTTTTTTCAAGGGACGCATCCTACCTGCGAACACAATAACGGTCAACGCGTCGTCACAACAAATCTGTCGGCATGCTGCAACTCCAGAATTTCTTTATCAACCGCATTGCTTTTGTCGAGCGCGAGAAAAGCATCAATCAACTTTAGGCGCAGATTTTCGTCCATGTCAGAGCGCACAACCCAACGGTAATCGTAGTAATTTTGTTGGGCGGCAAGCACCAATTTATTATTTTCATTCGCCTCACGTTGCACAACGGAAATAACCTGATTGTTGCTGCGCGCTTTTGCCCGAACCAAATTAACGCCATCAATCCAGACTATGTCCAATTTATTGTGAATCAAATCGTCAATCAGGGCATCGGCATCATGCGCGGGTCTAAACTCGATCTTCATGCCGACTTTCCTTTCCAGATAATCGGATAATGGCCTGAACTTGCGCCGTAACACGGATGGCGATTCATCCGGCATCAGTGAGACTCGCAGCACGGGTTCTGAAAAAGTAGTGGCATACCACATCAATATCGCAACTGTTGTCAGCGACACGGCGAGGTACTTCATGCGGGCTAGCGTTGACTTGCCCCGCCAATTGTCCAATTTTTGATGATTTTTACTTTTCGATTTCATATACAAATTCTCTCGTCCGATTATGCCGTAATTGGGAAACCTGCCGCAAAATTTCCGTTCGCGCCCCGCATGTTCAACGTGTCAAAATTGCGCCGGACAGGGCATTCGTGACACAATTCCACCCTCACCATGACTCACCCGAAATTACGCACCATGACCACAGAATCCAGCACACCTGTAATTGATGACAATCAAATCATTGCCGAACGCCGCCATAAGCTGGCTGCAATACGCTTGGCGGGCGTTGCGTTCCCGAATGATTTTGAGCGCAAGGATTTGGCGCAAACACTGCACGAACAGTTCGGAGAAAAATCGCACGATGAGCTGGAGGCTGCTCAAATCAGGGTTGCCGTGGCTGGTCGCATGATGCTCAAGCGGGTGATGGGCAAGGCGAGTTTCGCCACCATTCAGGATATGAGCGGTCGTATCCAGCTGTACCTCAGCAACGGCGATACGGGCGAAGCCGCGCACGAAGCGTTCAAACATTATGATCTTGGCGACATCCTCGGCGCGGTGGGTGTGTTGTTCAAAACTAAGACGGACGAACTTTCCGTACGTGTTTCGCAAGTGCGCTTGCTCACCAAATCATTGCGTCCTTTGCCGGAAAAATTTCATGGACTTTCTGACCAGGAGCAAAAATATCGCCAACGTTATCTGGATTTAATCACCAATCAGGATGCGCGCGAAGTATTCAAAAGGCGCACCAAAATCATTCAGGCGATACGCGATTTTTTTATTCGCCACGACTACATGGAAGTGGAAACGCCGATGATGCACTCTATCCCAGGTGGCGCATCGGCAAAGCCTTTTGAGACGCATCACAACGCGCTGGATATGAAAATGTATCTACGCATTGCACCGGAACTGTATTTGAAACGGTTGGTAGTGGGCGGTTTTGAAAAAGTGTTCGAGATCAACCGAAATTTCCGTAACGAGGGACTTTCAACCCGGCACAATCCGGAGTTCACCATGCTGGAATTCTATGAGGCGTACCGTGACTACAAATATCTCATGGATTTTAGCGAAAATCTGATCCGCGAAGTCGCACAAACGGTACTGGGTACGACGCTCATCTGCTATCAGGGTAAGGAACTCGATCTGGGCAAGCCTTTTCATCGGTTAACCATGGTGCAAGCCATTCAAAAATATCACCCGCAATTCACCACTGCGCAACTCAATGACCGTGATTTCGTGGTGAATGAATTGCAAGACCTGAAGGCGAAATACAAACCCGAAGATGGCATCGGGGGCTTGCAGTTATCATTGTTTGAAGAGCTCGCCGAAACGCTGTTGTTCGAACCGACTTTCATCATCGACTATCCTGTGGAAGTCTCGCCGCTGGCACGCGGCAGCGATAGCAACCCGCAGCTCACCGAACGCTTTGAGTTATTTGTGGTCGGGCGTGAGCTGGCCAACGGTTTCTCGGAATTGAACGACGCGGAAGATCAGGCCGCACGTTTCGATGCGCAAGTTGCCGCCAAAGATGCGGGCGACGAAGAAGCTATGTTCAAAGACAACGACTACGTGCGCGCCCTGGAATACGGCCTGCCACCGACTGCCGGAGAAGGCATCGGCATTGATCGGCTGGTGATGTTATTGACAGATAGCGCAAGCATCCGGGATGTCATCCTATTCCCGCATATGCGACCCGAATAAGACTGGCTGCGCTATTAAGAACAGACCATGCTGACTAGCGCAATCCAGGCACAACTGCTCCAGCATTACCCCATGCTGGGCGAATTGCCCACGGCAGATTTGGAAGAGTCTCTGGTAAATGCTACGGCGATGTCCCTGCCATCCGGCACGGTATTGTTCGATGAAAACCAGCCTTGCCAAGGCTTTCCGCTGATTCTTTCCGGTAGCATACGCATCATCAAATCTTCACCGAATGGGCGCGAATTGCAGTTGTACCGGGTAATGCCCGGAGAAAGCTGCATTCTCACCAGCAGTTGCTTGCTCGGACACGCGCGCTATCAGGCTCGCGGCATCGTTGAACAAAACCTGGAAATGGTGATTTTGCCTGTGAGTGTTTTCAATACGCTGCTCGCCACCAACGAAGCCTTCCGCAGCTATGTATTCCACCTTTTTTCAGACCGTCTCACTGATTTAATGACCTTGGTCTCGGCAGTAGCCTTTCAAAAATTAGACCAACGGCTCGCCACTCTGCTCGCCAACAAACCCAGCACCTTCCACTCCACGCATCAGGCACTGGCCGATGAACTGGGCAGCGCGCGCGAAATGGTCAGCCGTCTACTCAAAGGCTTTGCCGAACAAGGCTGGGTACACTTAGGACGCGAGCAGATCGACATCACCGATGTTGATGCGCTGAAAAAATTTGCCGCTTTGTGATTTTTCTCACTGAAGGTACACCGCTTCATCGCTAACCTGCGTTTCCGTTCAATCCCCAATAGAAAACCGACCATGAATACTCGCAGTCTTGCCATCGCCGCTCTAATCCTGTGGGGCATCACAATCACCATATTTACCGTGTTTTTTGTGCGTGGACACACCACCGCCGGTAACGATAATCGAACTGCCGTCATCCTGGGCGCATCTGAGCGCAGCCTGATTCTGGCGGAAATGCGCGGTCTGCTCGACGGCGTGCAAAAGATCACCGACGGCCTAAACCGAAACGACATGAAGCAAGTTGAAAACGCCGCCCGCGCCGTGGGCATGGGTTCTGCGGCAGATGTTAACCCGCTGCTCATGGCGAAATTGCCGCTGCCATTCAAGCAATTGGGAATGAGCGTGCATCACGACATGGATGATTTGGCCACCGCCGCGCAAATTGGGAAATCCTCAACAGAGTTGCAAGGTATGCTTGCCAACACCCTATCGAAGTGCGTTGCCTGCCATACTGCTTGGCAACTGCACTCCACAAACTAAGCTACCTGCATAAGCTCTTGCAACCCCGCAAGATCGTGAGAAACAAATACTCATCTCTCAAGGTTTTGGGTGATATAAACGCTTGGGTAACGTCAATCCTTTAACTGAGTCAAAGTGGTCACCCATCGCCTGGTCCAGTTTTTGTAAACGCGCATCGGGATGCGGGTGTGTTTTAAATAGCAGTGCCACTTTGTTATCTTCTGCGGCATGGTGGCCGATCTGTTGAAGTATGCCGGGCAATCCAAACGCATCGTAGCCTGCACGCGCTGTCAGTACTACGGCGATTCTATCCGCTTCAAATTCCGCGCCTTGATCCAGCGAACGCGCGGTGATTTCCGCACCGCTGCCTATCAGTTTTTGCACCTTGTCATTGTTACTGACCTTTTTAGCTATTGCCTGGCTACCCAAATCCAGCAAGCGACTCTTCTGTAAAATTTTCAGGTGATGTTTGCTGATGACATGCCCGACTTCATGCGCCAGCACACCAGCCAACTCAGCCTCATTTTGCAACAGCGCGTACAAGCCGCGCGTCACGAAAATATAACCGCCGGGTGCCGCGAAAGCATTCACATCGGTTGATTCAATCACACCGAAATGCCAAGGTAAATCGGGGCGTTCACTTTGATTGGCCACCCATCGACCCACGCGATTCACATATTGCTGCAATCTCGCATCCTTCACCAGCGGCGCAGCCCCCAACAAATTCCCCGCAATCTGACGACCAATGGCGATTTCGTCCTCTTGCGGAGTTTTGCCCAAAACGTCGGCAACATTGCTCACATGTTCTTTAACCTGCTCAGGCAATTGCTCTTTGAGTTTGTCGCGCAATTGCTGACCAAAGTCCAAAGCGTATGAAGTGTTGAAAATACCGAAGGCTAACCATACCAACAAGCAACGAAACAATGTTTTCAAGGTAACTTTCATTTCGCGCCCTCCTCCTGCAAATAATCCATCATCCGCGCTTTAAGTTTGCCTTGTGCGGCGAATTGCTGTGCCTGCACCTGACTGACCGTGTATGACTCGGCAAGCGTGAGTTGTTCCGCATTGAATTGAGCAGACTTTAATTCCTCTTCACTCAAACCGCGTATGCCGGTTGTCGCAACCACCTTGCCAGTACCCGCCCGTCCAGAAGCCAGTGCCAACAAGCCGCCCGCGTTTCCGGCTGTCTTACCCGAACCCGTTTTGCGTATGCTCAACATGCGTACCCAGCCATTACCTTTTTGGCTTTTCACTTTCAACCAGCCACCGTTTTTGGTGAGAATTTCCACCTTGTCACCACTCGCCAGCGAACCCACCTTTTTCGCGTCACGAAAGGGTTCAGTTTTTATGTCATCAGCCTTCAATGCGCTGCCACTTTCCGTTACCACAGTGATAACCTTGGCCTTGGCGGCGATTGCTGGGGTAACAACAAACAACCCCAGCAACAATAACCCTACTCCTATGTTGCTCATTTCGGCTTTCCCTCTTGTTTTGATTGTTGCCAAGCTATCAAGGCTTCGGCGAACAACACCCGCCAACTTGCCTTCGCCTTTTCACCGCCTGTTATCATGCCATGATGCGTATACCAGCTTGCCACATTGTCCGTATTCATCAATCGCTTGCACAACAGTCTTGGCAAAACAGCGAGTACCGCTTGCGCATCTTGCGTGACTCGTTCCCCAGCCATTTTGTCGTCCACAGAGGACACCCATGACACGGCATAGGTTTTCTCAAACAAGCCCCACAGCCCTTTTTGTCCGCCATTGATTAGTTCGACGCTTTTGGTTTCTTTGCCGCATTTTTCCAGTCCATAACGAATATCTTCCATCGCCATATCGGTAAGCAAGCCGGTATCCAGATGGATTAGCAGCAGCGTGGCGGGTATCTCACCAATTTGTTTAATGGAAGTCTGCACGGAGTTTTTCTCCAATGCTTTTCCTGTCGCGGACGAATACAGCCGCGCAAACCCGAAAAAGGATAACGCCAATGAAACAGGTGCGGTCAGGTTGATGTAAGTGGTGCTGAAATTGATGCTGGCATACGAAATGCCGATCAAAATAAATTGGGATGCGCCAAACCAGAAGTCCACTTTCCCCATGCTATATCCGCGATAAAATCCCCATGCGGTTACCCAGATAATGGCGAGTGCCAACAGCAAATATGGGATACGCGCATCGGGAAAGCGCAGGTAATCGTCATGCTTGAAGTTGTCGATTGCCGTGGCGAGAATTTCCACTCCGGGATGCATCTGACTCATCGGCGTGGGTTTGATGTCAAACAAACTCGGCGCGGTCGAACCGATGATGATGATTTTGTCCTTGAACTCATCATCCGGGCGATGCTTTTCCTTGCTGGTTAAATCCTGAAATACATCCGAAAAACTGACAAACTGGTAAGTGAACGGTGCGCCGCGCCAATTCAGCAACACCCGCTGTGCCTGCGGTGCGGGCCAACCCAGCTCCTCGCCAATGCGGGCGGGTAGTGAAGGCAGCTTCCAGCCATAATCCTCGCTATACACCAGATATTGCCGCGCAACGGCATCATCGTCGGGATAGATATTGTGCAGCCCCAAACGTCCGCCATTTAACGCCGACTGAAAATGCGGCAACACCATCGCCACGGTGGCATCTTGCTGTACACCCTGCGCGGCAGGCTGCACACCGGGAAGCATGGATGCCTTGATCTGGCTTAACGAATCACTGGAAGGATCAAGTCGCAACATCGGGAAAAACGTGTTGTCAGTCTTGGCGATAGCCGCATCGAAATAAGCATCGCTGTCTGCGTTGTACAGATCGGCATCGCTGAACAGAATGTCGAACACAATCGCTTTCGGATGTTGTTTTTCAACCTGCTCGACAAACTCACCCAATACCTGACGCGGCCACGGCCAGCGGCCATAATCTTTTGCCATCGCCGCAAGGCTGGCCTCGTTGATATCGACAATGACAATATCGGGATCGGGTATGGGCTTCACTATGCGATAGTGCAACATCGTGTCAAATGCCGCCTGGCGCATCTCTGCGGTGAAGTGAAACACCGAGGTGTCAGCGATTGCGAATAGCGTGAATAGAGCCGCAAGATACAGGTAAAAAGTATTTTTCCAATAGCGCGCCAACAGCGCGGACAGAGCCGCGTAACTGCGTTTCCAGATGCTGAGGAGAAATATGATTGGTTTCACAGATAACAAATAGATTAACTTGCAGAAAGATACGTCTGTGAGTGACAAATCCCCAGTTGATGAAAACAGATAAACACGTGGGCCAATTTTAGTACCGCGTAATAGTTATAGCAGCAACCCTATTGGTTTTCCCACGGAAAGCGCGGCAGATTTTCCAGCGCGTGTACCAGGCCATTATTCCACGAATCGGAAAGTTGTTTGGCAAAGGGATCGTTTTCGGTCAGTGTCATGCGTTGCCCAAAATCCAGGCGGTTTTTTTCATAAATTAGCAGATCAATAGGAGGGCCGACAGTCAGGTTGCTGCGCACGGTTGAATTCATCGAGACTAGCGCGCAACGGGCAGCATGGGTCAACGGCGTATTGCGTTTGATGACTCGATCAAGAATGGGTTTTCCGTATTTGATTTCACCAATCTGTAAAAACGGATGTTCGTCCGATTCGTGTATGAAATTTCCCTGTGGATAGATCAGCAGCGTTTCGGGACGATCCATTCCGATTTGTCCGCCAAAGATGAAAGTGGCCTCAAAATTAGCATTCGAATCGGAAGCAATGCGATCTGTATGTTGTTTCTGTACGAATGCACTGGTGGCGGCAATATAGTCGGAGGCTGCCAGCATATTCGGCACGTTACGCAAGTTCACCGGTGCGGCGTTTTCTATATCACTCCATAACCGTTTGACACCCGTTTGCGTCGTTGCCAGATTGCCCGCAGACAACAGCGCGAAGGTGCGCTCGCCAGGCCACACGAAGGTATGCATTTTTGAGTAAACCGAAACATTATCGAATCCACCATTGGTGCGGGAATCAGAACAGAATACCAACCCTTGGTCAGTGTTGATGGCAACGCAATAAGTCATATCAGCTGAATAGTTTAATGGAATGGGGAGGAACATCTCTCAAACAACGCGCAGAACACTAACATGCACGGGGTCACTGGGCAAATTCGATTTCAACCCGGCTGGTTTCAACTGGCTGGTGACCGTCATGATAGGCGTGGAAATAGCGGAAATTCAAAGCATCGTGAATTTCCCCCAGCTCAGCTTGCAACCAGTCCAGATATTCGTGCAGCGCAATAGCATCAAGCTCATCGGAGTGGCGTTGCGCGATTTTGTGCCGCAATTGGGCGGCAATATTTTGTGGGAATTGCGAGCGCGGCATCATCTTCAGGCAGGCTTCAATTTCGCCCAGGCAATGCTCTACGCTTCGTGGAAAGCGCGCATCACTAAGTAAAAAATGAATTACTTCGTTACTACGCACATTCATCGCAACCAAGCGGCGATAGGATTGATAGGCGGATAAGGAATTCAATGTACTCATCCATATTCGCTCCATGAGGGTCTCGCGCAGCACACTGTCCTGAGGGAGTTTAATTGCCGAATTGAGGTCAAGGATACGCGTGGTCATATCGGCACGTTCGATGTTTCGTCCCAGCTTGGTAATCTGGTAAGCAATGTCATGTCCCATCGTGCCCGAAACTAGGCCGACAATCGCGTGACGATATTCAATAACGTTATTCAATATCGTGTAACGGTCTCGCCTGCTGCCGCAGGCAATGGCGGCGTTATCGCGGATGTACAAATACAGGCTATTGATACGCTCCCACATTTCTGTTGGCAGCACTTCGCGCAAGGTGCGCGTGTTCTCGCGTGCATATTGCACACACGACAAGATCGAGCTTGGGTTACGGGTATCCTCAATCAGAAAGCGCATGATAGCTTCTTCATCAGCACGTGGATAAAGTTGGTGGAAGTGGTTGTCCAGTCCAGCAATTTCAATGAGGTTTGCCCAGCCAAAAGACGCGCCTGATGGCAGGTCGAGCAAGACATGCGTGGTACTGTTGATCAGGCGCGCGGTATTTTCGCTACGCTCTAAATAGCGTGCCATCCAATATAGATTCTCTGCGGCGCGAGCTAACATTGAAGTTCTCCATCTTCGACAATCCAAGTATCTTTACTGCCGCCACCCTGCGACGAATTGACCACCAACGAACCTTTGCGCAATGCAACGCGGGTGAGTCCGCCCGTGGTTGCATAAAGCTTGTCCGATTGCAGTACGAAGGGACGCAAGTCAAGATGTCGCGGAGCAAGTTGCCCGTCTATCAACGTGGGAGCGGTAGATATATCCAAGGTTGGTTGAGCCATATAGTTGCGCGGATTGGCACGTATCAATTCGGCAAATTGCACGCGCTCTTCCGGTGTGGCACGCGGTCCGATCAGCATGCCGTAACCGCCCGATTCGTTAGCGGGCTTCACCACCAGCTTGTCCAAGTTTGCCAATACGTAGTCGCGCTGGTCTTCAACCATACACAGATAACTTGGCACGTTGGCAAGTAATGGATCTTGATCCAGATAGTAGCGGATGATCTGCGGCACAAAAGCATAAACGACCTTGTCGTCCGCCACGCCCGCACCGGGCGCATTGGCGATACCAACCTTGCCGTTACGCCATGCGCGCATCAGGCCCGGTACGCCCAATTGCGAATCGGGATTGAACACTTCAGGATCGAGAAAATCATCGTCAATGCGGCGATAAATCACATCCACACGTTGCAATCCCGAAATGCTTTTCAGGTACACCACATCATCATTTCCAACGACCAGATCGGAACCTTCCACCAGATATGCACCCATTTGTTGAGCCAAATAACTGTGCTCAAAATAGGCGGAGTTATAAACACCGGGAGTGAGCACCGCGATCACTGGCTGGTCGCCGGGACGCGGCGAGAGTGCGGCCAAAGTTTGGTAGAGTTGGGTGGGGTAATCGTCCACGGGCAATATGTTCGTGGTGCGAAATACTTCTGGGAAAATCCGTTTCATGATCTGCCGGTTTTCCAGCATGTAAGACACACCTGACGGTACGCGCAAATTGTCCTCCAGAACGTACACTGTGCCATCACGATCGCGCACCAGATCGGTGCCGCAAATATGTGCCCACACGCCAAAACGGGGCGTGATGCCCACACATTGTGGGCGAAAGTTTTTCGAGCCTTCCAATATCTCAGCAGGGAACACGCCATCCTTAATAATTCGCTGTTCGTTATACAGGTCATTGATGAACAGATTCAGTGCGGTCAGACGTTGCTTGAGCCCGGCCTGTATGCCTTCCCATTCACTGCGTGCCATCACGCGCGGAATCGGGTCGAATGGCCAAGCGCGGTCAATGTTGCCGGATTCGCTATAGATCGTAAACGTGATGCCCATCGCCATGATAGTGGCATCCACAGCCTGCCGTCGCGCAGCCAGTTCGCTGCTATCCAGCGAATTCAGGTAGTTGAACAACGGCCGTGCGGCCGTGCGGGGCTGCAGGTTGTGATCCAGCAGTTCATCATAGGCAGTGTTGCCAGTGTATTCGGATGAGGCGAGTTCCATAACAGTATCCAATAAAGCTATTTCCAAAGCTTCAGCGAATACCATGCCAGCATGATTATTGCGATCCTCAAGCAAGCACTTATCCTTTCAAAGTATGCCAACCTAACGCTGCCAACTCCGCCTCACTAAACCCCGCTGCTTTGCGTGCATGATCGACCCACTATTTTTCTAGCGACACAATGAGCGGATGGTCTATCATTCGCATTCGCTTCCCCAACTTTACTTCTGCAACGAGAAATGCTTATGGCCAACATCGAATCCACCCTGCACGAAACTCGCGTTTTCACCCCCTCCGCTGATTTTGTTAAACAGGCGAATGTTTCTGGCATGGCGCAATATCAGGCGTTATGCGATGCCGCAACGCTTGATTACCAAGGCTATTGGGCAAAGTTGGCACGAGAGACTTTGCATTGGCACAAGCCGTTTACCAAAGTATTGAATGAAAGCAACGCGCCGTTTTACCAGTGGTTTGAGGATGGCGAGCTGAATGTTTCGCATAACTGTCTCGATAAACACTTGGCGATTCAACCGGAAAAAACCGCGTTGATTTTTGAAGCGGATGACGGCTCGGTCACGAAAATCAATTACCGTGATTTGCACGCTCGGGTGTGTCAATTTGCCAATGGCTTGAAATCACGCGGCATCAAGAAAGGTGACCGCGTCATCATCTATCTGCCGATGAGCATTGAAGCTGTGGTGGCGATGCAGGCCTGTGCCCGTATCGGCGCGATTCATTCGGTAGTGTTTGGCGGCTTCTCCGCCAAAAGTCTGCAAGAACGTATTGTCGATGCGCAAGCCCGTGCGGTAATTACTGCCGACGCACAAATGCGCGGCGGCAAGCTGATGCCGCTCAAGTCGATTGTGGATGAAGCCTTGGCACTGGAAGGCTGCGGGGTGGTGCAAGAGGTGATTATTTATCGCCGTGCCGGGAACGAAGTATCGTTCAACACGCCACGCGATGTGTGGTGGCATGAACTCGTCGCCAATCAGCCCGGCATCTGCGAACCGGAATGGGTGGGCGCGGAACATCCGTTATTCATACTTTACACTTCCGGCTCAACGGGCAAACCCAAAGGTGTGCAACACTCCAGCGCGGGCTATTTGCTCGGCACGATACTCACCATGCAGTGGGTATTTGATTATAAAGATTGCGACATTTTTTGGTGTACCGCGGACGTGGGCTGGATCACCGGACACAGCTATGTTGCCTACGGCCCGCTGGCGATGGGTGCAACGCAAGTCATTTTTGAGGGCACCCCCACTTACCCCAATGCAGGGCGTTTCTGGAAGATGATACAAGACCATAAGGTGACCACTTTTTACACTGCACCAACTGCCATTCGTTCACTGATTAAACTGGGAAGTGAACTACCCGGACAATATGACTTGTCCTCACTGCGTTTGCTCGGCACAGTCGGCGAACCCATTAACCCGGAAGCATGGATGTGGTATTACACCGTGGTCGGTCGATCGCGTTGCCCGATTGTGGATACCTGGTGGCAGACCGAAACGGGCTGCCACATGGTTGCACCGTTACCCGGAGCAGTACCGATCAAGCCCGGTTCATGCACGCTGCCAGTTCCCGGCATACAAGTCGCGGTGGTGGACGAAACGGGTCTTGAGGTAAATAAGCAACAGGGCGGTTCCTTGGTCATCACCAAACCCTTTCCCTCCCAGATACGCACCATATGGGGAGATCCGGAACGTTTCAAGAAAAACTATTTTCCCGAAGAAATGCGCGGCTATTACCTTGCCGGCGATTCTGCTCACCGTGACGTGGACGGCTATATCTGGATCATGGGACGCAACGACGACGTGCTGAAAGTTTCGGGTCACCGTCTTGGCACAATGGAGATTGAATCGGCTTTAGTGGCAAATCCGCTGGTCGCGGAAGCTGCCGTGGTGGGTCGCCCACACGACATCAAAGGTGAGGCAGTCATCGCGTTTGTGGTATTAAAAGGAGCGCGCCCCGCCGATACAACCCAGGCAAAAGAGCTTGTCGAAACACTGCGCAACTGGGTTGCCAAAGAAATCGGCCCGATTGCCAAGCCTGACGAAATTCGCTTTGGTGACAATCTGCCCAAAACCCGCTCAGGAAAAATCATGCGCCGCTTGCTGCGCGTGATTGCCAAAGGCGAGGAAATTACGCAAGACGTTTCGACGCTTGAAAACCCCGCGATACTGGAACAACTCAAAATAACCATTCGATAGTAATTGCGGCATTCGCTTCGATAATGAATAACATAGAAGCACCCAAACACACGCCAATGATGATGCAGTATCTGGGCATCAAGGCACAGCATCCCGATATGCTGTTGTTCTATCGCATGGGCGATTTTTACGAATTGTTCCATGACGATGCCACACGCGCCGCCAAGCTGCTTGACATCACGCTTACGCAGCGCGGTGCATCCAACGGCAACCCAATCAAGATGGCGGGTGTGCCCTATCACGCTGCCGAACAATACCTCGCGCGACTGGTAAAGATGGGCGAGTCAATTGCGATATGCGAACAGATCGGCGACCCCGCCACCAGCAAAGGCCCAGTCGAACGCAAAGTGGTGCGCATCGTCACGCCCGGCACCGTCACCGACTCTGCCTTGCTCGAAGAGAAACGCGACAACCTGTTACTCGCGCTGCACCAGCGCAACAACGAGGTCGGCCTCGCTTGGCTCAACCTCGCTTCGGGGCAATTCACCCTCGCCGAAGTCGCCGCCAAACAACTCCCTGCCGAATTGGAACGTCTGCAACCTTCAGAGATATTGGTCGCAGAGAGTGTTGCCGCACCGCAATTCAATAACGCCGCGAACAAGTCTTTGCCTGATTGGCACTTCGACCGCGACACGGCGCACCGCACGCTGTGCCAACAATTCGCCACGCACGACCTCGCCGGCTTCGGCTGCGATGATTTCACCG
>CAZSPN010000025.1:0-20998 GCA_964608835.1 uncultured Gallionella sp.
ATGTGCTGGTTGATGAAGAATTGATTTTTGCATTTTACGACAGCCGCATTCCTGAGGGCATCCATAACGGCGCGAGCTTTGATGTCTGGCGCAAAGAGGCCGAACGTACTGATGCGAAATTGCTGTATCTGAAAAAAGACGACCTGATGCGCCATGAAGCGGCAGGCATCACCACCGACCAGTTTCCGCCGCAGATGAAGATTGATAACGTCAGTTTCGCCTTGAGTTACAACTTCTCGCCGGGCAGGAACGACGACGGCATCACCCTTACCGTACCGCTGGCACTCATCAATCAAGTCGTTGCGGCGCGCTGCGAATGGCTGATTCCGGGCATTCTGTCGGAGAAAGTCACGCAACTGATTAAAACCTTGCCGCAAAAACTGCGGAGAAATTTAGTGCCTGTACCGGAGTTCTCGGCGGCATTTTGCCGAGAAGTGCCGCCAGCCAACACGCCGTTATTGCAGACTTTGGCGCGTTACATCCGCGAACAAAAGCAACTCGATGTGCCGTTGGAGGCGTTTCGCTTGGAGCAATTACCGCCGCATTTGCTGATGAACTTTCGCGTGGTGGATGAACACGGCAGACAACTTGGCATGTCGCGAAATTTCGCGCAATTGCACAGTGAACTTGCGCCGCGTGTCACCCCCTCCCTAACACTCCCCCAGAGGGAGATGGGACAGATTGGCGGGTTACATGGGGCTAGTCATCGAACATCAGCGAACCAACTCCCTCTCCCATCGGGGGAGGGTCGGGGTGGGGGAGCACTCGCTCAGGTTGGTCGCTTTGCTAACAATGAAAGTGTTGAAGCAGAAGAACGTTACACCTCATGGAGCTTTGGCAATTTTATCGAAACCCGCGAAGTGAAACGTGCCGGACAAACCGTGACGCTATTCAACGCGTCAGTGGATGATGGCGATGCCGTGGTGCTACGTGCTTTTGATACGCGTGATGCAGCGCAATCCGCGCACCGTGGCGGGTTGCGCCGTTTGTTTATGCTGCTGCTCAAGGAGCAGGTGAAGTATCTGGAAAAGAACCTGCCCGATGCGCAACGGCTCGGCATGTTGTTCATGCCGTTTGGCACGCAACAGGAATTGCATCAGCAGATATTGGTAATCACCTTCGAGCGGTGTTGCCTGAGTGACCCGTTGCCAACCAACGAAGCGGAATTTACCACGCGCGGTAAAGAAGCCAAAAATCGCCTGCTGCTCATAGCGCAAGAGCTGGCAAAGCTGGTGGCTAACGTACTCAGCGAACATCAACTACTGCAAAAAAATCTCCCCCACCTCAAAGCACACACACAGGCTAACCAAGATGTGCGCGCCCAACTCGATGGCTTGCTCGGCAAACGCTTCGTGGCGGACACGCCCTATGAACGCCTGCAACACGTGCCGCGTTATCTCAAAGCCATCAACCTGCGCATCGAAAAACTGCGCAGCAACCCGGCACGTGATGCGCAATGCATGAGCCAACTTCAGCCGTTGCTTCAAGCGATGCAAAAGCTGCGGCAAGCCCAGCAAGGTAATGCCGATCCGAGAGTGACAGAATGCGCTTGGATGATGCAAGAACTACGCGTCTCACTGTTTGCGCAGGAATTGAAAACGCCCGTGATTGTGTCGGTGAAACGGCTGGAGAAAATACTGGCGGGGATTCGGGGCTAGTTACATAATGCAGCGAGATAGGTTTACTTTTCGTATCAACTCGAAGGGTGTAGTTTAATGAATAATTATTTACAAAAAATCGCGTCAACTGTTGCCATGATTTTGGCCTTTGTGAATGCGTCGGCGCAGATAATTGCTGAAGTTATCAAACAGGATTTCGTCTTTGAAAAGTATTCGGGTAAATATGATGAACTAGAAAAAAATGGCTACACCATTGAAAGTGGAATTGGCACAGATATTAAAAGAGCTTCACAAGCAATAGCTTTGTCCGTTTGTCAGCCATTCAAAAAGGACAGCCAAGTCGATTGTATTTTTGTGGTTACTGAAATCAACGGGCGTGACGCTTTAGGTCATGCAATCCGTGCTACGCCTTCAGACATGATTCACATCAAGCTACCAAAAGGGTGGGATTATTTCGATACGGGTGATACTGAATGTAAGACCACTGAATATCCCGATGCAGACATTGTTGCTATTGGGCAATGGGTAGATCGCAAAGAGCCTTTACTTGGAGGGTATGCGCATTCACTTAAAAAAGCATGGCGGATTGACTATCAGTCCATGCGATTTGTAGAAATTCCCACACATGGGGTGGAATGTGGATATAACGATGATCGTGATTGAATTCACTTGGCGAGTTATTTTGTCTCCCATGTTCAAGTGTCGATTATTCCTGGCTAGCACGATATTTTTTTCATTGCCCTCATTTGCAATAGATCAGCCAGTCCCGCCACCACCCTCTGACCCAGCCAATCAACCAACCGATCTCCCTTCATTATTAAGTTATCCCTTTACCTATGTGGACGCGGAGCGTGATTTTTTATCCGAAAAATTCGTCAACCTTACTCGCAACCTCGACAGTTTCTTTGCCGATGATCGCAACTACCAAGAGAGCAATAACAGTTTGGTGCAATTGGATTTGGTCAGGGTGGCGGGTTATGGCGGGGATCGCAAGTTTGTGTTGTCGGGACGCGCCAAGCTGGATTTGCCTTCGACGCAGAAGCGGTTTCATTTGTTGCTGGAAACCAACCCCGATAAAAATGTGACAGGCGAGGCAGTGCAAAATCAAACCACTCCTGTAAACAAGGTGGTTGCGCCGGAGAGTTATTCCGCCGCAGTGCGTTATGAAAAATCCAAAGAGCAGGAAAGGCCGTGGCACTTGAGTTCTGATCTGGGTGTGAAATTTCAGGGCATACACATCAATCCGTTTGCTCGCGCTCGCGGTAGCTATGCCGTGACGGTTAACGACTGGCGGGTGAAGGCGGCGGAGACGGTGTTCTGGTTCAACACCATCGGTGCGGGTGAAACCACGCAGTTGGACGTGGAGCGTATTTTGAGTGAGCCGATGTTGTTCCGCGCCACCAGTAACGTGACGTGGCTGAACGATAAACAGAACTTCGATTTGCGTCAGGATTTTTCGATTTATCAAAATTTGAATGAACGCTCTGCGTTGCTGTATCAGGCGAGTGCGATAGGTGTGAGTAATCCGCAGTGGCAATTAAATGCGTATGTTGCGTTGATGCAGTACCGCTATCGGTTGCATAAACAGTGGGTATTTTTGGAAGTAAGCCCTCAGGTGCATTTTCCCAAGCCGGATAATTTCAAGGCGAATCCCGCGCTTTATTTCCGCTTGGAGATGCTGCTGGATAGGTCGAATTGATCTCAACGTCATTGATATGTCCACTAGCCATTCGACCAAGCCTGCAAGCGGGTAAGCCGCTGGCTATCACGCTAAAGAGGGAATCCATCGGTTTTTATTCAAAAGGGCATTTATTTTGACTGGATTCCCGCTTCTGCGGGAATGACGGGCTACCCCTATTCAAGCAGTGTGTCGACAAGCCGCTGCGTTATAATTGCGCGCGTTGATGTAACACCCTATTTGAAAGAAGTTATGGATAAGCAATTGCGTGAAGCCGCGCTGCAATACCACCGTCAAGCTCCTGCTGGAAAAATTTCCGTTAATCCCACCAAGCCGATGATCACGCAACGTGATCTGGCGTTGGCGTATTCGCCGGGCGTGGCAGCGGCGTGCGAGTTGATCGTGGAGAATCCTGCCGAGGTGCGCAATATGACTGCACGCGGTAATCTGGTAGCGGTGATTACCAATGGTACTGCGGTGCTGGGCTTGGGTGCGATCGGCCCGCTGGCGGCCAAGCCGGTGATGGAAGGCAAGGGCGTGTTGTTCAAAAAATTTGCCGGTATTGATGTGTTCGATCTGGAGATCAGTGAGCGTGATCCGGACAAGCTCGTGGACATCATCGCATCGCTGGAGCCAACCTTCGGTGGCATCAATCTCGAAGACATCAAAGCACCGGAATGTTTTTACATCGAACGCAAGTTACGCGAGCGTATGAAGATTCCTGTGTTCCATGACGATCAGCACGGTACGGCGATTATTGTGGGCGCGGCGTTGTTGAACGGACTGAAAGTAGTCGGCAAGGACATCGCCAAAATTAAACTGGTGGTGAGCGGAGCGGGTGCAGCGGCGTTGGCGTGTCTGGATATGCTGGTGGGTCTGGGTGTGCGCATGGAAAACATTACCGTTACCGACATTAAGGGTGTGGTGTACACAGGACGTGTCGAGGAGATGGACGACAACAAAGCGCGTTATGCGGTGCAAACATCGGCGCGTACGCTGGCAGAAGTAATTGCGGGAGCGGATGTATTTCTGGGGCTGTCGGCGGGTGGTGTGTTGAAGCCGGAGATGGTGAAGCAGATGACACCGCAGCCATTGATTTTTGCGTTGGCGAATCCCAATCCGGAAATTCTGCCCGCAGATGCGTTGACGGTGCGTCCCGATGCGATTCTGGCGACGGGACGTTCGGATTATCCCAATCAGGTGAATAACGCGCTGTGTTTTCCGTACATCTTCCGTGGCGCGCTGGATGTGGGGGCGAGTACCATCAATGAAGCAATGAAAATTGCGGCGGTGCATGCGATTGCCGATTTGGCGGAAGCGGAGCAGTCCGACGTGGTGGCGGCGGTGTATGGCGAGGAGAACCTGAAATTTGGCGCGGATCATTTGATTCCCAAACCGTTCGATCCGCGACTCATCACGCGCATTGCTCCTGCCGTGGCACAAGCCGCCATGGATAGCGGTGTGGCGGAACGTCCGATTGCCGATATGGCAGGCTACCGCGAGCAGTTGTCGCACTTCATCTATCAATCCAACATGCTGATGAAGCCGGTGTTTGAGGCGGCAAAGCGCGCACCGAAACGCTTGGTGTATGCCGAAGGCGAAGATCCGCGTGTGCTGCATGCGGTACAAACGGTGGTGGATGAAGGTATGGCTCAGCCGGTTTTGATTGGCCGCCCGAACGTGGTTGAGCAGCGCATCGCCAAGCTGGGGTTGCGCATTCGTATGGGTGTGGACTTTGAGTTGATCGACCCGGAAAACGACGCACGCTTTCATGAATACTGGACGGAGTACCATCAACTGATGCAGCGGCACGGCATTACGGCGGATGATGCGAAAAACGAGATGCGCCGCGAGAACACGCTGATAGCGGCAATGATGGTGCACAAAGGTGCGGCGGATGCGATGTTGTGCGGCACAACGGCACTGCCCATCCAGCACCTGCGTTATGTGAATGAAGTGGTGGGTCACGCGCCCAAACAAACAGTGTATGCGGCAATGAACATTCTGCTGCTGCCTGACCACACGCTGTTTATTTGCGATACGCACGTCAATCTCGATCCGACTGCCGAGCAGGTCGCCGAGATGACTTTGCTGGCAGCACAGGAAGTGCGCCGCTTTGGATTAACGCCCAAAGTGGCATTGCTGTCACATTCCAATTTTGGCAGCCATGACAATCCCTCCGCGCGTAAAATGGCGGCAGCACGTGAACTGTTGCAACGATCAGCACCAAATTTGGAAGTGGAAGGCGAGATGCATGGAGATGCCGCTTTGTCGGAAGCCTTGCGCAGCCAATTGCTGCCAGAATCAAGGTTAACAGGCGAAGCTAATCTGCTCATCATGCCCAATCTGGATGCGGCGAACATCGCTTACAATCTGCTGAAAATAACGGCGGGCGAGGGCATTACTATCGGCTCGATTTTGCTGGGGGCGAATAAGTCTGTGCATATTCTGACTTCAACCGCCACGGTGCGGCGTATCGTCAATATGAGCGCGCTGGCGGTAGTGGGCGTTAAAACACATTAGAGGGAGTATGGAATGAACAAACAGGAAGTTGAATTGTTAAGCAACGAAGTGGAGTTGTTGATGAATGAACGCACACGTTTGCTCAGGGTGGTAGGCGCGGCGGCAGTGCTGGTGGCGAATACCGATCCGAAGTCTTTGCACGAGGGTGCGCTGGATGCCGCAGAGATGTTGTCCGAGAATCTCAATGCCTTGCCGGAAGAAACGCTGAAAGACGCGCTGGAAGCCGTGCAGGGGGAATCAATCTAACTCTGATGAAACATCGCGTTGCACTGATACTCACGGGTGGCGGTGCGCGTGCCGCCTACCAGGTGGGCGTGCTCAAGGCGATTTCAGAAATGTTACCCAGGCGGGCGCGCAATCCTTTCCCGATTATCTGTGGTACGTCGGCGGGCGCATTAAATGCCGCGACTCTGGCGGTAAACGCCAAAAGTTTCCGCAAAGGGGTGCAATACCTGCTCAACATCTGGAAGAATTTTCATGCCGATCAAGTATATCGTACCGATGCCGCAGGGGTGTTCAATAACACGGTGCTGTGGGTGGGTGGTGTGCTGTCCAGCGCGGTGGGTATCGGCAAATTAAAACAAGTTTCACTGCTCGACAATTCCCCTTTGGTTGAGCTGCTGGATGAGTTATTGCCTTGCGAAAAAATACAAGAGAGCATTGATAGCGGTTACCTGCACGCATTAAGTGTCACGGCTTCCGGTTACGGTTCGGGCGAATCGGTCACGTTTTATCAGGGTGTAAAAGAAATCGAGCCTTGGCATCGCACGGGGCGGGTGGGTATTCCAGCGAAAATTGAAATCAAGCATTTATTGGCTTCTTCGGCACTGCCGTTTATTTTCCCCGCGACGTTAATCAATCGTGAATACTTTGGCGACGGTTCGATGCGCCAGATCACGCCGATAGGTTCGGCACTTAATCTGGGGGCGACCCGCGTGCTGGTAATCGGCGTGACAGAGAACGGCTATTCCGATCACACCGAGCGCGAAGACATTGCGAACTATCCGTCGCTGGCGAAAATTGCAGGGCATGCTCTGAACAGTATTTTTCTCGACAGCATGGAAGTGGATCTGGAGCGCGTGAGGAAAATCAATAGTCTGGTTGCGATGATGACAGACGAGACGCGTGAACGCAGCAAGTTGAGACATATTGATGTGCTGGTGATTTCACCGAGTCAGGCTATCGAGAAAATTGCCGAGCAACACGCGGATGAATTGCCCTGGACGATACGCTTGTTATTGCGCTTGGTCGGGGCACGGCAGCAAAGCAGCTCAACGCTGGTGAGTTATTTGTTGTCCGAAAAAAGATTTTGCCGTTCGCTGATTAACCTCGGTTACCAGGATGCGCACAATCGCCGCGAGGAAATTTTGAGCTTATTGAATGTGCATGGTGAGTTGCCGCAATGACGGCAGGCATTGCGCATCCGCGAGTATGGCAACTGCTGAGCCTACTGGCGGACGGTGAATTTCATTCGGGCGAGGCGTTGGCCGCGCAGTTAAAGGTGTCGCGTGCCAGCGTTTGCAATGCGCTGGCAGATGTGGCGGAACACGGTGTGGTGCTGCAACGCATACGCGGTCGGGGGTATCGCCTGGCTCGCCCGTGGGAAAGCCTGATGGAAAAAGAAGTGTTGCATTATCTGGGTAAGACGGCCAAACAATTTGATATAGAGGTTTTATCTCAAGCAACTTCAAGCAATACAGAATTGTTGCAACGCGCGGCATTGGGCGCGACCAGCGGTAGTGTGCTGGCGGTGGAGTTGCAAACAGCCGGGCGGGGAAGGTTGGGGCGAACGTGGCATTCTGGATTGGGTGACGCGTTAACTTTTTCCCTGTTGTGGCGATTTGATTTCGGGCTGAATGCCTTATCTGGATTAAGTCTGGCGGTGGGGGTGGCGATACTGAGAGGGCTTGGAAAATTGGGTGCGCAAGGTGTGCAATTGAAATGGCCGAATGATGTAGTCACCGCACATGGCAAATTGGCTGGTGTGTTGATTGAAGCACAAGGGGATGTATTGGGGCCAAGCGCGGTGGTCATCGGCATCGGCCTGAATTACCGCTTGCCCGACAGATTGGCAACACAGAAAATCGAACAGCCCGTGAGCGCGCTGGATGAATTGTGTGATGTGCTGCCGACACGCAACCAATTGCTTGTCGCATTACTGGGTGAATTGGCTAACGCACTAAATGAATTTGCAAAGAACGGCTTCGCTACGATGCATGCCGAGTGGGAGAAACTCCATGCCTATCAAAACAAAACTATTCAGTTGCGCATGGCGGATGGGAAAATTGTGGAGGGCATTGCGCGAGGCGTAAGTGAGTTAGGCGAGTTGCGTTTGGAAATGCGGCAGGGTGTGCAATGTTTTAGTTCCGGTGAGGTGGGAGTGCAACATTGAAAAGGGTGTTGATTGATGCGGGTAACACACGCGTAAAATGGGCTGTTGTAAACGGCAACAAGGTTTTAAGCAGTGGCGCGCTGCCGATTGAGCAAGTGAGGGAATTGCCAAAACAACTGGCAGACATTGATAGCATCCGGCAAATTTGGGTGAGTAATGTGGCGGGTGAAGCGGTTGCGCAAAACATTCGCAATTTCAGCGTGTCTCGGTCTTGTCAGACCCATTTTATTGTTGCTCAGAAAGTACAGTGTGGCGTAAGCAATAGTTATGTTGATGCGATTCAATTGGGCTGTGACCGATGGGCTGCGTTGATTGCGGCGTGGCATTTGGTGAGCAAAGAGTGTTTGGTGGTGAATTGCGGCACAGCAACCACGGTTGATACGCTGAATAATCAGGGGGTATTTACCGGGGGTTTGATTTTGTCAGGCATAGAATTAATGCAACAAAGTTTGGCGAATAAAGCAGCACAGCTTAAAGCTGAATCGGGACAGTACGTGCTATTTCCGCTGAATACTGCGGATGCCATTTTCAGCGGGGCAATCCAAGCCAATTGCGGAGCAATTCAACGGCAATATGATCTGCTGGAGGATGGTTCGGCACCTATCGTGTTGGGTGGCGGAGCGAGCGCGATTTTGCAACCGCACCTGCAGAACTTACCGGTGCGTGTGGCGGATAATTTGGTGCTGCAAGGTTTGTTGTTAATCGCGCAAGAGGCGAGCAGATGATTAGAGTTGTATTTTGGGTGCTGTTGATAGCAAACCTTGTTTTATTTTCGGTCATGCAATGGGGATCATCACTGCTGAAAGAGGAAAATGTAACTCAGTCACCCCTCAATGCGGAAAAGATACGGTTGCTGGAAGCCAAGGAAATCGCGCTCATTGAGGGCAACACTAAAAAAATGGCGGATAGCGAAACCAGCTTGCTTTGTTTTGAGTGGGGCGAGTTTTCCGATGCCGAACTGAAAGGGGTGATGGATGCGTTATCGGATGCCGCGCTCGCGGATAAGCAAAGCAAGCGTGAAGTCGAGTACGAAATTGGCTATTGGGTGTTTATCCCTCCCCTCAAGGACAAGACTGCAACTGCCGAAAAAATTTCCCAGCTCAAAGAACGATCCGTGACTGAGTATTTTGTTGTGCAAGAACCGGGGCCTTGGCAAAACGCCATTTCCCTCGGCGTATTCAAAACTCAGGAAGCGGCGCAAAATTATCTGGCCGAGTTGCGCACCCATGGTGTTCGTTCGGCACAAGTTGGCGAGCGGGGGAGTAAGCTTAAAGTCAATATCCTCAGATTTAATGAAGTTGATGGGGAAATTGGGGCGAAATTAACCGAATTACAAAAAGGCTTTGCGGGTAGTGAATTAAAGAGCGTGCAGTGCGGATTGACAAGACAGGGGTAAATCCGGAGAATGCCGCGCTCTTTTCGGTGATATAGCTCAGCTGGTTAGAGCATAGCATTCATAATGCTGGGGTCGGTGGTTCAAATCCACCTATCACCACCAAAATACCGTTTCAGGATATCCCAGATGTCATTGTGCTAAACAACATAGTGTCCTCATTTCGTTTAACCCACATTAGTTTAATTTTTGTTGGACTGATGTGGGTTTTGCCTTTTCTGCACTTCAAACACGCTTACCCCATTACAACTTTCTACCAGGAGTGGTGGAGTGCGGTTTTGGGCGTGCTGGCTATGGTGCTATTGCTGGCGCGCGACTATTGGCAAACGCCGCAAGTGCCGCGTATTGCACAGTTACCCATGGCGTTGATGGCCGTCGTGTTGCTGCAATGGCTGTTGGGCAGGGTTGCCTATTTCGATCAAGCCTTGTTGTGTGTGCTGTATTTGTTGTTCGCAGCGTTGCTGATGTTGTTGGGCGCGCGATTGCGCGAGTGCTTTGGTTTGCCAAAACTGTCGCAGGCGTTGGCGATTGCGTTGCTGGCAGGCGCGGAATTGAACACCTTTATCGGTGTGTTGCAACACTTTAGCTGGCATACCATTTTCGATCATCTGGTCATCGCAAAATTAACCGCCGCAGTGTATGGTAACCTCGCACAACCCAATCATTTCGCCAATTACCTCGCGCTGGGTTTCATTTCTTTGGGGTTGTTATTCCAGCAGCAAAAATTAAAACCTGGCTACGTTGTGCTACTAGCCTTGCCTATGTTGTTTGTCATGGCAATGAGTGGTTCGCGCAGCTCTTGGCTATATTTGCTGTTGATAGCGGCGATGGCATGGTGGTGGACGCGACGCGACGCGAGATTGAAGCCCTTATTGCGCTACAGCCTGCTGCTGATCGTCGGGTTTGGGCTGATGCACCTAGCTATACAGGTACAGGCGGTGACGGTCGAAACAGGCAACATCAACACGGTAGAACGCCTGATTGACGACAAAGAGTCGGGCGACATACGCCTGTATCTCTGGTATGAAGCGGCCTTGATGTTCGCGCAGTCACCGTTGTTTGGAGCGGGTTTCGGGCAGTTTGCCTGGCAGCATTTCCAGTTGGTACCGCAACTGCATCCGGGCAATATCGTCGGCTTGTACAACAATGCGCACAATATAGTGATGCAGTTGGCAGCTGAAACGGGCATCGTCGGACTGCTGATATTGTTTGGGTTGCTGGGTGTGTGGGTGTACTCGGCTTGCCACACCCCGCTTGATGTCGAGCATTGGTGGTGCTATGGCCTATTGGGCGTGCTGGGCATTCATAGCTTGCTGGAATATCCGCTGTGGTACGCCTACTTTCTGGCGATTGCGGCGATTTTGCTGGGCATGTTTGATGAAACGCGCTACCAACTGAAGCTGCGTTTTGTTGGGCGCATATCGGTTGCAACCATACTGGCATTGGGGTTGGTGGTCATGGCGCAGCTGAAGATAGGTTATCGGGACATGGAGCGGATGCTGGCAGCCGATGCGGCCAGCGATGCGCCTACTTCTTCAAGTAGCGATGCCGCCACCCTGAATTATTTGCATCATGTCCCCATGCTTTCGCCTTACGCCGAGCTATTTATGAGCCAGCGCATGGCGATTGATGCGAAATACCTGAAGGAAAAACTGGCGTTGAATACGCGGGTAGCACGCTTTGTGCCGGTAGGCTTGGTGGTGTACCGGCAAGCATTGTTGTTGGCGCAGGACGGGCAGATCGAGCAGGCCAAAACCATCTGGAATCAAGCCGCTTGGTCTTATCCCGGCGACTTGGCCGCGCAACAAAAAAACTTGACTGCCCTGGCGGCGAAAGACCCCGCACATTTTTCGGCTCTGTTAGAATTCGCCCTCCAAAAAGAACAGGGGTCAGCTGGTGGAATTTTTAACAAGTAATCTTATGCCCATTTCGGTTGCGTTGATGAGCGGCGTAATGTTGTTATGGTCGTTTTTCGGTAATCGGCTGCGCGGCATAAAAGAGGTTGATTGCGTGGCGGCCTTGCAACTCATCAACCATAAAAACGCGGTTGTACTGGATGTGCGCGAAGACAGCGAATTCAAAAGCGGTCATGTCTTGAACGCTATTCATATTCCGCTCGGCAAACTCAACCAACGCTTGGGCGAGTTGGCAAAACATAAAGACAAGCCGATGGTCGTAATTTGCCGCAGCGGCAACCGGTCAAGTTCGGCTTGCGCCGCATTGGGCAAGCAGGGATTTGAGCAGGCGTATAATCTGGCAGGTGGCGTGATGGCGTGGGAAAAAGCCAAATTGCCCCTGAATAAATAAGCGCGTAAATCATGGCCAAGATTGTGATGTACACCACGGCTGTTTGTCCTTATTGCATCCGCGCCAAACAGTTGTTGCACAATAAAGGCATTGCTGAAATCGAGGAAGTTCGCGTCGATTTGCAGCCGGAATTGCGCGTGGCAATGATGGAAAAAACCGGTCGGCGTACCGTGCCGCAGATTTATATCAATGGCGAGCATGTCGGCGGTTACGATGACTTGGCCTCCCTGAATCTCGCGGGCGAACTGGATAAACTTTTAGCAAAATAACCAAAGGAAAATAAAATGACTGAAGCAACTCAAGATGTGAAGCAACCCGCGTTCAACATCGACAAAATCTACCTTAAAGACATGTCGATGGAAATTCCCCACGCTCCGGCCATCTTCTTGGAGCGCGAGTCTTCACAGTTTGATGTGCAGCTGAACACACTGGCGAATTCAATATCGGAAGGCGTGTTTGAAGTGACGGTGATGTCAACGGTCACCTGCAAAATAGGCGAGAAAGTTGCCTACTTGATCGAAGTTAAGCATGCGGGAATTTTCCAGGCGCACAACATTCCAAACGAAGAAATTGAGCCTTTGCTTGCGGTCACTTGCCCGGAAATTATCTTCCCCTACTTGCGCGAAGCTGTTTCGGAAATGACCGTGCGCGGCGGCTTTCCTCCGCTGTTGCTGAACCCTGTGAATTTCCTGGCGAGCTATCAGAGAAACAAAGAGCAGCAAGCTGCGCCCGTGACTACCCACTAAATGATGCGACATATTCTTCGGCGATGCGCCGTACTTCTGCTAATGGGCGCAAGTGCGGTGCAAGCCACGGAATATATTTCGGTGAAGGAAAGCCACGCCATCCTTTATGACGCACCGTCAGTCAAAGCAAAAAAATTATTTGTTGTGAATCGCTACATGCCGCTTGAGCAAGTGGTGGTGCTGGATAGCTGGGTCAAGGTACGCGATAAATCCGGCGGGTTGTATTGGGTGGAAAAAAAAGCATTGAGCAGCACGCGCTATGTGTTCGCGCTGTCGCCCATCGTGGATGTGCTGGATAAGCCGGAAGAGGGTGCAAACAAAGTATTTCAGGTGCGCCAGCAAATCGCGCTGCAACTGCTTGAGTCAACGGGTGCGGGCTGGCTCAAGGTAAAACATTTGGACGGCGAAATTGGCTATGTGCGCAGTACTGAGGTGTGGGGCGGCTAAATGAATATCACCATCATCGGCGCGGGCGCATGGGGGACGGCTCTTGCCATCAGCCTCTCCGCACACCATCGAGTGACCCTGTGCGCGCGTGATGCGACGCAAATTGAGGCGATGCGTGCCTCGCGTCGCAATCAACCCTATCTTCCTGATGCCGCATTACCTGACAATATTGAGTTGAGCGCAAATTTTTCTGACGCATGGCTAACGGCGGATCTCATCATCATTGCCACACCCACGTCCGGTTTACGTACCGTCCTGCAACAAATCGCCGCTACACCAAAACGTTGCGGCGTGATCTGGCTGTGCAAAGGTTTTGAGGCCGAGACCGCAAAATTGCCGCATCAAGTGGTTGCCGAGGTATTGCCAGCAGGCTTTCAATACGGCGTATTGTCCGGCCCCAGCTTTGCGCAAGAAGTGGCGCGTGGTTTGCCCACGGCATTGACACTGGCCTCCAGTGATGAAGAATTTGCGCGCAACACCGCGCAAGCCTTGCACCATTCACGGCTACGCATTTACGCCAGCAACGACGTAGTCGGTGTGGAAGTGGGCGGCGCGGTGAAGAATGTGCTGGCGATTGCGGCGGGCATCTGCGACGGCATGGGGCTGGGATACAATGCCCGTGCCGCCTTGCTCACGCGCGGGCTGGCAGAAATCTCGCGGCTGGGTTTGAAGCTCGGCGGAAGACCCGAAACCTTGGGCGGATTATCCGGTGTGGGCGATTTGATTTTGACCTGCACGGGCGATTTATCGCGCAACCGTCAGGTGGGATTGCTGCTCGCACGCAAACAAGGCTTGCAGGAAATTTTGCAACAACTCGGCCACGTAGCCGAAGGTGTGTACACCGTGCGCGAAGTGCATCAACTCGCGCAACGGCTGGGTGTCGCAATGCCGATCTGCGAGGCGGTGTATCGTGTGCTGTACGAACATATTCCAGCATCGGAAGTGATTGTTGATTTGCTGAGTCGCGCGCCGAATATGGAGTTTGATAATGCTTGATGCTGCCTTGCGGAAAAATTTGGCTCTTATTTTTCAAGGATGCATTTCAAGGGATTTTTTAGGGTGTCTACTTTCGTTAGACGATACACACAATGAGCGAGCCAACAACCAATAAAAACAGGGTAAAGAAAAATTCGTGGTTCGAATTAAGAACGGTCGAAGACGAGATAAGCCGCGACATACTCAGTGCTGTGTGCGTTAAGTATTTTTCGATTCTTATGGGTGCCTTATTCGCGATTGTGCTCGCCAAACCTGAGATAGTTTCCGGGATGCTTGTTTTGGGCGTTATTTCGCTTCGCTCTACCGTTTATTGGTATTTATTGATTGGCATTTTTGGTCTTTTTGGCTATGAAGGTTTAGCCATGGTTGCTAAAAACGCAATATTACGAATTAAGATCCCATTCATTTTTATCGCGCTCTTTGGGTTTTATGTGACTTTGGGTTTATTTTTATTCCTTACACTTTTTGGTCGTTTGCTCGGAATTGATGATTAAATCGCCTAACCTTACGTCGAGCAATGGTGGGCAAGCTTCTTTGCCCACCCCCAGCCAAACCACCTGAGGGCAAGCGCGGACAATAAATAACGGTGGGCAAATAGCGCCCCCTACAAAAGCTGACTGGCCGTGGTGATGAAAACTTGCCTTGAAACAAAACTGCCCGCTTTCGCGGGCAGTTTTCATATCGCACAAGGAAACAAGCCGGTTAAGCCAGTTCCAATGAAAATCACTACTTGGCTTTTTTCAATTCGGCGATGAACATCTGCCGTGCGGCTTCCAGCATTTCGCCGCTGCGCGCGTAATAGGTGTCGGCATAAAACGATTTATCTGAGGTCGTAGAAGTCTCGGTACTCGTTATTCCGGACTCTATCTCGGCTTTGAAGTTTTTTGCTTCGCTGAATAGCGGTTTATCCGACACAACTGCTTTCTTCAGTGTAAGGAGCGGCGCGCTTCCCCTTGCACTTTGAAACTTGAAGTAGGTGTTGTCGGCTTGCAAGTGGTGAATATCGGCAGTCTTGATTTTCGCCACGTTCAGCAGACTCCGTCCCGAGGTTTGCATCACAGAAAAATCCACCACCATGTTGACGGACAACAACACCACTTCCCGATTGAGGTCGTAGCCGATTTTGACCACTTTGAGCGGGATATTGGGACCAAACAGCCCGCCTGGAATGGATGCAAACCGCTTCGAGTTGTCTGCAAATATACTTATGCCTGCTGGTGCGACCAAAATAGATTTTGACTTGGCCCCTCCGCTGCCACCACCATTGGCTACATCAACATTGCCTTTGGTCTCGGTTTCCCAAGGGGATGCGTGCAACACTTCTGCCAGATCACCATAATTCTTGGTCGCCTTGATCGTTTCAAACGGAACGATCTCAATGCCCATAGCACCGAGGTCACTGACAGTTTTGGTATACAACTCCTCCACCATGGCTTGCATCTTCGCGGTATCTTGGTTGGGTATGCCTCGGACTTTGCTCTTCGACTGTTGGCTACCGACTGCTGTGGCTTCATTTTCAACCACAAACTCTACCGAGAAATTAACGATGCCTACTTTCTTGACATCTTCGAGTGTGTCGCCATCTTTCATCTTGACGTACTGGCCAGATTGATCGGGAGCCGGTATATCAAACGAATAGACGGGCATTTCCTTGCGCATTTCTTCGGCAAATTTTGCATCGACTTCTGCTTCAGCCGCCGCACTGCCCTCGGCAATTTTCTTCGACAGATTGTCGATCATATCGAACATACCGGCGTGTGCGGTTGTGGCGAGTAAAGCCGAGAGTGCCAGTGCCGCACAACGCGTGTATGTCAGTCGGGTGGGGGTAAAAATTGATGCCATAATTTTCTCCAGTAGTTTTGTGTGATGGGGTCGGCCCGCGAAGGCGAGCCATTTTAATTCAAAGAATTGACTTGGATAACAGTATTTGCAGTTAGTTAATCCGCTGAAATACCACATCCCACACGCCATGCCCCAAGTTGATTCCACGCTTTTCAAACTTGGTGAGCGGACGATAATCGGGACGCGGCGCGTAATCGGCTACGGTGTTTTCCAATAAAGTTTCTTCGCTCAATACCCGTAGCACTTGTTCCGCATAATCCTGCCAATCCGTGGCAACGTGAATGTACCCGCCCAATTTTATTTTCTGCACGAGCGCGGCGATGAAGGGTGCTTGAATCAAGCGGCGTTTGTTGTGGCGCGCCTTGTGCCACGGGTCGGGGAAGAAGATATGCACGCCGTCCAGTGAGGCATCAGCAATCATGTCGCGCATCACTTCCACCGCATCGTGTTGAATGATGCGAATATTGGTGATGCTCTGCGCTTCAATCAACTTGAGCAAATTGCCCACGCCCGGTGTGTGAACTTCCAGACACAAGTAATCATTTTCGGGATGCGCGAGGGCGATCGTCGCGGTGCTGTCGCCCATGCCGAAACCAATCTCCAAAATTTTCGGCGCGCTGCGTCCAAAAGCTGTAATGAGATCAAGTGGCTGCGCGGCATATTGGATGCCGAATTGCGGCAACAGAGTTTCGCACGCGCGCAGTTGTGCGGGCGACACGCGACCTTGGCGACGCACGAAACTGCGGATGTGGCGGGAAGGTTGTTCAGTGGTGAGTGTCATTATTCGATGTGATTATTGCGACGCCATTTGACTTGTCAGCCAAGTCAAATGGAATCGACCGATCAGAACAAGAATGAGTTGCGGCGTTAATCCTGCAACACACAATCAACAAAATAACGCTTTTCACCTTCCACCTCTTCTGCCACCAAGCCGTGAATGTCGGTTTCAAAGCCAGGAAATTTTTTGTTGAAATCCCGTGCAAATTTCAGGTAGTCCACGATGGTTTTGTTGAACCGCTCACCCGGAATCAATAACGGGATGCCCGGCGGGTAAGGAGTCAGCAGCACTGCCGTAATGCGCCCTTCCAGCCCATCAACAGGGACGCGCTCAATTTCATCATGCGCCATTTTGGCGAATGCATCGGACGGTTTCATGGCGGGCTGCATATCGGACAAGTACATTTCTGTAGTCATCTTGGCGACATTATTGGCCTTATAGGTATCGTGAATTTGCTGACACAGATCACGCAATCCCACCCGCTCGTATTGCGGGCGTTTGGCGACAAATTCCGGCAGGATGCGCCACAACGGCGCGTTTTTGTCATAGTCATCCTTGAATTGTTGCAACGCGGTCAGCAGCGTATTCCAGCGTCCCTTGGTGATGCCAATGGTGAACATAATGAAGAACGAATAAAGACCACACTTCTCCACAATCACCCCGTGCTCCGCCAGATATTTGGTTACCATCGCGGCAGGAATTCCGCTGGAATCAAATTGCCCATTGAGATTTAGTCCCGGCGTAATGATGGTCGCCTTGATCGGATCCAGCATGTTGAAACCAGCCGCCAGTTTGCCGAAGCCGTGCCATTTGTCACCGCTCTTCAGCACCCAGTCATCGCGCGATCCGATGCCGTCCTCAATGATGTGATCCGGCCCCCACAGCTTGAACCACCAGTCCTTGCCAAACTCTTCATCCACTTTCCTCATGGCACGACGGAAATCCAGTGCCTCGGCAATAGATTCTTCCACCAGTGCCGTACCGCCCGGCGGCTCCATCATCGCCGCTGCCACGTCGCACGAAGCAATGATCGAATACTGTGGTGAGGTTGAGGTGTGCATTAAATATGCTTCATTGAACACGTGACGGTTCAAGTTACGCGTCTTGGATTCGCGCACCAGAATCTGTGATGCCTGGCTAAGTCCCGCCAGCAGCTTGTGTGTTGACTGCGTGGCGAAAATCATTGACTCATTGGCACGCGGCCTGTCTTTGCCGATGGCGTGCATGTCCTTGTAAAACTCGTGGAAGGCGGCGTGCGGCAACCATGCCTCGTCAAAATGCAAGGTGTCGATCTTGCCATCCAGCATGTTCTTCAACGTTTCAACGTTGTACAAAACTCCGTCGTAAGTGCTTTGCGTAATGGTGAGAATGCGAGGTTTTTTGGTTTTGTCTTTGATGAATGGGTTGGCATCAATTTTTTTCTGAATGCTTGCCATCTCAAATTCCGATTTTGCAATCGGCCCGATAATGCCGTAATGATTGCGCGACGGGGTAAGAAATACTGGTACTGCCCCGGTCATCATGATCGAATGCAGAATGGATTTATGACAATTCCGATCCACCACCACGATGTCATCTGGCGCAACGGTGGAGTGCCATACTATTTTGTTGGATGTCGATGTACCGTTCGTGACGAAAAATAAATGGTCTGCACTGAAAATGCGCGCGGCGTTGCGTTCCGACGCTGCCACCGGTCCGGTGTGATCGAGCAACTGCCCCAATTCATCTACCGCATTGCACACGTCGGCGCGCAACATGTTCTCGCCAAAAAACTGGTGGAACATTTGTCCCACCGGGGATTTTAGAAAAGCCACCCCGCCGGAGTGCCCCGGACAATGCCAGGAATACGACCCATCCTGCGCGTAATCTAGCAGGGCGCGGAAAAACGGCGGTGCCAGAGAATCCAGATAGGCTTTTGCCTCACGAATAATATGGCGTGCCACAAACTCCGGCGTATCTTCATGCATGTGAATGAAGCCGTGCAGCTCGCGCAGAATGTCATTGGGAATATGGCGTGAAGTGCGGGTTTCACCGTACAGGTAGATGGGAATGTCCGCGTTCTTGAAGCGAATTTCTTCCACAAATGCGCGCAAGCTTTTTAACGCAAAATCGGTTTCTTCGGCACTCCCAGCACCGAATTCTTCGTCATCGATCGACAACAAAAATGCCGAAGCGCGGCTTTGCTGTTGCGCGAAAGAAGTCAGGTCTCCGTAACTGGTTACGCCCAGTACTTCCATGCCTTCCTTTTCAAGCGCATCGGCCAGCGCGCGTATGCCCAGACCGCTGGCATTTTCGGAGCGAAAATCTTCGTCAATAATAACGATGGGAAAGCGAAATTTCATGTTCAGCCCTTTGAATAAAGTGATTGGAGCACCACACCTCGTGTACAGCCCACACGTTGCGCAGGGTTGAGCTTCAGTGAAGACTCAATATTGCCCGCAGGGCAATGTGATGCCAAGAAGACACCGGTTTATTCGGATTTGTCGTTCCCGCACTGGCGGGAACCCAGTCAAATCGACAAGCTGGATCCCCGCTTGCGCGGCGATATGACAAATAAATCTCCCTAAACCAAAACGAAGCTTCGTGGCTCAACTCCCAGCGGGATTAAGGCCTGTAAGGTAAACGAGGCGCGGATTGTCGCAGATTTTTGAAAATAAGGTGGGCTTCCCGCATTTTTGCGAGCCTTCGTTGTGAGCTTTGCCAACTATCCGGTTCGATAGCAGCGTCCCGCCACTATGCTTACGGCAATCGGTATTTTTCTGGAAGCAACTTGAGAAGTTCCCGCTGTACCTGAATGTCGTGCTCTTCATAAAAAATATGATCATCGGCAAGCAATTTCTCATCAAAATAGTCGATCTCTTTTTTGCCCAGCCATACCCATTCGACCGGCAGACAAAAATCGGCATCGTTTTCGACCGGAAAATCTGACGTTACGACACCGATAGCTTTCACCCGAAGACTGGATGGTTGGGCATGTTTGATGAATACAATGTCTTCGTTTTTAATGCTGGCAACCGTATCATGTACATCCGGTTTCCCGCTTGGGGTTTGCGGCAGGCAGACGACACCCTTCTCGATAAACCCTTGGGCAACCCGTTCTTCAAATCCAAAAATTGCAGACATGGCTTCCTCCAATTCTTACGATTATTTCAAAACCCCGTGCAACGAATTCTCCTCGCTGACCTTTTCATTCAATATGTCAAGAACGCGCACTGAGGTGTCTCATACCCACTTCCTGTAAACCAAACAGAAGCAGGGTACTTGATGTGTCTAATGTTGGGGGAAATTAGGATTTTTCAAGACGAAGTAATTAAAACTTGGGGGGCGAAGCACCGTAACAAAACACCCCCGCAACAAGCTACTGGGCGTTAACTGCGCTTTTCAATCCGCGCGGTTTCAACTGCCTATCGTTTCAGGGGCGGAGAATTAAATTTGGTGAGGCCAAAGCTTTATATCTTCGGCAGTGTTACGCCGACCTGCCCTTGATACTTGCCACCACGGTCTTTGTATGATGTCTCGCACACCTCATCGCTTTCAAAGAACAACACCTGTGCGATGCCTTCGTTGGCGTAGATTTTGGCGGGTAGTGGCGTGGTATTGGAAAACTCCAGCGTCACATAGCCTTCCCATTCCGGCTCAAACGGCGTGACGTTGACGATGATGCCGCAGCGCGCGTATGTCGATTTACCCAGGCACACCGTCAGTACAGAACGCGGGATGCGGAAATATTCCACAGTGCGTGCCAGTGCAAACGAGTTAGGCGGGATGATGCAATAATCAGCCGTGACTTCGACGAAGGAGTTTGGATCAAAATTTTTCGGATCAACGATGGTGCTGTTGATATTGGTGAACAGCTTGAATTCGTTCGAGCAGCGAATATCGTAGCCGTAGCTCGATGTGCCGTAAGATACGATTTTTTTACCGTCCACCTCTTTTACCTGACGCGGCTCAAACGGCTCGATCATGCCGTGTTGCTCCGCCATGCGGCGTATCCATTTGTCTGATTTGATGCTCATACTGCTTCCCCGGTGAATTTGTGCGGGCGCGATTTTAACCAATTCGCCGCTACCCCGCTTGATTTGCTAAAATCCGCGCCTTTACAGCTTTCCGGCAACAACATGACACCTCGCAAAATCCTTGTTACTTCCGCCCTGCCTTATGCAAACGGCAGCATTCATCTCGGTCATCTGGTCGAATATATTCAGACCGACATTTGGGTGCGCTTCCAAAAAATGCAAGGCAACGAAGTGTATTACGTGTGCGCCGACGACACCCAC
>CAZSPN010000025.1:21008-35988 GCA_964608835.1 uncultured Gallionella sp.
CATGCTGCGCGCGCAGAACGAAGGCATCACACCAGAACAACTGATAGCCCGCGTATGGGATGAACACAAAGCCGATTTTGATGGATTCAATATCGAGTTCGACCACTACGGCAGCACCAATAGCGAAGAGACGAAACAATTCGCGCAAGACATCTATCGCAAACTCAAAGCAAATGATTTGATCGAGGTAAAACCCGTCGAACAGTTTTACGACCCGGTCAAAGAAATGTTTTTGCCGGATCGTTTCATCAAAGGCGAATGCCCCAAGTGCCACGCCAAAGATCAATACGGCGACAACTGCGAGGCCTGCGGTGCAACCTACGCGCCTATCGAACTTATCAATCCCTACTCGGCGGTGTCGGGCGCGCAACCAGAACGCCGCAGTTCGGAACATTATTTCTTTAAGCTGTCCGACGTACGCTGCCAAGAATTTTTGAGCGCGTGGACGCAAGGCACATTGTCCGATCAAACCATTGCACCTTTGCAGCAAGAAGCCGCCAACAAAATGCGCGAGTGGTTTGAGGCGGGGCTATCAAACTGGGACATCTCGCGCGACGCGCCGTATTTCGGCTTTGAAATTCCCGATGCGCCAGGCAAGTTTTTCTATGTATGGCTCGACGCGCCTGTCGGTTACATGGGCAGCTTCAGAAAGCTATGTGAAAAGCTAACCCCTCCTAACCTCTCCTTGTCAGGGGAGGAATCCGCCGCCCCCTCCCCTGACAAGGGGAGGGCTGGGGAGGGGTTGTTCAATGAATTTTGGAAAGAAGACTCAAAAGCCGAGCTGTATCACTTCATCGGCAAAGACATCCTGTATTTCCATTCGCTATTCTGGCCTGCGATGCTGAAATTCTCCGGCTTGCGCACTCCGACACAAATCTTTTCGCACGGCTTTTTAACCGTGAATGGCGAGAAGATGAGCAAGTCGCGTGGCACGTTTATCACCGCCGACAGCTATCTCAAACAAGGACTCAATCCGGAATACCTGCGCTATTACTACGCAGCAAAACTCAACGGCACGATGGAAGACATCGACCTCAATCTGGAAGATTTTGTGGCAAGAGTGAATTCGGATTTGGTTGGGAAGTACATCAACATTGCGAGTAGGAGTGCTGGCTTTATTTCGAAACGCTTTGATGGCAAGTTAGCCCACCCCAATAAATTTGAAGGTTTTGCAATTTTCAATTCCCTTCGAAACGCCTCCGTCTCGATTAGCGCAGCCTTTGGAATACGAGACTATGGGAAAGCTATCAGAGAACTAATGAATTTGACAGACCAAGTCAATGTTTGGGTGGACAATTACAAGCCATGGGAACTTGCTAAAGACCCAACAAAAAATAATGACCTCCATTATCTTTGCTCTGCATTCATCAACATGTTTCGGGTACTCACTGTCTATCTCAAGCCAGTATTGCCAAAATTAGCTTCGGAAATAGAGGCCTTTCTTAATATCGCCCCACTAAAATGGAGCGACGCACAAACACTATTGCCATCTGAGCACGTTATTAATGATTACAAACATCTAGTGACTCGCATCGACCCTAAACTGATTGAAGCCATGATTGAAGCCAACAAACAAAATCTCGCACCAACCACTGACACACACTCTCCAGCTCGCCATGCAGAAGCCCAGCAACGTATCATCGCGCCTATCGCCGACACCATTAGCATCGACGAATTCAGCAAAGTCGATTTGCGCGTGGCAAAAATCGTCAACGCGGAGCATGTTGAAGGTGCGGAAAAATTATTGAAGCTGACGCTGGACATTGGCGAAGAAAAACCACGCACGGTATTCGCGGGTATTAAATCCGCTTATGACCCGGCAAAACTTGTTGGGCGGATGACGGTGATGGTTGCCAACCTCGCGCCACGCAAGATGAAATTTGGCCTGTCGGAAGGTATGGTCTTGGCGGCCTCTAGCGATGCGCCCGGCTTGTTCATCTTGTCGCCAGATGAAGGTGCGCATCCCGGAATGCGGGTTAAATAACTGGGTTTGTCATTAATAAACCACTGGTGGAACAACCAGCCCGCGCTGAAATGACGGATGTTTTTTTGGAGGTGCTGACACAGCCCGTATGAACAATGCGTTATTGGTAAAACTGTCGCAGTATTTTCGTCCTCGTTTGATTGATGCGCTGGAGAATTACAACAAGGCACGTTTCTCCACGGATGTTACCGCTGGCATCACGGTCGGTATCATCGCCCTTCCCTTGGCAATTGCATTCGCCATTGCATCAGGGGCAAAGCCGGAGGCGGGTATTTTCACCGCCATCATCGCGGGTTTCATCATCTCGGCACTCGGTGGTTCGCGCGTGCAAATCGGTGGGCCGACAGGCGCGTTCATCGTCATCGTGTATGGCATCATTGAGCAATATGGCTACGCCAACCTGCTGATTTGCACCATCATGGCGGGCTTCATGCTGGTGGCGATGGGGCTGATGCGCATGGGCAATCTGATCAAATTTTTCCCGCGTCCGCTGATCATCGGTTTCACCAGCGGTATTGCCGTGCTGATTATTTTCAGCCAGGTTAAAGATTTCTTGGGGCTGAAAATTGCCAATCTGCCCGCTGATTTTTTTCCGAAGCTGGCTTCGCTTTACCATGCCCTGCCGACAATCAATTTCGTCACATTGGCGTTGGCACTTTGTTCGGCACTATTGATTTGGTTCTATCCAAAAGCCTGGGCGCAAAAAATTCCTTCTCCCATACTTGCGTTGCTACTCGGTACGGCAATCGTTGCGCTATTTGACTTGCCTGTGGAAACCATAGGCTCACGCTTTGGCGGCATTCCACAAGGCTTGCCGAGCTTCGATCCACCGGAACTGACCTTTGCCGCGCTGCGGCATTTGATCGCGCCCGCGATGACCATCGCGTTGCTGGGTGCGATTGAATCGTTGCTCTCGGCAGCGGTTGCCGATGGCATGATTGACGATAAACACGACTCCAATCAGGAGCTAATCGCGCAAGGTCTCGCCAATATTGTCACCCCATTTTTTGGCGGTATCCCCGCTACAGGTGCAATTGCGCGCACCGCAGCAAATGTGCGTTCGGGTGCGACCAGTCCGATCTCCGGCATCGTTCATGCACTTACTTTATTGCTGATTGTGCTGATTGCCGCACCGTTGGCGAAACATATTCCGCTCGCCACGCTGTCGGCGATTTTGCTCATTGTTGCCATCAACATGGGTGAATGGGAAGGGTTCTTTACGCTGCGCAAATATCCCGCCAGCGATAGCGCAGTGCTGGTAATGACGTTTTTGCTGACGGTTATTTTCGACCTCACAGTGGCGGTGGAAGTCGGTATGTTCATTGCCATTTTCTTTTTTATCCAGCGCATTTCCTCCCTCACCAACGTCACACTATCGGATCACACCCCCGGTGCGGAAAAAAGTGAATCATCTGTTCCGCATGACAAAATTCCCAAAGGAGTAGTGATCTATCGGGTATTCGGTGCATTGTTTTTTGGCGCGGCAGACAAGTTGGAAACGATCCTGCAACAAAGCCATACCGAGCCCGAAGTGTTGATTTTGAAAATGCACGAAGTCATCAGCATGGACAGCAGCGCGCTGCATAAACTGGAACATCTTTACGGGAAATTGCGCGCGCACGACAAACATCTCATTCTGTGCGGCCCGCACACGCAGCCGTATTTCCTCATGCATCAGGCGGGTTTCTTTGAAAGAATCGGCAAAGAAAATGTCGTGGCAAACGTGGATGACGCGCTGAATCGCGCGCGTGAGTTGCTGGAGATCGACTCAGAAACGCCCATTTTTTAAGTACGGTGTCAAAAAGTGTCACATACTTCCATGTTGCGTATTTAACTAACTCGTTGATATTAAATAACTCAATGCCCTGGCACAGCAATTGCAACAAGTCAGGTGTCAATCAACATCTGCCTTACACGCAATTGTTGGTGTTTAAGAGAGCAGGCTGGCTTCGGTCTGCTTCCAGAAAATTCAGGGAAATTACACGCTACGCAAGGTAGCCGTTCGTGCTGCCTATTGAACCGCTCATCGTATTATTTGTGCCTATTGTCTGCGTATATAGAAAACAGACAGGAGGGCTTAGAAACGTTATTGTTTTTTGCTATCGTGCTTTCCACGCGCTGCAAATTTAGCGTGCATCAAGCGGAAGGATAAAACATGGCCAAGCTCATTAAATCTCATCACGAATGGGATCATCTTTATACCCAGTTCAAAAATGCCAGCAAAGACCCCGTACTATGTATGGTGCATAAAACAACCAAGAAATTTGCCTACTTTGATGTGAAACTAAACAAGATGCTGACCAAGCAAGAGGCCTTGAATTACCGGGCGGATGTGACAGGCTTGCATGTTGTTTATAAGCCGAAATAAACCTTTCCCTTACTCAACCTTCCGTAATAGATAACGGATATGCCGGGGGAGCTTCTCAGATGTAGAGTACTTTCACGTTTTCAACTTTCAGCAGTTTATGCAAATCGTTGATTAAGTCGTCATGCAGTGTGACATTCCACGCCTCACCCAAACGCAGCTGGCAACTTGCCGCACTGTTGCGATAATGGATCTGCACGGGGCATTTCCCGTCCCGATAGGGTGTGAACAATTCCTTGAGTTGGGCAATGTTAGCTTTGCCGTTGCAGCGCAATGACAGTTGCTGCGCGAAATGGGAGCGCGCCGAAGCAAAGTCGAATAGCTCTTCACCGCTCACCCGGACATTTTGCGAATACTCATCCAGCTTGGCTGTGCCGCGCACCACCAGCAACTCATCTTCGCGTATCCACGGGCGACTGGCTTCATAAAGCTCGTTGAAAACCGTTAATTCGATTTGTCCCGCGCCGTCATCCAGCGTAATGATTGCCATGCGTCCGCGTCGTGTTTGCTGGATGCGGAAAGCCGAGACAATACCCGCCAATACAACAGGTACGCCACGCCGCGATGGTTGCCCGCCGGCATTTCCAAAACCGCCGCCACCGCTTGCAGGGTTAGCTTTACCTACAAAATTCGGCGTAATGTCGCTCAACTTTACCTTAATAAAATTTGCCAACTCAACGGCAAATTCTTGATACGGATGTCCGCCGAGATAAATTCCCAGGCTGGCTTTTTCGTGTGCAAGCTGTTCGCGCAATCTCCAGTGCGGTACATCGGCAGCTTGCTCCACCAGCACCGCATCCGACTCGTCATCGCCAAACAGGCTGTTTTGATTGGCTGCGCGCGCATGCTGATCGGCACTTGCCAAAGCCTTATCCACGCTTGCCATTAGCGCGGCCCTATGATCGTTGATGGCATCGAATGCACCGGCTTTTATTAACGCTTCAACGGTACGGCGATTGACAATACGTTTATCTACACGGCGACAGAAATCGAATAAATCCTTAAACGGTCTTTCCTCGCGAGCCTTGATGATGCTGTTAATCGCCGCTTCACCCGTGCCTTTAATTGCACCCAACCCGTAGGCGATGGTGGTTTTATCCACTGATGAAAAAATATAATCGGAACTGTTTACATCCGGTGGCAACATGCGAATGTTTTGTTGCCCCAATTTTTGTTGCAGGCTGTCGGCGTAAAAGATGCTGATCTTTTCGGTATTGTCCAGATCGCCCGACAACGTTGCAGCCATGAACGCGGCGGGGTGATGCGCTTTAAGGTAAGCCGTTTGATACGCCACCAGCGCGTAAGCCGCCGCGTGGGATTTGTTGAATCCATACCCCGCGAACTTCTCCATCAGGTCAAACAACATACCAGCCTGCTCTGCCGACGTGCCGTTCTGCACCGATCCCTTAACGAAGATTTCGCGCTGTTCCGCCATCTCCTCAACCTTCTTTTTACCCATCGCACGCCGCAACATATCCGCGCCGCCAAGCGTGTAGCCGCCCACGATCTGCGCCATCTGCATCACCTGCTCTTGATACACCATGATGCCGTAGGTTTCTTTCAGGACGGACTCAACGTCGGGATGCGGATAGGAAAATTTTTCACCGTGTTTGCGCCGGACAAAATCGGGAATCAAATCCATCGGGCCGGGACGATATAATGCTACCAAGGCAATGATGTCTTCAAAGCAGTCCGGTTTCGCCTGCTTGAGCATGTCTTTCATGCCGCGCGATTCCAACTGAAAAATTGCCGTGGTGTTGCAGGCTTTCAGCAAGTCATACGCGACAGGGTCATCCAGCGGAATGTTTTCGATCACTAAGGGGGCTGCCTCGGCAGCCTTTAATCTGTTTACATGCCGCACCGCGCTGTCAATGATGGTCAGGGTGCGCAGACCGAGGAAATCGAACTTCACCAGACCAATTGCTTCGACATCATCTTTGTCAAACTGGCTGACCACACTGGCACTGCTATCGGCGCAATACAGGGGGCAAAAATCGGTGAGTTGCCCCGGTGCAATCAACACGCCACCCGCGTGCATACCAACGTTACGCACCAAATCTTCCAGCCGTCCTGCCAGCTCTAATAATTCTTCTACGCCTTCTTCACTTTCGGCAATAGCGTTGATTTCGGGTTCCATCTGCCGCGCTTTGGTAAGCGACACGGGTTTTACACCTTCAACGGGAATCGCTTTCGATAATCGATCACACAAGCCATACGGGAAATCCATCACGCGACCCACATCGCGGATCACCGCCTTGGAAGCCATCGTGCCGAAGGTGGCGATTTGCGACACGCACGCTGCACCATATTTTTGCTTTACATAATCGATGACACGCTCGCGTCCATCCTGACAAAAATCAATGTCAAAATCGGGCATGGACACGCGCTCAGGATTTAAGAATCGCTCGAACAGCAATTCATAACGCAGCGGGTCGAGGTCCGTGATGCCCAAGCTATACGCCACCAGCGACCCCGCGCCCGAACCCCGTCCGGGGCCGACCGGTACGCCATTATTTTTTGCCCATCGAATGAAATCAGCCACAATCAAAAAGTAACCGGGGAAACCCATCTTGATGATGGTCTCGTTTTCAAACACTAAGCGCGCTTGATATTCCGGCAATTTTTCCGCACGCAAAGTATCGTCTGGATAGAGCAATGCAATGCGCTGCTGCAAACCCAGCTCGGATTGCTCGCGCAAATAATCATCCAATCCTTGCCCATTAGGTGTGGGAAAGTCTGGCAGGCGAGGCCTGCCCAATGTGAGCGTGAGGTTGCATCGCTTGGCGATTTCCACGCTGTTTTGCAACGCTTCGGGCAGGTCGGCAAACAGCTCCGACATCTCGGCCTGGGTTTTGAAATACTGCTGTGAAGTGAATGCTTTAACACGGCGTTTATCGTTGAGTACATAGCCCTCGGCGATACAGACCCGCGCTTCGTGCGCCTTGAAATCTGCGGCGGTCAGGAACTGTACCGGGTGAGTGGCGACCAGCGGCAAGCAGAGTTCGATAGCGAGTTGCGTCGCGCCGTGTATGTAAAGCTCCTCATCTTCAAAGCCCGCACGCTGCACTTCAAGATAAAAGCGATTGTTGAATAGCGCCGCCCATTCATTCGCAAACTGTTTGGCCTGCGTCGTGTTATTTGCCAACAACGCGCACCCCACGTCGCCAAGATGCCCGCCCGATAAGGCAATCAAGCCAGTTGTACCCAACTGCTGAAACCACTCGCGGCGCAATTCGGCACGACCCCTGTGTTGGTTCTCCAGAAAGGCGCGCGAAATCAGTTGGCACAGTAGCAAGTAACCCTCACGCGATTGGCATAACAACAACATGCGATAAGGCCGCTCGCTGTCTGTATCGTTAGTGATAAAAACATCGCAACCCATGATCGGTTTGACACCACTTCCGCGCGCGCTTCGGTAAAATTTCACCAGGCAGAAAAAGTTGTTCAGATCGGTAATCGCCAGTGCGGGCATCGCGTCGCTATGCGCCGCCGCAATCGCTTCATCAACGCGCACCATCCCATCCGAAATTGAATATTCGCTGTGCAAACGGAGATGAATAAAAACAGGCTGTGACATATTGGCGGGATATAAAATTTCAGCGTGAATTTTACCACCGACGCGCGCGGAATTTTATTGTGAATTTTGAATAAAGGGTCGCCGGTGTTGGATACTAGAAAAACCTTTTGAATTATCCACAGTTTCGCCACGGATCATCCTAAAGAATCGCAAATTGCTTCCGTTAAACAATTCATGGCATACCTCTGTTCAGACCGTACAAGCTGATTCTTACCGCATAAATCAACCCTACCATCAATATGGAGCAATCATGAATAAGAACTTCCTCCCCTTAATGGGCTTGTTAATCGTCGCGGCATTTCCTCAGAATTCTTCGGCTCTACCGGCATTTGCCCGTCAAACCGGAATGGAATGCAGTGCTTGTCACCAGCAGCATTTCCCAGTGTTGAAAAGTTTCGGGCGCGCGTTCAAAGCGGGTGGTTACACCATGATTGGTGCGCAAGGTCAGATAGAAGGAGAAAAGTTGTCTATCCCGGCCACTGTAAATGCCGCCGTTATGATTAAGATGCGATATCAGCGTCAAAGCAATGGCGGAAAAGGTCTTCGTGACGGTACCGGAACGGAAACTGGTGATGGTCAAATTCAAATAGGTAACGAGTTCAGCCTATTCCTTGGTGGTCGCGTTTCTGACAACATCGGCTTTCTGATGGAAAACAACGTGGCGAATGCTGGGGCATTGATTGCGGGTTTGCGCCTGCCTATCATGTTTGAAAAGAACGACACTCGATTCTCCATTATTCCTTTCACCACGGATGCTTTGGGCGTGGCTTACGGCTACGAGCTCTCAAGTGCGGGTGTGATGCGCGCAAATCGCTGGGCAGAATTACGTAGGGATTCTTCTGCTATTCAATATGCGATTGCAGACAGCAATGGTTCTCATGATAAATGGGCAGGTGCAGCAGCAGGCTTGGCAATGGTTGCACAGAACGATATGGGCTATATCAACTTTACGCGTTGGACACCCAACGCTTTACCTGGGGGAAATGATGGCGGCGTGGCTTCTTATGGAGCGAACTCCAACTATTTGCGTATCGCAGTAACACCGACCATTGCCGACTGGGCAATGGTCGGTGGTATTGGCATTATGTCGGGATCATCCGAACTGGCTGACGCGGGTACTCCTTCCGTGATCGACAGTGGCTTGGTCAATACCGAGGCAAGCTCTGCTGATTTGCAGGCGCATGGACAATTGGCGGGCAAAGACGTGGGCGTGTATGTCACCTACGCAAATGCCCCTGCCGATACTGGAACTCAGCACCAATTATTTAATACCGGATCAAAAGCGAAGAATGCTTTTGCATTCGGCGTTGATTACAGCATCATTCCTAATACGCTGCACATAGGCGGAGCTTATCGCATCGGTCAAACGGGTGTGGCCTCAACTGCAAGCCCTTCTTCAAGCAGAACGGATGATGCATTGATGCTTCAGGCAATTTACAAGTTAAGGCAGAACATTGCATTGCACGTAACAGGTGCATTACGCAGTGGCACAAAGTATTCAGAAGATAATTCTGCCACAGGCAAGAAAGAAGTTATCTTAATGCTGGAAGGTGCTTGGTGATTTCAATACAGCCATAAAACTCCCAGAACGCCTACCAGTAAGCTAACTAGAGTTAAAAAATAACAAGGGGAAATTTCGGTTTCCCTTTGCCATTTTACGATACCTAATAACAGCTGGAGTTCGATTTAGGCTGAGCATTTACAATGCCCCAGCTTTCTTTGGTATACCCAAGCTGCAACCATTCCCCTTGGCCTCTCCAAATGCTTCTTTGCGTTAGTCTTCTCATCGCGCCGCGAGGCGGATTTATCCTGGGGGGTTCGGCGGTGTTGGATGGCTCGGCAGTGGGAGAGTTGCAGCTTATGGCGGGCGAGCAGAAGGATAAATTTAGCCACTATCAACACTGATAGAATGTCCGTCTCAATCAAAGCACTGGTACACATGCGCACCACCCTCACGCCACAACACGCACCGAAGGTACGCAGTCCGCTACCACCTGAAGAGGGCATGAAATTCTCTGAACGCCGCCTGCTCTTGACTCTCGCAGGAATTCAGTTCAGTCACATTCTCGATTTCATGATCATGATGCCATTGGGGCCGATTTTGATTCAGGCATTTGGTATCAGCACACACGAATTCGGCTTGCTGGTTGCGTCATACAGTTTCAGTGCTGCGTTTTCAGGATTGTTAGCAGCTACGTTTGTGGATCGGTTCGAGCGCAAACGCCTGTTGCTGATCATGTTTATTTTGTTCGGTTTGGCATCGCTAGCCTGTGGACTCGCACCGAGCTACGCCACGTTGTTGGTGGCACGTGCGTTTGCGGGAGCATTTGGCGGCGTAATGGGTGCGATGGTGCAAACCATCATCGGCGATGTCATTCCGTTTGAACGACGTGCCACTGCCAGCGGTATTGTGATGTCGGCATTTTCCTTCTCGACCATCGCGGGTGTGCCATTGTCGTTGTGGTTGGCAAATTTGCTGGGCTGGCGCGCGCCGTTCGTGTTGGTCGCGCTGTTAACTGTTGTGTTTGTCATCATCGGCCAACAAGTTTTGCCGCAATTGCGTCATCACATCAGTGCGCAAAAGCGCACCCATCCATTCGTCCCGATGTTCGATGTGTTGCGTGACGTAAATCATTTACATGCACTGTTATTTTCCGCATTGATTATTTTTTCCGGCTTCACGGTGATTCCTTATATTACCCTTTACGCGGTACACAACATCGGCATTTCGCAACAACAAATCCCGCTGATTTATCTGATGGGTGGCGCGGCAACACTAATAACGGCAAGGATGATTGGACGTTATGCTGATAAATACGGCAAAGTAAAAGTTTATCGCCTCGTCTCCTTCGCGGCCTCATTGCCCTTATTGGTCGTGACCCAAATTACGTCAGCACCTTTATGGCTGTGGCTGACTTACACCACGTTCTTTTTTGTGCTGGTATCGGGTCGCATGATTCCCGCGATGGCGATTATCACCTCGGCTGCGCAACCCAAATTGCGCGGGACATTTATGTCACTCAACGCAACTGTGCAATCTCTGGCAATGGCACTGGCCAGCACCTTGGCAGGCTTCATCATCACGCAAAGCAGCGCGGGACAAATCGTCCATTATGAAGTAGTGGGTTATGTTGCATTACTCGCGAATGCACTAGCGATCAGGTTTGTAGCCCGTATCGTGATGCACGATACGCGCGTAGTCGTACCTGATGTGGATTTGAAATAACCCCGGGATAGCTTTTTGATAACACAAAGCCGACACAGAGATTTTCTATTTGGAATTGGAATCACATATCCAGCCGGCGGGGAGTAATTTGCCTTCACCTGCGGCAGTAACAGCTCCTTCGAGAAAAATCTCAAACTCTCTCACTGCTCGCATATCTTGGAACAAGTGTTGAGTGGAGGCATCCAGCAAAACTTTGCGCAAAGATTCACGGCGCGATACATCCCGCCCCAACGCCAAAGCGAGAGGCGCATATTCTTCCAGGCTGTGGGCAACGGGCGCACCGGCTACACCCATTTGCTGGTAGGCTGCCGCGACATTCCGCCCCCTGCCAAACGTTCCCGGCCATGTCACCACGGGCGTACCCTGCACCATGGCATCGTAGAACGTGTTACCACTGCCAAAGTGCAGCGGATCCAGTAACACATCCATATGCGACATCATCGCCATAAATTTTTCCCAGCTCATACGCGGCATGAACACCACCCGCTCCAGCAATACCGGGTACGTCTTCTCCCAACGCGCTTTGAGCAATGTCGTCCATTCCGGGTAGGTGCCTTCCGGCAACATGAGATGTCCGGTGGGGTCACCCGCCGCAATCTCGGCCAGCACCGCATCAAAATCCGGATGAATCTTGAACAAGGCCTGCGGGCAACCGTATAGCGTGCCGGACTCTGGCAAGCCCAACTTCGCTTTAGTGAGTTGCAGCGTAGCAGCGACCGGCGTTTGATAGTAAAAACACGGCAAGCGGTTCAGGCGAACCAGCCGTTCGGTGTAGTTGTCTTGCGCGCCTTCCGCCTCATTGGACGTGGCGGCGACGTAGTAATCCATGGTATCCAGCCCCGATGTGTCGGGATGTCCCCAACTGGTCGCCTGTACCGGAGCGAGTCGAGCGTAGGCCAAAAAATATGTGGCAGATGACATACCGATGTCTGGGTAGAACAAGGCATCCAGCCGCTCTGCCGCAACGACCTGTTGTTGATCCTTGAGCTTGGCAGGCAAAGCGATGGCTTTGTCGGCAAGACTATCCAGCTCTCGACTAAAATCGTCCTGCTTCGTTTTGGATGCGTGAATAACAACCACTTCGAAACGATTTCGATCCAGATGGGCGATAAACCCTTTGTAATGTTTTCCGATGGTGTGATCCCTGAGAAACTCCGAGAGAAAGCCCATTTTGATGCGCTGTTCACGGCTGCGAGGCGTACGCCAATCGGTAATATGTGGCGCGGTGAATGTCAGGTCGGGTACGCGGGTGCGATAGAAGTGCCGCAGGGCTTCCATGATCGGGCGGTCGCTGCTGTTGTGGTAGGCGAGATAAAACGAAGTACCACTTAAGTGTTCCAGAGAGGTTGTCGAAAACGGTGGCAGATTACTGAGTGTGGCGATGCCCTTGATAAACCGTTTTCGCCATTCCATGATGGCCTCGACATTGGTCGGTATAACGGGAAGAGCCAAATGTGCCTGAATCGCATATTGCAGAGAATGCGGATCTTTTTCAAATACCCGGTTCGCATATAACAACGCCGTTTCAGTATCCCCCAGCGTCCTTAAGGCAGAACTCAAATTTGTTAAAGCCTCTTCAAACTCCGGCCTGAACTTCACCGCCTGCCGGTAACACGCCACAGCCTGATCAAACTGCTTCTGCTCCTTGAACACATTACCCAGATTGTAATGGGCATCCGCATAATCGGGCTTGAGCTGAATAGCCTGCCGGTAGCATTGCACCGCCTCATCCGGCTGGCCAATATCTTTGAGTACGATGCCCAGGTTATTGAGCGTACTCACCGACCGGGGTTGAATCGCCAAAACTTGCCGATAGCACTGCACCGCCTCATCCAGCTGCCCCAGATCTCGCAGCACCCCGCCCAGATTATTCAGTGCCTCAAGATAGCGGGGATTTAACACCAACGCCTGGCGGTAACACTTCGCTGCCTGCTCAAGCTGTCCGGCACTCTTGAATGCCACGCCCAAATTAAACTGCGCCCCCGCATCCTGGGGGGACAGGGAGGCAACCTTTTGAAAAGCGGCCAGTGCGTCTTTGCCCTGCATCTGCCGTGCTCCGCCCAGCAGCTGCCAGGCAAAGGGGGCGTTGGGATGCTTAACCAGTAGTTCCTGCACCCGGTTTTCCAGCTCGGTATAGCGGCGGGCATTGTATAAATCAATCAGCGGCGCAAAGTCGGCGGCAGTCAAAGGGGAAGAGGAGGAGCTGGGGGAGGTCATGCGGTCTTTATTTGGTACGACGGAAATTCGTAATCCTTTTTTATGAGGGAGGTTGGGCGGTATTTCGTATAAGGTCAACGAGATATCTTCAATGAAATCGTATCAATTTTTTTAACGCGGGCAGCATTTGTTCAACCACTTCATTCCAGTCCCCTGGTCGCTTTTGGTTAAATACACGCATGGATGGATACCACGGACTATCCTCACGATCCCGCATCCAACGCCATTCACTGGCATGCCGATTAAAAAGCCATGTCGGCAGACCCAGGCTGCCCGCCAGATGCACCACGGAAGTATCTACCGAAATAACCAAGTCCAGATTGCTCGCTAGTGCGGCGGTCTCGTTGAAATCACCCAAGTCGTTACTCCAATCAATGAGTTTGCCAGAGGCCAGCCACGGCGCAATATCCGGGTCAGGTTCTTTTTGCAAGCTGAACCAGATGCAGCCTGTCTGGTTCAGTAATGGAGCGATTTGTTGCATCGTAAGAGATCGCTTGTTGGCATTTTTCATTTGTGCCCCCGGTTTCCACACCATCCCAATTTTGAGTGTGTTTTCAGGCAAACTGAGTGCGGCGATTCTGTTGCGCCATTGGGAAACACGCACTGGATTGGGAGTTAAGTAAGGGATTATTTTGGGGATGGATTCCAGGGTGTTGTTGAATACCAGCGGCATTGAAAGCAAAGGACAATGCCATTGCCAAGCCCGTTGATCGGTAGGGATAGTACTTAAAACTTCCAGTTTGGGGAACGAGCGATAGAATAATTCGCATAAGGGTTCATTCACAACAAGACTGACACCGCCGGGAAATTTTTCCATCGCCAGCGTTAGATACCGTCCGAACTGAAGCGTATCACCAAAACCTTGCTCCCCGAACACCAACAGGCGTTCATTGAGAGAGGCGTTGTGTCCACGCCATCTGGGTAACTTGCTTGCGTTGCGTATATGTTCCAGCTCCGGGTCTTGTAGCCTGTATTCATATTCTTGCCAACCTTCGGAATATTTTCCCAGCGCAAGTAGCGCGCATCCCAAATTGTAATGTGACACGTTGAAGCCTGGGTTGACTCGCAGTGCAGTGCGGTAGCTGGCAACGGCCTCGTCCAATCGACCCAGTTCGATCAATACGGAGCCAAGGCCATGATGTGCATGTACGAAATTTTTGGAAATTTTTAGGGCATTTTTAAAGTTAGATGCGGCCTCCTCCAATCGCCCGGCCTCCTGTAACGCATTCCCCAAATTAGTCTGCGCCCCCGCATCATGGGGTAACAACTCGGCTGTCATTTGGAATGCAGACAAAGAGGGCTTGCTCTGCATCTGCAACGACATCGCCAGCAATTTCCAAACGGTAGGTTCGTCGGAGTACGCTTTGAGCAAGTCAACGGCGAGTGTTTCTGTTTCAGCAAACTGCCTGGCATTAAACAGGGATTGCAGTTGGCTTAGTTTAGCAACCGGCATAACAGGCCCGACCACCGCCTTGCGTTCACAGCAATGCTTGTACTTCTTGCCGCTGCCGCACGAGCAGGGATCGTTACGGTTGGGCTTCATGCGGAATGTTCTCGATGCGCAGAAGAAGACGCTTGAAGTCGCCCGGACAGGGTGGGCAACTTGGCTTC
>CAZSPN010000026.1:0-33016 GCA_964608835.1 uncultured Gallionella sp.
CATCTCACCCACCAACCAGGATTACTCGAAATTGCACTTCATCCTAAAATTCGCCTTATTTTGGAATTTACTTGTCCTTGGCTGGGGTCTTCAACTTGTTAGATAACGCGCTAGCAAGGGCGAGTAAATCTTTGCGCTCAGCAATTTTCAGTTGTCCAAACATCGCAATTAATTCAGCTAAGGTATCGTCTTCCGCATAAAAATACGCAGCAGGTACGCCCAGTACTTTGGCTAGATGTTTGGCGGTCAGGTAATCAGGAATGTGCTTGCCACGTTCATATTGATTAATTCTGGCCGACGAAGAGAATTCATCAATACCCGCACGCACGCCTAACTCCATCTGCGTGATGCCTTTGCGTTCACGAGCCGCTTTCAAACGTCTCGAAAACAGCGGTAGAGTCTGAGTAGAAGTCACCATAGACTAAGATAATCTTAGTTTTTGGTTGACCATGTGCTAAGGAATACTTAGTATTTGTCTTCCCGAAAAAATCCCAAAAATACGTTGATACGATCATCAAGGGTCAATTCATGACCTGAGTCACCACAGGAAGTTAAATAAACACAACAAGGAGAAACCCAGTGAGCAAATTATTTATAAAAACACTTACGCTGTTATCGTTGATCGTATTGACCGCCTGTGGCGGTGGTGGCGGAGGCTCCTCCAGCCCGCCCCCCGCCAAGAGCAACATGGTGGCCACTGCCGCAGTGGCCGCGCCAATCTCCAATTGTTTGTACGGCGGCATCGCGGTCACCTCCGGCATCGACAGCAACGGTAATGGTGTACTGGATGTGTCCGAAGTCACCAGCACCCAGTACGTGTGCAACGGCACACCGGGTGCGAATGGCAGCAATGGCAGTAACGGAACCAACGGTACGAACGGACTCAACGTGCTGGTCTCCAATACTGCTGAACCAGCGGGAGTGAACTGTGCCAATGGCGGCAAGAAGATCAGCGCAGGTCAGGATAGCAATGGCAACAGCATCCTCGATACCACCGAGATCACCACCAGTGCTTATGTGTGCAATGGCTTAAACGGCAGTAATGGCACGAACGGCTCGAACGGCTCGAATGGGTCAAATGGCAGCAACGGTGCCAACGGAACCAATGGCCAGAATGCACTCAGCGCGATTGTGACCGAAACCGCCGGTGCCAACTGTGCCAATGGTGGGTTGAAACTCACTGCGGGCCTGGACAGCAATAGCAACAGCATTCTCGATGCCGCAGAAGTTTCCTCGACCAGCTATGTGTGCAACGGGGTGAATGGTAGCAATGGCACGAATGGAACGAACGGACTCAATGGCCTCAACTCCCTGACGGTGAATGTCACCGAATCCGCCGGAGCAAACTGCACAGCGGGCGGCCGCAAACTGACCTCCGGCCTGGACAGCAATGGCAACAGCATTCTTGATACCGCAGAAGTTTCCTCGACCAGTTATGTGTGTAACGGTGTCAAAGGTAGCAATGGAACGAATGGAACCAATGGCACGAACGGCCTGAATTCACTGAGCGTCACTGTAACCGAAGTAGCGGGGGCGAACTGCGTCACCGGCGGATTGAAACTGACTGCCGGGCTGGATAGCAATGCCAACAACATTCTGGATCCGCTCGAAGTCACTTCAACCGGCTATGTGTGCAACGGTGCGACCGGTGCCACTGGCCCGACCGGACCTGCTGGCCCCGGCATCACCTGGGTGAATGTCACCGGGACTTTCCAGCAGGCTGTCGCCAATACCGGTTATCTGGCCAACAATGCGGCACAGGTGTCGATCAATTTACCGGCCAACCCGGTGATCGGCGACATCGTTCAGGTGTCGGGAGCGGGAGCCGGCGGCTGGCGCATCATGCAAAATGCCGGGCAATCCATCCAAACCAAAAACCTGCCGGGTGCGGTCGGTGCGTTATGGTCTGCGCATGAAGCGTTGCGCAACTGGGATGCCCTCGCTTCCTCATGGGACGGCAGTCATCTGGTCGCGGCCGTGGACAATGGTTTGCTGTATACCTCCACCGATTCCGGCCTGACCTGGATGCCGCGCGAAACAGCCAGAGCATGGCGTGCGGTGGCCTCTTCCTCAGATGGCAGCAAGCTGGTGGCGGTGGGCATTGCCAGTCAGATCTACACCTCCGGCGATTACGGCATCACCTGGACGGCACGTGATATCGCCAGGAACTGGAACTCGGTGGCCTCTTCCGGGGATGGCACCAAACTCGTGGCCACTTTATTGAGCGGGCAGATCTACACCTCGATTGATTCCGGTGTGACATGGACTGCCAGAGATGCGATCAGAAGCTGGATCTCGGTGGCTTCTTCATGGGATGGAGTCAATCTGGTGGCAGCAGTGCAGAACGGGCAACTGTTCACCTCAGTCGATTCAGGGGTGACGTGGACAGCGCGCGATGCGGTGAGAAGCTGGCAGTCGGTGAGTTCTTCTACTGATGGCAGCAAGCTGGTCGCGGCCGTGAGTGGCGGGCAGATTTACACCTCCACTGATTTCGGCGTGACCTGGACGGCACGGGATAGCAACCGGGGCTGGCGCGCGGTATCCTCCTCATGGGATGGCATCAAACTGGTCGCGGTGGCCACCGGTGGTACCGATGGCAAGATCTACACCTCAACCGATTCCGGCCTGACCTGGACCCCGCGTGAATCGCTGCGCGGCTGGGTGACGGCGGCTTCATCATGGGACGGCGGCAAGATGGTGGCGGGTGTGCTGGGCGGACAGCTGTACACCTCGGTGATGACGGCAATCCCCAGTACCACGCTCGGCACCGCCGGTTCGGTCTTCGGCTTGCAGTACGATGCCATCGCGTTGCAGTGCATCGGTAATAACACCTTTACGGTGTTGAACTACACCGGGAATTTGGCGGTGCAGTAGCACGACTTAGTAGGTCAATATGCGACAAGGCGGAGAGTGATCTCCGCCTTTTTTGTAATGAATTCCAACGCAGTTTGTATACAATTTTGTGCATCAACAGCTGCGCAAATTGATTCAACTTTTAATCAAATTCAGCATTTACTTTTTGATTTACTACAACCGACCAACTCGCAATACCATCATTTTCATTCACGTTTTACGAATAGCACTTTGGGAAGCGCAACGATTAAGAATGCGCTTCCAGCCATTCCTGGCAGCAACGGCTTCTTTAAGAATATCGACATACTCAGGCGCTTGAACTTTATCGTCCGATGGCATCGGGCCTTCTGCAAGCTCAGACAAAAGCTGGCTTCGAATTGCGCGTGTTCCGCCAAGCTCAAGAATGCGGCTATAGGCTTCACAGGCATAGGCGAATGTTTCACGTTTGGCATAATCGATATCGAGCAACCATTCATGACGACGGGTTTCGGGGAGTCCGATCGTCTTACGTTTGCAGTTGTGAAAGATGTGTGCAGCCTCGTGAGTTACGTAGTCATTAAACTTATTGTCATTGTGAAAATATTCCATGGAAACATAGCACGTTGTTTCTTCACTGATGCCAACGATTGCTGGTACGTCATCTGTGAGCAGTTTTGCATTCAAGCTGGATAGGTAAATGTTCGCCAAGTCCCAGGCTGTCTTGAGCCAAGGCATATTTTTGAGGACGGGTATTATTGTTGTCGGGGAAAGGAAGACGACTGAGTGCTCAAGCATATCGAGAATAATCGAATGCTCTTTCTGTGGAAAAAGTCCTTGCACCATTGGCGAAAATTTCGCACGCGTATTTATTTTCTGATCGATATTTATCCAACTTGCAGGCACATCAACTTGATTAGCACGAAATAGAACCGTTGAAATGAGTGCGTTGCGCAATGCAGTGTCGCCTCTACTTGCACCCACAGAAAAAGTATCGCCCGTCCATGTTGCAAATGTGCTGTCGTATTCGCCAGTAGTAAGAAAATGATCAATTTCTGTTTGTTGAGAAATATTCATCGCTCTGTCTCTTAGTCAGATATTCGTATGGCTGATAACGGTTGAGTTTTGATGCATGGTAGGAGCGTGAAGAATACAAATCTGCAAGATCTTTTATTGCTGATCAAGATTCTCAATTTCGTCAGGAATATGTTCTACAAGTTGTTCAATCCGACACTTGAAATAATTGCACAAGCGGTCAAGAACATCTGCTGTCGGATTGTAGCCACGGTGATTAGCAACTTTAGCAAGTGTTAAGCGATGAACTCCAGTGGCGTTGGCGATCTCAATCATCGTCACCCCTCGTCCTTCTTGAAACTCCTTTTCTGCGATTAATTCCTTTAATCGAAATCTAAGCATGACGCATCCTTAATTCATTTGTTGCGTAAGTTTAGCAAAACATATTTTAAATTGCATAAAAGTTGTGTATAGTGGCAACAAGTGATGAGTTTACGCATCACTTGTTTTATAAACACAACAAAGGAGATTTGAAATGAACCAGACTTACCTGACAACTGATGCTTTAGCAGATCGTATTCACTATGACCCTCGCACTATCCGGGAACGTCTCAAGGATAGTGTTTTACTTGAAGGTGTTCATTACTTCCGTCCTTTCGGTGGCCGCAAGATTCTGTATATCTGGGAATCAATCGAGCGTGACATGAAAGCATCGGGTAGTTCTCTTGCAATTCCTATGGCGAATGGGGAGGTGTGCTATGGCTAGTATTCAAGTTCGAAAACGTACAGGTTGCTTGATTATCGATTTTTACTTTAACGGGGCTCGATGCCGTGAACAAACCGCCCTCGCGGACAATGCTGCGAATCGCAAGAAGGTACAAAAACTGGTTGAGCGTGTCGAATCGGAAATTACGGCGGGAACATTTGACTACTTACGCTTTTTTCCCGGCAGCAAAAATGCAGAGAAGTTTAACCCTGAAGTATCCGTACCACCCGTCGCGTTAAGCCCAGTTGCTCAGGCGGTTTCAGGGACGCTGAATCAGAACCTGTCTGGCGTAGCGGGCACACCACTGCTGCGTGATTTTGTGGAAACGTGGTACGAAGAAAAGGCAGTTGAGTGGCGCCGATCACACAAAAAGGTGATTCGCTCTGATCTGGATAGTCGTGTCATTCCCCGCTGGGGAGAGTGGGAGGTCGGACGAATCACCAAGACAGACATACTTACTTATCGCGCTGAGCTCGCCAAAGACCAGGCGCGAGGTAAGGGAACCATACTGTCCAATCGCCGCATCAACAAATTAGTGAACTTGCTAAGGCAGGTCATTACGGAAGCATCCGACCGTTATGATTTTCGCACACCGTTTCTGAATATCAAACAACTTAAAGTGAAGCGCGTTGATTGTGATCCGTTCAGCTTGGAGGAGGTGAGGAAGATACTGGCGACAATCCGTCCGGATTTTCGGAGCTATTACACCATGCGTTTTTTCACCGGCATGCGCACAGGTGAAGCGGATGGGCTGAAATGGAAGTATGTCGATTTTGAACGTCGCCTGATCCTCGTTCGCGAAACCATCGTGCTTGGCGAGATTGAGTACACAAAAAATGATGGGTCACAACGCGAAATCCAGATGTCGCAGATTGTGTATGACGCACTCAAAGAACAGGAGAAAGTGACGAAGAACAAATGTGAATTTGTATTCTGCACACGCAATGGACAACCACTGGATAACAAGAACATCACCAATCGCGTGTGGTATCCGCTGCTGCGCCACTTGGGGCTGACACGACGTCGGCCTTATCAGACTCGCCATACCGCTGCGACATTATGGCTGGCATCGGGTGAGAGCCCTCAGTGGATTGCTCGTCAATTGGGACACACCACGACCGAGATGTTGTTCCGTGTGTACTCACGCTTTGTACCCAACCTGACCCGTCAGGATGGCAGTGCATTTGAGCGGCTGATGTTGCAAAACAATGACGCTCAATCAAACCATACGGAAACCAAGGTCGAGGAGTTGAGCCATGAATAAACTTGCTGAGCATCAAGCACTATCCGGTCTCGGGTATAAAGAAAGTTCGACACCAGCCAATCTGGCAACGATGCCCAAGCTGTTTCGGCTGACATCGATTCATCAGCTAGCTGTTGATGATAGAAGTACCCAGTGTACAGCTACGCTGTATCACGATAAGGCATCACTTAAGGTGAGCTGGAATGTCAGCCATCCCGACTTGCGTCTGAAATCTGGCGATCTGGTTTCACCGCGTTGGCTGGGTAGTACGAGCTGTGCAGGAGGCGCGATCAAGATCAGCCGCCTCGTGCTGATGGAACGTCCCGAGCCTTGGGAAAATCTGTTTCATACCGTACCGTACAGTTGGGTGAATGACCGTGATTTGGTCAGGCAGGCTGCTGAGCTAATTGAGGGTTTGCCGCGCTCTTATCGTTTTCTGTTGAACGCGATATTTTGGGAGGGACAACGCTTCAAACGATTTTGCTTAGTGCCCTCATCTCTCAACGGTCACCATGCGGCAGATAACGGTAATTTGCATCATGCCGTTGAGGTTGCACAGTCGATACAGCTGTTGAGTCAGCATCGGGAGAAGGCAAACGCAGGTTTGGGAATTCTGGCTGGGATTCTACACGATGCCGGTAAGGCGGATGAATACATACTGTCGGCAACTGGTGAGTGGAAATTTACGGATCGCGGCAAGTTGCTTGGACACAAGATTACGGTGATTGAATGGATCGCTCAAGCCAAGGCGAAGTGTAATTTGTTGATGCCGGAGGATCACTACATGGCTTTGCTACATTGCCTGACTTGTTCACCATCTGCTCCAGAATGGCTGGGCATTCGGAAGCCTGCAATGATCGAAGCGATGCTCTTATCTGGTATGGATCGATTGTCTGGCACAGAAGATTTGATGCAACGCTGTGGATCGAACCGAGATGGTTGGGGTGCGTATCAAGCGCATCTGAACGGACGACCCTATCAGATCAGCTTATTTCATTCTGAGTGATTCTGTTTTGGGGAGTGGAAATACAATTTTCAGTAACTGTCCCAGAAACAACGCTCCTGATTCAGGGGCATTGTTGTTTTAGTGCTGGAGTGGTGGTGCGTTACTTCTTGATGTCGTTCGCTGTTACTTTGATTGGAGCTCCTGCATTGCATGCCAGTACTCACGGCTAGGCTAAGAGCGTCAACTTCATCCTCTACTGCATACTGAATATTCGAATAACAGTTAACTAAGCCCAAATGGAGAGTTGATGACGATGTTTGACGCGCAAGCAGCACAGCTCTTATAACGAAGTAAGCTTACAATTGTGATTTGAATTAGTTAAATTAGTGCTTATTGGCTGCATTTTCAATTAATGTTTAGACTAGAGCGAATTTACCCTGCTATAGAACGTTCTCGCAACGCTTCATATAATCTAGCCGGACCTAGCAATACATCTTTCAGCCCGCTGCGCACTTTCTCTGAATCCAACGCCTGCTTGCTCATTGTCGTATGCGCGGAGAGGGCATCCATCACCGCGTTCATGATTTCAGAAGAGAGATCGGGTGAATTGGAGAATTGTTCCTTGGTATTGTTTCTGGCTTGCTGCGTCAGAATGTCGGATTCCAGCAACTTGCCCTTCAACACATGATTCACATACACCAGTTTGTCGTCGTCGCTCAGTTCGCCATCGAACAGCGTGTTCACCTTTGCTATGATTTCGGCGAGGCGCGCCTTTTCCTTTTCCTGCAACTGGCCGCTGCCCGGATCAGTCAGCGGCGGCAGCGGTTCGCCCACACCCAACGGTAAAGTTCGCTTGCCCTGATTTTTTAGCTTGTGGTGGGTCAGCACCACCTTGGATAAATCCACGCCTTCGCGCTCGCGGCCAAACTCCAGCAGCGGCAGCAAGCGGCGGAAGAAAATGGCGCGCTTCTCGATAGCCGTGTTGCCGTAATCAAAAATCTGCGACAGGAAGGCATACACACGCATGAATGTGCCGAGGTCGCGCTTGAACAATTGCAGTGCATTCATTTCATCTTGCGCGGCTTGGGCTGCCTTCGCATCCTTCAGCGCCTGCGCATCTTGCCAAGCTTTGCGCGCCACGGCATAACGCTTGAGCAAGCGATCCGCCACCGGCTCCAGTGCCGCATTCAGTTCGTATTGCGCTCCATTTGGATTCAGCTCCACCGTCACCACACGCTCGACCTCGTTGTCATCGTAATGCCCCGCCGCATCCAGCTTGGCACGCAGGTCGTACACCAGATTCGGATCGGTCACGCCCGCCAGCGTCGCCGTGGCGTAATAGGTCTTGAACGCTTCCAGCACTTCTTCCGGCGCATTCACAAAATCGAGAATGTAGGTCGTATCCTTGCCCGGATAGGCGCGGTTCAGGCGGGACAAAGTCTGCACTGCCTGAATACCTGCCAGCCGTTTATCCACATACATGCCGCACAGCAGAGGCTGGTCGAAGCCGGTCTGGAATTTGTTCGCCACCAGCAAAATTTGATATTCGTCTGTCTTGAAAGCCTCGCGCATATCCCGCCCGCGCAAGTTCGGATTCAGCGTCTTGCTGTTCTCGGTGAAAGGATCGCTGCCGGAATCTTTGTCGTTCACTTCGCCCGAGAACGCCACCAGCGTGCCAATCTTGTAGTTTTGCGACTTGACGTACTGATCGATGGCCAGTTGCCAGCGCACCACCTCGATACGGCTGCCGACCACCACCATTGCCTTGGCGCGGCCTTCCAGCAGCGGCGAAACATTCTCGCGGAAGTGCTCCACCACCACCTGCACCTTCTGACTGATGTTGTAGGGATGCAGTCGCACCCAGCGCATGATGCCCTTCATCGCCGCACTGCGTTCCACCTCCGTCTCGTCCCATTCGCGCCCCTCGCTGGCGAGCTTGAACGCCAAGTTGTACGGCGTGTAGTTCTTCAGCACATCGAGGATGAAACCTTCTTCGATGGCCTGGCGCATGGAATACACATGGAACGGCGCAGGCAGGTTGTCCGGCCCGGCGGGCAACGCCGGATTCGGGCGGCGTCCGAACAACTCCAGCGTCTTGGATTTCGGCGTGGCGGTGAACGCCACATAGGTAATGCCCGCATCGTTGGCGCGCGCTGCCATCTGCGCGGCCAGCAGATCTTCCGTGCTCACCTCGCCGCCATCGGCCAGCTCCTGCAACTCCTCCACAGAAAGCACCGCCTTCAGGTTGGCCGCCGCCGAGCCAGTCTGTGAACTGTGTGCCTCGTCGGCGATCACCGCGAAGCGCTTGCCCTGTGTCGCCGCCAATTCCTGCACTGCCTTCAGCGCGAATGGAAAAGTCTGGATGGTGCACACCACAATCTTCTTGCCACCGGAAAGTGCCTCGGCCAGTTCCTTGCTTTTGCTGGCGCTCTCCCCCTTGATCGTCGCCACCACGCCCGAAGTGCGCTCGAAATCGAAGATCGCTTCCTGCAACTGCGCATCCAGCACATTGCGGTCGCTCACCACCAGCACCGAATCAAACAGCTTCTTGTGCTGCGCATCGTGCAGGTCGGCAAGAAAGTGCGCCGACCACGCGATGGAATTGGTCTTGCCGGAACCGGCGGAATGCTGGATCAGGTACTTCTGACCCGCCCCCTCGGCCAGCACAGTCGCCAGCAGCTTGCGCGTCGCATCAAGCTGGTGATAACGCGGAAAGATAACTTTCTCGATCTGCTTCTTGCTGTCGCGCTTGCTCACGATGTAACGACCGATGATCTCCAGCCAGCTATCGCGCGCCCACACCTCTTCCCACAAGTAAGCCGTGCGATGCCCGTTCGGGTTCAGCGGATTGCCCGCCGCGCCCTCGTCGCCCTTGTTGAACGGCAGGAAAGTGGTTGCCGCGCCCAGCAGGCGCGTGGTCATCATCGCCGCGCTGTTGCTCACCGCAAAGTGCACCAGCGCCCCGCGCGGAAAATCCAGCAGCGGTTCGGCGGCAGGCTGCCCCTTCGGCCTCGGGTGGCGGTCGAAACGATATTGATCCACCGCGTCTTCCACGCTCTGCGTGTAATCGCTCTTCAGTTCCACCGTCGCCACCGGAATGCCATTCAGGAACAGCACCAAGTCGATGGCATTCTCGTTATGCAGCGAATAGCGCACCTGCCGCACCACGCGCAATCGGTTAGCGGCATACCGCGCTTGCAAAGTGGCATTCATCGCCAAGGCAGGCTTGAACTGCGCGAGCACCAAGGGCTGGCGCAACCCCAGCATCTCCACCCCATGGCGCAACACATCCAGCGTGCCGCGATCATCCAGTTGTTTGCGGATGCGGTCGAGCAACGTCGCTTCTGCTGCTGCGCCGTTGTTCTTGGTCAGCGTTTCCCACGCCTGCGGTTGCGTAGCCTGCACCCAGGCCAGCACATCAGCGGGGAACAAGGCACGGGCGCGGTCGTAGCTTGAAAAGTCGCCTTCGGCATACAGCCAGTCGTGCGCAGCGAGGTGTGCGCAGATATCGTTTTCGAATTCGATTTCTTTATGTAGGCTCATGCATTAGTCCGGTGTAGTGCCAAGAATAAACCTCGCCCGCTCATGCCGCAGCATTTGATAAGGTGACATGAATCGCACACCCAGAGCAACGCATGCATTCGGAATCTTTATCTTGCGCGTCGAATTCGCAGGCACTTCATGCGTTACAACCGTATGCCCGTGAGCAAGGGCATGGGCAACCAGCCAGTAATCTGCTACCTGCAGAAAGGTATTCACAGCAGCGGGTTCGTAATTCTGTCCAGCAGCCCAAGAGCTGACAATTGGCAACATCGGCAACACTAAGCCGTCGGGAGGCAAGAAAAATGCATCACCACGCGCACCTGCCCAATCTGCTAGATCGTCTCCGCCAGCTTGCAGCTCATCCCCGACCTGCTGAATACTGAATACAGCACCCGCCGCATTGTTCTGCTCCAGCCATTCCCAGAAGGCCGGGCAAAAGTCGAACCCGTATTGCAGGTTCTTGGCCTGAATGAAGATGTTGGTGTCGAGCAGGTAAGCCATCAGATCGGGAAGTTCAGGGAACGGCCGAACTCGTTGAACGTGCTGGTCTTGGCAATACCCAGCATACGGAAAGCATCGCGGTAGAGCGTGCGCCCCTCCAGCGTGCTTTCCACCAGCGCACGGGCAAAGCGCTTGCTGACGCGCGCCGCCGTCGTGCGATAGAAATCGCCACCTCCGGTACCGGCAGCGTCAAGACTACGCAAATGCTCCAATTCAGCGCGGTAAGCACTAAAAAAAGCGTTGCGATCCAAACGCCCTGCATCTGCCAACCTGCGCAAAATAACCAGGGTACTGACTTTGAAGCGGCGGGCAAGGCGGGAAAGGGTGTCGCGCATAGGCTCGTCGGCAATCAATTCAGCCATAAAGACGTTCATCGGTACCAGCAGTTCAGCAGCCACCTGATTACACCAGGTTTCAATTGCATTATCGGAAGTCTCACCGGCGCTCACATCAGAGACCGCAGACTGACCCAGCCAAAGGTGCGCCAACTCATGGGCAAGCGTAAACATCTGTGCCGCCTTGCTATCTGCGCCATTAATGAACACCAGCGGCGCATGTGCGTCCGCCAGCGCAAAGCCGCGAAACTCCTGCGGATCAAGATGGCGATAATTGTTGTTGAGCACCACACCGCTGACCATCACCATCACACCAGCCTGTTCGGCCTGCTCGATGAACATGCGCAATGCCTCGGTCCATGTGCGGCAGTCGCGACGCGCATCCACATCGAAATTCAATCGCCCCCGAATCTGCCCTGTGGCCTGCACCGGCGCAACACCGACATTCAGTGTGCCGACGAAAGGCAAAGGCGGCACCCCATTCACCAACTCAAAATCGCGATACCACGCCTGTCGCTCCTGACAGGCATAAATGGTATCCAGCAGATTGGGGCTGGGTCGGGCGATAAGCCGATCTGCCATGGTGCGGAAATCGGGTATCGGCATCGGCTCAGCCGGAGGCTCGGGCAAAAAGAAATAGCCGATAGGCGCGTGCGTGGCACGCGCATAGTCTTCCAACTGCTTGAGCGTAGGCTGAACATCGCCAGTCTCCCATGCTGCCAGCTTAGGGAATCGCGCCTCAAGTGCGAACACATCCAGCCGGGCACGGTCACGTGCCCAGCGAAGCATGTCTGGCTTGACGGAAATTCTGGTCATGGCGCGCATTTAAACATAGTTGGATTCAGTCGTAACCCTGCAGGATGAGGTGCGCGCAGATGTCGTTCCCGATTTCTTTATGCAGATTGCTCATTTTGGAAATTTCTCCCGCCACGCCAAATCATGCGCATTACTCTCATACTCATCCACCAGCCTTACCAGATCGGATATTTCTCGATCATCTACTCCCAATGTCGTCTCAATCTCCAGCCAGGTTCGGTCGTCGGCATTACTAAAATGCCTTTCAAGATATGCTTCTAACCCTTCAACTTTCGTATGCTGATAAAAAGTGCCCAGTGCGGGATATCTGGTGCCATCATTTGTCAGAATCTCCCATGCCTGCTTTTTGTTCTTGCCCACAAATAGGGCCATCCACTGCGGGAGGTAACGCTGGGTTCGAAGTTTCTTTACTTGTCTGCGGGCGGTTGCGGCTGCCTCGCGCAAGTGCCAATATTCGACTTCAGCTTCTTTACAGATCCAGAATCTGGCCGTATGCGGCAAACCGCCACGGTTTTGGTTTTCGCTGAAAAGCACATATTTCGACTGACACTCTTCACAATCCATATGCATGGAAGAGTTCGTTCTATTCCAGTCATCCATGCGGTGGGTGACGGAATATGTGCCTTTGCCACATGGGCATGGATGCTTATCGACAGACATCTCCTCCCAGCTCATGCCGTCTCCAATTTTGAAAAGTGGGATCGCACATCGATCTTGCCGGTGACAGCGGCGGAAATCAGCGCGCTACGGCGCTCTTGCAGCAGCGCGATGGCTCGGTTGGCTTCGGTGGTGAGCGCATCGAACTTGGCAAGTTCCGGATTCAGGAAGTTGGCTATCGCAAGTTGTTCAGCGTAGGGAGGAACACACAAATTCTCCTGAAGAATATCCGAGACCTTAATACTGTCCTGAATGTTCGCCTTATTCGCCTTGGCCAAGCAGCCTCGGAATATGCCACTTCCTAACAGGTGGTAAAGGTATTTGTAGCTCTGGTTCATTGCTGCTCTAAATCCAACCACATTCTGTGCGATGCAGAATTTGAAACCCTCTGGGACCAAAGAGACTTTGCCGACCGATCCGACAGTTCCAAACAGGATGTCGTTTGGTTGAAGGTAGCACCGCAAGAATTCATCATGGGTGTCTTGTGAAATGAATTTCTCGAAGACTTGCTTTGGATAACATCCGTCGCCCTCGATGTGCTTGATCTCCAACATTGGAATTCCTGTGTCTTCGATTGGAGGAGTTCGCCCCCTATTATCAACGGTGTAACGAAACACCCGCTTCATTGCGGTTTGATTCCAATGTGCCGGCACTTCGCCCAGCCATTCGATGCCGGAATCTTTCATCTTGGCGTTGGGGTTTAGCCCCTTGGTGACGGCGTGCGAAATCACCGCCTGCCGCTTTTCCGCTAGCAGCTCCACCAAGCGCCGCTGCTCGGCAATCAACGCATCAATCTTCCCCGTCTCGCGGTCGAGGAAGGCGGCGATGGTTTGTTGTTCATCTAATGGAGGGAAGGGAAGTTCAAGGTTGTCGATTTCATACTGACCAAGACCGACACGGGTCAAGCCGTTTGCACGTACCTCGACACAAGACTTCACGTAAGTGGAATCAAACAGCCTTTTGACGAAAGCACCGTTGGTGTCAGTCATTGGGCGAATCATCGAAAGATGATAGCCACAAATTACGCCGGACAAGTCTGCTGGAACATAAGCGCCAATGGCGATGTCGTCGGCGGTCTCCGAGTCTTTGGTGATAATCGTGTCGCCTGCTCGAAGCGTGAACTTGGCAATCTGCTCGGTCGATGCAGTTGCCTCCATGAATTCCAAATCGGCGGTGATTGTCTCGTTGTAATAAACGTCCGTGTAGTTGCAAAGATTCACTGGCGTTTCATCGTCGTATGATTTTTTATCCACGTTGCTGGGGAAAACATGGCAAGCATGCTTGAGCCGCTTCACCTTCCAATGCCCCGGCACCTCGCCCAGCCACTCCACGCCGCTGGATTTGTACTTTGGGTAACGCGGCAGGCTCATGCAGTTATTCCTCGTGCGGCTTGCACCGCATTTCGCCAAATGGCTTCTTGCTCCCATTCCGGCGGGAAGCCCATGTGCGGGCGTGATACCTTGGGGTGTGCATCGAGCAAGCTGACCAGTCGTTCGGCCCAGCGGCTTTCAGGATTGACTACTTGCATCAACGTTTCGATCACTACGAGCTGCATGTAGAGGCGACGCTGAGGGTTGATGGTTTGGTGTGTGTCCACATGCGCGCCACTGGCTATTGCCTCGGGAACTTGCGGCCAATTTTTGGGCGGCTTTCTGGGCATGACGGGGCGGCTGCCGAACTCACGATTCCAAACGCGCATGTGATGGGCACACAGGTTGCGTAGGTCGGAAAGGCTGCGATACCAGGAACTCAGAATAGTGTGATGCCAGCCGAAGTGCTGACTGATACGCTTTGTATCTTTGTCATTCCGCAGACTAGCGTATAGGTTGGAAACGGCTTTGAAGGTGAGCAACTCCATCGCCATCCAGATGGGTGGCTGCGTCGGTGCTGCAGTGTATTTTTCACGGTAATGCGCAAGGAATAGTTCAACTTCTCTTGCTTGTGCTTCCTCGGTCAGTTTTTCAATAATCCAGGTATGGTTGTAGCGGGTATTAAAAATAGCCGGATTTAAATAGCCGTGGGAGCCATAGTGTTCAGCAAGTGCATTTGTGAGTTGCGCGCGCAATGCGACTTCAAGTCTTTCGATAGCATCAGTCAGCAACAACCGAAGTTCGCGATCAAAGACGTAGAGCATAAGGACATCGTCAAAACTTGTGCCTTTAATAAATCGGTGCGGCGATGCATTCGGCACATAGAATGGACGGGTATATGCCGATAGCCGGAAGTAACTGATATTGGCAAGGTAAAGACGCGCTCTGGCTTCGTCGGGAATATCCAATTCGCGGCTTTTCAGCTTGGCGATGTGTTCATCAGGCGTGAGAGAGGGTTTATCGTAGATTGTCATTTATAAACCCCAGACGAAAAAAACCCGCCAGAGTGTGCATCGTTGAGAGGCATGACGGGTGTGTTAGGAGTAATTATACATAGACTTGGATACTTGGCAACCCCAAAATTAATCATGTCAAGAGGGGTGCGTACTAATAATGAAGCTTGCAAGCTCATGCTGACAGCCCCCCAATCATGGTCAGAATCCGATCCGTGCATTGCTTAAGATCGGCATCAATCTCGGTCAGTTTGCGCGGCGGCTCGAACACGTAGAAGTGGCGATTGAACGGAATTTCGTAGCCAACCTTGGTTTTGTCGTGGTCTATCCATGCATCAGGCGCATGGGGCAGCACTTCGCGCCTGAAGTAGCTTTCCACCTCTTCGCTGAGCGGGACGTTTTCGGTGTCGCGCAGGTTGGCATCGGTTTGCGGCTTGCCTTTGAGTTTGCCTTTTTCGTTGAGCACGACTTTGCCTGCGGCATCTTTCAGCGGGCGCTCGACGGTGATGGTGCGGTAGCCGAAGTCTGTGTTGTTGAAGATGCGGCTGATGGGCTTGCTGTCTTTTTCGGCTTCGATGCATTCACCGAACAGGCGGGTGATTTCGGTGATGTGTTCGTCCGACAATTCTTTGCGCTTGCTGCCCAGGCTCTTGCGCATCTTTTGCCAGAAAGAGGATGCGTCGATGAGTTGTACTTTGCCCTTGCGATGTTCCGGCTTACGGTTGGAGAGTATCCAGACGTAGGTGCTGATGCCGGTGTTGTAGAACATGTCGGTGGGCAGGCCGATGATGGCTTCGACCAGATCGTTTTCCAGCACGTAACGGCGGATTTCGCTTTCGCCGCTGCCTGCGCCGCCAGTGAAGAGCGGCGAGCCGTTAAGCACAATGCCGAAGCGGCTGCCGCCATCTTTGGCGGGGCGCATTTTGCTGATGAGATGAAGCAGAAACAGCAACGAGCCATCGGAGACGCGCGGCAGGCCGGGGCCGAAGCGACCGTTGTAGCCTTGGGTTTCATGCTCCTTGCGGATTTCTTTTTCGACTTTTTTCCATTCCACGCCGAACGGCGGGTTGGAGAGCATGTAGTCGAATTTGGTATGCGGGTGGCCGTCTTCGGAAAGGGTGTTGCCGGGAATGATGTTGCCAACACTTTGCCCCTTGAAAAGCATGTCGGCTTTGCAGATGGCGTAAGACTCGTCGTTGAGTTCTTGTCCGCACATGGTGAGGCGCGCATCCGGGTTGTGTTCTTCGATGTATTCGCCCGCGCAGGAGAGCATGCCGCCCGTGCCCGCTGTCGGATCATAAATGGTGCGCACCACGCCGGGTTTGCAGAGCACTTCGTCGTCTTCGATGAACAACAGGTTGACCATGAGGCGAATAACTTCGCGCGGGGTGAAGTGTTCTCCGGCGGTTTCGTTGGAGATTTCAGCGAACTTGCGGATCAGTTCTTCGAACACCAGCCCCATCTGCGCATTGCTGACGGCTTCGGGGTGCAGGTCGATGTTGGTGAATTTCTCGGTGACCTGATACAGCAGCCCGGCCCGCGCCAGCCGGTCGATCTGGATATGAAATTCAAAGCGCTCGAAGATGTCGCGCACCGCCGGGGCAAACTCGCCGATATAGCTGTAGAGATTTTCGCGGATATGGTCCTGGTCGCCCATGAGCTTTTTCATGTCCAGCGGCGAGGTGTTGTAAAAGCCCACCTTGGTCTTCTTCAACAGGAACGGCTCCGGGTTCAGCCCGGCTTTCTTTTGTTTTTCGTTCTCGGCGAGGGCGGCGGCCTTGCTCGCTTCGAGCACGCAGTCGAGGCGGCGCAGCACGGTAAACGGCAGGATCACTTTGCCGTATTCGGATTGCTTGTAGTCACCACGCAGAAGGTCGGCAACCGACCAGATGAAAGAAGATAAATTAGTGCGATTCATTTTTGATTTGTAAATTTAGATTTTCGTCCATTGTACTTTGGCAACATCGTCAATTGCTGCATTCTAATGAAATTAGATTTCCAAATAGGTTGTAGAAAATTTAGGTTAATAGAATTATTAAAACAGCAATTCCCTAAACGACTCGTAAGAATTTTTGTGTAAACGGTCATTTGGCAGAAAACTGCCTGACTTCAAAGAGGAGTGATCATGACCGTAGCAAAGAAATTACCTTCGCCTGATCGCTATTCGACCCATTTTTGAGGGGGTTTGAGGGAACGCGTTTTAAATTAATTCAGGCATATTTTCTCTCCTCTGTTTAATAGAAGGAACTGATATGCTACTCAGTCTAAATCAACAAAATGTAGTCGAATGCCAGAGCCATGCCTTGGTGCTGGCATGCCCTGGCAGCGGAAAGACACTCACGTTAGCGAAGAAAGCTGAATACCAATTAAAGATCGATTTAAAGGCAAAAATCACCATTGCCACTTTCACTAGAGATTCTGCTGTAGATATTCGCAAGCGAATTATTTCGGTTGTTGGTAAGCACACCGCCCAAAGAGTCGATAGTGGAACATTCCATGCGCTTGCACTGGAACAACTAAAACAAGGTGGATACCGTTTCACCATAATTAATGAAGCTCATGCGAAACAATATATAAAGCGCGCGATGGAGGCGTGCGGATTTAAAGATATGGAATTAAAAACTGCAACTGGATTTATCGAACAATGCAGATCCAATCCAGATTTTGAACCCGCTAACGACGACCTTGGAAAACTATTCTCAAGCTATGAAAATTTGCTTGAAAGAGACAATGCCATCGACTTTCAAGGAATTATTTTTAAAGCTGTTCAATTAATGCGCTGTGGGAAACTAAAGGCGATTAATAGCAAGTGTCTGTTTGTGGACGAGTCGCAAGACATGGATCAGATGCAACTTGCATGGTGCATCGAGCACATTAAAGCTGGAGTGATTTGCACGTTGGTAGGGGATGATGATCAATCTATCTACAAGTTTCGAGGAGCTGAGGGGTACGAGGGAATGATGCGTTTCCGAAATGAATTTGTTGCAAAACAATTTTTGTTGAATACAAATTATCGAAGTAAAAAAGAAATACTGGATGCCGCGAATCGGGTCATTGCAATTAACTCAAATCGAATCAAAAAAAATATTGTCGCGGAGAGAGGCAATGGTGGAAGTGTAGAGGCCTGGCAATGCGCAGACGGAATTGCTGAAGCAAAATTAGCCGTGAGCAAAATAATTAGTGCTTGCTCTAATAATGAAAACTTCTGTCCGGAAAAATATTCGATTGGTGTTAAGGACAGAGAATGGGCTGTGCTTGCCAGAAACAAATACAACTTAAATTTATTAGCAATTGCATTGGCCAAAAATAAAATTCCATACTCGTTCAAAGAAAAGGATGAGTGGTCTGAAGAACCTGTTTGCTTTGCTTTGAGACTGTTGTATTCCGTGGTGATTGGTGATATGGCAGGCCTCAATTCAGCACTACATTTTTCAGGGATTGACCAAGGAGTTTTGGCTAAGTGCTCAAAATTTTACAACAATGATTTTGAATTGTTTGTGCATTGTTCGCGGGAAGTTCACCTTGTGGAATTTGGTAATGAGGTGTCATCAAAAATTTTGGTATTTTCCGGGTTGGTGCAAATTTGGGAAAGTGATTTGAACAATGAAAGAACCAGCCATGTTATTCAAGGTGTATTCAATTGGTTCGTCGGGCAATTAAATGAAAGATATATACGTGGAGAAAAATCTCTTCAGAAAGAAATAAATCAGTTAAACATCGCTAGTAAAAAATTATCAGGCATGAGCGGAACCTTAAAAAGAAGACTGCAGAACATCATGATTGGAGTGAATAGCGAGCACAAGAATGGAAACCAAGTGCCAGGTGTGTGTATAGGGACTCTTCATTCAGCAAAAGGTCTGGAGTTCAAAAATGTTTGGATACTTCAAGTTGAAGAAGGAATCATTCCAGACGTGAAGTTAATCACACAAGCAGCTTTCGAAGAGGAGAGACGTCTTTTTTATGTTGGCATAACGAGGGCAAAGGACTCACTGTTTCTGTCTTCAACGAAAAGCCCAAGCAAATTCTTATTGGAAACTGGAATTGAAATAAAAAAGGAAAATTGAATGGAGTTTCATGCTGATGGAGATGTGAGAAATTTGTGTGTAATTAAATAGGGCTTATAGCCCAAACTTAAAGTAGCATTATGTGTCTTGATGCATATTTATATTCATATTTTATTCCCTATAACGCATATATTATATTGACATAATAGCGTTATGATGCATAATTATCACATGAAAACGCAATTCAAAGAACTTAAGCAACGTCAGCTGGATGCCACCCTGACGCATTGGCGCACATCAGCGTTGCCCGCACGTCCCCCATCGGGATGGATTAAAGCCATTCGCGAGGCGCTCGGCATGCCAGCGGCGTACCTGGCAAAACGGCTGGGCATCGTTCAGTCATCTTTACATCGCTTAGAAATATCTGAAGCAGAAGATAGCATCACTCTAGGTAGTTTGCGTCGGGTGGCAGAGGCATTGGGATGTGAATTGCAATATGCACTCGTGCCTAAGAAAACGATCGCACAAACTCTGGATGAGCAAGCTAAAAAAATTGCACGTGAGCGAATGGCGGCAGTTGCACACAGTATGGCACTTGAGGCGCAGAGCACTTCAGATGATGCAATTGAAACTCAAGCGAAAGAAATGGCAACAAGTCTCAGCCAAGGATCTAGGCGGGAACTATGGCGGTAAATCTTGAATACCTGCCGGGAGCAACGCCACTGGATGCGGATGAACTCGACTGTCTGATTCCCAAGCACATCACTACTCAAGGTGAACTCAACGAATGGGAGCAGTTGAACATTCTGCAAGGTGAAGCTTGGGCGAGACGGCAACGTAAAGACATCCTCAATGAAGTATTCGTGCGCCAGTTGCATAAGGAAATGTTTGGTGAAACGTGGAGTTGGGCGGGTAGTTTCCGACAATCTGACAAAAATATCGGCGTTGAATGGCAGCAGGTCGGCGTGAAATTGCATGATCTGCTGAAGGATGTTCACTACCAAATTGAACACGCCACCTATCGACCCGATGAGATTGCCACGCGTTTTCATCATCGGTTGGTTTTGATACATCCCTTTCCTAACGGGAATGGAAGGCATGCGCGGATGATGGCCGATCTGTTGATACAGAAGCTGGGGCAACCAAGATTTACTTGGGGCAGTAAGAGCCTGACTGAAGCGACCGAAACGCGCTCTCGTTACATCGCCGCCTTGCGCGCTGCAGATAGCGGCGATATTCAACCCCTACTGCTATTTGTTAGAAGCTAGGAAAAGGGTTCAATCTAGTTCAAAGGAATGGTTCAAAAAGTTAGCTAATCGGTGAACAGTGAAACATGATTTTGCTCAGTTTAACTCCGCGCGTGAAATGGCTGCCAGCATTAATATCAAGCGATGCGTATCGCGGTTATCGCCAATCTTGGATTGAGATGTTTGTTCAACCCGAATACCGATTTCAGACATTCGAATTTCTTGTGGGCCTCTGCTCAATCTGTACTGCTGTGAAACTGAACGCTCCAATTGCTGCTTGGTAAGTAATTTACTTAATCGTTGCTGATCAAAATTACAGTAGCAATATTCAAGTTGAGTTTCATTCACGCCAAATTTGAGAAGCACCTCAACCATTAAATGAAACTCACTTTCATTGCGAGCAACCAACCATGGTTTTTTACTATCGACTCTGGCAATCCAGAGGTGAACAAACTCGATGAGTTTTGGCGTAAATTCCTCACTTGATGTGGCTAGTCTATTGGCGGTTGATAAACCGCGTTCGCGTTCAATCGCCCCGCGAGTAACCCCAAGATTACGCTTGGAACTGATTGCCAATATTTCAGAGTTGTTAGGTTCGAAATCAGCAAAGCCAGTTTCTTGGACGATATCAGTGTAGGCATCTATAAATGCATGTGACTTTTTTTTGTTGAGCGCAAATCTGGTTGAGAGTTCTTTTGCCTGATCTAAAGTCAGCGACTTATCGAGACGCGTACACAATAGCTTGTCGTAATCTTTCCATCGAATCGCATCCGAATTCATGCTGGAATCGTGACTGTTTTTCTTTGGGGCCTTATGCGAAAGCTCATCGATAAAAAGATGGCCGATTATAGGCAGGTCAGACTTTTCAACGTAATGAATTATGAGGGACTCAATTTTATTGTCACCTGACGTTTCAGGATTGACCAAAGATTGCAATCGTTTCTTCTGGTGAGAAATCGCTGAGTTAACTAGCCCCAGCATATTGGCAAGCTGGGATTCTGAGAGAGGCATTTTCTCTGCTGCAAACCAAGTGTGTTCGGCCAAGCGCAAACTTGAAGTATGCCAGTAGGTATTCATTAGTGTATTAACACCAGAGTGACCTACATACATCCCAACCCGATCAATCCAGAAAGGCCAAGCTGAAAAGCCTTGATCGAAGCAGGAGAAAAATGCTTTTTCATCGAGCGTGCCTTTTAGTGTTTTCTCAACATGGTTGGATAGAGGGATGGTCCGAGGTGAAATAAAAGCCCAGTGGGTCAATCTTGTTGCGGCACTGTGGCGCATCGAGTAGGGAACAACTCGGGGATTGCCGGTTATAGATCTAAGCACATTGGTCGCAGCTTGATCGATTCGCCATGCGGGGTATAGCTTGTTAGCGTTATTATTCGAATTAAAATGCTCTGGGTCGTCAAATAGATAAGCGTTCGAGGAGGTACTTTGTTTGTGCAATTCCACTGCACCAGAAAAATGTTTGGATAGTTCCGTGGATGCAAACATTGAGTGTGTAGTGCGTAATGAATTGCCTGTCTTTAAATCGCGTGAAGCATTTCTGGCTATTTTTATAGTGACAGGATTTGTTGAGAGAATATGATTTGCACGTAGCCCATATGCTTCTTTTGAGCGCACCGCGTGGTTATAGACGAGGTAAAGATAGTTTTTGGTATGGGGGATGATTTGTCCATCGTCTTTCACAAAACTGCCAATTTGATGCAAAGCGTCTTCATGTTGCTGAGGTGTGATGACAGTTGCGCGACACTGGATGGGAAGTCGCTTAATCGTATTGGCAACTAGTGAGGGTGGCGCGTCATATGTTTCGCGCATGAATTTATGGAAAAGCGACAGGGGCGTGCCCAGATTAACTTTTTTACCTTCAGCAATTTTTTTGAATTCCCGATAGGCGTTGTCAAAATCTTCCATTGAAAAATCAGAAACGCTTTTATCCCAGAGAACGTTGAGTAATTTATGTACGTTGGAATAATAGGTGCGAATAGCACTAAAGGTCAGGACCTCTTTTACTTTCCCTCCTTCTTCCAGCAGATATAACAGGAACTCAAGCATCAACAAAACGATTTGGTGGTCTGCCCGGTGTTCAACAAGACCTGATACTTTGGGCAATTCAAAATCCATGAGTAATCGCGAGAGTCTTTGACGTTGATACCGAGTCGAGGCATTTTTCAACTCCGGTGACCCTTCCGCATTTTTCAGAAAATCGTTGATGAATCCGTGTGCCGCATCTGCATCATGTTTTATTTTTCCCTTATTTGCAGAGGGACTTGCCAATGGTTTAAGTGGAACTGAATTTGCACGAGGAATATCGTACATCGCACACTCACTCAAAATGTCAGCAGCAGGTCCTGAGTGTTCACCAATTGCAACCGAATATTGTGCGCCGGGCAATCGAATGATCCACCAGGACTTAAACACATCAATCAGCTTGGTAACGTCTAACTTTTCAGAAGCGTGCGCTACCGGAGCGCCTAGTAATAGACGGTTAATTCTCTTGGTAACTTCTTTGATCGTTGAATCGCTGGGTTTGAATGATGCGTGCTTAAATTTAAAACCCAGTATCAGTGCTGTAGTAGTTGGTGAAAAAGTCACGGTCTTATCGTAAATTCGGTTTTTCTTCCAAATTTGAGTGTGCACATTTAAGCATCCATGAGCCTTGGTCGTTGCATGCAGCGAAATTTCCTCAAGAATGAATTCCCAGGTTACCTTATCCAGCAAAGCATCACAGATGATTAGGCTGATACCAATTTCTGCGAGTCGAAGGATTGCGGCCTCTTCCGAGTCTCTCATTGGAGATTTTCCAATCTGGTCATGCCACCAGATTCTGATGCGGGATGCGATCTCGAAATGCCGACTGGCAAAGATTGGGATGGGACACGGCTCAGTCCGGGTCAGGTTCGCAATGGATGAGGAAACTTTGCCAATATCCTTCCTGATTCGATCAATCTCCTGTGCTAATGCACGATTGACCTGTTTGCAAGCATCGAGATCACTGACTAATTTAGACTCAACCAACTCCTTTAATAGTCGTACATCCTCATCAGTAATCGTAGATTGCTCTTCCAAAAACCATATCGACGGCAGGTTTGAACGGACTAATTTAGTCGCCGTTGCCAATGCCTGCTGTATGCTCCTGTCTCTACCCTCATAAGAATCGCCACAAGTGCTCATTAACGGCACTTCGTGAATTGATAATTTGGATTCTTTTGCCGAGGCACGCTTTAATCGAATTGCATTCCAACCCCTGAGCCCTAAATATTCTTCCTGCCAAGCTCGAATATCATTTGCCCATCCAGTAACCGACCAGGCAGAGGACTCTCCAAAACAATGCATCTCTCCATTGTGACCAAGGAAGGCTTCTACTTGATGTCCACTATATCCACTGATCCAAAGTGAGTTGGCTGCTGACTTCCTGAATTCACCTATCTTGCCTGCATAGACCGATGAATAGGACATTTCCAGATCGGCAGTTGAGATAGTTTTTCCATTTAACTTGCCGTCAATTTTAAAGAAGAGGCCAAAACCTAATTTACCTTTTCTTAGTGAGTTGTCCGGCATTTCCTTGCCTTGATAAAGCACATGTAAATCTCCACCCTTCGCGAGATGATGGATTTTCATGGCTAATTCCGGCGCGGATTGTGATAAGCGATCGGTGAGTGTGTATAGATGATTACGGTAGTCTAAAACTAGCGTAGTGAGCCAAGCAGGGATAGGCACAAACCGAGCTTCGCTGCCAACGGTTAGTTTGTCACACACAAAAGCGAGATTTTCTTCGAAGAGAATATCCCAAGGGAAGTAGAAAGGCGATAACGATTTTCGATGCCCCGTTGCAACGATTAATAACATCAATATGTATCGAGCCAACCAATTGTGGTGAGTGATGAAATCATCAGCCTGTTCAGCAATGTCGATTTGATGTTGAAAAAATTCAGCCACTTCTCGATGCTGTTTCTGACTTACTGCAAAGTCATTGTTTGACAGGATTTTGCATAAGTTTCTGGGTGCGCCGTATTTGTGGAAAATGTTTGTACAAGCATTTTCATACGCACTTAAAGTGCGCTCGTCCAATGGATTCACATAGCGTGACAACGATTCATTATGGAAATGAATATCCGAGATGGGCGTTGCGATGATTCGCAGTATGGCTGGACTTGCGGTTGATTTATATAATTCACGGACAAGTGCATCTCTGATTCTCCGATTGATTTCATGTTCAGATCCTAAAAGTTTTTCCCCCATTAACCAATCCAAGCACCGAGTACTCCAAGATGTAATTGAATAGGGAAGGCAATCCTCCACCGTTTCAGCTAGATCGAAACTGAATAATTGCGATGTCGGATCTTTCAGGAAGGACGGAAGGGGTATTTTTAAATGACATTCATCTGAAATTTTGCGATGCCAGATTGGATAAGTGAACTTCGGTACACCGCCAAACAGTTCATTTTCAAAATATTCATCAAACTCAGAGCACAAAGGAAACTTAATAACCTCCTCAATGCCCCGACCAGTTGCAAGGGCAAGCGCAATGATGGAAGACTCAATGTAATAAGGGGGTAAGGCATCCAAGTGAAGTAGTTTTGATTGCATCGAGTCGGATTTGGGCTCAATGATGCCCCGCAAATTTTTCGCGAGTGTTTTAATCTCCAAGTCTTGGAATGCATTATGGTGGATAGATAGCCGCTCCCGCTCATCGAGCCCGACACCGCGCCGCTCTGAAAACTCAGGCTGTTGTTCGTCACCGTCTTTAATTATTAAAGGGTCACTTTCATGAGCAGTTGTTAGTTTGCCAATTAATTGGCGTGCCTGCTCAAATCCATTCTGAATATCCCGACTAGAGATAGATATTGCCAGATTACTTTTGGAGGCTTGTTCAATGGCTTTACCAGCTTCGGCAAGCCAATCAGACAAATTATCCTGCAGTGATATTTTCCATTTGGTGGTGAACGATGGGTTGTCCTCAACTACCATCCACATCGAGCGGGCAAGGTTAAGGGACAGATTTAAAAGACTACCCAGTTCAGGGGATATAGCTAACCCAGGTTCTGCATGAGCACTGGCGTGGATAAGCCAGAAGAATGCGAACATTTCTCCAACGCGAGGATACTTTACAAAATCAATGTGCTTAAATTCCTTACTCGCTAGTGCATCGCAAAATGGCGCATATTTTTTTGATTGCGATTTTCGTTTCGGGTCTTCTTTATCTAAGCTGGGTAATGAATTGATTATCTTTTGAATCTCATTGCACGTTTGAAAATCCTTCAGAATTTTCTTTGCGTTTGGAAAATGTTGCTCCAGATTTGAGAAGTGAGAAGTGAGTGAGGACGAAACGGATATGACTTGATGAAGTCCAGCAGTCGAAGCCCGAAATCCCAATACGCGCAACGCGGGAGAAATCTCACTTGCGGATAGTGAAGATGCTGAGGAGATTTGGAGAGTTAATTTTCCAAGCGGCGACATTTTTTGAAAGTGACCAACGGTCAAAAATCAGACGCTTGCATACTACTGTATAATCGTGGTCAAATGTGACGGTGAATGCTAATAAGGCGAAAGTCAATTATATGATAAATATTGGCGTCAATTAATATAATCAATAAAAACAAATATAAACACTTTTTAATCATTATAAGTCATAGTATAACTACTATAGCTATTGGATTCCGAAGCCGAGGGTCGTGGGTTCGACTCCCGCCGAGCGCGCCAATAATTGGTATTTTTGGCGATGTAACTTGTACTCATAAAATACGAGGAAATTTCTTGGTGACCAAACGGTGACTATTTGGTGACTAAACGGTGACTAAAATTTTCTTGGGTAATTTTAAAGAAGCATTTTTGACTACAAGTCGCCGTGACTGTCTTAATCTCGGCCGTAGCAGCCGTCGAGATCTAAGGGGAACCGTTCCTCTTAACGTTCCTCTTGGCACTAAAATATTCCCAGTAGGTAGTTGCGCCAAGCCTGCACTTACTGCTTTCAAATCACCTAAATACATGTCATCTTCCTGTCATAAATTCTTCATACCCTAAGCGACGCTCCTATGAGTGTTTTAAAGGAAGCTTGAAAAATGGCGAAAGCTAAAATTTTGATAGTAGAAGACGAGCCTGCAATTCAGGAATTACTCGCGTTTAATATTGTGGAAGCAGGGTTTCACGCCATGCGTGCCGAAGATGGCGAAACTGCTTGGGCGCAGATTAAGAATCAGGTTCCCGATTTGATTTTGCTGGACTGGATGTTGCCGAATACCAGCGGTGTGATTTTAGCCAAGCAATTTCGTACCGATGCACGCACAAAAGACGTACCCATCATTATGCTCACCGCACGCGGTGAAGAGCGGGATAAGATTTTGGGGTTGGAATCCGGCGCGGACGATTACATCACCAAGCCATTTTCACCACGTGAATTGATGGCGAGAATACGCGCGGTGTTGCGCCGTCATTTGCCCGCGATGTCGGATGAATCCGTGGTGGCGGGCGGGTTGGAACTCTCACCGTCGGCGCATCGGGTTACAGCTGACGGCGCGTCTATTAATCTTGGCCCGACGGAATTCCGCTTGTTACATTTTTTTATGACCCATGTCGAGCGGGTTTATAGCCGCACTCAATTGCTCGATCAGGTATGGGGTACACAGGTTTTTGTTGAAGAGCGCACGGTTGACGTGCATATTCGTCGTCTGCGAGTGGAATTGGAAGCAGTGAAAAAAGACGGGTTGATTCAAACGGTGCGTGGTAGTGGGTATCGTTTTTCGATCAACTAGAAATGTCCCTAAAATTCAACTAACGGGACATATGCTGCCACTTTTACAGGGTAAACCATGGTTGATGGTGATGTAAATCGCGCCCGTTATTTAATGAAGTGACTGTCTATATCCTTCATATAAACCCAGCACCTTTGGGACGTAAGCAATGGTTTCGGGGAATGGCGGAATACGTCCACCATATTTGCGCACATTGTTTTCACCCGCGTTATAGGCTGCCAATGCCAATTGCACATTGTTGTCGAACTGAGCAAGGAGGCTACTCAAATATTTCGCACCGGCATGAATGTTTTGTGCGGGGTCAAATGAATTTTTGACTTTGTATCGTTTCGCCGTACCAGGCATTAACTGCATCAAACCCACCGCGCCCTTCTTTGAAACAATGTCGGCATTGTAGCCGGACTCTACCGCTATCACAGCGTGTAGCAGGGCTTCATCGACCTGATATAACGATGCCGCCCGTTTGATCTCAGACGTAAATTTCTCACGATTTTTATTGTAGGTCGCCGGGATTGCTTGCTGCATATCGACATGCGCGATAGCTTGTTCTGAACGCAGATAAAGCTGGTAACGCGCATCATTTGGCACATCGCTGAAATGTGGTGTACCGCTGTCATCGGTATAAGCGAACACGTCTGCCTGTGCAGGCATCATTCCGACACACCCGACAAACAACACCCCAATGAAAGTGTGCGTTTTCATTTTTGCTCAGGGGCGTTGCGTATCCTGCGCAAGCACGCCGCCGGGGAAGATTTTATTGGCTTCCATATTGTCGCGATACTCTTGCAAAAGATTTTCCATCTGAACCTTTTCCAACTGGGTAAACGGTTCAGCATGGCGCATGACTTCCATCATGCCTTTGGATTGATACTTGTCCATAAGCTTGGCGTTCAACAGGTAAAGCTCGGCGTTTTTCTTCTCACAAATTTTTACTTCGCCATCCAGCCGCTTTTTTTCTTGTTCTTTATCGAACTGGTTCTGCTGTAAATTTTTGCTGACGGATGCGTACTGCTCTTCCATCTGCTTTAATTTTTTCTCTGACTCCAGATATTTGCTGGTTAGCTCTTCCTGTTGCTGCTTATCCTGCAAGTCGGCCTGCTGTTGTTTATCGGCAAGCTCGGTTAACTGCCTGGATTGCCCGCCTAATTTTTTTTCAAGTGCAGCACGCTTGGATTCCAGTTCGCTGACTTTATTTTTCAACGTTTCAACTTGACCGGTCAGATCTGTTTTTTCCTGTTGCGCCGCATTCAACATCAACTGCATACGGCGTACTTGTTTATCCTTTGGACTATCTGCGGCCATCGCACTAATAGACAACATGCCTGTCAGCAACAACATCAACAATTGAAAAAATGTTTTCATATCACACGCTCCGCACGTTAGAACCGCATACTCAAATCAACTTGCAGCGTATCAATCGACAAGGGTGGCCCATCAATTTCATCGGTGCTAATCCAACGCACACCCAGATTGGTTTCTTTATCCAAACCATAACTAGCACCAAGGATGAAACCCTTGGCATTCGTACCACCCAGATGAAAATCTGAATCGGTTAACGCATCCAGAACCGCATCGCGTTCCAGATATTTATAGGCAACGCTGGCTTGCCAATCACCTTGTTGTTTGACACGCGTATTTCCAACTGCCAGCACTGCCTGATAGCCGGTGACTTTTGAAACAGGCGCAGCCTGTCCGGAACGTTGCGAAATTTCTGTCGCGTCAAAACCCAGATTTTTTACATAGTCACCACTTAACATCACATGCACGGGATCAAATGCCGCCCAATCCATTTTAGCTGTGACATTCAGCTCCCTAAATTTTGAGGCAAGTCCCCATAAAGGCGTGGTATTAGTGTCAGCGTTGATATTGATCAGCGAATTCCCCTTTTGCATACTTTGCGCTGCGCTAGCATCAAAAAAATGATCGCCTGCATTTGCATTGGGGATTCCCTCCACATGTTTGTAGTCATACAAAGCAATACCAAATTGCGCGGTTGAAGCATTCATCGCCGTCCACTTCGTGCCTAACTGTGCGCCGTATAACCACTTTGAATGTGCCAGTACCGAATCTGAACGCTGGATGTTTTGGAATGGAAAAGCACCCGCAGTTAAATAGCTGCTCCATTGCCCGGTCGGAATTTGTTTCAACTGCGCCGCAACTCCTTCAAAATTCACATCCGAATCCCATACCAGATCACTGCCTAACCAAGGATTGGGCATCTTGCCACCGTTCACGGTCAGCCAACCGTATGGACTACTCTGAAAATAAGCGCGATCAAAAGCCATGCTCGCCTTGTTAAAACCCGTGCCTAATGTCTGGTTATTGGAAACCGGATTGGTGGTTGTACCCGTACTCAAACGAAACGCCACGAACGAATAATCGCTGACCTTCGCTTTCATGCCCAATTTCGCTTGAACGCGCAAATAGTTATGCGTGTCGGTGGTATTACTCATTTGAGTCAACCCAACCGGGTTGTAAAAACCTGGCGGTGTGTTGCCCGCAGGAAAACCGTCGCGCTGGTAACGCAAACGAAAGTCACCGTCAAAGGAAATACGATTCAACCAACTAGGTAATGTACCCGGATCACCCCAGCGTTCGCCTCTGGCCTGTGCCAAAACTTCCTGGCGGATTTCTTCCTTGATTTGACGCATCACCACTTCGGGAATATATTGCACGCGCACCACATCGGCGGATACGGGTGCATCACTTTGGGTAGCAGCAGGTGCAAGCACTTTTGAATCCGTGCCCGGTAGTGCTTCTGTTGCAGAAGACGTAACCTCGGCTTGAGGCACTGCCACCGCAGCATCTGTCTGCACAGGCACATCAACCGGCGGAGCAATTTTATCTTCGGCAAACGCCGAAAAAGAAGTCACCCCCAAAGCAAAAAACAACGGTGCAAGACTCTTAACTTTCATAACTTATTTCCTTAATGATGCCCAGTTCTCAACGCGAACTAATACGCAGCTTTACGGGTTGCGGCATATCCGCCGGCGGCTCTTCAAATTGTTTGATGATGCTCAACACTTTTTTCATCGCCGCATCCACCTCTGCCTCCCCGCTTGAACTCAACATCTCAAATCGTTCGACGTTACCCGTTCGGCTAATCCAAAGCGCAACCGTTGCCTTGTATTCACCCTTGCGCAATTTTTCGTTGCGGCTTAATTCATCGCGGATATTCTTCTGCAATCCGCCCAGGTAATAACCAAAACGACTGCCATTCCCGCCGATGGTGAGTTCGCGCCCACCTTTATTGCCCACCAAACCAAACGAATCACCCGCGCCTTTTCCATCCGCATCCAATCCCAGATTTGCACCGGGCGGGGGGGCATCTGGTTGTGGCGGAGGGGGCTCATCCAGTTTCACCTCTTCTTTCACTTCGGGTGGCTTTACCTCCGGCGGCGGGGGAGGGGGCGGCTCCGGCGGCTTGATGATTGAAATCTGCTGAACCCTGCGCGTGTTGGGCTTATCCGGATTATCCAGAAAGTTCCTGATTAGAAATACCACGCCCACGATAACGATGAGCATGAACGCTCCGCCCAACAGCATCGGCAATCGCCTGCGTAAACTCTTTTTCGATTTCATCGGTGAAACCTATTTCACCAGCTTCTGTGTAACCAATCCGAGATGGGTTATATCCAGTCGCCCCAGCAAATCCATCACCTCGATGACTTTCTCATATTGCACTTTTGCATCACCTTTGATGACCACGGGTAAATCGGGAATCGCAGCCTTGGCAGCTTTCAAGCTGCGCTCCAATTCCACCATTGTTACGGGATAAGTATCGAGATAAATTTTTCCGTCATGCGCCACGGTAATTGCTTTGGTTTTTGGTTTTGCCAAACTCGGCGCGACACTCGCCTTGGGCAAATTGACCTTGATACCCTGCACCGATGCGGTGGTCATAATAATAAAAATGATGAGCAACACATACGCCAAATCCAGCATCGGCGTGATGTTGATCTCGTCATACGGTTCGTTTTCGGCCTGAACTTTCATGGTCAACCTAGCGCGTGTACGCTTCGGTGATACGACCGACAAACTCGTCCGAGAACACGTGCATGTCTGCCGAGACGTTTTTGATTTTGCTGCCGATGTAGTTGTAACCGAACAAAGCGGGAATCGCCACACCCAGACCCGCCACCGTCGCCACCAAAGCCGCCGCAATACCCGGTGCAATCGCCGCCACGTTCACATCACCCGTTGCCGCAATCGCTGCAAAGGTAATCATCACACCCACGACCGTTCCGAGCAACCCCAGAAATGGGCCTCCGCTGATGGCGATGGTGAGCAGCACCATCAAGCCATTGAGCTTCTGGTTTTCGCGCACCAGGGTTGCATCCATGCTGGCTCTGATCGCGCCTATCGCCTGAGGCGAGAGGATTTGTTGTCCCACTTCGGCACTACCAAAACGGCGTTTAATTTCCTGCACACCGGTATGGTAAATATGGTACAGCGGTGAATCCTGAAAGTGGTCATGTTTGCCAATCATCGAAGTCAACAAAGGTGAGTCGCTAATGTCCTCATCTTCGTCAGTGTCATTCGCATCAAGCTTGCCCGTCTCGGTAATCGCAAGCTGTTTGTAGTCGTGCAAAAATGCTTTGTTGGCTTTTTCGGCTTTGTTGATCACCATCGATTTCAGTGCCATTACCAACCAGCTAATCACTGCCATCACCATCAAGATGCCGATTACCACCCAGCCGTCGAGCGTGACCGAATGCAGAATCGTGCCAAAGTAGGATTCCCCGCCTTCACTACCCGGTGCTTCGTCTTCTCCATAACCCAACAACAAAGAATCTGCTCCCTGACCTTTGGCCGACAACTTAACCCAATCAGCCGAACGTGCCGCGTTGGAAATCTCCAGCTCGTCCAACTCGCCCACATAACCCTTGCCAACCGTGACATTGCCTTGCATATCCGCGACGGGTGCAGCCGCTGCGCCAACCTCCACACCATCCAAATAGACCGTCAGTGATTGCCCGGCGGTAAAGGCAACGTGATGCCACGAACCTGCCGCCACCTCTGCCGTCTTCGGTGTGCTTACCCCAGCCGACGAGGCGTAAAGTTTTCCTGCTTCAATACCGAAAACCAGCGATTGCGCACCGTCTTGTTGCTGGAACAAAATCGCATTGGCTTGCGGAGAAGCCACCTTGATCCAGGCTGATACCGTCATACCTTGGCTTGCAATCACTTTGAGTGATGGCGAAACAGAAATAGTCATTACACTTTTTCCGTCAAATGTTGCCCCCCCGCCTATCAGCGCAGCCGTGTCCAGCTTGGCTCCAAATTGAGCCGCATGGTTGGTGTTCGCGGTGGAGTCCTGCGGCATTCCATCTTTTTCTCCGAAGTGGTAAACCGCAATCGTGTTGGCATCGTAAGTATTCGCTGCATCACCGGCGGCATCGGCTTCCTGGTTGGCAGAATAAAGATAAATCGTCGTCGCTTTGCCTTCGACAAGCTGTGGAACTTGCACCCAAATCAACGCCATTTCGTTGATGGGATCATATTTTTCGATGTGATATTTAAGCGGTGTTTTGTCATCATCCGCCACAAAACGAATGTCGCCACCGTCGTCTTTGGCATTGGCAAAATCAAAATTGCCGGTATGTAACCGCACCAAAATCGGGGCTTGCGCTACCGTATTTTTGATGCCCTCCTGCGACACACTCAAGGTGATTACTTTGCGTGATGACCACTCCGCATTCCACCAAGCGTAAGACAAACTGGGCATAAATGCCAAAGCGGAAATGAGTACCAGGGCAGTTTTTTTCATGCGGTTAAGGATTGAAATTTTCATAGTGCAAGTTTCGCAGGATTTAATTACAAATTAGTTACAGGCAAGTACCATTCGCAGTAACTATTGATCCGGCCAGATTATGTTTAAGGTCCGTTCGCATTGCACCCGCAAGAGGTAGGCCGTGGCTGTAAGAGGCATTCGCCCCAACGCCACACGTACAGCTTGTCGAAATGTGAATGGATTGGCAGCCTTCGACAGGCTCAGGCCGAACGGAGTTAATACTTCACCGTGCCGAATCAATAA
>CAZSPN010000027.1:0-11493 GCA_964608835.1 uncultured Gallionella sp.
AACAGCGCCGCGCAGAACCCGCAGGGCGACCTTTTCACTGCCGCACCAGAAGCCCCGGAGCCGGAAGAACATCCGTTGCTGTCGGCACTGCGCGACCTACAACCAGATGAGATGAGTCCGAAGGAAGCGCTGGAGAGGATTTATCAGTTGAAGAAGTTGATATCTTAGGTGCAGGGAGAAGTGCAGTGAAAGCATACCTAAATGCCAGAACAGAACTGAGTGACCTGAAGAAACTGCACGCTGCTACATGCTTCGCATTTGAACAGACCGAGAGGTCTCAACCATGGCCAACTGGAATTCATAAGACTGTGGCGCAACATCTTGGCCTTTCTACCTCTGCCGTTTCGTACACAATCCAGGTATTAATTTCTCGCGGTGTCTTTTCCCATCAAAGAAACGGTGTCGTTATAAATTGAAATCAAAATCGGAACTAATGGGGTCAGCATTCCCTACGCCCCCTCACTCCAAAGCTCTGCGAGCTACTAAAGTTTATTAAGGAAAGTTTGATGATTGAAAGTTCGTTACCCGAAATCCAAAGTGTGTCCGTTGCCATCCGCGATGCGGTCGCCCCTGTATTTTTGTTGACGGGAGTTGGCTCTATCCTCTCTGTGCTGGTGAACCGACTTGGCCGAGCCATCGACCGTGCTCGTGTGCTTCACACGATGAATGAAGATCAACGTGCCAAGCATGTGGATGAGTTCGAGATCATTGTGCGGCGTACTGCTTGGATACGCAGGTCTATCGGGCTGATCACGCTGGCGGCATTGAGTGTGTGTACGTCTATCGCATCTCTCTTCGTCGAGGTGAAGATGGGCTTGAATATGCCGGACATCGTCGCCGGTACGTTTTTCGCAGCTATGTTCTTTCTCATTCTGGGCTTGCTGTGTTTCTTGCGGGAGATCGCTTTAGCCTCAAGAGAATTGAGCTTCTTGAATAAGTTGGATTAGTTCACCCAAAGTATGTACTAAAGCAATATCGTTCTGATCTGCAAGAAAATACGAAATTAGGTCAGGCTGAGTTAACCATCCCAAAGATTCCTCAGGGGACAACCACGGCTCCCCATTCACTCCACGATCTGATACGGCTCCATCGTTACCGACTCGACGCGATCACCGAGCATGACCACTTCACCATCCCTTCTGTTGTTGCCCGTTTCGGTGAATTCAAAACGATAGGTGCGGCGCAATAACCTGCGTCCTGATGCGTCACGCGCCAGTGCGAGGCCGGTGCTGGCAACAGTGTCATCCAGAAATTGAACTTCGTCCTTGATGCAGACTTGCCTGCCGGCATCGCGCGCAATCTCGAGAATGCGGATGCTATGCATCCAGTACCATCCCAGTATTGCTATCACCAGCAGGGCAAGCAGACTCGCGATGTCCATTTATTCTTTCTGATCTAAAGAATTTATCAATCCGCTCATGACTTCAGCAAATGGGGGCGAAGCGCGGCACGGTTTGCCCTTCATGTTGCACAAGTTCAAAGAACACCTCCTTTGGCCGCGCCCAGACCTGCCCATCTGCGGACTTGTAGATCATCAGCATGACGTTGGGGTCGGCTTCCAGCTTCGCCTCGCAGACAACCTCGTAGATGCCTCCTTTATAGTGCCGATACTTCATGGTTTGCTTTCCTCACTCGGTTGTAACTATGGAACTATCAGAGGTAGCTCAGGTTTGATTGCGTGATTACGTCCAAGCGCGTGTCAACAATTCATCCAGCGCGCCGATAATGCGGTCGCCGTCTTGCGCAAGTGTCGCAATCTTTTCACCCAACTGTTCGGTAGCAACAGAGACCATCTCCAGCGGATGCAGTACCACTTTTATGCCTTTCACCGTAAACACAGGGTTGAGCGGCGTATCAAGGAAGGCGGAATTGCGATCCAGCGTGCTGCGTCGCACCAAGGGAACGACGACGCGGCGGCGATAGCTTTCATATAGTGAAGACTGCACCACAACCACGAACGGAATCGCGTCGCGTTGCTTGCCGATATTTTTATGTACGTCAAACTGACGCCATTACAGTGTGGAATGCTCATCAGCAAACGAACCAGATTGTTCGTTAAACGCATTCCATCCCTTTGCGGCCACTTCGGCGTTTTGGAATTTCTCTTGCCGCATGTTGTTTTGTTTCAGCACATAATCGGCCAATAGTTGCTCAACCACACCGGAAAGATTACCCGTCATACCTTTTGCTTGAGACACCAAATCTTCATTAAGCGTCAGGTTAACTGCGCGTTTTCGCGTTTGATTACTTTGCATTGCTTTCATGTGACACCTCCTGTGCGCATGGTATGCGCATCAAAGCCATTTGTGAAGTATCTTGATAATTGCTAAGGGACTGCTTACTCTAGCGTAAAATAATTTTCCTTCTCTACGAGGAGCAAACGACATGACCGACCGTTACTTCACCAAACAGACCTTAACCTTCCTTGCGACGTTAGCCGAAAATAATGAGCGCGCATGGTTTGAGGTGCATCAACAGGAATATGAAGATTTTGTGCGCACGCCCGCGCTGAATTTCATCAGTGATATGTCGGACGAGATGCCCGCGATCTCGCGGCATTTTCTGGCGCAACCAAAAAAGGTGGGCGGCTCGTTGATGCGCATCTACCGCGACACGCGCTTCAGTAAGGATAAAACGCCATACAAGACCAACATCGGCATCCAGTTCCGCCACGAAGTGGGCAAGGATGTTCATGCGCCGGGCTATTACCTGCACATTGCACCGGACGAATGCTTTGTCGGCATTGGGCTGTGGCATCCCGAAGCAGATGCATTGTTCAAGATACGCGAGGCGGTCGCACAAAAGAGTGATGCGTGGTTGACTGCCCGTGACGACAAAACTTTCCGCAAGCATTTCACGCTGGAAGGCGATTCGCTCGCCAATGCCCCGCGCGGTTTCGCCAAGGATCATCCGCTGGTGGAAGATTTGAAGCGCAAAGATTTCATCGCGCTTGCGTCACTGAGCAAGACAGAGGTGACCTCCGGAGATTTGCAGCCGCTGGTAGTGGAACGTTTCAGACAGGCTGCGCCATATATGCGCTTTTTGTGCAAGGCGTTGGAACTACGCTTCTAACTCTGCATTCCATCGCATCAGGTCACAAGTCAGGTAGGCAGCAAGTGGCTCGGCTTGCTGTTGTTGTGGCATAATCTCGCGCTCTAAATTTTAGTGTTTTCAGCAAAATAATATGGTCGCGCAAACCCTTTACGACAAGCTCTGGAATGCCCACGTGGTGCGGCAGGAAGCCGATGGCACGGCGTTGATTTATATCGACCGTCATCTGGTGCATGAGGTAACCAGCCCGCAAGCCTTTGAGGGGCTGAAGTTGGCGGGTCGCAAGTTGTGGCGCACGTCTTCGATTTTGGCGGTCGCCGACCACAATGTGCCAACCACGGGTCGCGCACAAGGTATTGCCGATCCAATCTCGCGTTTGCAGGTGGAAACGCTGGACAGCAATTGCGCGGAGTTTGGTGTAAATGAATTCAAGATGTCCGATGTGCGTCAGGGTATCGTGCATGTAATCGGCCCTGAGCAGGGTGCAACATTGCCCGGCATGACGGTGGTGTGCGGTGATTCGCATACCAGCACGCACGGTGCGTTCGCTGCGTTGGCGTTTGGCATCGGTACTTCTGAAGTCGAGCATGTGATGGCGACACAGTGTTTGTTGATGAAAAAAGCCAAGGTTATGCAAGTGGTGGTGGAAGGCGCGCTGGGCAAAGGTGTAACCGCTAAGGACATTGCACTCGCTGTGATTGGCAAGATAGGCACGGCTGGTGGAACCGGCTATGCTATTGAGTTTGCAGGCAGTTCAATACAGGCGTTGAGCATGGAAGGTCGCATGACGCTGTGCAACATGGCAATCGAGGCAGGTGCGCGCGCCGGTATGATTGCAGCGGATGACACGACGATTGATTACCTCAGAGGCAGGCCGTTTGCACCACAAGTAAATGAGTGGGAGCAAGCTGTGGCGTATTGGCGCACTTTGCATAGCGATGAAGGGGCGAAATTTGATGCGGTGGTCAATCTGGGTGCCGCAACGATCAAGCCGCAAGTAACTTGGGGAACGTCCCCGGAAATGGTGGTGTCGGTAGATGGCTGTGTGCCAGACCCGGCAAGCTTTGGCGATGCGGTGAAACGTGAAGGCGCACAGCGCGCGTTGCAATACATGGGTTTGACAGCCAACACGCCGATCAGTGAAATCAAGATCGACAAAGTGTTCATCGGCTCATGCACCAATGCGCGCATCGAAGATATGCGTGCGGCGGCGGCGATTGCCAAAGGCAAGCATATTGCGGCGAATGTGAAGTTGGCGATGGTCGTGCCGGGTTCGGGTTTGGTAAAACAACAAGCCGAGCAGGAAGGGTTGGACAAAATTTTTATTGCGGCGGGTTTTGAGTGGCGGGATCCGGGTTGTTCTATGTGCCTGGCGATGAATGACGATAAGCTTTCGCCAGGCGAACGCTGTGCTTCAACTTCCAACCGCAACTTCGAAGGTCGCCAGGGGCAAGGTGGGCGGACACATCTGGTAAGTCCTGAAATGGCTGCTGCAGCGGCAATTGCTGGACATTTTGTTGACGTGAGTGTTAATTAAAGGAGCTAAGATGAAAGCGATCGCATTGTTAATGGTGGTATGGTTTTTAGCGGGGTGCAATACCATGGAAGGGATTGGCAAAGACCTCAAAAAAGGCGGCGAAGCGATACAAAAGGCAGCGACCCAATAATGCAAAAATTTACTGTGTTGAACGGCTTGGTTGCGCCATTGGATAGAGCCAATGTCGATACCGATGCGATTATTCCCAAGCAATTTTTAAAATCGATCAAGCGATCGGGGTTTGGTCCGAATGCGTTTGATGAGTGGCGTTATCTGGATCATGGTGAGCCGGGTATGGACAACAGCAAGCGCAAAGTGAACCCTGAGTTTGTGTTGAATCAACCTCGTTATCAGGGCGCGCAGATTTTGCTAACGCGAGAAAATTTTGGTTGCGGCTCGTCGCGTGAACACGCACCGTGGGCACTGGAAGACTACGGTTTCCGAGCCATTATCGCACCCAGTTTTGCCGATATTTTTTTTAATAATTGTTTCAAGAATGGCTTGTTGCCGATTCGACTTGATGCGGAAAAAGTTGATGCTTTATTCAAAGCAGTTAATGCCTCCATCGGTTATAAGCTGACGATAGATTTAGCGCAACAAACCATCGTCGCGCCTGACGGAGCAAGCTACAAATTTGAAGTGGAAGCGTTCCGCAAGCATTGTTTGCTGAACGGTCTGGATGATATAGGCCTGACCTTGCAGCACGTGGATGAGATCAAAGCGTATGAAGTGAAGCGTCGCGCAGCGCAGCCTTGGCTAGCTTAGAAATTTTAATTTTTAGAAACGCCCTAACAATTTTTTAGGAATTAGTGAATGAAGATTGCAGTGTTGCCCGGTGATGGCATCGGCCCAGAAATCGTTGCACAAGCCGTGAAGGTGATAGACGCTTTACGCAGTGACGGCTTGGCTATTGAGATGGAATACGCGCACATCGGCGGTGCGGGATATGACGCGGCAGGCGATCCGTTTCCTGCCGTGACCGAGAAGTTGGCGAAAGAAGCGGATGCGGTTTTATTGGGTGCGGTAGGTGGTTATCAATACGACAATTTGCCTCGCCCGCAACGTCCTGAGCAAGGTCTGTTGCGCATTCGCAAAGGATTAGGCTTGTTTGCCAACTTGCGCCCCGCAATGGTCTATCCTGAGCTGGTGTATGCGTCCAGCCTGAAGCCTGAGTTGGTATCGGGCTTGGATATTATGATTTTGCGCGAACTGACGGGCGATATTTATTTCGGTCAGCCGCGCGGCATACGCACATTGGATAGCGGCGAACGGCAAGGCTTCGACACTATGCACTATAGCGAATCCGAGATTCGTCGCGTGGCGCATGTGGGTTTTCAAATTGCCATGAAACGCAATAAGAAAATGTGTTCGGTGGATAAAGCCAATGTGTTGGATACCAGCATGTTCTGGCGCGAAATTGTCACGGATGTGGCGAAGGAATATCCGCAAGTCGAACTATCGCACATGTATGTGGATAACGCCGCGATGCAGTTGGTGCGTGCGCCCAAGCAGTTTGATGTGATACTCACTGGCAACATTTTCGGCGATATATTGTCCGATGAAGCATCGATGTTGACAGGTTCAATCGGTATGTTGCCTTCGGCTTCCCTGGATGCAAACAACAAGGGCTTGTATGAGCCGTGTCATGGTTCCGCACCCGATATTGCGGGCAAGGACATCGCCAACCCGCTTGCAACGATTTTGTCAGTGGCGATGATGATGCGTTATACGTTTGCAAATGATGAAGTGGCGCAGCGTATCGAAACAGCAGTACGTAAAACCTTGCAGCAAGGTTTGCGCACCGGCGACATCGCCGAAGCGGGCATGCATAAAATCGGCACAACCGCGATGGGTGATGCGGTGGTTGCGGCTTTGTAGAAATTTAAGTGAGGGAAAACATGAAGGTTGGTTTGATTGGCTGGCGCGGGATGGTGGGTTCAGTACTCATGCAGCGTATGCGCGAGGAAAAAGATTTTGACCTGATCGACGCGATATTTTTTACCACCTCTAACGCCGGAGGTGCAGCCCCTGCCGAAGGACGCGGTGTGCCGCTAAAAGACGCGCATAATCTGGATGAGTTGAAGGCGATGGATGTCATCATCTCGTGTCAGGGTGGCGACTACACCACCGAGATTTTCCCCAAACTGCGTGCGACTGGCTGGCAGGGTTACTGGATCGATGCGGCTTCCACATTACGCATGGAAAACGATGCAGTGATTATTCTCGACCCCGTGAATCGCAATGTGATTGATGCGGCGATGGCGCGTGGCGTTAGAAATTTCATCGGGGGGAATTGCACTAACAGCATTTTGTTAATGGGCTTGGGTGGTTTGTTCCATGCTGGCTTGGTGGAATGGGTATCGTCGATGACTTACCAGGCTGCTTCCGGTGCAGGCGCGCAAAACATGCGCGAATTGCTCAAGCAAATGGGTGCAGCGCACGCATCCGTAGTGGATTTATTGCAGGATGAAAAGTCGGCGATTTTGGAAATAGATCGGCGTTTGGTTGATACCATGCGCGGTACGGATTTTCCAACCGAACATTTCGGCGCACCCTTGGCGGGCAGCTTGATTCCGTGGATAGACAAGCAACTCGACAATGGCCAATCCAAGGAAGAATGGAAAGGTTGCGCAGAGGTCAACAAGATTCTCGGCACACCACAAACCATACCCGTGGATGGTTTGTGCGTGCGCATCGGAGCGATGCGTTGTCACAGCCTGGCACTGACCATCAAACTGAAACGTGATGTGCCATTGGCGGAAATCGAATCGTTAATTAAAGGCAGCAATGCGTGGGTTAAGTTTGTCGAAAATGATCGTGCATTGAGTGTTAAGGAACTAACCCCGACAGCTGTGACTGGCAAGCTGGACATTGCCGTGGGACGGGTTCGCAAACTCAATATGGGTACGGAATACATGAGCGCGTTTGTGTGCGGTGACCAGCTATTATGGGGGGCTGCCGAACCATTGCGCCGCATGTTGCGTATTTTGCTGGCGTGAAAGGAGAGTGATGATGCGTAACGTTTTCGTGATGTTAATGCTGTTGGTGAGTTTGTCCGGTTGTGGCTATAACACCTTCCAATCTGCCGACGAGGAAATTAAAGCAAGCTGGGCTGAGGTATTGAATCAATACCAGCGACGTGCGGATTTGATTCCGAATTTGGTCAATGTGGTGAAGGGTTATGCCGAACATGAAAAAGATGTGCTGCTGGGTGTAACGGAAGCGCGCGCCAAAGTAGGCAGTATGCAAATGACCCCGGAATTGTTGAATGATGAAGCGGCATTTGCCAAGTTTCAGTCGGCGCAAGGTGATCTGACTTCGGCGTTAAGCCGACTGATGGTGGTAGCGGAGAATTATCCGCAACTCAAGGCAGATGCCAATTTTCGCGATTTGCAGGCGCAGCTGGAAGGCACGGAAAATCGCGTTTCAGTAGCGCGCAATCGATATATTGGTGCGGTTAAGGAATACAATGTGGCGGTGCGTTCTTTTCCCGCCAACCTCACCGCAATGATTTTTGGCTACAAAATTAAACCCTCTCTCACTGTAGAAAACGAGAAAGAAATTTTGCGCGCGCCCAAGGTTGATTTTGGCGGTGCGCAATCTACCCCTCCCGCTCCAGGCTCTGCCCAATAGCCATGGTGTGTAACTTGGCGCGGGGATTTTTCTTCGCGCTATTTTTGGTTCATGCGGCTTGTGCGGAAGTTGCCGTTCCCCCGCTCAACCGCCATGTGACGGATCTAACAGGCACATTAAACAGCTCGCAAGTTCAATCACTTGACACGCAGTTAGCCGAGTTCGAGCAAACCAAAGGTTCCCAATTTGCGGTATTGATGCTGTCCACCACCCAGCCAGAAGCCATTGAGCAATACAGTTTGCGCGTGGTGGAGCAATGGAAGCTGGGGCGCAAAAAAATCGACGACGGCGCGCTGCTCATCATCGCCAAAGATGACCGCAAGATGCGCATTGAAGTGGGCTACGGGCTTGAAGGCGCGCTCAATGATGCGACTGCAAAGCGCATCATTTCCGAGGTGATCACGCCACCGTTTAAGCAAGGAAATTTTGCGGGTGGGATTTCCGCTGGTCTGCAAGCTATGATGCAAGTCGTGAGTGGTGAACCATTGCCGCCGCCCGCACCCCAACAAGGCCTAGGCGCAATGCCCAACTTTGAAACACTCATCGTTTTCACTTTTGTTTTAGTGGTGGTGGTTGGCGGCATACTGCGTACCATGCTCGGACGTTTACCCGCTGCCGCCTTGGTGGGTGGCATGGCCAGTGGTGTTGCCTGGTGGATTTTAATGCCCGTAGCAGGCGCGCTGGCCGTCGGAGTGATCGCCTTCGTATTGTCCTTGCTCAGCGGTACAGCGCGCCATGCGAGCAACTATCGTTCGGGACGAAGCGGTTATGGCGGAGATATTTTCACGGGTGGCGGCTACGGTGGAGGTGGTAGTAGCTGGGGTGGTGGCGGAGGTGGATTTGGCGGGGGCGGTGCATCCGGAGGATGGTGATGAACATTAAACGATTTCTCAAACACTTTTGGCTGGGCAGTCTGGCGGTTAAACGCTGTTTGCCCGACCACGCCATGGATAACATTGAGCTTGCCATTAAGCAGGGCGAACAATCTCACGCGGGGCAAATTTGTTTTGCTGTTGAAGCCTCGCTGGATTGGCCAGATTTATGGGCGAACAAGTCGGCTAGGCAACGCGCTATCGAGGTCTTTTCGCAATTGCGTATTTGGGATACCGAACAAAACAACGGTGTGCTGGTCTATCTGCTGCTGGCTGATCGTGATATTGAGATCGTGGTTGATCGGGGGGTAAATGCCAAACTCGGTAATCAAGTATGGGAGAAAATATGTCACGACATGGAGGTGAAATTTCGTGATGGAAGGTTTGAACAGGGTGTTATCGAGGGCATGTGCCACATCAGCCAAAATCTTGCCGAACACTACCCCTGTGCGAACAAAACCATCAACGAACTGCCAGACAAGCCCGTACTAATTTAGCCACGAGCAAATCCGGCTGACTGATTTTGGGTTAGCATAAGCCTAGTTTGGTTACGCCCGATTGGGCGACTTGGAGTTTTTTACATGCGCAATAGACTAATTTTAATTTTACTGGCACTCACCGCGACAGCACATGCTGCCAAGACGGAAACTGCTCCGCCGCCGATACTGTTCCCCCAGACACAGCAGCTTGAAGCCGCCCACACCAGCGCGCGGTTACTGACCCGTTATCACTACAAGGTTATGCCTTTGGATGACGCAATGTCCGAGCAGATCTTCAATCGCTATCTCAAAGCTCTGGATGGCGAAAAATCATTCTTTACCCAGGAAGACATCGACCACTTTTCCAGTTCGCGCACCCGCTTCGACGATGCCATTTTTGGCGAGGACTTGACCGTACCCTTCGCGATTTTCAATCTATTTGAACGGCGGTTTGTTGACCGGCTGACCTACGCGCGCAGCCTGCTCGGCAAAGGGTTTGACTTTAATCAAAAGGAAGATTATCACTACGCGCGCAGCAAGGGAGAGTGGGCAAGTTCCGAGGCAGAAATACAGGAAGTGTGGCGCAAGCGCGTTAAAAATGACTGGCTTATGTTAAAACTGGCCAATAAAAAGGATAAAGATATTCGCTCAACGCTGGATAAGCGTTACAGCAAATTGCTCTCCCGCGTTTACAAAAACAAAAGTGAGGATGTGTTCCAGATGTTTATGGATGCTTACGCCATGTCCATTGAGCCGCACACCAATTACCTTGGACCCAAGGCATCGGATAGTTTTAACATTTCGATGCGATTGTCTTTGGTTGGCATTGGTGCGGTACTGGTTGAAAAGGACGAGTTCACTACCATCCGCGAACTTGTGGCGGGAGGACCGGCCATGTTGTCGGGAAAACTGAAAGTCGGTGATCGCATTGTGGGTGTGGGGCAGGGAAAAGGCAGTACTCCGGTCGATGTGGTGGGTTGGCGTATAGACGACGTAGTTGAATTGATACGCGGCAAAAAAGACACAACCGTGGTACTCGACATATTGCCCGCCAATGTTGGTGTGGATGGAAAGCACAAGCTGATTTCACTGGTGCGCGACAAAATTAACCTCGAAGAACAAGCCGCCAAAAAATCCGTCATCGAAGTAAAAAATGGCGAGGCAAATCACAAAATCGGCGTTATTACCCTTCCCGCGTTTTATCAGGATTTTGATGCACGCAGCAAAGGTGATACCAATTACAGAAGTGCATCGCGCGATGTGTCGAAAATTTTGGAAGAACTCAAAAAAGACCGAGTTGACAGCATTTTGATCGACTTGCGCAACAATGGAGGCGGCTCATTAAACGAAGCCATTGAGATGACCGGATTATTCATTGACAAAGGTCCCGTGCTGCAACAACGCAATGCCGGTGGCGATGTCAGTGTGCAACGCGATGACGATGAAGGGGTCGCATGGAACGGGCCGCTCGGTGTATTTATCAATCGAGGATCGGCTTCCGCTTCGGAAATCTTCGCCGCCGCAATGCAAGACTACGGACGTGCGGTAATTATCGGCGAACCCAGTTTTGGCAAAGGTACGGTTCAAACCGTTATCAATTTGGATGAACTTGCCCAGGGCAACACCAAAAAATTCGGCGAGTTAAAAATGACCATCGCCCAATTTTTCCGCATCAACGGCAGTACCACCCAATTGCGCGGGGTAGTGCCAGACATCAGCTTTCCTTCCGCCTCAAACGCCGAAGATTCCGGAGAGGCAAGCTATGAAAATGCCCTGCCCTGGGTACAAATTGATGCTGCCGATTATTCGCGCGCCGGAGACTTAACCGATTTATTGCCCGCGCTCAAAATTCGCCACGAGGCGCGCATCGAAAAGAGTAACGGCTTCAGGTACTTATCTGAAGACATTGCGGAATTCAAGG
>CAZSPN010000027.1:11503-12080 GCA_964608835.1 uncultured Gallionella sp.
TCAAGGAACGGCGCAAAAACAGTACCGTTTCGCTCAACCTGGCCGAACGGCGCAAAGAAAAAGAAGCGCGTGAAGCAAAAGAAAATTTCCGCGAAAAAAATGGCGATGCCGATACGGCTGGCACAGAACATGGTGACTCCGGGGAAGATGGTCTGCAGGCCAATGAGCGCAGCATTGATGAAGAGTTGGCGGCAGAAAAATCACGCAAAAAAATCAAGGATGTTTTGCTGATCGAAGCAGCGAACATACTCGGTGATGAAATGGATTTAATCAAGGTAGACAGCAAACTGGCCGCACAGGTTTTTCCCACACCCTAATTATTCCAGCCAGATAAATGTCCCCATGCGTCCCGTCGCACCATCACGGCGGTACGAAAAAAATCTCTCTGCATTGGCATGGGTACACTCGCCTCCGCCGTATATCTGCGTGACATCTAGCCCGTTAAGCCGTAAACGTGCCAGCGTATAAATGTCAGCCAGCCATTTATCGCCCTGACCCGCTGTAAAGGCATGCTCTGCTTTTGGATCAGCGGCAATAAAAACATCACGTACTTCCGCACCCACTTCAAACGCAGGTT
>CAZSPN010000027.1:12090-12791 GCA_964608835.1 uncultured Gallionella sp.
CAGGTTGACTGATTGCAGGCCCCAGCCATGCCATCAACTTTTGGGCAGGAACATTCATCGATTGCACCGTGGCTTCGATCACACCCGCAGCCAGTCCTTTCCAGCCCGCATGAGCCGCGCCGACGACAGTGCCTTGTCCATCGCACAACAAGATGGGCAAGCAATCCGCCGTCATCACTACACACACTGATGCATATCGTGTGGCAATACACGCATCTGCTTGTGGCAAGCAACTCGCGTTGCCTGCATTCGCCACCACGATGCCATGCACTTGTTCCATCCAAACTGGCTCACTCGGCATCAGCGTATTAAGCAACATGCGATTGCGCGCGACATCCAACGGTGCATCGCCCACATGGCTGCCGAGGTTGAGGCTGTCGTAAGGCGCGCAGCTTACACCGCCCGAACGGGTAGTCTGCAAGGCACGCACATTGGGCGGTGCAGGCCAGTCAGGAATAATCAGATGGTCACGCAAGCTCATCGGCTATCACCTTAATATCCCGAACAAGTTGCTGCATATCTTGGGGCATCGCCACATGCCATTCCATCACCTCATCAGTGGTCGGATGAGTCAATGCCAAACGTGTCGCGTGCAACGCCTGACGTGGAAAGCTATTCAGCAGTGTCCGTAGTTCTGGCACACACTTTTGCGCACCTTTGATGTACACGCTATCCCCCACCAATGGATATTTCAAATGCGA
>CAZSPN010000027.1:12801-14152 GCA_964608835.1 uncultured Gallionella sp.
TGATGCGTACGCCCTGTTTCCAAGCGGCAGCGCAATAGTGTGCAACTGGGGAATTTCATTTCGACCTGATAGTGTGTCACCGCATGCTTGCCATCCTCCACTACCGCCATTTTCACGCGCTGGCTGGAGTGCCGCCCTATAGGTAAATCTACGGTGCCTCCATGCGACAATTCACCATGCACCAACGCCAAGTATTCACGCTTCACACTGCGTTCTTCCATTTGGCGTATCAGGGCAGTTTGTGCGATCAGGGTTTTCGCCACCACCATCAAACCGCTGGTGTCTTTGTCCAGCCGATGCACAATCCCCGCGCGCGGTACGTCGGCCAATTGCGGTGCGTAATGCAACAAAGCGTTAAGTAACGTGCCTTGCCAATTGCCGCTACCCGGATGCACCACCAAGCCGACCGGTTTGTAAATCACCATCAAGGCATCGTCTTCATACACAATATCCAGCGCGATGTCTTCCGCCAGATAAGGTTGCTCTGACAAATGAAGTTGCGGCAGCACTTCCAGTGTTTCGCCACCCCAAATTTTTTGTTTGGCGATAGGAAACACTCCATCCAACTTTACTTGCTGATGCGCTATCCACTCCTGCAAACGACTGCGCGAGTATTCAGGCAACAATTTGGCAAGTGCCTGGTCGAGACGCAAACCCGCATAGTCAACGGGAACAATGAAATGCAGTGCCTCAAAATCGTCATGTTCAGCCCCCTCATCCATCACTTCTTGGGCGTTGAGCGGCTTGGCTTTGCTATAATCGGACAAATTTTTTTCGGATTCAGTCATGCGCCATAGTTTAGCCTTAATCTTGCTGCTTACGTTAATCGGATGTGGTACCGGCGGCTCAAAGTCTGCCGCCAAAACGCCTGACGGCAAGGTTGTCGCCGAGACAAAAACATCCGCCGAGGAGTTATACAAAGAAGCGAAAAAAAGTATCGATGACAGTATGTACGACGAGTCCATCAAATCATTTGAATCCTTGCAATCGCTTTATCCATACGGGCGTTATGCCCAACAGGCACAGTTGGAAATCGCCTATGCTTACTATAAGAAAAACGAAGCCGATGCCGCTATTTCGGCCGCCGAACGCTTCATCAAGCAATATCCAAACAACACTCATGTCGATTACGCCTACTATCTAAAAGGCTTGGCGCACTTCAATGGCGACAACGATATGTTTAGCTCGGTGAGCGGCGAAGATCCCACCGAACGCGACCCCAAGGCCGCGCAGGATTCATTTTCCGCCCTCAAGGACTTGGTTGATCGTTTCCCCAACAGCCGATACGCACCCGATGCGATATTGCGCATGCAATACTTGGTCAACTCTCTCGCCAAATATGAAATTCATG
>CAZSPN010000027.1:14162-32835 GCA_964608835.1 uncultured Gallionella sp.
CGCGACGTGGCGCGCATGTTGCGGCGGTGAACCGCGCCAAGGAGGTGCTGTCGCTCTACCCCAACACGGCATCCACACAAGACGCGCTGGTCATTATGGTGAAAAGTTATAACGCGATGGGGTTGTATAATCTGCGAGATGACGCACAACGCGTGCTGGATAAGAATTTTCCGCAAGCTGCCAGTGTGTCTAAAAACTAGGCAGTCGTGAACTCTCTTCCCACCATGAATTTTTGCAGCCTGTGTGGCGCATCTGTCACACAGAAAATTCCGCCCGATGACAATCGTTTGCGCCATGTTTGCACGGCCTGCGGCGAAATTCATTACCAAAATCCCAGGCTGATTGTCGGCTCTATACCGGAATGGGAAGGACAGGTTTTGCTCTGTCGCCGCGCCATCGAACCACGCTATGGCTTGTGGACTTTGCCCGCCGGCTTTATGGAAAACAGCGAGACCACCCCTGAAGCAGCGGCACGCGAAACCTTGGAGGAGGCCAACGCTCGCGTCGAAATTGGCGAACTGTATTCAATGTACAACCTGCCCTACATCAATCAGGTGCATCTGCTGTTCCGCGCCAAGTTGCTTGATCTCGATTTCTCACCAGGTACGGAAAGTCTGGACGTGCAATTGTTCTGCGAGGAAGACATTCCTTGGGAGAATATCGCGTTTCGCCCGATCATCTTCAGCTTGAAACATTATTTTGCCGACCGTAAAGCGAAAAAATTCACATTTCACACGGGAGATATCCCGCCACCCGATCGGTCTCGCTGATTTGCTTCAGCACCCGCTTTTTCACCTATAATTCAAACAATCGTTTTACGCCTGATATCCAATGAAGCAACGCTATATCGCCCTACTCATCTCCACCTTGTTCCTTGCGGGCTGTGCCAGCGCGCGCAACCCCGCCGATCCGCTCGAACCTCTCAATCGCAGCATTTACAAATTCAACGACACGGTCGATAAGGCTGTGGTCAAGCCCGTTGCGCAAGGCTACAGCAAAGTCATGCCCGACCTCGGCAAAATGATGGTGTCGAATTTTTTTTCCAACCTCGATGATGTCTCGGTCACGATCAACGATGTCTTGCAACTCAAACTCGCGCAAGCTGCCTCGGACGGTATGCGCTTTATCGTGAACTCGACCGTTGGCGTATTCGGTCTGATTGATGTTGCTTCTATGGGGCCACTCGAAAAACACCACGAAGATTTCGGTCAAACCCTCGGCAAATGGGGGATTGGCAGCGGTGCGTATATCATTTTGCCCATCCTTGGACCCAGCTCAGTGCGGGATGGCATTGGACTTTATGTCGATAGCATTCCAAGCCCGGAACAACAAATCACCGACATGCAAGTACGCAACCAGGTTTACCTTGCCGAGGGTATCAACCGACGCGCGGGATTGCTCAATCAGGAAAAAGTACTGGACGATGCCATGCTCGACCCCTACGAATTTATTCGTGACGCATACCTACAACGCCGCATGAACCTAGTGCATGACGGCAACTTACCCCGCGTAAAATATGATGAGGAAGAGCTTGATTATGAAATTGCTACCCCACCTATAAACACGGCCTCCAGCCCAGCCTCTGCCCCGCCAATGGAAACGGTACCCGCCGAATAAGCGTTGCCAGTGAACATCCCATAGTTCCTCTTTCCATCTGGGCTTTTTGATTGCCCTCCTTATATAACTATCGCCGCTACAATCCGATCATTACACCACTTTAGAAGTCCGCTTAATTTTGCGTTGATTCACCCCCATCGTTTATACTTCCAAGCTGTTCACTTTAGGAAACTCAAATGAAGAAAATCATTTCACTTGTCTTGTTATTGGCACTGTCTGCGTGCAGTACACCAAATGCAACACAATCCAACACTCCTATTGCACCAGCTGGCAAGCTTTGGATTCCAGATTGGAAAAAGGCTCCGTCCATTTCCGTTCCTCGCGCGGGTACAGCAATACTGGCGCACAACGACATGCTGTATTTGATTGGTGGAGTGGATGGCCGGAATTTCCTCAAAACGGTTGAATACGCAAAAATACAGCCTGACGGCTCTTTAAGCGAGTGGCAAAAAGCTCCCGACCTGAATGAAGAACGCGGATTTATCGATGCGGTGATTCACGACGGTTCAATTTATGTGGTCGGTGGTGGCAATGGTCCAAACGGACACAATCTTTTGAAATCGACCGAGCGCGCAAAAATTTTGCCAGACGGCACTTTGGGACCTTGGGTTACCGAAAACAGCATGATGGTAGTACCGCGCCGTTGCAGCAAGGTTGTTGCAACAAAAACGACTATCTACTCTTTTGGTGGTTTTGGAGGGACACTTCTGGATTCCGTGGAACACGCAGACTTTTTACCCGATGGCAGCCTCGGTGAGTGGAAGCTGGAGGACAAGTCAATGTTGATGCAACGTTATGTGAATGGCGTGAAAAAAGTTGGCTCAAATGCCTATGTGATTGGCGGACACGATGCGACCAAAGGTGTGGGTATCACGGATGTTGAATGGTCGCCACTGGGTGCAGAAGATAAACGCAACTGGCAAGCCACCTCCCCCCTGCAAGTTGGTCGTTACGGGTTATCCGAAGTGGCGCATGGTGACTATTTATACGCTGTGGGCGGATTAACCGGGCTTGAGTTCCTGGATAGCGTGGAGAAGAGCAAAGTGAACGCCGATGGAACGTTGTCTGCCTGGCAAATGACCACACCGCTCAACGTGGCGCGCGGCATGTTCAGCGTTGTTGAATACAAACACAAGATTTATGTGATTGGTGGTTCGAATCGCAGCGAATACCTGAATTCAGTTGAATACGCCGATGTTAATCAGACAGGGGATTTTGGCTATTGGGGAGATGAGGCTGACGTTAAAGCGTATGACAACAAGCTGGAAGCGCGCAAAAATGTAAAAACTCAGCTGCCCAATCGGGGTAAGATTAAAACCATTTTGCAGGCCGAGGCCTACACCTATATCGAGGTTGTTACACCCAATTATAAAGCGGAATGGCTGGCAGGTCCCAAGATTGATGTGAAAATCGGCGATCAAATTAGCTATAGCACAGGCGTGGTGATGAGCGGCTTTTTCAGTAAAGAGTTGCAGCGCAGCTTTAATCAAATTCTGTTTGTAGGACAAGTTCAAAAAGTGGAGTAACAACGCCACATATCAAAAAGCCCCTGCACTAAACGGCAGGGGCTTTTTTGTATTTCAAAATTTGAGTAAAGCTAATTTTCCAGCAAGGCAATAATTTCCTGAATTTCACGACGCAGGGAAGTCGCCGCACTCAGTTCACTTACTTGAGCGACTAATCTCGTCATAGTGGCCTCGCCCACCTCCACACCGTTGGCATTTTCCAGCCGATTACGCGCACCGCTGATGGTGAATCCCTGGCTATATAGCAACTCGCGAATTTTGCGTATCAGCAATACTTCATGATGCTGGTAATAGCGGCGATTTCCGCTGCGTTTAATGGGTTTGAGCTGGGTAAACTCTTGTTCCCAGTAGCGCAGCACGTGCGACTTCACCCCGCACAACTCACTGACTTCACCGATGGTGAAGTAGCGTTTTGCAGGGATCGGAGGAAGTTCTGGACTAGAGTTTTGGTGTTCCATGATAGGACTTTTCCACCATGGTCTTCAGCTTTTGGCTGGGGTGAAACGTTACTACACGGCGCGCCGTGATGGGAATTTCTTCACCCGTTTTGGGATTGCGCCCCGGACGCTGCGGCTTGTCGCGCAGTTGAAAATTGCCGAAGCCGGATAACTTCACGCTCCCGCCGTTTTCCAGCTGCAAGCGGATTTGTTCAAAAAACGCTTCTACCATGTCTTTGGCTTCGCGCTTATTCAGCCCCACTTTGGTAAAAATCAGGTCGGCCAACTCGGCCTTTGTTAATGTTGAAACCATGCTGTCCTCTTACGTGCGCAATTGCGCACCTTGTTTCTGTAATACGTCAATAAGTAAATTCACACTTGAGTCTATTTCAGATTCTGTGAGTGTTTTCTCAGTATCTTGCAATAACATACGGAATGCAAGGCTTTTTTTGTTTTCCCCCACACCTTTGCCTCGGTACACGTCGAATAACTCTATTTCGCGCACATTCGGTGCTTTCACCTTGTGCATGGCATCCAGCAAGGTTTGTGCGGTGACGTTTTCATCCACCATCACAGCCAAATCACGGTATATCGGTGAAAACTTGGACACTTCCTGCAAGCGTGGTAAATTGGCTTGCAACAACGCATCCAGCTCAATTTCAAACCAGACAGGCGCAAGCGGTAAATCGTACTTTTGCTGCCATTGCGGATGCAACTCCCCCAACCAACCGACTGGCTTATTGCCCAGATAAAGTTGAGCACAGCGACCAGGATGCAAGGCAGGATGTAGAGCCGCCACACAACGCAAGACCTGAAGCGCAAACAACGCTTCCACATCCGCTTTGGCATCATAAAAATCGACTCCTTTAGCCGTGATGCCCCATTGCTCCGCCTGTCTAGTGCCATACACCAGTCCAGACAGACGCTGGGTTTGCACATATTCATCACCCGACTTTGCGAAACACGCACCGGCCTCGAACAGTCGCACGCGAGTTTGTTTGCGGTTCAGATTAAAGCGCAACGCGCTCACCAAGCCACCAATCAGGCTGCTGCGCATAACCGCCAAATGGCTGGCGATAGGATTTTGCAGCTTGAGCTGACTCTCATTGCCACACAAATCACGCTCAATTTGCTCATCCAGAAATGCCAAGCTGACTATTTCCTGATAATCACGCGATACCAGAGTTTGCTCAATACGGCTCAGAGGGCGTTGTGATTCGCTATCGGGCAGCATGGTTAGCGTAGCTTTGGGTTGAAGCGCGGGTATGTTGTCGTAGCCGTGCAAACGCGCCAATTCTTCGATTAAATCTGCTTCAATAGACATATCGAAACGGAAGCTAGGCGGAGTCACGAGAAAATCACCATCCTTTGCAGTGAATGCGAATTGCAAGCGTGTCAGCAAGGCAGCGATTTGCTCATTACTAAACTCAATACCCAGTACCCTCGCCACACGCGAGCGGCGTAACCCAATGGGGTTGCGGGTTGGCAGTGTGCCGTGTTCCGCGCTAAGCTCACCCACCTTGCCGCCACAAATTTCCACTAGCAACTGTGTTGCCCTTTCCAGTGCCTGTTGTGTGGCAGCGTAATCGACTCCCCGCTCAAAACGGAACGATGAATCTGTCGCCAAGCCAAAGCGGCGAGCTTTGCCCACAATTGCATCGGGATGGAAAAACGCGCTCTCCAAAAACACATCCGTGGTACTGGCTTCCACACCACTGCCATGCCCGCCCATAATGCCCGCCAAAGCCAGCACACGCACATCATCAGCAATAACCAGTACTCCTATATCAAGTTGCACCGCCTGTTCATTCAGCAAGGTCAGTGATTCACCGGCACGCGCACGACGCACTGTGATGCCGCCCGAAAGTTTATTCGCATCGAAAGCATGCATGGGTTGCCCCATCTCCAGCATCACATAATTGGTGATGTCCACTACCGTATTGATACTGCGCAAGCCGCTACGTTCCAAACGACGCTGCATCCAAATCGGTGAGGCAGCAGCTGCATTCACTCCACGAATTAACCTGCCGTAATACAAAGGACACGCGGTTGCATCGTCCACTTGCACCTTCACCTGCTCGTGCAATGTTGCCTTAAGAGGCGCAATAGCTATAGGTTTGCAAGGACTGGCGGTAAGTGCGGAAACTTCGCGGGCGATACCGAACAGACTGGAACAATCGCTGCGATTCGGCGTGAGCTTGAGCGTGAAAATCTGGTCATCCAGCTCCAGGTACTTGCGGATGCTCTCACCCACTGGCGCGTCGTCTGGCAACAACCAAAGGCCCTCACTGGTTTCCGCCAGTCCCAATTCTTTTGCCGAGCACAACATGCCGAATGATTCGACATTACGCACCTTGGCTTGTTTGATATTGAAATCGCCGGGCAACACCGCACCAATACGCGCACAGGGCACTTTCACACCCACCGCAACATTGCTCGCACCGCACACAATGGTCAACGGCTGCGCTTCGCCGACATTCACCTGACACACATTGAGCCGGTCGGCATTGGGATGTTTAACCACCTCCAACACCTGCGCGACCACCACGTTGTTAAAGGCGGGGGCGACAGCGTCCATGCCCTCCACCTCCAAGCCTGCCATCGTGAGCAGATGCGAAAGCTCTGCACTAGATAAAGCAGGATTAACGAAGGTTCTTAGCCAATTTTCAGAAAATTTCATGGTTATACTTAGTTAAACTGTTTAAGGAAGCGTAGGTCGTTTTCAAAAAATAAGCGAAGGTCGTTCACCCCATAGCGCAACATTGCCAAGCGTTCCACGCCCAAACCAAAAGCAAAGCCGAGATACTTTTCACTGTCGATGTTGACGTTATTCAGCACGTTGGGGTGCACCATGCCGCAGCCGCCGATCTCCAGCCAGCCGCCCTTCCAACTCATGTCCATTTCTGCCGAAGGCTCGGTAAACGGGAAAAATGAGGGACGAAAGCGCACTTGCAAATCATCCTGCTCAAAGAAGCGTTGCAGAAAATCCTGCACTACGCCTTTGAGGTTGGCAAAGCTGATGTCTTCATCCACCCACAACCCTTCAACCTGATGGAACATGGGTGAGTGCGTGGCATCGGAATCGACGCGATATACCCGACCGGGTGAAATGATCTTCAGCGGCGGTTTATTTTGCTCCATGTAACGAATTTGCACGGGCGAGGTGTGGGTACGCAACACATGCTGCGGATCGACGTAGAAGGTGTCGTGCATGGCACGCGCAGGGTGATTGTCGGGGATATTCAGCGCGGTGAAATTGTAAAAATCATGTTCAATTTCCGGTCCCGATGAAACAGCAAAACCCAAGGAGTGGAACAGTTGCTCGATGCGCTGCAAAGTGCGCGTGATCGGATGCAAACCTCCCGTGCCGGAACCCCGTCCGGGCAGGGTGACATCCAGCGCCTCGGCAGCAAGCTTCTGCGCCAGCTTGCTTTGTTGCAAAGCGTCACGACGCTGCTGCAAAGCTGCCTCGATGCCTTGTTTAACCACATTGATTTGCGCACCTGCCGCAGGACGCTCTTCGGCTGACAGCTTGCCCAAGCCCTTGAGCAGTGCTGTCAGGCTGCCTTCCTTGCCCAGATATTTTGCTTTGACCTGTTCCAGTTCCGCTTCGTCGTTAATCACGGCGAACTGCTGCAAAGCTTGATCGAGAATTTGTAGTAGCTGTTCCATCCATCACACCACGAGAACAAAAAAGGAGGCTAGTGCCTCCTTTCGGTTGCCGCAGCTTGTCACTTACCAAGCTGCGAAAGTTTGCTTACTTGCCGAGGCTAGCTTTGGCTTGCACAACAAATTGCGCAAATGCTGCCTTGTCGAAAATCGCAATATCAGACAGGACTTTACGATCCACCTGAATGTCCGCTTTCTTCAAGCCATTCATAAACACGCTGTATGTCATACCCTGCTCGCGGGCTGCCGCGTTAATACGGGCAATCCACAAGGTACGGAATTGGCGTTTTTTCTGGCGACGATCACGGTAGGCATATTGCCCCGCTTTCATAACCGCCTGTTTGGCGATACGGTAAACGTTCTTGCGGCGACCACGGTATCCCTTGGCTTTGGCTAAAAGTTTTTTGTGCGTTGCACGGGCGACGACCCCACGTTTTACTCTAGGCATGTGCTACTCCTTATGCGTAAGGCATCATGGCGCGAACCGATGCTGTATTGGTTGAATGAACTTCAGCCGTACCGCGTAACTGACGTTTGTTTTTGGTGGTTTTCTTGGTCAAGATATGACGCTTAAACGCTTGTGAGCGTTTGACACTACCACCCGCGCGGATTTTGAAACGCTTGGCCGCGCCGCTTTTGGTTTTCATCTTAGGCATTACTACTCCTTAAGTTATGGTGCGAGGTGCTTTTCAACTGAAAAGACTTTTTAACCCATACACCACTTTTTATTGGGGATCTACCGACTACTTCATTGCGACCAGCCCCTGCTGCCGAATGAATATTTTTTTATCTTTTACTTTTTACCGGGCTTGGGCGACAACACCATCACCATCTGGCGACCTTCCATTTTGGGAAATTGCTCAACCACACCATGCTCAATCAAATCTGCCCTGACGCGCTCTATTAAGCGCATTCCGATTTCTTGGTGAGCCATTTCACGACCTCTAAAACGCAATGTAATCTTAGTCTTATCACCATCTGTTAAAAATTTAATTAAGTTACGCAACTTGATATTGTAGTCGCCGTCATCCGTTCCCGGACGAAACTTAATCTCTTTAATCTGCACCTGCTTTTGCTTGAGCTTGGCTTCGTGCTGCTTTTTGGCTTCGGCATATTTGAACTTGCCAATGTCCATAATGCGACAAACTGGCGGGTCGGCCAGTGGCGAAATTTCCACCAAATCCAACTCCGCTTCATCTGCCAAACGCAACGCTTCTGCGATGGCAACAATCCCTAAAGGCTCTTTTTCTACACCAATGAGACGCACTTGCGGTGCGGTAATCATTTCGTTGGTGCGCTGCGATTTATCTTGTGCTATTGCCGTATCCTCTAATAAATTAAGCCGTGCTACCCGTTTTTGATTTCGGTTTGCAGACGCTCCAACAAGGCTGGTAACGTCATTTGTCCGAGATCTTCACCACTACGGGTACGCACGGCAACCAATTCTGCTGCGACTTCCTTGTCACCCAAAATCAACTGGTAGGGCAACTTTTGCAAGCTATGTTCTCGTATTTTATAGGTAATCTTCTCATTGCGCAAATCCAATTGCACACGCAAGCCAGCGGCAAGCAGGTTTTGTGTTACTTGGGTCGCATATTCAGCCTGTGCTTGGGAGATGTTCATCACCACTAATTGTACGGGAGCGAGCCATATTGGAAACGCACCCGTGTAGTTTTCAATTAACATGCCAATGAACCGCTCTAGCGAGCCAAGTATGGCGCGATGCAGCATCACGGGGGTTTTGCGCGTGTTGTCCTCATCAACAAACTCTGCGCCAAGACGACCCGGCATGGAGAAATCCACTTGCACCGTTCCACACTGCCAAGAGCGTCCAATCGCATCCTTGATATGGAATTCAATCTTCGGGCCATAAAATGCGCCCTCACCGGGTAACTCTTCCCATGCCAGACCTGATGCCCGTAAAGCAGCACGCAAGGCAGCTTCCGACTTATCCCAAATCTCATCTGAACCCACACGACTTTCAGGGCGCAACGCCAGTTTCACTGCTACTTCATTGAAGCCAAAATCACGATAAACCTTCAACACCAGTGCGTTGAAAGCAGTAACTTCGGATTCAATTTGGCTTTCGGTGCAAAAAATGTGGCCGTCATCTTGTACAAAGCCGCGCACGCGCATCAAACCATGCAAACCACCCGATGGCTCATTGCGGTGACATGAACCAAACTCACCGTAACGCAGCGGCAGTTCACGATACGAACGCAAATCGGAATTGAAAACTTGAATGTGGCCAGGACAATTCATTGGCTTGATCGCATATTCATGCTTCTCGGACTCGGTCGTAAACATGCCCGCTTTGAAGTGTTCCCAATGACCTGACTTTTCCCACAGCACGCGGTCAATAATTTGCGGGCAACGCACTTCTTGATAACCGTTGTCACGATAAACGCCGCGCATGTATTGCTCTATCGCCTGCCACAGTGCCCAACCCTTGGGATGCCAGAACACCATGCCCGGAGCTTCGTCCTGCATGTGGAACAAATCCAGCTGCTTGCCAATTTTTCGGTGATCGCGCTTTTCCGCCTCCTCAAGCTGATGCAGGTAAGCATCCAACTCCTCTTTCTTTGCCCATGCTGTGCCGTAAATGCGTTGCAACATCTCATTCTTCGAGTCACCGCGCCAATATGCCCCCGCCACCTTCATCAGCTTGAACACTTTCAACTTGCCAGTAGAAGGCACGTGAGGACCACGACATAAATCAGTGAAATCGCCCTCTGTGTAGAGCGATACATCCTGATCGGCAGGGATGGATTCGATGATCTCCGCCTTATATTTTTCCCCGATGCCATTGAAATAGCTTACTGCATCATCACGCGGCAACACTTTGCGTATCACGGGGAAATCTTTTTTCGCCAACTCCGCCATGCGTTTTTCAATCGCGGACAAATCTTCCGGCGTAAAGGAGCGTGAAAAAGAAAAGTCATAGAAAAATCCATGCTCAATCACCGGACCAATGGTCACCTGCGCTTCGGGGAATAATTCCTTCACAGCATACGCCAGCAAATGCGCGGTGGAATGACGGATGACCTCCAAGCCGTCTGCATCCTTATCCGTCACAATTGCTAATGACACATCCTTATCGATGAGGTAAGACGTATCCACCAACTGCCCGTCCACTTTGCCCGCCAAGGCGGCACGAGCCAAACCGGCACCGATACTCAAGGCAATATCGGCAATGGTTACGGGTTGTTCAAAACTGCGTTGAGAGCCGTCCGGCAAAGTAATAAGGGGCATAAATTTTCTTTTCTATTTCTGGGAACACAAAAACCACAATACCGCCAAGGGTGGCGGCATGAAAGGCAGTGCATTATAGAGAGCAGAGTTAAATTTACAATGCACACTTTCAATCATAAAGTTAAGAATGATTTCAGGCAGCCGTGCCGAATTTTCCGTAGAATCGTCATCATTGATATGAATCACAACAAGCGAGAAGCCAAGATGAATTCAAGCAACAACAGGTTATGGCGCACCAAACAAGGCGGTTTCACCTTGATTGAAATCATGGTGGTGGTGGTCATCATGGGCATTTTGGCAGCATTGATTGTGCCGAAGCTGATGGGTCGCACGGATGATGCCCGCATCATCGCCGCCAAGCAGGACATCGCAACCTTGGCGCAGGCTCTCAAATTGTACAAGCTGGATAATCAGCGTTACCCCTCTACCGAGCAAGGTTTGCAGGCTTTAATCAGCAAGCCAACATCAGGGCCTGCGGCCAATGGGTGGAAGAGTGGCGGTTATCTGGATAAGTTACCCAATGATCCGTGGGGTAACGCTTATCAGCTTTTGTCCCCCGGACTGAAAGGCGAGGTGGATGTGTTTTCACTGGGCGCAGACGGTCAACCCGGCGGCACGGAAAACGACGCGGATATTGGCTCGTGGGACTTGTAACTTTCTTTGATCTTGAGTAAACGCACGGTATCGCTGGGTTTCACACTGCTTGAGTTGCTCATTGTTCTGGTTATTGTGGGCATTACACTGGGCGCGGTGTCATTCAATGCAATGCCCGACGACCGTAAGATTTTGCAAAATGATGCGCAGCGCATTGCTTTGTTGCTACAAACGGCGCGTGATGAAGGGATAGTGCGCAATCAACCCATTGCCTTTGAATCAGAGTCGGATCGCTACCGCTTTCTTGTCCGTGAAGGAAACACTTGGCAACCGCTTCAGCAAGACGATTTATTGCATGAGCGAGAATTCAAGAAATCTCCCGTCACATTTTTAATCTCACCTTCGACTACTCATCACGATACGCCTGTCCGGATTATTTTTGGCCGCGAACCCGTCGAGAAACCTTTTGATTTAACGTTATCACTCGGCGAAGCATCGGTCGTGATTCATGCCGATGGCATCGGTCACTTTACGGTGGAATGATAATGCGCGCCGCTCGCCACAATCGGGGCTTTACATTGCTTGAAGTGCTGGTCGCGCTGGTTATCGTCGGCACGGCGTTGGGAGCCAGCCTGCGCGCGGTGAGCAGCCTGACTCAAAACAGCAGCGACTTGCGTGCCTCGATGATGTCAACCTGGTCCGCTGAAAATCGCCTCGCGCAAATTCGCCTGGCACATGAATGGCCGGAGCTGGGGCATCGCAAGTTTGAATGCCCGCAAGGTGAACTGAAATTACTGTGCGAAGAAAATGTGTTGACTACTCCAAATCCTTTTTTTCGGCGCGTGGAAGTCAGCGTGTTCGATGCCGAACGTAGCGAGCAGCGCATTATTAAATTGAATCAGGTGGTGTCCAATGCGAAATAATCAACGCGGACTCACCCTGGTTGAATTACTGGTCGCCATCAGCGTGCTGGCCACCATTGCCGTGCTGGGTTGGCGCGGCCTGGACAGCATTGTGCGGGCGCGCATGGCATTAGCAAGCGAACTCGAATTAACACGCGGTATGCAGCTTACTTTTGCCCAATTGCAAAGCGATTGTTTGCACCTGGTTTCTTTGCCCAACCGTTCAAGTTTTAACGCCCAGTCCGGGCAACTCAATCTGGTTAGAAACGTGCTTACCGAAGACCAGGCCACCCAATTGCAAGTGGTGAGCTACCAGGTTAAAGATGGCGCGTTGACCCGCCGTGAATCAGCCGTAACACGTGACTTAACCGTATTGGACAAGATGTGGCTGTCGGCCATCGGCAACACCGATGCCGCTCCGGCAGTGACGCTACAATTGGGCGTAGGCGCAATGACCATGCGCCTTTGGTTCACCGGCAGCAGTGGTTGGAGTATTCCTTTTACCGCATCACCCGCCACCTCCATTGCATCTGTGGTTATCCCTCCCGCTCCGAGCGGACTGGAAGTTTCTTTGCAATTGCAGGGGCAACCCACCAGCTTGATCAAAGTATTTTTATTGGGTGCAATGTGAAGGCGCACCCTGCCCTGCTCCATCAACAATACGGTGTGGCGGTTATCACCGCTTTGTTGCTCACCACACTGGCGGTGACCATCGTGGCGAGTTTGTTTTGGCAGCAACAGGTACAAGTCCGCTCAATCGAAAATCAACGGCTGCAATTGCAAAAGCAGTGGATACTGCGCGGCACGCTGGACTGGGCAAGCCTGATTCTGCGCGAAGATGCCAAGCATTCCAGCGTCGATACTCTGGACGAACCTTGGGCTGTGCCGCTTGCCAAAACGCGCCTGGATGAATATGTCGAAAATGGCGCAAGAGATACAGAGGCCAGTGACGCGACGCTATCCGGCAGCATTAGTGACGCACAAGCTTTATTCAATCTGGGCAATTTGTCGGTGAACGGCATCATTAACCCCGATGAAGTCGCTCAATTTGAACGCTTGCTCAGCGGTCAGAACATTGACATCAAACTCGCGCAGGCCACGGCAGATTTGATTGCGGCAGCACTAAAAACACCCGCCAATCAAACCCCGGAACCCGCGCCACAACCTCTCAATCTCACGCAGGTGGATGACTTGCTGGCAGTACCGGGGTTCACTCCAGCCATGTTAGTCACGCTCAAACCCTTGGTCATTTTTCTACCCGAACGGACAGCCATCAATGTAAATACCGCGCCAGCATCGGTATTGGCGGCAAAATTCAACCTCGCGTCGAGTGATGCTGCGGCATTGGTGAAAAGCCGTGATACCGCCACATTCAAAGATGTTGCTGACTTCAACACCCGCTTGCCGAGAAGAAATCTTTCCGCGACGAGCAACCATGCAGACGTGACCACCCGTTTTTTTCTGGTGAATGGAAGCATTCAGTTGGGGCGGGCGGGCATGCAAGTACAAGCATTAATCAATCGCAAAGTAGGGCAAACTCAATTGGTCTGGATACGTGAATACTAGTTTTAAAAGGGCTCTGCTCACCAGTCTGACTTTACTTCCGCTCGCTTCAACTGCCGAGGAAGTTGAACACCATGCGGTCTGGCTGGCATCGGGTTTTGCGACGTATCATTTTCAAACCGATCAAAACCTCAGAAACGAAAACAGGGGCATCGGTCTGGAATATCGTTACTCGGCACACAGCTCGATGGCATTGGGTCGCTTTAACAATAGCGATTGGCAAACCACGCGTTATCTGAGCTGGCAATATCAACCCTTCACTTGGGGTGGCGCAAAATTTGGAGCGGCGATTGGATTGTTTGACGGATACCCGAAAGTGAATAATAGCGGCTGGTTCGTTGCGGCCATTCCCGCCCTGAGCTTTGAATATCAACGCTTGGGTGCTAATCTGATCGCAGTGCCAACCTATCGGGACAAGCTGCATGGCGCGGTGTCATTGCAAGTGAAATTCAAATTACTTTGAAAGCCCATTGAATGAATCAAAACTGGCAAAATTTCTTGAGTCAACAGGGTGCAATTTTTGATGCGGGCATTGTGCAACACTTTGGCGATGCCGCTTCGGAATTACTCGCAACTGCCAAAGGCACAGCGTTATGCGACCTTGGCCAATTTGGCACGTTGCGCGTTGCGGGCGAAGAAGCTCAGCCCTTTCTACAAAACCTGTTGAGCAATGATATTCGTGATGCAAGCGAAACTCGCGCGCAACTATCCAGCTTCAATAGCGCGAAAGGCCGAATGTTGGCGAGCTTTATCATTTGGCGCGACGGCGAAGATTATCTGCTGCAATTGCCGCACAGCTTGGTCGAAACGATGCGCAAAAAACTCGGCATGTATGTGCTGCGTGCCAAGGTTAAAATTACCGATGCCAGTGATGATTGGGTTGCGCTAGGCGTGGCGGGAGTGGATGCCGAAAAGATTCTACGCACGGCGTTGGGTGATTTTCCCCCACAGCCATTCGCTTGCACGGGTAATGAATTCGCACGCGTAATCAAAATAGACAACACACGCTTTCAGGTTTGCACCAAGCCGGACAAAGCACAATTCCTTTGGGCTACACTGGGTCTGTATGCCAAGCCGGTGGGTAGTATCTGCTGGGATTGGCTGAACATCCGCTCAGGTCTGCCAACGATCTTGGCGCAAACACAAGAACAATTCGTTGCACAGATGGTGAATTTCGATTTAATTGGCGGCATCAATTTCAAAAAAGGCTGTTATCCGGGACAGGAAATCGTGGCTCGCACCCACTACCTAGGCAAGTTGAAACGCCGCATGTACCTGGCACACATCGATACAAAAGATTCGCCGCAAGCGGGTGATGAGCTATTTAGTGCGGAATTGGAAGGACAAGCTGGCGGGATGATTGTCAACGCCGCACCTTCGCCAGATGGAGGCCACGACGTGTTAGCGGTTGTGCAAACTTCCAGCCGTGAAACGCAAGAGATACATTGGAAATCGCTACAAGGTGAGCCATTGAAATTTTTGCTGTTACCCTACACGCTGCCTGGCAACTAAAGTTGCCGTGCCATTTTGATGTGTGGCAACCCCGCATCCATAAATATTTCGCCGTGTTCCGCGAAGCCAAATTTCCGATAAAACGGCATGGCATAAGTTTGCGCGTCGACATCGACATCGGGGTAATCATGATTGCGTGCGTAAGCAAGCAACGCTTCCATAATCGCCGTTCCGACTTTTTGTTTGCGCCACTGCGGTAAAACGCAAATACGCCCGATGTGTCCGTTAGACAGCATCCTGCCGCAGCCAATGGCATTTCCCTGATGACTGATCGCCAACGCGTGCCGCGCACCGTCATCCAGGCCATCCCATTCCAGTTCTGCGGGTACGCCTTGCTCAGTAATGAACACGCATTCGCGTATGGATTTAAGCAGCGGATGACCATCGTGCCAAGTAATCAAACTAACGGTAAAAGGATTGCTCATATTGCGTCTCCCTCGATAATTTCCACGGGTGTTTTTACGGACACTAAATCAAACAATTCGATTAAGTCTGAATTTTTCATGCGAATACAGCCATGCGAACCCGTCTCACCAAGCTGTACGGAATCTGGCGTACCGTGAATGTAAATATAACGGCGCATCGTATCGTTATCTCCCAACCGATTAAATCCGACTTCGCAGCCCGACAACCACAAAATGCGCGTCAATATCCAATCCCTGTCAGGGAAACATGCCCCCAACTCTGGGGAGTAAATTTCACCTGTAGCACGGCGACCAACGAACACAGTATTTTCTGCGCAACCCTCACCGATTTTGGCGCGAATGATGTGTACACCACGCGGTGTGCAATAGCTACCCTGCACTTCTCCCGCCCCGTTTGCTGCGGTTGAAATCTGATATTGGCGCAGCACTTTGCCCGAGTCATCTAATAACTCAAGCCGCTGTGAGGCAATGTAGATATTGATTTTCATTGTGCCTTTTGTTGCGCACGGCGTTGCACAAAAAAATTACTCAGCATGGCACTGCACTCCTCCGCCAACACGCCGCCTTGCACTTGAGTATGGTGATTCAAACGTTGTTCGGCAAACACATTTAACACGCTACCCACCGCACCCGTTTTCAAATCGCTAGCGCCGTACACCAGGCGTGCAATGCGAGCGTGCATCATTGCGCCCGCGCACATCAGGCAAGGTTCCAAGGTCACGAATAGTTCACAATCCACTAAGCGGTAATTACCGATACGTTCGGCAGCATCGCGCAACGCCTGTATCTCGGCGTGAGCAGAAGGATCGTGACGCGAAATCGGCGCATTAAAGCCGCGCCCGATAATTTCGCCGTCTTTAACCACCACCGCGCCAACAGGCACTTCTCCAGCCGCTTGTGCCTGCTCTGCCAAAGCTAGAGCGTGTCGCATGTAATCGCAGTCATTCATCAAAAAATCGCCGCATAAAAACAGATTCACACCGTAGCACAACGGTAAAATTTTGACGAGGCATTGCTACTTACAAGAACACCAACGGCACGGTCAGCTATAACTTCAACCCCCGTCTCGACTCAGGCTTGCACGCCGACTACCGCGTCAAAGCCAACGCTGATAAAGCCTACGTCAACTACATTTACGCGGGCAACCGTGCGATCGGCACGTACACCATCAACTGGATCGCCGCCAGCAACACCACCAGCTACGACCTGAAATACTTCCACCTCGACGGGCAGGGTTCGATCATCGCTATCACCAATTCAGTCGGGGCGGTGGTGGAACGGCTCTCCTACGATGCGTGGGGTAAGCGACGGAATGCCAACGGCACGGATGACCTGAGCAACGCGCTGGTCTCCGCCAGCACCGACCACGGCTACACCGGGCATGAGCATCTGGATGACATGGGTCTCATCCACATGAATGGGCGGGTGTATGATCCGCGCACCGAACGCTTCTTGCAGGCTGATCCCACTATCCAGTCACCGGGCAATTTGCAGAGCTTTAACCGTTACAGCTATGTGATGAATAATCCGTTCTTCTATACCGATCCGAGTGGGTTTAGTTGGTTGGGGGACAGATGGCACGCGCTGACTGGGACAAACTGGGCGGATAGCAGGGATCAATATGTGAAGCCGATTGTAGCTGCGGTCGTTGCCTATTACACGGGTGGATTGGTTTCTGGCAGCGCGTGGGCAACTTGCACTGCAACGGGTGCTACATGGGGTGGCGTACTTGCGGGGGCTGTTGGAGGGGCAGCATTCAGTGGGTCACTGACAGCAATGTACGGTGGCAACCTTAATGATGTGGCAACAGCGGCGGCGGGTGGTGCAGTCGCAGGGGCTATCGGTGCTGGTATTGGTCAGTTTGCAGGTTCGGGGGCGTTAGGCAGAACAATTGACGGGGGTGTAAATGGCTATATCCAAACGGGTACAACTGAAGGTATGCTTCGTGGCATGGCAGCAGGTGCGATACCACAAAATTTATGGATGGAAAATCAATACATGAATTCTGGTGCTGCGAACATAGCAATTGGTGTTGCTCGTGATGGACTCAGGGGAATGGTGATAGCTGATAGTCGTAATGGTTTTTACCAAGGTGTGTTAATTGGGCAGCGGAATAATGCAATTGGTCACTTGGTGGGAATTGCAACTACTGGGTCAATGCCCACATTTAAGGATGGAGCGTTTATCTATAAAGGTTCGTGGTGGGAGGGTAAAGGTGGAATGACGGTTGGTAACGTAATTTCCGGGAGCGAAAACTCTCTCTCGGCGGATGTTGTAGATCACGAAAGAGGGCATATTGGTCAGACTTTCTTGGGGGCACTTTATCCAGTTGCTCATGCGCTTGCCTTAACAACATCCATGCTGTTAACGGGTGATTTTACTGGCAGGGGGGCACATAGCTCCTACAACCCACTAGAATGTACTTCAATGTTTATTTCGCCAACAGAAAGCAATTGTCACTAAAGTGCATAAAAATAATTTCCTGCACCTCATTGGCAAATCTGCGGCTAGCTTTTTTTTGATGTTGCTTGCAGGGTGTTCAACCGGCTCTAACAAATATGTGCAAATTATGCCGACCAATGGGCAATCTATACTTCAGTTGTATAGCCAAACTCAAGAGGTTATAGCTGGGTGGCCGGAATTTTCCCGCAGCAAAAATTGTTTCGATAAGGAGGAAGGCTCATATTATGCTGCATATTCGCTTCAACCTGAGTTACGTGAACTCTATCGATATAGCCATATTTCAATTGAAGCTGATTTACAAGAAGGGGTGCTATTTCTAATATATAACTATGAGGAGGGTAAAGCAGGGATGCCCGTTGATCAGCAAAAATTGTTTAGTGAGATAGTAAACCGATTGAGGAAGACATTTAGTTCAGACCGAGTTGTCGAAATGGATTTTTCTGATACCTCATCAAGAGACTCTATGTTACTGCACAAATATAGAGAGAGAACAATTAAGCTGAGACATGTATGTAGTTAGAAACAATCGAACAATCGCGAACAATCGCGCGAACAATCGGGGACAGACCCTGATGTATCCCCGCATTTTACCTGACTCCCACGCAAGCATATGCAGCCTGTTCTGGGAGTGACGAAACGGCTTTCCAATAAGAGTAAATAGGGTCAGACTCTGAGGTCTCCCCACAAACCCCCGTTGCATTTCAATCAACTAG
>CAZSPN010000028.1:0-1788 GCA_964608835.1 uncultured Gallionella sp.
CCCAAAATATACAAAGAGCTAGAGCAATCTGGCTCTTTTTTATTTGTGGTGTTTTGGCCAAAGTGTAACAATCCACGAGACGTAACCCAGAAAACTTCTAACATTTCAGCAAAGGATTCGCTTGATAGGTCTTCACAGGCATTGTGCTTCAAACTTGAACCGGCGTTATAAACAGCAGGTAATTTGATCAAACGTTGCTTCAACTGCACCTCTCCTACCCCCACATGAAAAATTTACCTCACTATCTCGCCATTCTTCTCACCACCACTTGGGTTGGCGGGCTGTGGGCAATTGGCTATCTCGCCGCACCCGTGCTGTTTGCAGCCCAACCTGACAAGCAACTAGCGGGACTACTGGCAGGGCAAATGTTCGCCTGGATGAGCTATATCGGCATGGTATGCGCATCGTATTTGCTGTGGTATCGCCTGAGCATGTTTGACCGCTCAACTGAACGCTTCAAGATAGTCGGCATTCTTGTCGGTATGTTAATCATCACACTGATTTTGCAATATGGCTTTCAACCGATAATGGCACAACTCAAAATGCAGGCATTACCGCTTGATGTGATGCAAAGTACACTGGCAGGAAAATTCAAGACCATGCACGGCATTTCGCAAATCTTCTATTTGATTCAAAGCGTGCTCGGTGTGGTTCTAGTCATCAAATCCAAGAAATGATGATTTCGATAACGTATTTATGCACGTTTGTATCTAAGTGCATGGGATAGGGTGACATTCGGCTTGAGGCTGGTTAGCGTAGCGTAACCCGCCGAATGGTTTTTACAAACGTACAGACGTACGGTATCAGCTTCTCAAGCTTGAAGAGCTTAGTGATTGGTGCAATGCCCGCTGGTTATTGCGCCCTATTGCTGGCACATATTCCCCGCCTTGGTTATGCAGGAATAGCCTCTTCCTCAAACTCCAGCACCACCTTGCCATCTTTCACATCCACCGTGACCTTGCCGCCGTTTGCCAATTTTCCAAATAGTAATTCATCCGCCAGCGCAGAACGGATGGTGTCTTGTATCAAGCGCGCCATGGGGCGTGCGCCCATCAGCGGATCGAAGCCGTTTTCGGCGAGGTGTTCTTTGAGTGCATCGGTGAATACCACTTCCACTTTTTTCTCGTGCAGTTGCTCTTCAAGCTGCATCAGGAATTTGTCCACCACACGCAGGATGACTTCTTTGTCCAGTGAAGCGAAAGAAATGGTGGCATCCAGACGGTTGCGGAATTCCGGGGTGAACAGGCGTTTGATGTCTGCCAATTCGTCGCCTGCGGCATTGGTTTTGGTAAAGCCAATTTGCGTTTTGTTGAGGGCTTCCGCACCCGCGTTGGTGGTCATAATAATCACCACATTGCGGAAGTCAGCCTTGCGTCCGTTGTTGTCGGTAAGGGTTCCGTGATCCATCACTTGCAACAGGATGTTGAAAATATCGGGATGCGCTTTTTCGATTTCGTCGAGCAACAATACACAGTGTGGTTGCTTGCTGATGGCTTCGGTAAGCAGCCCCCCTTGGTCAAAGCCCACATAGCCGGGAGGCGCGCCAATCAAGCGTGACACGGCATGGCGTTCCATGTATTCGGACATGTCGAAGCGGTGTAGCGGCATACCCATTGCGTAAGCGAGTTGTCGCGCCACTTCGGTTTTTCCCACCCCTGTTGGGCCAGAAAATAAGAAGCTGCCTATCGGTTTTTGCGGATTACCTAAACCGCTGCGCGACATTTTGATGGCGGTGGCAAGCGTGTCGATCGCTTTGTTTTGCCCGAACACTACGGCCTTCAAATCTCG
>CAZSPN010000028.1:1798-2962 GCA_964608835.1 uncultured Gallionella sp.
AAATCTCGATCCAGCGTCTTCAAGGTATTACGATCATCGCTGGAAACCGTGCGAGGTGGGATGCGTGCAATTTTGGAAATAATTTCTTCGATCTCGTGTTTGCCGATAACCTTTTTCTGCTTCGATTTTGGCAGGATACGTTGCGCTGCGCCTGCTTCGTCCAGCACATCGATAGCCTTGTCGGGCAGATGCCTATCATTGATAAAGCGCGCTGAAAGCTCGGCTGCGCAAGTGATTGCCTGCCCGCTGAATTTAACCCCATGATGTTCCTCAAAGCGGGTTTTCAGCCCTTTCAAAATAGCGATAGTTTGTTCGACCGAAGGCTCTGACACATCTACCTTCTGGAAGCGTCGAGACAGTGCGTGATCCTTCTCAAAGATACCGCGATACTCTTGATATGTGGTCGCACCGATACATTTTAGCGTGCCATTGGACAGCGCGGGTTTAAGCAAATTGGACGCGTCCATCGTGCCGCCCGAAGCCGCACCCGCACCGATCATAGTGTGTATTTCATCGATGAATAAAATCGCGTGGGGTGCATCACTCAGCTCTTTTAGCACGGCTTTGAGGCGTTGCTCAAAGTCACCGCGATATTTTGTTCCCGCGAGTAATGCTCCCATATCCAGCGCGTAAACATGCGCATCTTGGAGAATTTCAGGCACATCTTTTTCCACGATACGACGGGCCAAACCTTCCGCAATAGCGGTTTTGCCGACACCCGCTTCACCCACCAACAGCGGATTGTTTTTGCGACGACGGCATAGTGTTTGAATGACGCGCTCCAACTCAACATCACGACCAATGAGTGGATCGATTTTGCCAGCAACGGCTTGTGCATTCAGGTCTTGCGCATAGCTCTTTAACGCGCTGCCCGCATTGGGATCTTGATCGGCTTCGGTTTCATTTTGTGGTTTGGTGGGTGTATCACTGTGTGCTTTGTCGATGCCGTGTGAAATGTAATTCACCACATCCAAGCGACTGATGTTGCGCTGCGTGAGGAAATACACCGCATGCGAATCCTTCTCGCCGAACAATGCAACCAGAATGTTTGCGCCTACCACTTCTTTTTTGTTGCTCGATTGCACATGCAGAATGGCACGTTGAATCACACGCTGGAAACCCACTGTAGGCTGCGTATCAACTTCGTTTCCACCGGGAATATTG
>CAZSPN010000028.1:2972-18829 GCA_964608835.1 uncultured Gallionella sp.
ACGGGCGTATTTTCCGTGATGAAGTTGGTGACTGTTTTACGCAGATCTTCAATGTCCGCACCGCAGGCGCGCAACACTTGAGCAGCAGAAGCGTTATCCAGCATGGTAAGCAACAGGTGCTCAACCGTGATGAACTCGTGCCGCTTTTGTCTGGCTTCAACAAATGCCAAATGCAAACTGACTTCCAATTCTTGAGCAATCATTTCAAATTTCCTCCATGCCACATCGTAGCGGATGCCCGTGCTGCTTTGCAAACTTTGCAACCAGATTTATTTTGCTCTCTGCCACATCGCGCGAATACACTCCGCACACTGCAGCTCCCTCGTTATGCACTTTGAGCATAATTTGTTGCGCACGTTCAAGATTAAAACTAAAAAACCGCATTAATACTTCTATAACAAATTCCATCGTCGTGTAATCGTCATTAAACAAAACCACCTTGAACATTTTCGGTGGTTTTGTTTTGGCTCGTTCTGGCGCAAGTACCGTACTACCTTTAGTGGGCATAACCAAATGTGCATCTAGTTAATCTCATAGCTATATGGTTGATGATACGCGCGACTTTTTCAAGGGAAAAGCAAAAAAATGTATAAACTCCTTGACGTTTTGAAGTTATCTAAGGTAAAAAGTGAACTGGCGTTTGACTCAAAGTTTCTGCAGTACTGGTTTTGCCGTGTGCGGTCTTAGATTCAAACAGTTTCGCGGAGGGTTTCTCCGTTTTTTTAGTAAGGAAGTAATCACATGGCAACTGGTACAGTTAAATGGTTTAACGATGCAAAAGGTTTTGGTTTCATCACTCCGGATGATGGTAGCGAAGATCTGTTTGCACACTTTTCAGCAATCAACATGAGCGGTTTCAAATCACTCAAAGAAGGTCAGAAAGTGACTTTTGAAGTAGTGCAAGGCCCCAAAGGCAAACAAGCTTCAAACATTCAGGCACCTTAAAATTGGCTCTTGAAATGTAAAAAAAGCCCGACATGAAAATGTCGGGCTTTTTTTATTTTCAACTCTGTCTATTAATTGAGGTATTACTTCACATCTTTAACGCACCTGAATCCCAAGTCGATGAGAGCTGAATTTGGCAACAAGTGAGTACGTTTGGCTGCACGGAATACCACGCTCACCGAATCATAATGCCCTGAACTGGTCACCCCGCCGCGAACGACGCGTTGTTTTTCACCAAAATATTTAATATCCGAGGTAGGTGCGTTCGGGTAGGCTTTATACCAATCAGCCACCCATTCCGAAACATTAGCCGCCATGTCATAAGCACCGTAGGGAGACACATCTTCGGGGTAAGAACCCACCGCCGAATAAGGCGCATCAGGGTTCTCGGACATCGTGTTAATTTTTTTGGTATCCCACGTATTGCCCCACGGGTACTCGAAGCCTTCCACACCACGTGCAGCCTTTTCCCATTCAGCTTCGGTAGGCAATCGTTTTTTCGCCCAATTGCAATAGTCATTCGCGTCCGCCCAAGTTACCGATGTGACAGGCATGTTGTCACGTGCCTTATTTGCTTTGATCATTTCACTCACCAGCTCGGCCTTGCTCATATTGGGGACATCCATGTCGAGTCGAAAGCGGTTTGTGGCAATATCACGTAATGCTTCCAAAGATCCGCGAGCTATTTGTTGATCGCTATAGTTATAGCCATTGCGCGGCCATGTGTAAGGCACGTTGTGCTTGGTTGCGATTAGAAAGTCACGGTACTTCGCGTTGGTGACCTCATATTTGTCAATTTTGTATGGAGGTAAATGAACTTTGTGAGCTGGGCGTTCGTCCACGTACAAACGATCATTGAAACCAAAAGGATTTAGCGCGTTGGCATCACGATACCATGCCTCGTTTTCCTCTTTATCACTGCCCATTTTGAATTCACCAGCAGGGACTAATACCATACCGTCATCGACTACTTTCTTCGATTTAACTTTTTTGGGGGCTGCATGAGCCAAACTACTCGTTAAAGCCAAGCAAACAAACCCGCCCACCCAATGTTTAATTTTCATCTTTAGCACACCTGAATCCCATACTTGAATTTCTTACACCTTTTTTGAAATAGCTGCGGTTGAATACCGGTGCGGAAACGCCGCACATGTAATAGGAACAATCCCACCACGAGCCGCCTTTGAGTACTTTGTACAACTCCCCATAATTTTCGCTAGCCCATGTGTTACCTGGATATTGTGTGTACCACGAATCCGTCCACTCCCACACGTTACCAGACATATCATACAAACCGTATGGGCTTTTGCCCGCTTCAAGTGAGCCGACGGGCATAGTATCACCCGGCAGATTGAGTGACCTCCAGCGCACGGGAGAGTTTACCTTATTCACATCAAAATCATCGCCCCATGGGAAATCCCGATCATCCGCCGTGCCACGCGCCGCTTTTTCCCACTCAATGTCGGTAGGCAAACGTTTGCCCGCCCATTGGCAATAGTCATGCGCATCGTCCCATGATACCCACACCACGGGGTGGTCTACTTTTCCCGCAGGGTAAGTACGGTTGCGGAAATGATTGGGGGATTTGCGTTTGGTAGCATCAATAAACTGCTTGTATTGCAAATTGGTGACCTCATAACGGTCGATCATGAACGCTTTGGTCTCTGCAATGTATTGCGGGCCTTCATCGGGCAGGCGATTGTTTGAGCCGCGCTTGTATTGTCCCGCCGGGATGGAAATCATCTCGTGGGGGTCTTTGCCTATGCGCGTTTCGTCATAGTACATGGGTACGCTCATGCCAGCTGTCGCTTCGGGAGGCGGCGCAATTTTCAGCCTGTTAGCATAGGGGTCGTTAAAGGTTTTTTCCGCAACTTGAACAACGGGACTATCAGATTCCGTCGCGTGACATTCCTGACAATCATTTTTTTTGCTGGCGTTAAAAGCATCCACCTGATTCTTTTCGTGACAAGAATGACACGATTCACTCGATTGCGCGTTATGTACGTATGGAGATTTTTCAGTAATCTCTCCGGCAATTACACTCGATGAAGCAAAACAAATGGGGGTCAGAAAAACGAAATGCAAAAAGTACTTTGACAAAGACATGGGGTACACCTGATCTAAAGTTGAGAAGCGACGCTATTTTTGCATGTTACGGGTTGGTGTTCAAGCGAGGCTAAGAGAATTGCCGAGTGCATTACTCCCCTTAAAATGCTGCATGAACGTGTTGATTGGCGAATTCACTTTTACTCGCCCTCTTTCGGTATAGTTGGGATCGACAAAACAGTTAAGGAAAAGTTTCCAGCACAACAAACGCAACGACCACGCCGCGCTCATCGCTGATGGTAAGATGGTGTGCGCTAATGCCAAGCTGCGCCAGATAGTTGCGCAGGGTTTCGTCAAACTGCAAGACGGGTTTACCCAGTCCGTCGTGAGTGATAGCGATGCGCCGCAAACTGACTGGCTCTCGCAGGCCGCTGCCTGCCGCTTTAGCAAAGGCCTCTTTGGCGGCGAAACGTTTTGCCAAAAAGCGAGTTTGATTGGGGTTGATTATGAGGTCTGGCCACTCGCATTCGCTCAATATTCGACGTGCGAATCGTTCACCGTAACGAGCAAACAAATTTTCTATGCGTGCGAGTTCTACGATATCAGTGCCAATGCCAAAAATCATTTTTGTGCGGAGAGTAATACTTTCATTTTTTTCACGGCAGCTTCCAGCCCGATGAACAAGGACTCTGCAATGATGGCATGGCCGATATTAAGTTCGACCAGATTTGGAATTTCAACGATGTCCCGCACGTTGTGATAATGCAAACCGTGTCCAGCATTAACCTGCAACCCTTGAGAATAAGCGTGTTGCGCGGCAATGCGAATACGTTCAAGCTCATGTTGATGCTCAGGTACGCTGTCTGCTTCGGCATATTTTCCCGTGTGTAATTCGACAACGGGTGCGCCCACTTTGCGCGCTGCATCAATTTGCCTTTGATCGGGATCGATGAACAACGAAACGCGTATGCCCGCATCAGCACACCGTTCGCAAGCCGACTTGATGACATCAGAATAGCGCACCACATCCAAGCCGCCTTCGGTGGTAAGTTCTTCACGACGTTCTGGCACGAGGCATAGATCATGCGGCTTGGTGCGCAGCGCAATGCCTATCATTTCTTCGGTGACCGCGCTTTCCAGATTCATACGGATTTGCAGCATGTCGCGCAGCACCGCCACGTCTTTATCCTGAATGTGACGACGGTCTTCGCGCAAGTGCAAGGTGATGGCATCCGCGCCTGCCGATTCCGCCAGCAACGCGGCACGCACCACGTTGGGGTAGCGCGCCCCACGCACTTGGCGCAGCGTGGCAACGTGGTCAATATTCAATCCGAGTTTAATCATAATTTTTGTAGATCCTTAATCAGTTCGCGCGTGTGTAAAATTTTTCCACCCAAATGATGATTGAGCAGCACACGCATCAGTTGTTTGCTCTGCTGTGCGGTAACGGAATCAGTATAGTCGTCCACCATCATATCGAGTAGTGTTTTGCCTTGCACGGGCAAGCCAATATGCGCATCGCCATCATCCAACACCGCACCCCGCTCCACCGCATAACGGTAACCGAGTTCAGCTTGTATTGCTTTGCCGTTACCCGCTTCACGATTTAACACCAGCGCGTAGCCCAATTCTTGCAGCAAGTGTTTTTCAAAACAACGCAGTGTCGCGGCGTGATCTGCCTCGTGTGCCAATCGGTGCAAGGTGGCAAGATAGTAATCAAATAGCTGCTCATGCGGATCGTCACGTGCCAGCAGATTGAGCAGCAATTCATTCAGATAAAATCCGCACATCAATGCCGTGCCTTGCAGATAGGGCTGTCCACCCTGCCATTCCGCGCTATGCAAAGTGCGCACTTCACCTTTGCCAAACCAGCTTAACGACAAAGGCTGAAAGCTCATCAAGACACTACGCAAATTTGATTTCGGTCGCCTTGCGCCCCGCGCCACGATGGGCAGTCGCCCATGCTGACGACTGAACACATCGAGTATCAGGCTGGTTTCGCGGAAAGGATGGCTATGCAACACAATTGCGGGTTGGTCTTGTTGCTTATTGTGCCGACCGCCTGTTGTCATTCGTAACCCAAGGAACGCAACACGCGTTCATCATCCGCCCAGCCGCTGCGCAGTTTGACGAACACTTCGAGGAACACTTTGCCATCGTATAATTTTTCCATTTCCAAGCGTGCCTGAGTGGCAATTTCTTTAAGCTTTTCGCCCTTCTTTCCAATCAGCATCGCTTTATGCGCTTCTCGATCAACCAACACAGCGGCACTAATGCGACGAAGCTTGCCTTCCATTTTGAATTGCTCGATTACAACGCTGGTTGAATATGGCAACTCGTCTCCCGTGAAGCGGAATATTTTTTCGCGCAGCATTTCCGCCGCCAAAAATCGTTCACTGCGATTGGTAATATCATCTTTATCGTAGATCAATTCACCTTCCGGTAAAAAGCCACGAATCGAAGCTATCAACTCATCCAGCTTGAGGCTTTGCTTGGCACTCACGGGTACGATTTTGGCAAACTTAAAATCCTGTGCCACGCGTTCGGCAAAACTGAACAATTGCCCCTTGTCTGCCACTTCATCAATCTTGTTAATCACCAACACCACCGGGCGATTGTCAGGCAACAGCTTGAGTACTTCCTGATCGCGTTCGTCATAACGTAATGCTTCCAGCACATACAATACCACCTGAACATCGCGCAAACTACTGGTGACGACGCGATTCATGCCACGATTCAACGCGTTCAAATGTTTGGTCTGAAAACCAGGCGTATCAACAAATACAAACTGCGAATGCTCATCGGTGAAGATGCCGTGGATGCGGTGGCGCGTGGTCTGCGCCTTGCGCGAAGTGATGCTGATTTTTTGCCCAATCAGATGATTGAGCAATGTGGATTTTCCCACGTTGGGTCGCCCAACGATCGCCACAAAGCCACTTCGAAACTGTTCTGGTGGAAAAACTGCGATATTTATTTTGTCAGGCGTGATGGATGTATTTTCGGTCATAGTTTGGTTTGAGTTTTATTAGGAAACGCTGATTTAATCCGCTCACTCCGTGCCTGTCGGCGAGTGTGCCTTCAGAAAACGAAGCCCGCGCACCCACATTGTCCTCCAGTTTTCACGGCAGGCCTGCAATAAATTCTCGCATGGATATTTTAAGCGCATCAAAGTTCGGATTGAACATTAACCGCCTCATTACACCCAACTTGATATTTTCAGGGGTAATTTCACCTAGCAACATCCGCTGGGGATACTTGGTGCACATCTCATATTTTTCCATGTCATCCGGATAATAGTGATGGCAATTTGAATAACTGCCCTTTGCACCATAGTGCGAATCATCTGGCGGGAGCATTATCGCGGTATGCGCAGAGTTGAGAATTTTTTGCTCAGGGAACGCGCTGTTCACCCACTCCAGTTTTTCCGCCGCAAAGTTGCATGGTTTTTTCTCCAAATCGTTGCCATACAAAACCAGGTGGCGATTTGGATGAGACAAGCGCGCCATAAATTGGAGGGTCGCCGAAATATCGACCGTAACATCATCCACACTCGCGGCGGCAAATACGGGCAGGTTTATCGCTTGCGATTTCAATTGGACATCAAGATTTTTAATCAACAGGTGAGTCTGGTACACCGCGTTCATGGTTAATGACTCATACTTGTAAGTGTCCATGTCCGGCTTGATGTCCACCCACTTGGCGGACGGTATCAACCAGCTATAGAATTTATGTAAATTCGCCCAAGCTGCGCGGGATGTTACTTTCAGTGCCGGTGAAAACAGCCATAGCCCGCACACGCGTGTATCCAGCAAGCTGTGACGAACAGCCAATGCCCCGCCGAGGGAAAAGCCTGCCAGATACAAATCATCCGCTTCGTCTTGCAACCTATCCGCGCCGTAAGCCACCGCTTTTGCCCACTCTTGCCAGGTCACATCGAGCAAATCACCTGGTTGCGTACCATGCCCCGGCAACAAAATCGCCATGACACGAAAACCTTGTGCTTGAAAAAACTCACCCATATAGCGCATAAAATACGGGGAGTCGGTGAGGCCATGTACCAGCAATATGCCACGCCGATATTTTTTGGATTGCCCCAATGAATGTTCAGTAGCCGGTTTCAACTCAAATGGCGCGTTGCCTGTCGCTATTTTTTCCGCATCAACATAGGAACGTTTGGCATGTACTGATTGAAGCATCAAGCTTGTGTTAGTCACATATTCTTCAAACGACCACCGCTCGCCGGTAAAATGTGTGTTCACCCCGGAGGGTTGATGACGTAACTGAGGATTGATGTCTATTTGCTCCATACCCTATGGTTACCGGCTTTCCAGCGATGGTTTTGTTGTGTGAGCACGCCTGTGCTATGGCTTGAGAATGACGAAACTAGCTCATTAGTTTTAGCTCAACTCAGAAGAGCGATCTATCTGACACTATGGTTTGCCTGTCCCAACATTTCGCCTGTGATTAACGTAATTCCGTTTTCACTCACATAAAAACGTTTGCGGTCTTCTACCGGGTTCACACCGACTTCCAAGCCCTCCGGGATTTTGCAGCCCTTATCGACGATCACGCGTTTCAGTGTGACATAACGCCCCACATCCACGTTCGGCAATAGCACCGAGTCTTCAATAGTGGAATAGCTATTCACACGCACGTCAGAGAAAAGCAACGAATGTTTAACGGTTGATCCGCTCACAATGCAGCCACCGGAAACTAGTGAATCAATTGCGACCCCACGACGATCCGGTTCATCAAACACAAACTTCGCCGGGGGCAATTGCTCTTGGTGCGTCCAGATTGGCCACTCCTGATCGTACATATTCAAATCAGGCACGACTTTGGTCAGCTCCATACTGGCTTCCCAGTACGAATCAATTGTCCCGACATCCCGCCAATATGGCACTTCGTCATTACCCATGCCGACACAGCTTTGCTCAAAACTTTGTGCAAACACACGATATTTTGACACCATATGGGGGATTAAATCCTTGCCGAAATCATGGCTGGATTTGGGATCATCCGCATCTCGTATTAACTGCTCGATTAAAAATTGGCTGTTAAAAATATAGATACCCATGCTGGCAAGTGATCTATCAGGCTTACCCGGAATGGAAGGAGGGTTAGCAGGTTTCTCGACAAACTCGACCACACGCGATTCTCCATCCACAGCCATCACGCCAAATGCGGTTGCTTCTGCAACAGGTACTTCCAAACAGGCTACGGTCATGTCCGCTTTGCTTTCCACATGAAAAGCCAGCAACTTACCATAGTCCATTTTGTAAACGTGATCGCCAGCAAGAATCAGTACAAAATCCGGATTCGACGCGCGCACGATGTCCAGGTTTTGAAACACCGCATCAGCGGTACCTTGATACCAGTGGTCTTCACTGATGCGCTGCTGAGCCGGAAGCAAATCAACAAACTCACCAAACTGACCGTTGAGGAAGGACCAGCCGCGCTGGATGTGCTGGATCAGACTATGCGATTTGTATTGCGTAGCCACGCCGATGCGGCGAATACCGGAATTAACGCAATTGGATAGCACGAAATCAATGATGCGAAACTTGCCACCAAACGGCACAGCCGGTTTGGCACGCCAATCAGTGAGTTGATGCAAACGACTACCGCGCCCGCCAGCCAGCACCATTGCATAGGTATTTTTAGTCAGTCGGCTAACGAAACGAGGTGCTATTTCACCCGCACTGGCTTGGTATTTTTTTTGCAAATAACTCAACTCTGAATTCATTTCGCTCTCCTCACTTAACTTCATATCGTCTCGCCATTATCGTTTACAATCGCCCTACTAGACAAGAAAAAAGGGTGGGTACAAGTTGAAAATACAGGTTGAATCGTTGTTGCAAGCACGTCTCTATGACCCTTTTGGCTTGCTCGGATTGCATCAAGATGGCGCGCAATGGGTCATTCGCGTTTACCAGCCTTCTGCGACACAAGTCGAGCTTCTCAACAAAAGCAGTAATGATCCGTTCAAGAAAATTCATATTAGCGGCATATATGAATGGCGTGGCGATGTTCAGCCTGCTAGCCCTTACCGCCTGAGAATCAGCGAAGGCTCGGCAACACGCGAGGTATTCGATCCCTACCAATTTCCCGCGCATATTTCTCAACAAGATTTATTCTTATTCGGCGAAGGCAAACTACAGCAAGGCTATCGCATGCTTGGCTCGCACGCCGTTGAAATCGACGGCGTAAAAGGTATTCGCTTTGCAGTGTGGGCACCCAATGCCGAACGTGTCAGTGTCATCGGTGAATTCAATCAGTGGGATGGCCGCCTCAATCCCATGCGTTTACACGGCTCAAGCGGCGTGTGGGAAATTTTCCTGCCGGAGATTCAACAACACGCACTATATCGCTACGAAATTCGCAATCGTGAAACAGGAACGTTACTCACCAAAACTGACCCTTACGCACAGGGTTACGAGTTGCGCCCCGGCACTGCTGCGTTGACTTCTCCTTCCAATGAACATCGCTGGCAAGATACCGTTTGGATGAAGCAGCGCGGCGAATGGGATTGGCTACACGGTGCGATCAACATTTATGAAATTCATGCGGGTTCATGGAAGCGTCATCCCGATGGCCGTTTTTATACTTATCGTGAGCTGGCGACTGACCTCGTGCCATACGTAAAAAACATGGGTTATACGCACATTGAGTTGATGCCAGTGTCTGAACACCCGCTGGATGAATCGTGGGGCTATCAATGCTCAGGCTATTTTGCGCCTACCAGTCGCTTCGGTTCTGCCGATGAATTGCGCCTGTTGATTGACACCTGCCATCAAGCGGACATCGGCGTAATTCTGGATTGGGTACCCGCCCACTTCCCTCAAGATAGCTGGGCTTTGGCTCAATTCGACGGTACAGCATTGTATGAACATGCCGACCCGCGCCTCGGTTTCCATCAGGACTGGGGAACGCATATTTTCAACTTCGGACGCAATGAGGTGAAGAGCTTCCTCATGTCTAGCGCACATTACTGGCTGTCCGAATTCCACTTCGATGGTTTGCGTGTCGATGCGGTTGCATCAATGTTGTATCTGGATTACTCCCGTAAAGCGGACGAATGGATTCCCAATAAATACGGTGGTCGTGAAAACCTCGAAGCTGTGGATTTTCTGCGTGAGATGAATATCATGGTGCATGAGCAGTTCCCTGGCGCGCTCACTTTTGCCGAAGAATCGACCGCATGGCCCGGTGTGTCACGTCCAGTTTACCTAGGCGGGTTGGGCTTTTCCATCAAATGGAATATGGGCTGGATGAATGATACCCTGAGATATTTCCACAATGATCCCGTGCATCGCCGCTATCACCACAATGAACTAACCTTCGCGCAGATTTACGCCTACAGTGAAAATTTTGTGATGCCGTTCTCGCATGACGAAGTAGTGCATGGCAAAGGCTCGTTGCTGTCAAAAATGCCGGGAGACGCATGGCAAAAATTTGCTAATTTACGTTTGTTACTTACCTACCAAATGACCAGCCCCGGAAAAAAACTCAACTTCATGGGAAACGAGATCGCGCAAGGACGCGAGTGGCAATCCAAGTGGGAGCTGGAATGGTGGCAATTGGGCAATGAATTCCATCGCGGCGTGCAGAATCTCACGCACGACCTGAATCAGCTTTATCGCAAATTGACCGCGTTGCATGAGTTAGATTTCCAACAGGAAGGTTTTTCATGGATAGACTGTAACGACGCGCAAAAATCCGTGCTGTCCTACCAACGCAAAGCGCGTGATGGCTCACGCGTCATCGTAGCTCTGAACCTCACCCCCGTACCGCGCAACCACTATCGTATAGGCTTGCCTGAACACACCCAATATCGTGAAGCACTGAACAGTGATTCAGGCTATTACGCGGGCAGCAACATGGGTAATGCTGGATTGATACAAGCTGAAGCAATTCCCTGGATGGGACTACCCTACTCTGCCGAAATTACCTTACCACCACTGGCGGGTGTGATATGGATGGCAGAGGCCATACAAAAATAGGCGGCATTTACAGGCATCACATTTCTTAGTAGCATTCCTCCACTTTCGTCAGAACAATTAGGAGTGAGTTATGCACAAACTTGCCGCGTTTCTTGCCGCCCTCTTGGGCTTGGCTACAACGCCTCTTATGGCGGAAGAAATAACCGATCAAAAAGATGTATCCATCGAGATTATTTCGCCCAAGGAGGGAGATAAATTCAGTATCACAAAATTTCCCTCAGTTAAGTATCGCGTCAGCTTGGCGGGTAATGCTTTCGAGTACCGTAAAAACATCTACATTTACGTGGATGATAAAAAAGTAGGTCGGGTACGTCAGCTGTCAGGGCGTTACACTCTAGACAGGTTATTATTAGGGAGTCACAAAATTTGCATCTCCATCGAAAGTGAAAATGAAAACTTATTTTCGCCTAGTTGTATCAACGTAATTGCGTATGGGCCTAGTGATGTAAAAGATTGTATGATCGGCTGCCCCGCCCCAGAAAAACAGGAAGAAACAAAAACTCAAAATAATGATTGGGTGGTTCCGCCATTTGAATACACACCCCCACGTCCACTTTTCTAGCAAGTGTTAGACTTGCGGACATGCGAAATGTCCATCTTGTCGTTCCCGAACTGTTCCTGTCAAAATATTTTGCTGTCGAGGCTTGCGTAAATTTGCAAATACCCTGCACCGAGAAATTATTGGCTCGTGGTACCTCTGCCCAACTTAAAGAACCTGTCACCCTGGAAAGCGCGTTAACTGCGTTTTTCGGACAGCTTGGCACAGATAGCACGCCGATTACGGCTGTCAGTGCGGTTTATGATGGATTGCCTCAGGGCGATTGGTTACGTGCTGACCCGGTCAATTTGTGCTTGCAGCGCGATCAAATGTTGCTATCCGGCGTATTGCCAAGTGCGGAAGAATCGCGGCAGCTTTGCGCGAGTTTGAATGAGTACTTTTCGGGACGGGAAATGCAATTTTTCGCGCCACACCCACAACGCTGGTATTTACGCCTTAATGCCCTACCCCGCATCCGCACCATACCATTGCCCGAATTGTATGGCCGCAACATACGCAGAGCATTACCGGAGGGTGAAGATGCGGCGCATTGGCACCAACTGTTCAACGAAATCCAAATGCTGCTTTATGCACACCCAGTAAATGATGCGCGTGAAGCACGAGGTGAGTTACCCATCAACAGCCTATGGTTTTGGGGTGAGGGAAAATGGGTCGAGTCGTTGCGTAAAAATTATCAAAACGTGAGTTCGGATGACGAATTAACAAAGATGTTTTCAGTGACTGCCGGTATCCCTTTTGCCGAATGGTCGCCGTACTGGCAAGCGTCAAAAGTTGATCAATTACTGGTGTGGACAGGCTTGCGTTCGGCTTTGCAGCGCGGAGACTTAGCGGCGTGGCGTGATTTCTTGCAAGACTTTGAGATTGGCTATGCGCAACCACTATGGCAAGCTTTACAAAACGGGAAAATTAGACAGATTAAAATTGACGTGCTGGCTGGAAGAAATTCGCGCCGCTTCAAAGTTACACGTGGTGAGACTTGGGCATTTTGGCGACGCAGCAAACCGCTAACGCATTATTCAACTGTGTAAAACTGGATTACGGGATTTCGTAAAGTAAACTTTGAATAAGTTATCTGAACAATAACTTCACTCTGCTGTTTTATTTTCGTGCCTTGTCTTGTATTTTTTGGACAAGTCTCGATTTTTAGACGCAACATTGCTTCGGGAGTAACGATGAATTTTTGGGATACCGCAATGCAGTTTTTCTGGCGCGAGGAGTCGTTGCTTGTATCGGTGATGGCATTGGTTTTGGCGTTTGCACTATTCCATTACCATGCCGAAGGACGCAAAAGCGTTATCAACACCCTTGCCTTTTTCTTTGCTTGTATGGTGGGGCAATTCTTCAGTGGATTGTTGCATGCCATGCAGCTTCCCATCGCGGCAGCAACGTTTCACGAGGCGTTCATCATCGGCAGCGGCATCGCGCTGATACGCCTGTGGGGGCTGTTGGTGTTTCGTATTTTATTGCCGAAATCCGGCATGGCTTTCCCGCGCATCGCTGAAGATTTATTCGTCATCGTCGCTTATCTCGCGTGGGGTCTGGTCAGGCTGCGTTATGCGGGGCTGGATTTGGGCAGCATTGTCGCCACGTCCGCGATGATTACCGCTGTGGTCGCTTTCGCCATGCAGGACACGCTGGGCAACATACTCGGCGGCTTGGCGTTGCAACTGGATAACTCGATTGAGATTGGCGACTGGATCAAGGTCGATGACATTTCCGGCAAGGTGGTAGATATACGTTGGCGTTCCACTTTGGTCGAAACACGCAATTGGGAAACGGTGGTATTCCCCAATAGCCAGTTGATGAAAAATAAATTTTTGGTGCTGGGTCGGCGTACCGACCAGCCCGTGCAATGGCGACGGTGGGTATGGTTTGGCACGGCTCTGGATGTGACACCCGGCAAGGTGGTGAAAGCGGTGGAAGGCGCGATTTTGCACGCGGAAATTGGCAATGTTGCTAAACATCCAGCATCCAGTTGCGTGTTGATGGAGATAGATAAAGGTTATGCGCGCTACGCCTTACGCTATTGGTTGACCGATTTGGCGGCGGATGATGCCACCGACGCAGTAGTGCGTTGGCATGTTTACACCGCGTTAGAGCGGGCGGGTATCAAGTTGGGGGTGGAAGAGCAGAATGTTCACTATGTACGCGAGAATGAAAAATACGAAGAGGCATTGCATCAACGCGAATTAGCGCGCCGTTTGAAAACGCTAAAACGTGTCGATTTGTTCGCGCAAATGAGCGAAGATGAGTTGCACAAGCTCGCAGAACGATTGAAATACGCACCTTTTGCCAAAGGCAACGTCATCGTTAAGCAAGGCGTGTCGGAACAGCATTGGCTGTTCATCGTCATCAATGGAGAAGCCGAAGTGTATTTGGAAAAATCGAATGGCGAAAAATTGCGCCTGAACGTTTTGTCAAAAGGCAGCTTTTTTGGCGAGATGAGCTTAATGACAGGCTCACCGCGCAAGGCATCGGTGATTGCTAAGACAGATGTTGAATGCTACCGCCTGGATAAATCGGCATTTGAGGAAATTTTGCTGGCGCGTCCCGGCATTGCCGATGAGGTGGCGCAGGTGTTGGTGGCGCGCCGTGAGCAGTTGGATAGTGCTTTGCAGAATCTCGATGACGAATCGAACCACCTAGAAATACATCACCAAAAAAACGAAGTATTGGAAACGGTAAAACGCTTTTTTGGAATGCAATAGGCAATGTTGTATCATTGCGCCGCATTTTTAGTGGAGACTTTATGAAAACAATTTTTTTGGATTTTGAGAACTCCATCGCAGATTTGGAAGATAAGATTGAGCAACTGCGAGCAATGAATGATGATTCGAAGGTGGATATTGCCGATGAGATAGCGCAACTGTCAAAAAAGAGCGAGGCTTTAACCAAAGAGGTGTATGCAAAACTGACACCGTGGCAAATTTCACAAGTGTCTCGTCATGCACAGCGTCCCTACACATTGGACTATATCGGGGCTTTGTTCACCGATTTTGAGGAGTTGCATGGCGATCGCAATTTTGCCGATGACAAGGCGATCATCGGTGGCTTGGCGCGCTTCAATGGAAAAAGTGTCATGGTAATCGGTCACCAGAAAGGCCGTGATACCAAAGAAAAAATCATGCGCAACTTCGGTATGCCTCGCCCGGAAGGTTATCGTAAAGCCATGCGTTTGATGCGTCTGGCGGAAAAATTCGGCATCCCGATTATGACTTTTATTGACACGCCTGGTGCGTATCCAGGAGTGAATGCCGAGGAGCGTGGTCAGTCAGAAGCGATTGGTCGCAATCTATACGAGATGAGTGAATTGCGTGTACCGATCATCTGCACAGTGATCGGCGAGGGTGGTTCGGGTGGCGCACTGGCAATTGCAGTAGGCGATGTGCAAATGATGTTGCAATACAGCACTTATTCGGTGATTTCTCCGGAAGGCTGTGCGTCAATTTTGTGGAAGAGTGCCGATAAAGCAGCGGATGCCGCCGAAACACTGGGCATCACGGCAACCCGGCTGAAGAGTTTGGGTCTGGTGGACAAGATCGTAAACGAGCCGCTGGGGGGTGCACACCGCAATTATGCCGAGACCATGCAAAACGTGAAAAAGGCTTTGACCGATGCGCTCAAGGTCGTGCAGAAAAAATCCAGTTCCAACATGATGCAGGATCGGTTCAATCGCCTGATGAGCTATGGGAAGTTCAAGGAAATTGAGCTTCAGTAGAAGACTTCACCAAACCTGCTTCGCAATTTAATTGCAGTGCATGCCCCCAATCAACTTACCGAACGTGTAGCGGCGCAAATCGTGCTGCTGCTTCCTGCTCATAGCCACATTCTGGTAGGCTTGAGTGGCGGAGTGGATTCGGTCGTGTTGCTGAATCTGCTTCATCAATTGGCACCAAAATTTTCTTGGCAACTTTCTGCCTTGCATGTGCATCACGGCATCAGCCCGAATGCAGATGTGTGGATGAAACTTTGTACTGAGTTGTGTGCTGGATATGACATTCCTCTAGTTGTTGAACACGTTGATATAAAGCCATTGCGTGAGCAGTATGGCATTGAAGCGTCGGCGCGCAAGCTGCGACTTGCAGCATTTGCCAAGCAGTCTTGTGATGTGGTCGCGCTTGCCCATCACGCTGACGACCAAAGTGAAACGCTGCTGCTGCAACTGTTGCGCGGGGCGGGGGTACGCGGGGTAAGTGCGATGCCGTTATTTTCCGTTCGGTCTAATCATTCGACTATGCTCAGAACTGGAGGCGATGCCGAAACCAGTAGTGATGGTGTTACACCACACACTTCGACAGACCCTG
>CAZSPN010000028.1:18839-32768 GCA_964608835.1 uncultured Gallionella sp.
TTCGCGCCAGGAAATCCTCGACTATGCCGCAGCACACCAGTTGCAATGGATAGATGACGAAAGTAATGCTGATGACCGTTACCCACGCAACTTCTTGCGCCATCGCGTATTGCCTTTGCTAGGTGAAAAATTTCCAGCCTACCGCGACACCTTATCGCGCAGCGCGCAGCATTTTGCCGAGGCGAGCAACTTGCTGGATGAGTTGGCACATCAGGACGCAGCGCAAGCAATGGAAGGCGAAATACTGGCTGTTTCGGCCTTGCAATCACTTTCACTGTCGCGCGCAAAAAATCTGCTGCGTTATTTTTTGCATCAATGCGGTGCGCCTATGCCTCAAGCTGTGCAACTGGATGAGATACTGCAACAACTGTGCAATGCAAGTGAGGATGCCTCGGTTTGCATTAACTTCGGTGACTGGCAAGTGCGCCGCTATCAGGGCAGAACTTATGTAATACCAGCGTCAACTAGGTTTGATAAAAGTATGGTATTGGCATGGCATGGCGAACCCGCATTGGATTGGCCTGCAATGAATAAGCGGCTGCTGTTTTCACGCTCTTCAGGCAACGGCATCAGCCAGGCAAAACTTCAACTCGCGCCCGTGACATTGCGTTTCAGGCAGGGTGGCGAAGCATTGCGCCCCCACCAGAACGCCTCAACACGCAAGCTCAAAAACCTGCTGCAAGAACACCACATCCCGCCTTGGCAGCGTGACCGCTTGCCATTGTTGTATTGCGGTAACAATCTGGTGTGCGTGGTGGGTGTGGCAATTGCAATAGAATTTCAAGTTGCCACAGACGAAATGGGTGTTTCTATTGCTGCAGAGGATATAAAGAGGTTTGAGTTGAATTGAAAATTCGTAGCTTCTCCTAGCATTTGGGTATTCACCGCACTTTTGATACAATGCGCACGCTTTTTGATTTTTTAATTACTAGGTAGGAGAAACTAATGTCGATTGAACAACGCGTTAAAAAAATCGTTGCGGAGCAACTAGGTGTCAACGAAACAGAAGTGAAGAACGAATCTTCATTCGTCAATGATTTGGGAGCGGACTCTTTGGATACCGTGGAATTAGTGATGGCTCTCGAAGAAGAGTTTGAGTGCGAAATACCTGACGAAGACGCGGAAAAAATCACCAGCGTTCAACAAGCCATCGACTACGTCTTGGCACACCAAAAGTAAACCCTCTTCTAGAGCCTCATTTGGCTCGTCTTCCTTCTCGGAGTTAGCTTGTCTAAACGCAGAGTTGTCATCACTGGACTGGGGATTGTCTCCCCAGTCGGCATTGGGATTTCCACGACTTGGCAGAATATCGTCGCGGGAAAATCGGGCATCACAAAAATCACTCACTTTGATGCTAGCGCAATGGCAGCACAAATTGCAGGCGAGGTGAAAGATTTTGATGTCACGCAATTTTTATCTGCCAAAGATGCGCGCCGTATGGATCGGTTTATTCATTTCGGTTTAGTGGCGGGCATTGAGGCGTTCAAAGATTCTGGCTTGGAAGTATCTGAACAGAACGCGGATCGTATTGGTGTGAACATTGGTTCGGGTATCGGCGGTCTGCCGATGATTGAAGACACACATAACGAATACTTGGCGGCTGGTCCGCGCAAAATTTCGCCGTTCTTCATTCCCGGTACGATCATCAACATGATTTCTGGCAACCTGTCCGTGATGTACGGATTGAAAGGTCCCAATCTAGCTATGGTTTCAGCTTGCACCACAGGTACACATTGCATTGGTGAATCTGCACGTATTATCGAATATGGCGATGCCGACGTAATGATAGCGGGTGGGTCGGAAGCCACAATTGCCGCACTGGCAGTGGGCGGTTTCTCATCTGCCCGTGCGTTAAGTACGCGCAATGATGATCCTGCTACGTCTAGCCGTCCTTGGGATAAAGACCGCGATGGTTTTGTCATGGGAGAAGGCGCGGGTGTGATGGTGTTGGAAGAATACGAACACGCCAAAGCGCGTGGCGCAAATATTTACGCTGAGTTGGCGGGTTATGGCATGAGCGGTGACGCTTACCATATCACCTCGCCGAATAGCGATGGCCCCAGGCGCAGCATGCTGAATGCCTTGCGCAATGCGGGACTGAATCCTGATGCGGTTCAGTATGTCAATGCACATGGCACATCGACACCGCTGGGTGACAAGAACGAAACGGATGCCATTAAATTGGCGTTTGGCGACCATGCCTATAAATTAGTAGTGAACTCCACCAAGTCGATGACTGGGCATCTTTTGGGCGGTGCAGGCGGCATAGAATCAGTGTTCTGCGCATTGGCCGTGCATAATCAAATTTCACCTCCTACCATCAACATCTTCGAGCAAGACTCCGAGTGCGATTTGGACTATTGCGCCAATTTTGCCCGCGACATGGAAATTGATGTGGCGGTGAACAACAACTTTGGTTTTGGCGGGACGAACGGCTCGTTGGTATTCAAGAAGGTTTAGTTTCAAAGCGCGATGCTAATCAACGGCTCACCCGGCAATGCGATCAGCATCCGTGACCGTGGCTTACTCTACGGCGACGGTGTATTTCGCACCCTGCGCGTATCGAATGGCCAAGCACAACACTGGCCTCTGCATTACCAAAAACTCCAACACGACTGCACTGTATTAATCATAGCTTGTCCAGACTTTGCGCAACTTTCTGCCGAGCTAGAAATGCTGTTGCTCAATCAAACTGACTGCGCAATCAAGCTTATCGTCACACGCGGCATTTCCACACGCGGCTATGCACCTTCCACACTCACCACACCCACACATCTCTGGGATATTGCGCCATTACCCGACTATCCCGCTGCTTGGGCAACGCACGGTATCCGAGCGCGCTTATGCCAATTGCGCTTGAGTCAGCAACCGCGCTTGGCGGGCATTAAACACCTTAACCGTTTGGAAAATGTACTCGCAACCAGCGAATGGAACGATGCAGAAATTGCCGAGGGGTTGTTGATGGATGCCGATGGCAACGTCATCGAAGGCGTGCGTAGCAACCTGTTCGCAGTATTGGATGGCACGCTGATAACGCCGTCTTTATTGGCTTGTGGTGTAGCTGGAATTCAGCGTGACCGGGTGATTGCTTGGGCGAATACCAACAACGTACCGCTAGAAATTCGTCCGCTGAGTTGGGATGAAATCATCAATGCCGATGAGTTATTTTTGGTAAACAGCCTGATCGGCGTGTGGCCAATACGTGAATTGGAATATCGTTATTGGACTGATTTTGCGATGACTTATAGGGTGCAATTGGGATTGGGGAATGTACCACCCCGTGCTAAGAGCACGGGGTATCAGAAAAATTTGAGTTGACATAATTTGTAGTAGTCACTACTTCATCCAGCAGCACTTTCCGATATTTCACCGGGAACACAATGTGACAGTGTATTTGCTATGCGCTGTAGCTACTCTCCTTGACTCGACTTTCTTCCATTCCTTTTAGTATTTCACCGTACCGAATCAATCCTATTCAGCCAGCTTGCTCTTATAAACCCGTATTGTTGGGTTGCCTAAGTTGAGGGGTACAAAATTGTCCCGAATATATTGATCAACAAGTGGGTGCGTATTACGAAAACGCATTTCGTCACGCCCGTTAAGTTTCAAATCATCAATCAAAACAAATCCCGGATCGGCAATTTTGATTCTTTCAATTTCGGCTTGCTGGTCGGCAATGCTTGGCGGCGTTAATAACAAAAAAATACCCCACATGGGAGATTTTTTCTCAAATAAAGCATAAGCTCCCGGCCATGTGGGTACTGCCATAAAAGTGCGCTCTTCAGGAGCGAACTGCTCTGAAAGTTTAGTCAAAGTCATAAAATTACTTGCCATCTTAAGATCGACTTTCAATCTATCGCCGAGAATCTGCACCTCAACACATTTATTCACCGCGTAGCAATTCCACAAATAGTGTCCGGGCAACATCACTACCAAGCTCGTCGCAAAGAACAACAGGCTCAAAGGCCATTTAAATTTGACAGGCCACATAGTCAACCAGACCAACACACCCAGCAACAAAGGTGGGGCACTAACTGAAAAATGTTCAATGTCCGCTCTAGAATACGCATAGTGAGCATAGGGAAGAGTCAAGAATATGGTCGCGATGAGCGTCGAAGGAATCGGTTCACCCTTCAGTTTCTTGCGGATAGCCCATACGATACCCAGCAACCCGAATGCCACGATGGTGATGAATAATGTCCCCAGTAATACTCCACGCAGAGTTTCCATGGCGGATATTTCCCCAACAGGGACTAGCCACGGCCAGGGGATAGGCAAAGGAAAATTGGTTGCCCCCGCCTCAAACAACACACGGATACTGTCCCAAAACGCCAAGGCGAAATCGGGTACTGCCACCAAGAATAGCAGCATAGGCAAATAGCCCACCACGATGCCCAACAGCCCGTATCGGGCAGAGGTTAGCAGATTAATTCCCCCTTCGTGCCTGATGGACAAATAGGCCATCACCCCCAAGGTTGCCGCTACCCCATAAACACCGTGGTTGCGTCCGAAAATGGCGACCACGCCCAGCACGACTCCTGTCAGGAAGTATCGGCGAACGGTGGGTTGTTCAATCAGGAATGAGAGTGTACCCACCAAGATAATGGGAAGTGCAATATCGAACGATCTAAATTGCGGCGCAAACCAAGTCAACAATACCAGGGTGGCAAACAGCCAAAACCAGAAGGATTGTCTGGTAGTCGTACGCGCCAGTGCAGCCAAGCCAATGTAGAGCGCGATAATCTGGAAAATAGCTATGGCGAAGCGCAGTGCCACTATACCTTTGCCGCCCCACACACTCATCCAGGCGGCTGACCAATAATAACGGCCAATGTCGTATGCCATGAAGTCGCGTATGGGAACTTCGCCCAGCATGACCCGTTGCGCGCCGTACCAGAGATAACCTTCGTCCCAGAGGGAAAGTCCCACGTGGCTTTCCAAAAGAAATAACACAATTACGCCAGTAAGGGACAGGAATAGTGCTGTCCAGTTGGGATAAAAGTGTGCGGGAAGGGGAGAGAACATATAGTGTTGTTGCGGATTAAAATGATGTCCTGAAGTTGTATCACATTGCTATTAATCCGGCCAAGTGAAGTCGTGAGGATCTTTCATGGCTTTTTCAACGTTTCAACCTGTGTTTTGATTCGACTTTCTTCCATCCCTTATTCTAGCCTAGGCTGTCCACGCAGCAAGGCTGCGGAAAGTTACAAGTTTAACTGGGTTTCCGCCTGAGCGGGATAACCAGCGACTTGTCCAGCGTCTTGTGCTAGGTTAGTCAGACGGCTAATAGTCCTATCAATTTTTTATCAACGACAGAATCGAATAAATCAGCAACCTGAATTACTGTGCCACCTTTGCGCATACCACTTATATAACTCAAACCAGATCACGCTGGCCGCTCCAACCAAAGCACATAACACGAATTCTTTCGCCGAGATTATTGCAAAATGGAACACTTCCCTTAGTAAGGGCAGGGTCAGCGTGAGCGCGAGGAAGGTAAGTGCCCCGCCCGTTACCCACCAGAAAGACGGATTGCGGTAAAAAAGCGTATGCAGGGTATTGTGATGCCAAGAGCGATTGACCAATATCAAACCGATGCTACCGATGACCAGCGTGGTAAAAGTCAGCGCGCGTGCGGCTTCTTCCGTTGCACTGTGGTGCAAGGCGTAGCTCAACACCATGAGCGTTGCCAGCATTACGAATACCCCCTGCAACAAACTGAGCAACAGGATGCTTTTGCCGAACAAGGGTTCTTTGGGCGGACGTGGTGGCCGCCGCATGACGTTATGTTCTGCGGGTTCTGCTTCAAACGCGATGGAGCAGGCGGGGTTGATAATCAACTCCAAAAATACAATGTGCACGGGCGCGAATACCGGTGGCCATCCGAGCAACAACGGAATCAGCGACAGCCCGACGATGGGAATATGCACAGCAAAAATATAGGCCATCGCTTTGCGCAGATTGTCGAAAATGCCGCGCCCCAAACGTACCGCATGCACGATGGAGGCGAAGTCGTCATCCAGCAACACCAGTGAAGCGGCCTCGCGCGCCACATCCGTGCCACGCCCACCCATGGCGATACCGATATGTGCGGCTTTTAATGCGGGCGCATCGTTCACACCATCGCCCGTCATCGCCACCACTTCGCCGTTGGCTTTGAGCGCGTTCACCAAACGCAACTTCTGTTCGGGAACCATGCGCGCAAAGATATTGGCGTGACGAATGCGCTCACGCAAGGTTGCGTCATCCATCTTGCCGAGTTCCGTTCCGGTGATAATGCCGCCACTCCCCACAGTTAACCCAATCTGTTCGGCAATGGCAGCGGCGGTGGCAGGGTAATCCCCTGTAATCATCACCACACGAATGCCTGCCGCATGGCATTCTTTTAACGCCGACACAACAGTAGGACGCACAGGGTCGGCCAGCCCAATCAGACCAAGAAACTGGAAATCGAAATCATGTTGTAGGCTCGGCCAAATGCCCCCCCGATGTTTGGCTTTGGCAACACCCAACACGCGCATTCCTTGTGCTGCAAGACTGTTCACCTGTACCGCTAGTTCGGCCAGTTGCGCTGGATTGAAATGGCATAGATCGGCGATGGCTTCTGGCGCACCTTTCGCCGCCACGATGTATTCGTCGCGAGAGTGCGTTTTCCAACCATACGATAGCGCGAGCAGCTCCGGCGATAAAGCATACTCATGCGCCAATTCCCAATCACCGTGCAGATGCTCCGTGTTATTCAGATATTGCTCGCCTAGTTCGTGTATGGCTTTTTCCATCGCATCGAAGGGTGAGGTTTCACTGGCGAGGATGCCGAATTCGACCAGTTCATGATAATTCTCTGGCAGTAGCACGTCGTTATTTTCTATGGTGAACAAGCTGCCATTGATAGCAAGCTGCTGCACCGACATACGATTGGCAGTGAGTGTACCGGTCTTATCCACACACAACACAGTCGCCGAACCCAGTGCTTCCACCGTGTGTGAACGGCGCGTGAGCACATGATGCTTGGCGATCCGCCATGCGCCCATCGCCATGAATACAGTCAACACCAAGGGATATTCCTCCGGCAGGATGGACATCGCCAGCGTGATGCCGGATAACAACCCGCGCAGCCAATCGCCCCGTGTCAGCCCGTAAATCACCATCAACAAAAAACTGAGCGACACACCGATGATTGCAAGGAGGCGCACCAGACGGTTGATTTCAATTTGCAGAGGAGTTGCTTCAGTATCCAGACCTTGCAAGGCTTTTCCGATCTTGCCAATTTCGCTGCGCGCGCCGGTTGCCAGCACATGTGCCAATCCGCGACCCTGCACGACCAGCGTTCCCGAATATACGAAGGGCAGATCATCGCCACCCGGCGGCATAATTTCATTGGCATCCGCTTGTGCGTGCTTGCGTACCGCCACGGACTCACCCGTGAGCAACGACTCATCAACGGAAAAATGATTGCAGGAAAACAGTGCCGCATCCGCCGGTATGCGGTCACCTTCGGACAAGATCAACACATCACCACGCACCACCTCACGCCCGGCAATACGCCGTTCGATGCCATCGCGGATGACAAGCGCGCGCGGACTGGTGAGCTCACGCAAAGCTTCCAGCACACGCTCGGTTTTATATTCTTGAAAGATAGTGATAGACATTACTACGCACACGAAACCCAGCAACATCAACGCATCGCCGACATCACCCAACAGCAGATAGATCGCTCCCGCTGCTGCCAATAGCAAGAACATCGGCTCGCGTAGCACTTCCAGAGCAATACCGAACAAATTGCGTTTTCCGGTAACAGGAAGTTCATTTGCACCATCAACCTTAAGCCTTGCTGCCGCTTCCGTATGCGACAGTCCGGCATGAGGCATAGTTTCAGTTTGAAATTTTTTAATCATGAAGCGCAGCTTACTCCGTATGTAACGCCTCCACCGGATCGAGCCGAGCCGCACGCCGTGCCGGAGCGACCCCCGCCGCCAAGCCGATGCTGATCGCGCTGAGTTCGGCAACCACGGCAAACAACCAGGGCGTATGCACAGGCAAGGCGGGAATCAACAAATGCAAACCCTGTGCGATGCCGACACCGAGGATTAAACCGCCCAAACCACCTAACGCCGACAACAACATCGCCTCGCCCAGAAACAGCGTCAATACTTGTGATTCGCGCGCCCCCAAAGCCCGCAGCAAGCCAATCTCAGCGGTGCGTTCGGTAACGGCCATGGTCATAATGGTAAGAATGCCGACCCCGCCCACCAATAGCGATATACCCCCCAAAGCTCCGACCGCGAAGGTGATCACATCCAACACCGAGCCCAATACTTCCAACGCTTTTTCTTGCGGGATCAGCGTGAAATCTTCGCGCCCGTGCCGTTGCTTGAGCAGTGTGGTGATAGAACGCAACATACTATCCAGATTGGTATTGGCTTTATAGCTGAGATGTATTTCCATCAGGCCGGGACGATTGAATAACTCCAGTGCTCGCGCAGCGGGAATGAACACCGTATCGTCCAGATCAAAACCAAGTATCTGCCCCTTGGGAGCCATCACCCCGATCACACGGTAACGCTGCCCACCAATGCGCAGAAAATTACCTAACGGATTTTGGTCAGCGAACAACTCCTGACGCACTTTAGAACCGAGCACGACCAACGCGCGCGGCTGCGTGGGATCATCATCCGGCAAAAAACTGCCGGACTGTATGGTACTTGCCATAACCTTGTCCATATTGGAACCAGCGCCATACACCGTGGTGCGGCGTGTCCTGCCCTCAAAACGCAACTCGGCATTGCCCGTCACACTGGGGTCAACATACTCAACGTTGGGTAAATGACTCAGTGCTTGTGCATCTTCTATTGAAATCGTGCGTACTGATCCGAAGATACCCACGTTGCCACCATGCGTTTGCGTCTTACCCGGCTGGATTGAAATGAGATTAGTGCCAAACTGGCTGAATTCGGCCAACACGAATTGATGCAGACCTTCACCGATGGAGGTGAGCAGAATTACCGCAGTAATACCGATGGCAATGCCCAAGCCCGTGAGAAAACTGCGCATCCGGTATGCGATAAAACTGGAAGTTGTGAGTCTGAAGAGATCGGGAAGTAGCATGGATTACCTCCCCGCCAACGAAGCTACGGGATCAAGCCGTGCCGCGCGCCGTGCCGGCCACACGCTGAATAAAATGCCCGTCCCCAGCGATATGCCAATTGCCGCCAGCACTGCCCACCATGGCGCGACAACCGGCAAAGACGGATAAATTTTACCGATTACCAGCACACCGATTTCACCAAGCATCAAGCCGACCACGCTGCCGATGCCAGACAACAAAATCGCTTCGGCAAAAAATAAATTTTTGATTTGTTTGGCGGGTGCGCCCAATGCTTTGAGCAAACCAATTTCTTTCACGCGTTGCGACACAGCAATCAGCATCACATTCATAATCAAAATTCCCGCCACCGACAAACTGATCGCTGCGATGCCACCGACTGCCAGTGTCAGCGCACGCAAGATACGATCAAATGTCGCCAACACCGCATCCTGCGTGATCACCGTCACATCGCGTTCACCCTTATGTCTGCGTAACAAAATATCTTCCACATCACGCTTGGCTTGCTCAATTCTGTCGCGGTTTTTCGCCTCCACCAAAATGCGGAACAGCCCGGAGGTATTGAACAACAAGTGCGCGGAAGCGACTGGTACGATCACCAACTCATCAGTGTTCATGCCCATGGATTCTCCCTGACTCGCCAGCACACCCACCACACGAAAACGCCTGTCACCCAACCGCACCCACTCCCCAATAGCCGATGCCGTTCCAAACAATTCGCGCTTGATTTTCACACCCAGCACACATACCGATTCACTGGCGTGAACATCACCGGACGGTAAAAACTGCCCTTGACCGAGACTCATGTGGCGCACTCCCAACAAGTCGCTGGTTGAACCCAGCACCACCACCTCGCGGTTGAGTGCGCCTTGAGAAATTTGTGATGACCCGACGGTCAGTGGCGCGATGCGCAAAATGGCGCGGCTGCGCAATAATTCTTGCGCGTCATCCAGACTTAGTTCGCGTGGAATCTGCCCTAGCAACATACCGGGCCCTACCCCTGCGGTTTCGGTGCGCCCCGGAAAAACGATGACGAGATTAGTTCCGAGCGACGAAAATTGATTGATCACATAACGGCGCGCCCCTTCACCCAAACCGGTGAGTACCACCACCGCAGCGACACCGATAGACATGGCAAGAATCATCAGCAACGTGCGCGAACGACTACCGCGCAAACTGCCGGAAGCGAAGTGCAGTACATCAATAAATTTCATAACCCCCCGTTCGCCCTGAGCTTGTCGAAGGGTCATTCATGGTTCGACAAACACACCACGAACGGATGAAAGAAAGCTGAATACTCCGAACACATCTCAATTTTTCCCTTCAGAAATAATCCGCCCATCCACCATGTGCAACTGCCGCTGCGCGCGTCCTCCGATCACGGGATCATGCGTCACCATAATCAACGCCACTTTTTGTTCGAGTAATTTTTCCAGCAGGTTGATCACCTCTTTACCCGTGGATTGATCGAGATTGCCCGTCGGCTCATCCGCCAACAACACCGCAGGATGCATACTGGTAGCACGTGCAATCGCCACACGCTGACGCTGTCCGCCGGAAAGCTGATCTGGGCGATGATCAGCACGATCTTTCAAACCATAGTTATCCAACAAAGCTGCGACACGTGTCTTGCGTTCGGCAGGCGGAATACCCGCCAGCATCAACGGCAATTCAATATTCATCGCTGCCGTGAGGCGCGGTACGAGATGAAACGACTGGAACACAAAGCCGATTTTTTCACTGCGCACCTTGGCTTGTTGCGCGTCATCCAGCGCGGTGACATCGCCGCCATCCAGCTTGTAAGTACCGGAACTCGGCCTATCCAGCAGCCCGATCAAATTGAGCAGTGTTGATTTACCCGAACCGGATGGCCCCATGATGGACACATAATCCCCCGCCGCGATGTTCAAATCGATGTCGCGCAAAGCGGCGATCTGCTGATCACCGACGGTGAAACTGCGGCTGACTTGTTTAAGGGCGATCATTTAAATTCCAGTATTCGTTGTATTCGTAGGTCGGATGCACCCTAAAGGGTACAAGAGCGTAGCGTTATCCGCTGCATCATTCCGAGTAATGGGGGACAGACCATTTTCCGCAACAACCATCACAGTATCTTCCCCTGAGCCTCGCACTCCAGCGCAATCTTTCTTGGCCTTCCTGCTTGACCGCGCCGCGCTCGCCGCCCGAGCATTTCTTCTATTTCCTTCTGGAAACGCTCGCCACCTAGCGCAAAGTTGCCATTCGTGGCTTTGCGGATATTATCAACCAGTTCAGGATCGAGGTGCGCATTGAATAATGAACGGTAAGCTTCTCTACGAGTAGCATCATCCCGATCTAAACGCCAATATTCGTCATGCGGTGTAATCAACCGGTTTGCTTTGCCCAGCGCATTGGCGTGGTAGCTTGACCAGCGATAATCTTGAGGCTTCATCACCATCCCAGCACGCACTGGATTGAGTTCGATATACCGGTAACAGGCTAGTACGTAATCCTCAGACTGGGTGAGGCAGGAACGAAACCGCCCCTCCCATAGCGTGCCACTGCGCCGGTAGGTTCGATTGATGTACTGCACATAGCGTTGTCCGAGGTGCTTCATCATCATGGACGCACTGTCCGCACGCTGCGGAGTCAGCAGTAGATGCACATGATTGGTCATCAGCACATAAGCGTGGATGGCGCAGCCAAACTTGGCCGCAAATTCTTCAAGGAAGTGCAGGTAGAACTGATAATCTTCCTCGGCATAAAAACACACCGAGCGATTGTTGCCACGCTGGATCAGGTGCCAGGGTATACCAGGGATGGATAGACGAGCGCGACGTGGCATGGGTATCAGTTCCTAGTCAAAACATTGGCATGTTAGCAAATAAACGTGGTCTGTCCCCTATTATTTTGCGCAAAGTTGGTGGCTGCCCGACCAAACCACGCGCCCATCACGGATGCCATGCCGCCGCCTAAGCTATGTCCCGTGAAGGTGATATTGCTGCCGTAGTCCGCTTTAATCTGTTCGTAAAACAACGCCGCTTGAACCAATTGAACTGAGCCACCAAAGGCGGCGGTGTTGCCCAGTAAAAAGTCTTGTGCGGTTTGCGCAATGCTGACGGTATCTGTGCCTTTGTAGGCAATCACAATCTCGTTCGTTACCGTGTTGCGGAAGGCGGAGGCGGTGAAGCCTGTGAGGTTGGTGTCGCTGGTGGTGAGGAATGTCCAGTTGGGTGGTAAGTTGGTGATTTTATTGGGGTCTAAACGCACATTGTTGTAAACAATTGCTGAAAGTGCTGCGTAGTCTTCTTTGGCAGCCATGTTGTTCTCCCTAAGTTCTCGAATTAGTAATTAAGTGATGCGTGTTTCGGATCAATTTTTTTCAAATACTGGACGAGACTGTCATCCCGCATTTCTTCCGCCTTCATCACAAAGGTCACCAACTTCGCCCCCTTGGGCGGTTCATTGGCAATCAACAAATTGGTGTCATAAATCTCGACAGGAATTTCATTGAACGGGATGCTTTGCCATTGTCCTGCTTCGTAGCGATAACCTAGATAGGATGGGCGAGGGCTACCATACTGCCTAAACTCACGCTCGGTAAGCGGAACGCCAACTAAGTAAAACTTCCCCTGATAAACATTTATCACTCGCGGCTCTAAATTCTCATGCCAAGTAATCTCTCCATCGCCAAACTCCTTCAACTTAAACACCAACCAAAACTCGCGCGGCAATGTGCCTGAGTTTGACCCCGTGTAAACATTGTCGTAACGCCGTTTTTGCGTGATGTTAATCACACGACCATCCAACAGTTTGACTTCCTCTTTCCAACTCAGCGTTGCAGAACAGCCACTCATGCTCACTCCCATCGTCAAGATCAATCCCAATTGTGTGATGCGTTTTAACAAACTGTGATATCGGCTCATGCTGCATTCCTCCATGCTTGTGTGGTTGGGTCGTTCGCTGCAATTGATCTATTTAGGGACGAAGTGACAACGACACGAAGCCATTTGTCACTTGATAAAATAATCTCATTCATGTTATATTTTGCGCCATGAATTATTCCATCGCGTTCTTCAATTCCACGGTCGAATCCGAGATTCTGGAGTGGCCGCACGGCGTGCAAGCGAGCTTCGCCAAAATCGCACAGCGTATGGTGGAATACGGACCCAATCTGGGTTTGCCCTACACGCGAGCGATGGGTGACGGTTTGTTTGAGATTCGTGCGCGCGGTGCGGAAGGTATAGGACGAGCGTTTTTCTGTACGCTGGCAGGACAACGCATTGTGATTCTGCACGGGTTTATCAAGAAGACGGAGAAAACGCCAATGCGTGAATTGACGGTAGCGAGACAACGACAAAGTGAGGTGCAACATGGAAAAGCATAAATTAGCTAAAGACACATCTTTTAATCCTGTGCCGTTTAATCCAACTGCGTGGGCGGGTAAACGACGTGCGGCGGATGCTGCATTCAAGCAGGCATACGATGCGCTGGAGGATGAATTCGCCGCATTGGATGCGCTACTCAAAGCACGTAAGGAGGCGGGTTTTACACAGGCCGAAGTGGCAGACCGCATGGGTATCAGGCAATCGTCGCTTGCGCGGATTGAATCCAGTTTGGGCAGCCAGAAACATTCCCCCAGCTTTGCCACACTGCGCAAATATGCGGAGGCGTGCGGCAAGAAACTGTTGATACGTCTGGTGTAGCAACACTCCATACTCAACCCCAGCTGCCCCGCCTGCCAGCCCAGCACCAGCATGTTTCCCTGCGTGTGTTGTTGGGGCTTCAGCCAATGAGCACACCAGCGTGATCATTACGACGAATTTGAGCTTCTCGGAATGGTCGGG
>CAZSPN010000029.1:0-9597 GCA_964608835.1 uncultured Gallionella sp.
CTTGAAGAAAATAATCTGAAAGGAACGGATATTTCCTGGCTTATTCCACATCAGGCCAACATTCGCATCATGGAAGCGACCGCTAAAAAGTTAGGCTTGAGCATGGAAAATGTAGTGGTTACCGTGGCGAAACACGGCAATACTTCAGCAGCCTCGATTCCACTCGCACTTGATACTGCCGTGCGCGACGGTCGCGTGAAAGCTGGACAAAATATATTGCTCGAAGCTGTGGGGGGTGGTTTTACTTGGGGCGCAATTTTAATTAAGTGGCAATAGCCCGCTGACGAGCCGCTTCAAACAAACAAATCGCCGTTGCCGCCGCGACATTCAGCGACTCCACTTTACCCGGCATCGGAATACTGATCCGCTCTGTCGCGCAGACAAGCAGATCATTCGTCAAGCCTGCCCCTTCGTTACCCACCATCAAGGCCACCGCACCGGCCATATCGCAATCATAAAGGCTGTGTGCAGCTTGCAGGCTGGTTGCCAACACTTTGCCTGAGAATTGTTTGGCAATATCGGGCAAGTTTTGCTGCTCGTAAATGTGCAATGCAAAATGTCCACCCATTGCCGCGCGCAGCACCTTGGGTGACCACGCATCGGCGCAAGCTGGTGACAAAAACACCACGTCGCATCCCGCTGCGGCAGCGGAGCGCAATATCGAACCGAGGTTGCCCGGATCCTGAATATCTTCTAGCAACAAGGCAAACTGACTATCACTAATGGCTGCGTTGGGCTGAGGAGTATCAATTAGCGTGAGTATGCCCGTGGGCGTTTTTAATTCGCTAAGTTCGGCGAACAACTTGTTATCCAACTGGGTAACGGAAGCGTCCCTCGTTCGTTCAAGTAGTGCGCTAATTTCGTTATCTTGTGAAGCTTGCGCATTCAGCAAGATATGTAGCGGTGCAATGCCAGCATCCAAGCTGGCGGCCAGCAAATGCGCACCATCCAGCAGGGTTTGTTTGGTCTTGCCGCGTTGTCGTGCCGAGCCAGTCAGCTTGAGCAGTTCTTTGAAGAAAGGATTGTCGCGGGATTGGATCAGCTTCATGCGTTGGCAGTATCTGCTTCCAGCAATGTGCCTATCTCTTGCAGTGAAGGCAATTCCTGCAATGCGCGTAAATTAAGATCGTCTAGCATTTGTTTGGTGGTGGCAAACAACTCCGGCTTGCCCGGTGTGTCACGCGTGCCGATTGCTTCCACCCAGCCCCGTGCTTCCAGTGTTTTAAGAATTTGTGCCGATACAGCCACGCCGCGAATTTCTTCGATGTCACCGCGCGTAACAGGCTGGTGATAGGCAATAATGGCAAGTGTCTCCAGCACAGCGCGTGAATAGCGCGGCGGCTTTTGTGGATTGAGCCTGTCCAGATAGGGCTGCATTTCCGGCTTGCTACGAAAACGCCAGCCGCTGGCAACGCGAGCCAGCTCCACGCCCCTACCCTGCCATTCTTGAGCCAATTCCGTCAGCAGCATTTCCATCTGCTTCGTGTCCAACGATACGTCGCTAAGCTTTTTTAGTTCGGTGACAGGCAGCGGCTCAGTCGCGGTCAGCAACGCTGCCTCCAGAGTCAATTTGAACTGATGACGATCCATCGTACCGCCCCAAAGATCGGTACGAATTTCATCTTCCGCATGGCCAGAAACGACCGGCACACCCTCTTCCACAAAAGGAGAAATTGTCACTTCAGCTGGCAGCTGCACTTCACTCTGCGGTAATAGATCGATTGGCTCGGACATAGATGTTCCCAAAAATTTCACTTTGTTGAATTTCCACCAAATACTCTTTTGCTAACTCAAGCACTGCAATGAAGGTGACCACCAGTTTAGGCAGACCACTATCCGCCTCAAACAAGTCACCAAATTCCACGTATTCACCACTCTGCAAACAACGCAATACATGCGTCATCTGCTCGCGCACCGACAATTGTTCGCGGCGTACCTTGTGGTGTTTGTTTTGTTTTGCGCGCGCCAATATTACCAGCCAGGCTTGGCGCAAATCTTCCACACTCACCTCCGGCAACCGTTCGCGCAGAGTGTTTTCCATCATCACATGAACAATCTCAAAATCTCGCTCTGCCTGCGGCAGCACATTGAGTTGCTGTGCCGCCAATTTCATTTGCTCATATTCCAACAAACGACGCATCAACTCGACACGCGGATCCTCTCCACTCTCCTCACTCACCTTGGACTGGCGTGGCAACAACATGCGCGACTTGATTTCAATCAATACTGCCGCCATCAGCAGATATTCAGCCGCCAACTCCATGCGGTTATTTCTCATCAGCTCAATGTAACCCATGTATTGCCGAGTCAATTCCGCCATCGGAATATCCAGCACATCGAGATTGTGCTTGCGTATCAAATACAGCAACAAATCCAACGGCCCTTGAAACGCCTCCAGCACCAGCTCCAGAGCGTCAGGCGGGATGTACAAATCCTGGGGCAACGCCATCATTGGCTCACCGTGGATGCGCGCAACCGGAATTAAAGGGATTTGAGTGTCATTCATTGCTATTTCGGTAGGCTAAAGTTAATTTCCTCAGCAATCACACACTTTATGAGCCAAAGCATGATTACGCAGGGCCAAACAGGGCAATTATGCTGTATTTTGGATTTACAGCTCAAGCCGAGATTGTACCTTCACCAAACATGCCCAAGCGATCAATTCCAAATTATGGCAACCGACTTTACGTTTTTTGGGCAACGCCACAAGCATTAAGACTCTGTTGAATGGTGTTCGGATGATGGTAAGAGTAATAAGCCAATCTCAATGCAGCCTCACCAACTGTTTGGCGTTTCCAAAAATTATTCATATCATTGCGTTGACAGGGTAAGCTAATTCCGTATAATTCGCGCTCTTTTGCAGGGGTCGGTAGCTCAGTCGGTAGAGCAGCGGACTTTTAATCCGTTGGTCGCGAGTTCGAATCTCGCCCGACCCACCACTCCTCAACCTTGAGAAGTATGGCATCAGGCCGCTTTAGCTCAGTTGGTAGAGCAACCGCCTTGTAAGCGGTAGGTCGTCAGTTCGAATCCGACAAGCGGCACCAATGATATGTGAATGTGGGTACTGTTTGTACCCGTTTCATTCGCCAAAGCACCTGCACCTAGACAGAACAGCCACCCGTAATGGCGGCTCTGCAATTATTGATGACAGCCTCGCCAACAAGCCTCTGCATATAGCATATCCCCAGGGAGCTCAATCTCCGAAAGTTACTGAACCAAAATGTTGGCAAGTTAATCAGGAAGCCGCGCATCAAACCTCGATAGATGTTTCGCTACCGACAGCCACGCACCCAACCAGCCCAGATACATCGAGAACATCAGCAGCGTGAGGCTATCGCCGAGCGATAGCGGGTGCAGTATAAATTGGCTGGCATAGAGTTGCGATAGCTTGGCGAGTTGCTGATTAAGCAGCATCAGGCTGGACATGATGATGAGCCATGCAACAATACCTCCGAATAGTCCTTGCAGCGCGCCGAAATACAGGAAAGGGCGACGGATGAAACCGTTGGTCGCACCAATGAGTTTGGCGACTTCTATTTCTTCGTGACGCGTGAGAATTTGCAGACGAATGGTATTAAAGGTAATGGCGATAAACGCGAAACCGAACAAGCTGGCAAGGATGACAACCACCATCCATGCAAACTTGAGGAAAGCTTCCAGCTTGTAAGCCCAAGCTGAATCAAGCTGGGCAATTTCCACCTTGGGCAGTTTTGCCAAATCATTGCGCAAATCTTCCAGTACCCGCGCTTCACTTTGTTTGGGATGAATAACGAAAGCATCGGGCAAAGGATTTCTTTCCAGACTGCCAATTACATCTCCCAGCCCGCTGGTTTGTTTGAGTTGCTCCAGTGCTGCCGCACGAGGAATAAATTCGCTACGGAGAATGTCGGCGTGTTGCTCAAATTGTTTGCGCAGCTTGGCCACATTGTCCTCACTCGCATCCATTTCCAAATACAGGCTGATTTGTGGTGTGCCGGATAATTGTGCGGTCAATGCTTGCGCGTTGCTCAACAACACATATAGTCCGGCAGGCAAACTAAGTGTGATGCCGATGACGAAGACATTAAAAAATCCTACCAGCGGTGGAGAGAACATGCGCCGCAGCAACGCAAGGTTTTGTGTCAATGCTTGTCTCAAGGCTGTAATTCTCCCTGCTTGAGCGCGAGTACACGTACATCGGCATGTCGTAAAACCGTATCATTGTGGGTGGAGATCAGCAGCGTCGTTCCGACTTGCTGGAATGATTTAAAAATGTCCATGATGTCGCGCGCAGAATCATTATCCAGATTACCCGTAGGCTCATCGGCCAGCAAAATAGCGGGGCGATTGACGATTGCGCGAGCGATACACAAACGTTGTTGCTCCCCCCCCGACAACGCGATGGGATTGAATTTTTCTCGATTCGACAATCCCACCTTTTCCAACGCGGCACACACACGCTTGACACTCTCTTTGTAATCGAAGCCGCCAATTTGTAATGGCAACATCACGTTGTCAAACACATTGCGGTCAAACAACAATTTGTGATCTTGGAAAATAATGCCGAGATTGCGCCGCAAAAAAGGTATTGCTCGCGGCTTGAGTGCTCTGAGATTTTGCTTATTGACTAATACATTGCCCGTGGTGGGACGCTCAATAGCGGCGATAAGTTTTAATATGGTACTTTTTCCTGCGCCGGAATGCCCGGTAATAAATACCATTTCGCCTTCTCCAATTTCAAGCGACACATTTTTCAATGCCTCGTGTCCGTTTGGGTAACGCTTATGGACGTGTTTAAAAGAGATCATTTCAATGCAAAACCGTGTTCATGAAACACATGGGGAAATAGCGAAAAATAATTAGTTACAATAAAAAACGTCGATTCAACTATTAAGATGCGAGCCGGCCTGAAGAATACCTGATTAGATGACAGGAATCCATGCGCTAAATGATGCAATCGAATGTAACTCCAAGGAAATTTCGGATAAATCCAAAACTATGGCTCGATACATTTACTGCTCGCCCAGATTACCAGGAACTTGCCAGCATACTGGTTTAGTCGAATTACAGTCCCCTCGCAAAAAACTACAGCACCACTCACATTTTCAATTGAAGCAACAGACTTAACACGTGAAACTTGCACCATCTACATTTTTACAAACGAATTTTTTCATGTGGTAAAGTGCGCGCCGCTTTGAGGTGCTCGTTTGTTACGTAAACGAGTTAAACGGGAAATAGGTGCGGGTTAAAACCCAATGCCTGTGCTGCCCCCGCAACGGTAAGCGAGTGAGGGTTTGTCATCATGCCACTGTGAGCAATCATGGGAAGGCGGCAAATCAAGACTTGTGAGCCCGGATACCGGCCTAAGAGAAAAAGTACGGGAGATGCTGCGGGTGGCGCATCAGAACAAATTCCCTCTCCTTTCGGGGGAGGGCTAGGGTGGGGGAGGTTCTCGCCTTTACTGTTCTGATGTTGTCACTCGCCGCAGTCCTGATTATTAACATTCCAACGGGGACGCTTGGAATTTACTCGGGAAATAAATCATGAAACAAAACTGGATCAACGCCGCACTGCTCAGTGCGGTGACTTTTACGTCTGCGGCTTTTGCGGACACATCAACAGAGCCTATTGTGCTGGATGAAATGGTGGTGACAGCAACGCGGTTCAAGTCAGCTCCCGATAGTTCTCCCGTCAATGTCACGGTTATTACGGCAGAAGATATTAAAAAAAGCTCAGCTAAAACAATACCAACTTTGTTGGCACGACGTGCAGGGGTTCAAGTGCGCAGTAACGACGGCACACCGAATATGGCGATTGATCTGCGCGGATTCGGTATGACAGGCAATCAAAACACGCTAGTTTTACTGGATAGCCAGCAACTCAATGATATTGAGCTTACATCGATTCGTTGGTCAGCCATTCCGTTAGATTCAATAGAGCGCATTGAGATTACCAATGGCAGCGGCGCAGTGTTGTATGGTGGTGGCGCGACTGGCGGAACGATCAACATCATTACCAAACATCCCAGCAAAGAAGCGAGAGGGAATACCAACATCGGCTTCGGTAGCTACGATAGCAAGGAATGGCAATTGTCATTATCCAAGTCGGGTGAACGTATCGGTATGCGCATCGCGGCGAGCGGTCTGGATACGGCTAACTATCGCGCCAATAATAATGTGACACAAAATAATCTGGAAGTTGATGTGCGTGGCAATGTTGCACGAGGAGAGGCGATTCTAAAGTTTGGCGCGGATAAGCAAAGTCTGCGCTTGCCTGGTGAGCGCACCGTTGATCCCAGCACTGGAATTAATCAGTTGGTGAGCGACCCACGTGGCACATCTAAGCCACTGGATTATGCGAAGCTTGACGGTGGGCATATCAGCCTTGGAGCTACTCAAAAACTTAGATTTGGTGATGTCGCAACAGAATTTTCGTATCGAAGTAAGAACCAACAAGCCTTTTTGTCAGGGAGTTATTTAGAAACGAATCTGAATCTACTTACTTTTATGCCTCGTGCAAAAATCCCCTTCCAGCTTGGAAAGTTTGGGCATGAGTTGGTCGTTGGTATGGATGCCGCTGATTGGGATTACGATTCTCGTCGTTCAAGCAGCCCTGCAAGCATCGGCACACCCACTACGCACATTTTGGCAAAGCAATCCAATCGTGCGCTGTATGCGCAGAATGCTACACAGCTTGGTGATGCGACCAAGTTAACGATAGGCGTACGTTCACAACAGGTTTACTCTCAAGTCAGGGATGCTGCGAATTTCGCCGCTTATGCTTCCAGCAATCAGAGCCGCACCGCAAATGCTTACGAGATTGGACTGCGTCATAGGTTGAACCAAAGCTCAGCACTGTTTGGTCGTATCGGACGTAGCTTTAGAATGGCGACTCTAGATGAAACTTTTGATCAATATGGCGGTGTAGTTTTTGACTCAAAAATTACCATGTTAGAGCCACAGACCTCTCAGGATAGCGAGGCCGGCTTTGACTATAAAAGTGGGAGCAATAAAGTTCGCACGGCATTTTTTATGATGAATTTGAATAATGAGATTCATTTCAACGCGCTGACTTTCACCAACATGAACTTGTCCCCAACACGCCGTTACGGATTGGAGCTGGAAGGAACGCATAACTACACCGATGCGGTAGCAGTAACTGCTTCCTATAGCTATACCGTGGCAAAATTTCGTGAGGGTATTTATAGCGGAACGAATGTGTCTGGGAACAACATTCCATTGGCACCCAGGCAGCGTCTCGCGCTTTCTTCTTCGTGGGAAATAGCAAAAAATACTGCGCTGAATGCCAATGCGATTTATGTGGGCAAGCAGTATTTCGACAACGATCAAGCGAACACTTTCGCTCATAAAATGCCTGCTTACACTACGGTGGACATGAAGCTGTCTCATCGTCGGGGGGCATGGTTGGTGACTACTGCCGTGAACAATTTGCTCAACAAAAAGTATTTTACTTATGGCATTGCCAGTACGTTTACGGCGGGTAAATACAACGCATATCCGATGCAAGAGCGTAATTTTTCATTGAACGTGGCTTGCGAATTTTAGTAATTATATGTGCAAAGACTGTCATCCCGTCTTTGCATTTCACCTCGCTTGGTGTACTGTTGCAACCATTAAATTAGGAGTTGCTATGAATAACATACAGGCTAGAACCCTAACCATTTTTGTGCTGCTGGCAATGTTAATGGCAGTGACCCGTTCGCATCATTTTGATTCTTTAACTCACCTGCCCGATGCTTCCATGCCAGTCTTTATCCTGGCAGGTTTTTATTTTCCCCTGATTGCGTTTCCTCTCCTGCTGGTAGTTGCAGGCGTGGCAGATTATTTTGCATTTAACTATGTCGGCATCAATGACTGGTGTTTTACGCCCGCTTATTGGTTTTTAATTCCAACTTACGCGGTGTTGTTTTATGCGGGACATTTCTTTGCCAAACGCTACCAATTCACTTTGCACAGCCTGATCGAATTTGCCGCGACTGCCGCTGGCGCAATCGGTGTTGCATTCCTCATTTCCAACACAAGCTTCTATTTGCTGGCGGGATATTTTGAAAAAATGTCCGCGTGGGAATACGCAAGCAGCGTGACGAAGTATTTCATGCCTTACCAAGTGAGTGCGTTTATGTATTTGAGCATCGCTGCAGTGCTGCATACCCTTGTGGCAGAACGCACTCGCGGTAAAGAATTGGCTGGATAGTCTTGCGTAAAGTTGAGCAAAAGCCTACAGTACTCAACCCAAACAAATTAACCTTTTAGGAGAAAAATATGGCTGTTTTAGTTGGTAAATCCGCCCCTGATTTTACCGCTGTTGCGGTGCTTGGCAGCAACGAAATCAACGAGTCATTTAATTTGCACAAACATATCAAAGGCAAAATGGCAGTGGTGTTTTTCTACCCGCTCGATTTCACCTTTGTTTGCCCTTCGGAAATTATCGCCTTCGATCACCGCCTGGATGAATTCAAGAAGCGCGGTGTAGAAGTGATTGGTGTATCGATTGATTCACATTTCACTCACTTGGCTTGGAAGAATACGCCTGTCAACAATGGCGGTATCGGACAAGTGAAATATCCATTGGTGGCTGATATCAAACACGAAATTTGCCAAGCGTATGACGTAGAAGAAGCCGGCGGTGTGGCGTTCCGTGGCTCCTTCCTGATTGATGCGACCGGCGTGGTGCGTCATCAAGTGGTGAATGATTTGCCATTGGGTCGCAACATCGATGAAATGCTGCGCATGGTTGACGCACTGCAATTCCACGAAGAACATGGTGAAGTTTGCCCCGCAGGTTGGAGCAAAGGCAAGGCAGGTATGAACGCTTCTACAGAAGGTGTGGCGAAGTATTTGGCTAAGCATTCCAAAGATCTGTAATTCCAATCCAATTTCATCGGTGAAACTGCGTTGACTTCCTTGCTCACTCCTCGCCGTACTACCTGTACTGTCAGCGTCGTTCGTCGTCGCCTTGTTTGACCTTCGAAATAGAATTGGAATAGGCATTTCTCCCTTAAGCAGTGAAGGGAGATTATCAGCCACCTTTCGGGGTGGCTTTTTGTTGCTCACAAGCGGCACTTCGCTGCTAAAATTCCCGCCCATGTTCGTCCAATGAGAGGTTGACTCCGTGCTGCTTTCGTTTGTGGTTCTTTATCTGGTGTTGTCCGTGGGCATTGGTGTCTATGCTTCTTCGCGGGTACATAACGCCAGAGATTTTGTGGTGGCAGGGCGCAACCTGCCTTTGCCAATTGTCACGGCAACAGTGTTTGCCACGTGGTTTGGCGCGGAAACAGTGTTGGGCATTTCCGCCACTTTTGTAAAAGACGGTATGGGTGCGGTAGTGGCAGATCCGTTTGGCGCGAGTATGTGCCTGATTATTGCGGGGCTTTTTTTTGCACCAATGCTTTATCGCATGAACTTGCTCACCATCGGCGATTACTATCGGGCGCGTTATAACCGCACGGTGGAATTGATTATGACGGTCTGCATTATGATTTCTTATCTGGGATGGGTGTCTGCGCAAGTAACCGCCTTGGGCTTGGTGTTTAACTTGGTCAGTGGTGGCGCGATTTCACAGTCGCTCGGTATGGTGATCGGCATTTCCATCGTGCTG
>CAZSPN010000029.1:9607-23725 GCA_964608835.1 uncultured Gallionella sp.
GTGCTGGCCTATACCATGTTCGGCGGCATGTGGTCGGTGGCATTGCTCGATTTTGTACAAATGACGGTCATCATGGCGGGCATGTTGCTGATTGCGCTTTTGATAAACGATGATGCGGGCGGCGTGACGCATGTAGTGAGTCATGCGCAAGCTTCGGGCAAGCTGAATTTCTTTCCGAGCGGCGGATGGGATGTCTGGATACCCTTTATTGGCGCGGCACTGACAATGATGTTAGGTTCGATTCCACAACAGGATGTGTTCCAGCGCATGACCTCCGCCAAAGATGAAAAAACCGCCGTGCGTGGCACGGTGTTGGGTGGCTCGTTGTATTTCGCCTTTGCCTTCGTGCCAATGTTCCTGGCTTATGCGGCAACGTTAATCGACCCGAAATTTTTCTCGGATTTGATCGAAACAGATTCGCAAATGGTCTTGCCAAGATTGGTGTTGGATCACACGCCGCTTGTCGCACAGGTATTGTTTTTTGGTGCGTTGCTGTCGGCGATTATGAGTACGGCTTCCGCCACCTTGCTCGCCCCTTCGGTGATGTTCACCGAAAATATCCTGAAGCACTTCGCACTGAGGCACATGAGCGACCAGCAGATGCTGCGTACCATGCGCCTCATCGTGCTGACTTTTGGCGGAGTCGTGCTGTGGTTTGCCATGAACTCGGAGTCCAGCATTTTTGAAATGGTGGGTAATGCATACAAGGTGACACTGGTTGGCGCGTTTGTTCCACTGGCATTTGGCTTATATTGGAAGCGCGCCAACAATCAGGGCGCGTTGTTATCCATTGCGATGGGAATCATTTCGTGGGGGGCATTGGAGATTATACAGCCCGATACCTACTGGCCGCCACAACTCGTGGGCTTGCTGTTGAGCATCGCTGGGATGCTAATCGGTTCGCTGCTGCCGAATATGATGGGCAAGCGTCATTCATCCCATCACGCTGCTTAGGTCATGTCATCTTCCTGTCACAAATTATTCATACGCTTGCAATCTTCAAAGCTGAAGCGGGGATAAAAATGATTGCGAAGATTTTGGTGGTGGAGGACGAACCGGCGATTCAAGAATTACTGGCGTTTAATATTGTGGAAGCGGGGTTTCACGCCATGCGTGCCGAAGATGGCGAGAGTGCTTGGGCGCAGATACATCAGCATGTACCCGATTTGATTTTACTGGACTGGATGTTGCCGAATACCAGTGGAGTGATTTTAGCCAAGCAATTTCGTGCCGATGCGCGCACGCAGGATGTGCCGATTATTATGCTGACTGCGCGTGGTGAAGAGCGCGATAAGATTTTGGGGTTGGAATCCGGCGCAGACGATTACATCACCAAGCCATTTTCGCCGCGCGAATTGATGGCGAGAATTCGCGCGGTGTTGCGTCGTCGCGCGCCAACGGGTTCGGACGAAACGGTGTTAATAGGCGGGCTAGAGCTTTCACCTTCCGCGCATCGTGTTACTGTGGGTGGCGTATCGATAGACTTGGGACCGACAGAATTTCGCTTGTTGCATTTTTTTATGACCCATGCCGAGCGGGTTTATAGCCGCACTCAATTGCTCGATCAGGTATGGGGAACGCAGGTTTTTGTTGAAGAGCGCACGGTTGACGTGCATATTCGTCGTCTGCGTGTGGAATTGGAAGCAGTGAAAAAAGATGGCTTGATTCAGACGGTACGGGGGAGTGGTTATCGTTTCTCCATCAACTAAAGGATTTACACATTGCAAGATTTTTGGTTGCGCCTGAGCATCCCCATTATTCTGAGCAGTTTATTCGGATTGCTATTGTGGGCGGTGTTTTCCGCCAAGGCAGGATTGATCTTTGTGCTGCTGGTGTTGCTAGCGGTGATGTCCAACAACGCACTGCAGTTATTCAAACTGCTTGAGTGGTTGCAGTCGCCCAGCGTTGAAAACATCCCGGAAAGTAGTGGTCATTGGGATGACGTGTTTTCCCGTTTATACAAAATGGTGAGGAAACATAATCAAACCAAGCAAGATTTGGCGGCAGAGTTACAGCACATCCAGCAGGCCACCGCAGCATTGCCTGAGGGCGTGGCCATTCTGAATGAAGGAAACCGCATTGAGTGGTTTAACCTTCAAGCCGAGCAACATTTCGATCTTGATCCTGAACATGATGTGATGCAGGACATCACCTACCTGGTTCGCCAACCTGAGTTCATTGAGTATCTGCAAGCGGGCGATTTCAGTCAGCCGCTGATGATGCGTCCCGCACGCCACGACGAAACTATTTTGTCGATTAAGCTAATTGCTTATGCGGGAAATAAACGCTTGTTGATTAGTCGTGACATTACCCAATTTGAGCGTGTCGAGGCGATGCGGCGGGATTTTGTCGCCAACGTTTCGCATGAGTTGCGTACCCCGCTCACCGTGGTGAATGGCTTTGTGGAAAATCTGCAAGACATGCCCGATCTGAGTAAAGACAGTGCCAAGCGCGCGCTGCATCTCATGGCGGAGCAAACCAAACGCATGGAAAATCTGGTCGCGGATTTGTTAACGTTGTCACGCCTGGAAAACGATCAAAGTGCCATGAGCGAAGAAGTGGTGGAAATTGATAGTCTGCTTAACAATGTGTTGAACGATAGCAAATTATTGAGCCAGGGGAAGCATACCTTGCGTTTGGAAGTGGCGAGCCAGAATAAGTTGCTTGGCAACCGCGAAGATTTGTACAGTGCGTTCGCCAACTTGGTGGGCAATGCAATCCGCTATACCCCGGAAGACGGGGTGATATTGGTACGCTGGTTTGAGCGTGGCGGACAACCCGTATTCTCGGTGCAAGATACCGGGATTGGCATCGCTGCACAACACATTCCGCGATTGACCGAACGATTTTATCGCGTGGATCGCAGCCGTTCACGCGAGACCGGTGGAACGGGATTAGGATTGGCAATTGTGAAACACATTGCGATGCGCCATCAAGCCAAACTGGAAGTGTTTAGTGAAGAAGGAAAAGGTAGCACGTTCTCGCTGGTATTTCCGGGTAAACGATTAAAACCGTAATCGACAGTACCTACGAAAAACACGAAAGTCACGAAAAACGTGAGGGTTGGGCAACCGTAGGCAGTGATAGCAATCAAACAAAACTAAAGCTAACCCGCTCGTAATCCACTCCGCGTTCCACACTGAATCCCAGTTTTATTTTGCGCTGCTCGCCATTCTGCATCACGATGTCAATCACACGATTGGGTTGAAACCAGTTGCGTGGAATAATCAAGCTGCTTGGCACCTTAAGGTTGGCGGTCGTGCCGAGTAAAAATGCGGGCTCGTATTTTTCGGAAGCATCCTTGGCGCGAATGCTGACTGCTTGCACCGTACCCGGCAAATAGCGAATCCCCATACGCAGCTGCCCTGTGCGTAACACACTGAGCCATGCCGTGGCCGCCAGTACACATTGCGCATCCTCCGCCAAGCGAATCGCCGCGAGCTGGTTGAGGATGATGCGTTCTCCCTGAACGCTTTCGCGGGTGAGTTGCGCGCCCATAATACTTTCATTTTCGATATGCCAGATTTCCAGGGGTAATAACTGAATTGGTGGCTCTTGCTTGAGCGCGGCTTTCATGCGCAATGTACCTGCATGCTTAAGTGCCAGCGCATTGCTCACACCGGTTTGAACGGGCGGCCGAAACGGCTCTCCCCGCACTTGGGCGTAAATATGCTCGGCCTGATAACAAAGCTGAGCATGGCGTGATACCCGTTGCCGTTCTACCGCCCGCAAATTGCGATTTTCACACCAGCACTGATGCAAGAAAGTGAGAAATTTAATACCGTCTTTGCCACTGCAATCCCCAAGCTTGAGATATTGCGGAGACTTTCCCTGCTCCAGCAGAATAATATGAACTTTGAGTAATTTGCTAATGGGGGAAATTGCCAGATACCGCACGCTGTCGCCGGGGGATATATTCTGCGCGGATTGCAGTCCTTGCGCGCCGGACATGTCCGTGGCAAGCCGCTGGGTTTTGGCGTGTACAAAGCCTTGTTCCACGAAGATTTCTTTGCTCCATTCGGACAACCAGTTATCCAAAAGTTGCAATTGCGTGCGCCCCAACTCGGAAGGGTGCGCATAACAAGCCAGCAAAATTTTCAAGTAAATACGATGGCAGCTGCTATTGGGCTGATTATCCATCAGCGGACTCGCGGACACCTCCTCCAGTTGCAATTTGTTTGCTTCGGCAAAGGCGTAAAGCTGATGAATCTGCTGCCAAAGCGCGCCGTCGAATTCATAGCCCGCGCGCAAGTGCTCGAAAATAACCGAGCCGTTGTACAACATGCAACGCTGACACAGTAATGCCACCTGGGCATCCAAATCATGATCTTCGGCAAGCTGGTCTTGCAGGCAGCGTTGGTATCCCAGCGACATCGCCTGCCACAGTTTCAGAATGGATACGAAAACAAACAGTTCAGTTTGATTGAATGGTAGTGGTCTGGCAATGAGCTTGTTCGCGTAACTCTTCTGCACGTGATCGACCGTTTCGCGCAACGCTTCCAGTGTACTCAGACGATCAATACCGCGCATCGGGTAACGGTTTAGTTCGTTTACCTGAATCAGTAATTGTTGATGCGCAAGTTGCAGGTTGGTGAGTTGCAATTGCCGCAACCAAAGCGTACAGCTTGCCGCGCTTTTGAAGGCGGGGTTGGCAAGGTCGTCCGTTGGCTCAAGCGGCAGGGTGAGCATGGCTGTTTTGAAAAACCTCATTTAATTTCGCGGCAATATTTTTGACAAGATGTGCTCGCCAGTCAAGCGGCAGGGTAGGCTTGCCTTCGCGCTGTCCCACACCCCATATGGGGTGTGGGAAATGTTTGTCCTGTTTGAAGCGCGGAATAATATGCCAGTGCAGATGAGGAGTCATGTTGCCCAAACTGGCGAGATTGATTTTGTCCGGTTGCAACACCTCTCGCAGTGCTTGTTCCACTTTGCATACGGTCATCATTATTGTGCTGCGTTGCGGGATTGCCAGATCAGTCATTTCCCTGATGTGCGCGTTGCAAATTACCCGGCAAAAGCCGGGGTAATCGGCATCATCAACCAGCACCACGCGCAAAAAGTCATTTTTGAAAATGATGAGTCCGCCATCCTGATCGCAGAGTTCGCAAGGCATACGTTATAGCAACACGCGTTCAATGCCGCCGTTATTCGCCTTGGCGACATAGTCGGATAGCCAGTCTTTGCCCAATAAATGCTTCGCCATTTCCACCACGATGTAGTCGGCCGTTGTGCCGCTGTCATCGTTGTAACGCGACAATCCTTGCTGGCAGGACGGGCAAGAAGTCAAAATTTTCACTTCTCCAGCGAAACCATCCGCGCGGATATTTGCTGCACCCCTGCGCATTTCCTCTTCCTTGCGGAAGCGCACCTGTGTGGCAATCTGCGGCTTGCTGACACCGAATGTGCCGGACTCTCCGCAACACCGCTCGTTAAGGGGTATGTCACTACCCATCAGCTCATTCACTACCTTGAGCGGCTGATAGGTTTTCATCGGGGTATGGCAGGGGTCGTGGTAAAGGTAGCGCACTCCTTCCACACCTTCCAATTTCACGTTTTTTTCCAGTAAATACTCGTGGATGTCGAGCAAGCGGCAACCGGGGAAAATTTTCTCGAACTGATATTTTTGCAACTGGTCCATGCACGTGCCGCATGACACGATCACGGTTTTAATGTCGAGATAATTGAGTGTGTTGGCAACACGGTGAAACAACACACGGTTGTCGGTAGTGATCCGGTGAGCTTTGTCGCCCTGACCGGCAGCGTTTTGCGGATAGCCGCAACACAGGTAACCCGGCGGTAGCACGGTAATTGCGCCGGTTTCATACAACATCGCCTGGGTTGCCAGTCCCACCTGACCAAACAATCGTTCTGAGCCACAGCCCGGAAAATAAAATACCGCCTCACTGTTTTCGCTGAGTTTATGCGGGTTACGGATGATGGGAACAATGGTGTTGTCTTCGATGTCGAGCAAGGCACGCGAAGTTTTTTTCGGCAAATTTCCCGGCATGGGTTTGTTGATGAAATGGATCACCTGTGTTTTGACAGGTGTACCCCCCACCGTGGCGGCAGGGCGTTGCACTTGCTGTTTGAACAGACCCAATTTTTTCGCGGCCTGATACGCCAGACGTTGCCCCTTGTAACCCCACTCAATCATCACCTTGCGTACCAGCTTGATGGTGGCGGGATCGGTGGTGTTAAGGAATAACATAGATGTGGCGATAACGGGGTTGAATTTTTTCTTGCCTTGTTTGCGCAAAAAGTTGCGCATAGCAATCGACACATCGCCAAAATCAATGTTCACCGGACAGGGATTAAGGCACTTGTGGCACACTGTACAGTGATCGGCCACATCGGAAAATTCATCAAAGTGCCTGATGGAAATACCGCGTCGCGTTTGCTCTTCATACAAAAAAGCCTCGATCAACAATGAGGTGCCGAGAATCTTGTTGCGCGGCGAATAAAGCAGGTTGGCACGTGGTACATGGGTGCTGCACACCGGTTTGCATTTGCCGCAGCGCAGGCAATCCTTGATCGAATCAGAAATTTCACCGAGTTCACTCTTTTCCAGAATCAGGCTTTCCAGTTCCATCAAATTAAAGCTGGGAGTATAAGCGCGTTCCAGATTACCGCCCGTCAGTAGCTTGCCCTTATTGAAGCGGCCTTCCGGATCGATTTTCAATTTGTAATCAGCAAATGAGGAAATTTCGCTCGGCTCTAAAAAGTCAAACTTGGTGATGCCGATGCCATGCTCGCCGGAAATCACCCCGCCCAAATCTTTCGCCAACTGCATGATGCGATCCACCGCCGCGTTAGCCTGCTGCAACATCGCGTAATCGTCCGAGTTAACGGGGATGTTGGTGTGTACGTTGCCATCGCCCGCGTGCATGTGCAGAGCAACAAACACGCGGCTTTTCAATACACGCTGATGTATCGCGGTACATTCATCAAGAATGGGTTGATAGGTGCTGCCGCTAAAAATTTGGCGTAACGGGTCACGTAGTTCACGTTTCCATGAGGCACGAAGATGGTGGCGTTGGACGGCATCGAAAACCGTGGAGTCGGTAGTCGCCAGTCGGTAGTCGCTAGTTGTGGACTGCGGGCTTAACTCCAAACTGACGACTAACGACTCGGAACTGGGCTTATCCAGATTATCCCGCAGCCATTCCCACCGCCCGCGCACTTCCGCCAATAATTTCCGCACCTCATCCGGTCGTGTGCCGAGCAACTCGGTATTGCCCAGTTGCGCATCGTCCTGATAATGCAGCGGCAACTCGCCCGCAAAAAATTCGTCGAGTGAGTCCAAGAATTTCAGTTTGTTATGTAGCGACAATTCGATGTTGATGCGTTCCACACCGTCGCAATAGTCCCCCATGCGTGGCAGCGGGATCACCACGTCTTCATTGATTTTGAAAGCGTTGGTATGTTTGGCAATGGCGGCTGTACGGGCCCTATCCAGCCAGAATTTTTTGCGTACCTCGGCGGAAACGGCGATAAATCCTTCACCGTGGCGCAAGTTGGCGAGGCGCACAATCTCCGATGCGGCAACCGCAGCAGCAGCCGCATCATCACTGACGACATCCGCGACCAGTACCATTTTGGGACGTGTGCCGCGCTTGGATTTGGTGGCATAGCCCACAGCTTTCAAATAGCGTTCGTCCAGATGTTCCAGTCCCGCCAAAAATACTTTAGGCGCAGTTCCGTTGCGCTTATCAAACAGTGATGTAATTTCCACAATCGCTGGCACGGCTTCGCGCACTTGACCGAAAAATTCCAGGCATACCGTTCGTGTATGCGTGTGCGCACGGTGCAAGACAAATCTCGCAGAGGTGATGATGCCGTCGCAGCCTTCTTTTTGAATACCCGGCAAACCGGACAAAAATTTATCGGTAACATCTTTGCCCAAACCTGTTTTACGGAACGCGCCGCCCGCAATCGTTAAAATTTCAGGCACGCCATGTGCCGTTTTTCCATCTACCTCAAAACGGCTGATACGAAAACTGGCTGAAGGTGCATCGTGTATTTTTCCGAGGTTATGGTCGGTGCGTTCGATTTCCATCCACAAACCATCCGGAGTAACCATGCGCCATGACACCAGATTATCCAGTGCGGTTCCCCATAAAACAGCCTTCTTGCCGCCCGCGTTCATCGCCACATTTCCGCCGATACACGAAGCATCTGCCGAGGTGGGATCAACCGCAAACACCAGATTATTTTTCTCCGCCGCCTCCATCACGCGCCGCGTCACCACGCCCGCACCGCAATGGATGGTTGCAACAGGTTGGGCGATACCCGCCAATTGCATGGATTCTATGGCGGAGAGCTTTTCAAGTTTTTCGGTATTAATGACGGCGGAAAATTTATCCAGCGGTACCGCACCGCCCGTGTAACCCGTGCCGCCGCCACGCGGAATGATGGTGAGCTTGAGTTCAATGCAGGCACGCACCAGTGGGGCCACCTCCTCCTCGGTGTCGGGATGCAGCACGACAAACGGGTATTCCACGCGCCAGTCGGTCGCATCGGTGACGTGCGAGACACGCGCCAGACCATCGAACTGGATGTTGTCTTTGCGCGTGATACGGCTTAGTACTTTGAGAGTACGTTTGCGCAATGCTATCGTCTGTTCAAATTCAGCCGCGAACAAATCGACTGCTTTTCTGGCTAACCCAAGTAATCTTTCCACCGCACCATTCGCCTGACGACGTTCGTCGATTGCGTTCAGACGATGGTGCAGCGCACCTATCAAGGCATTACGCCGCCGCGTGTTGCCGAGCAGGTCATCTTGCAGATACGGGTTGCGAGACACCACCCAGATGTCACCGAGAACTTCGTATAACATTTGTGCGGAGCGTCCCGTGCGGCGTTCTGCCCTCAGGGTGTTGATGATGTCCCACGCCTCGCTACCGAGAATGCGTATGACAATCTCACGGTCGGAAAACGAGGTGTAGTTGTAGGGAATTTCGCGTAAACGTGCGGTCATGGTGTTCCTTGTCGAAGCCGCGCATTTTACCTTAACGACCCTTCAAAAAACCAAGTAATGAAACCGCACGGTTTAATATTGGCTAATTTGATTTTTTGTGTGTGGCGCAAAAATATATTTGCTGTTAAATTGCCAAAATGTCGCTCGCGGTCTTGCATGCCAAAGTAAAAAGGGAATTGACCATGCGCCACCCATTTTTTTCGCCTGCCTTGATCCTGATCGGTTTGCTGATCGGTTTGCTGACCGCACAGCTAAGCCACGGCTATGAATTGGGTCAGGGCTGGCAATCGGGCAACTACGCTTTATCCGGCTATACCAATCTTGAGGTCATTGACCATTTTGGCGCACCTGCCAAGCTGGATCTGGATGATTTGAGTGTGTTTGCCAGCGGCAAGGTGAACCAGTGGTTCAATCCGTTTGCCGAAATTGAGTTATCCAAACACACGCTGGCTCAACAAGGCGGTGGGACGAATAATGGCGACGTGATTGTGGAACGCTTTTATAACGATGTTGTTTTTTCCGGACAGGATAGTCTGAGGCTGGGGAAATTTCTCGCACCGTTGGGTGTATGGAATGTCACCCATGCCGCCCCGTTAGCACCTGTTATTTCACGCCCCTATACCACTGCCCGTGGCTTTTCCGCTTATATCGGCGGAGTCAGCTGGCGACATAATTCGGGCGATGAAAAAATGCCGGACTGGCAAGTATATTGGCAGCCTGACAACGAATTGTTCAAACAACCCAATACACAAGCCCCCCGAAATTTCCACAATGTTGTAGGTGGGCAGGTCAGCAAATCATTCGGTGTGAAAGACAAAATGGGGGTATCGTTCCAGCATGGCACACTTATCGAGCGCGATGAAACCTACATACTGTTTGGACTTAATGCCAATCACTCTTTTGGCAAGCTGACATTGCAGGCCGAGGCTCTCTCTGCAAATTTTTCGGGTACTCAGACCAAAGCGCATGATACGGAATCAGGCATTTATGTACTCGCGGACTATGCCCTCGCACCACAGTGGCATAGTGTGGTAGGGGCAGAGTATTATCAGGATCACACGGTGACAGCCTCTTCGCGCAGCACACTGCTCGCGGTTAATTACAAACAGCGCGACCTGCCCTTGGTTTGGAAGTTGGAGTATATTCATCAGGCTGGTGTACCTTCTCCGCTTGCCACCTTTCGCACGGGGCTAAAAGCCGCACTTACATTTATGTTCTAACCATGCGTGCCTTAATATTGATACTGGGGATGTTGTGGGCTTCGTTAAGCGAGGCGGGTGGGCTATTGGTGATTGCCTCACCGCAAGTGCCTGTGGAAAAAATCTCCATCAAACAATTGGCCGATATTTACTCTTTGAAAAAAACACAATGGTCGGGTCAAGTCCAGGTGGTGCCGGTTAACCGTGAGGCAAGCAGCGATGAACGCGATATTTTTTCGGAGGCGGTATTCAAATTACCCGCTGAGGACTTGGTCGAGCTGTGGAACAAATTACGTTTTGAAGGCAAGCAGCCGCCCCTGACCCAAATCTCGAACCACGCAGTATTAAGTTTTGTGCGCAGCGTACCCGGCGCAATCGGCTATATCAGCAGTAACGAGCCGCCAACTGGCGTTAAGGTGTTGCTACGCCTGCAATGATACCCCCAAGACAGATGCTAACCTCCCTGCGCACTTGGCTCAGCAAAACCATTGCCCGCAAGCTGTTGCTTGCGTTTTTTCTGGTTTTTATCGTGACCTATTCCGTGACCGCACTGGTGGTCGAATCGGCGGTTCGGTCTGCGGTAACTGACTCCGAATTAAACAGCTTGTCGCAACTGTCACAAATCAAACTCAATCAGTTCAACACCCAATTTGAAGAGTTGGCGACTAACATTCGCGCTTGGTCGAAGTTGGACGTGATGAATGATTTGGCTTCCGGAGACGTGGATAAACGGCTGGAAAAAACACTAGTAAATTTAAAATCCGACTACAGGCTCAACGGCGATATTTATGCGTTTAATATGGCGGGGGATTTGATTGCCTCCAGCGAAGATCAGCACAGAACCACCACCATCCCAACAGCGTGGAAGCCGCAAGAAACCTTAAAGTTTATCAATAAGCATACCGACCCTCTGGATGGCGACGATATTGCTGCCTTAACCCTGCCTATCAAGGCTACTTTCAATGACCAGTTCCAACTCGGTACACTGGTAATTGCCTATCACTGGGGGGAAGTGATAGCCGCCTTGCCCAAAAACGCGCTGTTGTTAAACCATGCTGACGCAGCCGTCATAACGCAAACCACCGCGATTATTCCTTCAGCCCAATTTTTATCTGCCGGTTTGGCGAATCACCACGAATCGGTTGATGTGATGGCATCCACCTTAGAGATGCCCGCCACCCAAGAATCGCTGTTTGAACTGGCGCATCAAAATGGCCAAATAACCGTGTCAAATAAACCTTATTTGTTGAGTAGTACATTGCAAAATGTCGGCATGCTGACGGGTTGGCAGGTGGTAATGTTACGGCCCTATAAGTCGCTCCAACAAGCCATCCGCAGCGTGGTTCTCAAGCTGATAGGCTTGGGGCTATTGTTGGCACTGCCATTAGTTTTTGCAATACGCTGGCTGGCCAAAAAACTTACCTCACCCTTGAATGCCTTGGCCCGGTTTGTTTCGGAAATCAACGGAACACAAGATTTATCCAAACGCTTGACTCTGGAATCCGACGATGAAATCGGCAGGCTGGCGCATGACTTTAACCGCATGGCGGAACGTGTCGAAAGCGGCACAAAAGCGCATCGCGTGGCGGAATCGCGTTTGCGTGCCACGATAGAAAACGCGCTGGATGCTGTGGTGCAAATGAATGCTCAAGGCATTGTCACAGGTTGGAATGAACAGGCACACGATATTTTTGGCTGGACGCGTGAAGAAGCGATGGGCAAGCCGCTGATCGAAATGGTGATTCCGCGCCAGTGCCGTGAGGAGTATTTCGCCCGTATTCAAAAGGCATTGGCACCCGGGGCGACGGATATTCTCTCCACCCGTATTGAGCAGCTGAGCAGACATCGCGATGGGCACGAGTTCCCCGCCGAATGGGCGATTACCACGATAGAGGTGGATAAGTCCTACGAGCTTTGCGCATTTATTCGTGACATCACCCAGCAAAAAGAATCCGAGAAACTGATCTGGAACCAGGCCAACTTTGACAAAGTCACCGGGCTTGCCAATCGAAATATGTTCCACAACCAACTGGACCAGGAAATTAAAAAGGCACATCGAGCCGGGCAGCAGATGGCGTTGTTTTTTATCGATCTGGATCATTTCAAGGAAATCAACGATACCTTGGGACACGATGCCGGCGACATTTTGTTGCGGGAAGCAGCGCAGCGCATCAAAAATTGTGTGCGTGAATCCGATACCGTAGCGCGTTTGGGCGGGGATGAATATACCGTGCTACTGTTGGATATTGCCGACATTTCCGACATTGAACGCATTGCGGCGAACATACTCAAAATCTTGCACGACCCTTTCATGCTCGGCGAAGAGGCGGGCTACATTTCCGCCAGCATTGGCATCACACTGTATCCCAATGATGCGACTACAGCTGAGGACATGCTGAAGAATGCCGACCAGGCGATGTATGTTTCCAAGAGCCAAGGGCGAAATCAATCTAGTTATTACACTGCCGAACTGCAAGCGGGCGCGCAACAACGCCGTTTGCTGATTAACGATTTGCGCCAGGCGGTGGCAGGCAAGCAATTCATATTAAACTTTCAGCCCATTATCAGTCTGGCAACGGGGAAAATTTTTAAGGCAGAAGCACTGATACGCTGGCATCACCCCACGCGAGGGCTGGTTGACCCGCTGGAATTTATTCCGCTGGCGGAAGAGACCGGGCTGATCCATGAAATTGGCGATTGGGTATTTTATGAGGCGGCACGCTGTGCGCAGCAATGGGTCAAAATTGCCGGGCAGGGGTTTCAGATCAGCGTGAACAAATCGCCAATACAATTTATGCGTGATGAGGATCACCATGAATGGCTGGACTACCTTACCCAACTTGGCTTGGGTGGACGCAATCTAGTCATTGAAATTACCGAGGGCTTATTGCTTGATCCAACCCATCAGGTCACCGACAAGTTATTCAAGTTCCGCGATGCGGGCATTCAGGTGGCAATTGATGATTTTGGGATGGGCTATTCATCTCTTTCTTACCTGAAAAAATTTGACATTGATTACCTGAAAATTGACAGGGCTTTTGTCGAAAACCTTGAGCGCGATGCCAACAATATGGCGTTAGTCGAAGCGATTATTGTGATGGCGCACAAGCTGGGATTGGAGGTAATCGCGGAAGGAGTTGAAACCGAAGCACAGCGTAAACTGTTAAGCGATGCGGGCTGCGATTGTGCGCAAGGTTATTTGTTCTCCAAACCTGTCTCGGCTGAAGAGTTTGATGGATTACTCAAAACCTCAGTGCTTAAAAAATCTTAAAATCACCCCATGCTCAATATCTTTACCCTGGACCAGGGCCGCTTGGTCAACATCCCCCCGCAAGATATTGCCGCACGCCAGCCAGTTTGGATCGATATCATTGCACCCGATGATGCGGAGCGCGAATGGGTATATCAAGCCTTTGCGCTGACGATACCCCAGGCCAAGCATTTGCAGGACATCGAGGCCAGTGCGCGCTTTTACGAAGAAAATGGGGAATTGCACCTGCGCTCGGATTTTTTGTTGGGAAAAGCAAGCGGTTCGCGCAGTGTGATTGTCGCGTTTGTGTTGTCGCGCAACATTTTGTTCAGCATCCACGAAGAGGATCTGCCCGTGTTCCTGTCTTTTCGCCAGCACACGGATGGTCACCCTGAGCTGATTTCGGACAGTCTTGATGTGTTGATTGATTTGTATGAGTCCGACATCGAGTTTTCCGCAGATGCACTCGAAGATGTCTATGCGGATTTGGGGGCGGTCAGCAGCACGGTACTCAAGCCCGCATTGGGCGATAAAAAGGCCGCCGCCGTATTGGCAAAAATTGCGCAGAGTGAACACTTGAACGGGCGTATTCGCCGCAATTTGATGGATACGCGCCGCGCGATTTCTTTCCTGATGCGCAGCAAGCTGCTTGCGCCGGAACAGCTGGAGGAAGCGCGCCAGATCATGCAGGA
>CAZSPN010000029.1:23735-30852 GCA_964608835.1 uncultured Gallionella sp.
CGGCTGGACCCCGAGGGCCTGTTTGTCTACTCGCAAGGGCTCGCCAGCCTGCTCAACCCGCATCAACTGGAAGAATCCCGCCAAGCCATGCAGGACATTGATTCTCTGGACGGGCATACGGCATTTTTGTTCGACAAAATCAACTTTCTGATGAATGCCACGGTCGGTTTTATCGGCATCAATCAGAACAAAATCGTGCGCCTATTTTCGGTCGCCTCGGTGGGATTGTTGCCACCCACGCTGATCGCTTCAATCTACGGCATGAACTTCAAGTTCATGCCCGAACTGGAATGGCTATACGGATACTGGTTTGCCGTGATATTGATGGTTGCGTCGGTGGTCATACCGTTCTGGATATTTCACCGCAAAGGTTGGCTAAAATAAAAATTCGCGTGAAATCACACTGACGGTGTTAAAAATAAACTCAACATGCTCGCTTGCAGAAAAGCAAGCTCCGCTGTTTCGTTTGTTTTTGCCTTGCCATCATCAATTTGATCAAATTTTTAGAGTAGCTCACACAAAGAACATAAGAGAAAATTATGCAGGAAATTGAAAGTCACTATCAGCGTATCGGCGGCGAGGAAAAGGTTCGCACTCTGGTCACGCGCTTTTACCAATTGATGGATGAGTTGCCTGAGGCTTATGGCTTAGGATACCCCCGGTCGATTCATAAAATAAATATTGCAACCGCCCTTTTATTTTGCTAAAGTTAAACTTAGGATACCTGGGTATTTATATAAAATGTCATTTTACATATTTTGGCCTGATGCGGCGATGCTTGTTCAGAAAGGTTTCAGTCGTGTTGCACACATCCCATGCATCTTCACCTCGGATTGGCAATACGTAGTCGCACCTTCAACATACCTCATCGAGCGAGCATTGCTTGACTGGACACCCGGCACAAAGAACGGGGTCGGATCGAATCGATTTCCAACGCAGAAAAGCCTACAGGCCTACTCTGAGGCCCTTACAAATTTCTTGGAATGGGCTGAACTCCGCGGCGTGGACTGGAAGATTGTGACCTACGCAGAGCATTTGATTGACGGCTACCAGAAAGAAATGTCGCAAGGGAGTTGGTCAGCTTCAGGCAAACCTCTAGCACCAGCCACAATCAACGCGCGGATGCAGGAGGTATGCAATTTCCTATCGTGGGCGGAAAAACGTGGGCTTAGGGGTGAGTTCCGGGTGCTAACAACGACACAGAAAATCTCCATTGGCAGTGCTACGGACAGCTACGGGCACCGGGAAAGAGAGGTTGACGTTCGAATTGGAAAGGTCCGACAAGACCCCAAATCTCTGCACATTCCTACCGATTTGGAGATGACAAAATGGCTCCAGCGTGTGCTGGTCCAAAGGGGTGAGACGAAGGCTCTAATGTGCGAATTGATTCTAGAAACAGCAGTCCGCAGGGAGGAGGCCGCCGGGTGGCGTGTCGACTCTGTGCCTCTCCGCGTTGAAGATTGGGAAAATAGAGGTAAAAAAATCAAGGCCACAATTAAGTTTGGGACGAAGGGGCAGGGCTATGGTAAAGATCACACAGACAAAATCGGCCCCATGCGCGAAATTTGGATGCCAATAGAATTGGCACAAAAACTACACGAGTATCGCAATGGCCCTCGCCTGGCTGCTCGCTCAAAGTGGGTAAAGGCAGCAGTCACAAAAGAGGAGCAACGTGCCCGAATTTCACAACCGTCCCCCCATCTATTCCTTTCCGAGACAACGGGCGAGCGAATCACCGCCATGTCACTTTATAAGGCATGGACTGAAGTTTCCTACCTCCCGTTTGAGGGCTGGTCACCTCACCTTGGCCGACATTACTGGGCATGCAAGGCCCTGCTTTGGGAAGCCAAAAAAAGAATTGATCAGTTGGGATTAAAGCCAGACAAGCTGCCCGTGGACTGGATCACAGGCAATACGATGAGCGATATTCAACTAATTATTCAACCGCAATTAGGGCACGTCGATAAAAAGACCTCGGAAAAATACCTGGTTTGGTTGATTAATATGTTTGCTGGTGGGGAGGGTATGCAAATAGATTACTTTGATCGGCTAGACGCGGACGAGGATAAGTAAACCATCAGTAAAGGAAAAGAATATGGCTGAACCGAGTCGCAAGAAAAATAAAGGACGGCATACGCCGAATCTGGTCACGATATCTGTTGAATCGTCTACTCCGGGCACGACTGCTTTCAGCCGCTCCAATGATGAGAACTCCCTTTGCTTTTCGACTCAACACCCCACAGAACCTTGCGAGGTTGACCTGACCGAATTTGCGACAGGTCTTACTAAGGAGGACATCAGAATAGGAAAGCAAACTTGGGTAAGCGACTTCATCGGCCGCCCTGAGCTTATTGCGGACCTCCTGCCCATAATCAAGCAGGAGTGGATGCTTGCCGCAAATTCATCAATCAAGACTTACTTTAACGTTCTGCGTGCCTGGTGGCGCACCCTGGATGAGGCAGAGAAAAACAACGCTGCTCGCGTCACGGGGGTGGAAGTTCTGCATGAGCTGCACTACAGCATCTCCAGGAAAATGAAGTTGAATGCGAATACCCACAGTCACTTCCTTCGACTCGTAAACCTCCGGCGCAAACAAAAAAACTTACCCACTCTTTACTGGCCATCACCAGATAAAAAGCGATCGAACTCCGATGTCCCTGCGGAATGGGAGATGAACAAAATCCGCCACGAGCTCAAGCATGGTTGGTTCGCAGCCCTGCTTCGCTGGAAGGCTGGTGACAAACACCAACCCGACATGTTGTCGTGGAAGGGTGAGTCACGCGACACGTGGCATACGCACGATCATGCGGTTTATCGAGCCATAATAGAAAACACGGGCCATCCATTTCCATCCCAAAAGGTAGTTGCCAAGGCGCTGGGGTACAAGAATCGAACGGGGTGGCTTAATATAAGGGAGCCCATTTCAGGGCTCTATCCAATTTCTGATGACATCCGATACGCCTTCCATCTTTGCCTGCTGTACGCGGGTTGGAACTCGGCGACTTTGATCGATTTGGATGTAACCAAGCGTTTTGTGGAGAGTCACCCAACCAACCCGGATTACCATGTCATCTATGGTTTCAAGAAAAGAGGTCGCTCGGAACACTTTTGCATTGGGCGTAATAAGCGCAGCGATGCCCCGGGAAGCATCCTGCGAACTCTGGTCGAACGCACTAAACCCCTTCGGGAATGGGTAATTAAAGAGTTGACTGAAGTTGATCAAATGCTTAAAGAAGACACTGTGTCGGGTAGCCATAAAACAGAGCTGATCAAAAGTCGATTGCTGCTTCAGGAACGTTCCAAGTCGCCGTGGCTCTACGTTGATCCAGAAGGTGGCATAGTGCATTTAACAAATCAGAATTGCAGCATAAAAAAAGGAAGCGGAAGCTTTATCAGACACGTCATCCAAACGCTTAACCTGCATGAACCGCCTGACCGTCAGGTGCGCGAATCAATTACTGCTGGCGATTTCCGCGACGCCTACATTTCCTTCGCCTATGAGTTTTCAGGGTACTCCATTCTGACGGCTCAGCGCGCTGCTATGCACAAGAGCGCGACAACCACACAGATCTACCTTGGGCACAAAGCCTGGAAAGCTCACTCTGCCAAGAAGGTCAACGGATTCGGGACAGCGATGTGGAATGAGATCGAAATCCACGGCACGGTTGATCCGACCATCCTGCGGGCAAGGATGGAGCATGGCGACGTCACTGAGGAGGAACGCAAAAGGTTGGCTGACTACCGCATCAAAACCCGAATTGGTGTGGGTTGTAAGGATCCAAAGAACCCTCCACCAGAGGTTGCCCCGAACCACCAGCAAGGCTCATCGTGTCGCATCCACCGTTGCACGCTCTGCCCTCAGAACGCCATTCTGTTCGACGACAGTTATGACGGCATAGCCATGCGCTTAGCCGAGCTTGAGAACTTCCGGGACAATATCTCAGTGACAGTGTGGGTGAACTCAAGCTTCAATGAAGAACTGGACACCGCTGAAAACCTACTCAAGAGGTTCGATCCTGCACTCGTGCAAGAGCGCCTTGTTCATTGGCGCGAAGCAATCAAGTCCGGTCTGCACACCCCAATTGGATGGGAAGGAGCGTACAAATGAGTAACGCAAAAGGATTTACCCATAAGGAAAAAGCGGCGGATCAATTCAGCGACCTAAACGAAGGGCGCGACAAGGTTCGGATCGACACGCGTCCCGAGCGGATTCAGTTCATGACTGCAGATGAACTGGTGATTGTGCAGTCTATGCTCGGATACGGTACCAGCTTTGGCATCTGGAAAACACCAAAGGAGTGGATGTCAGCCGGCATGAGGATGGATTCATATACTCAGATCGACTTCAGAAGCCGACTGACTTATGCTGGTGTTCCAGAAGTCCATCTGGAAACCGCCGTCTTGCACCTGATGAGATATTCCGTGCTTAACGCTGTGGTTCCCACTGGCATGAAGAAAGCCAATGGCCGATACATCAAGCCAATTAGCTTGGCGGAAATTCTTAAGCAATGTCTTCCCCACCTTTTTGCCAAGGCGGCCAAACGCATGAGTGTCGATACCAATCCGCGTTATTTCGGAACCTTCAGCAAGGACGATCTGCTAAAGATGCCCGATGGTAAAGCTAAGAAGAAATTACTTAATGAATTAAATCGAGTCCGCATGTTGTGTGATCGAGGCCTGTGGTCGGACCGGCCCAGCATCGGCGAAGAACAACTAGACCAAGACTACACTCCGGGAGTCGCCGGCGATGACCCACGCCCCCAAGCGGAGACCAAAAATAACAAGCATCAGCCCTTGCCTGATGAGTATGTAGGGGTTTGCAGTAGGCGCGTCCTGTGGATTGTGAACGAACTTGGACCCAGCCTCTTGACCATCGCACAACAGATGGCTGAAGTGACCAAAAATAACCCGTATGCAGATTCTGATTTATCCTATATTACGATTAACGAACGACGTAGGCGAGAGTTCAACTGCCTGCTAGCCGAGCATTGCTGGAAAGACAGACAAGGTAAAGTCATTCTGGAGCCACCGTTTCCTCTCACGCTCAAAGGGTACAATTCACCACTCCAGGTCGGTCAGTGGCCGCCCCGCAGCGGGAGCCATATCCTGTCGTTGCTGCGCCTTCTGCAAATGGCTCACCTCTGGATTATTATGCTGAGCGTAGGCTCACGCATAGGCGAAATGCTCTCAGTGAGACCTGGATCTATCGTGCATTCCGCCAATGGTATACCGTTCGCGAACGGACTCACGTTCAAGCTGGTTGATGTAGTCGGCGGTGAAGAACGGGACTGGCCCCTCCCTGATGTGGCACTCGAAGCGTTACGTCAGCAGGAAAAGTTGTGCGCAGTGATCAACAAAATTGGGCGGTGGCAGTCGGAATTGGGCGACGACAAGTTAAGTGACGATGTCGCGCACGATTCAATCTGGTCGCGTGTTGGCAACCGAGGTGAATTTAGCACGACTGATGTGAACGAATTTCTGAGAAACTTGGTTGATAGTCTGGGTTTGACAGAGAAGCCCGGAGGACTGAATTTGACCACGCACCGCTTCAGAAAAACCGTTGCAAGACTCGTGGCACTCGCGCTTGTTGGCGCACCCAAGATACTCATGGATTTGTTCGGCCATAAAACCATAGAAATGACCTTGTACTATATCCTCACTGACCCAGACCTCCAGGCGGAGATCAGACAGGTTGTCGAGGAGGTAACAATTATGCGCGCCAAGACCGCCATTGAGGATATCGAACACTACGGCGGTCTTGCTGCCAAGAAAATCAGCGATATGGTTAATCGTGAGCGTGTGCGGCTGGGCAAGGACCTTGGTGCTGAGGATATCCGCGAGCTAGCCGAGATCCTCACGATGAATGGGCAAGCCTGGGAGATGCCGCGCCCAGGTGTGATCTGCACCAAATTGCCGGGCAGCACCGGCCCCTGCAACAAAAAGATTGGACATCCCGAACCCTCCCGATGCACTCCGATCTGCAATCACCGTCTGGAGGAGGCTTATCTGCGCAAAGACGTGGATGGGTCGATTGCCGAGTCGGTTAAGCACTATGAGGCGGAGAGATGCGCCCAAAACGAGTTGATGCAAGAGTTCTGGGCGGGACAGATTCTGACCCACCTGAAGCGGTTCGATGACCTCTGTAAAAAGTGGTCCAACCATCCCACGGTAGTCGAGATAATGGGTCTGCAGGAGCAATCAGCATGAAAAAAGAGCCCATTGCCGTTGCCTCAGCCCCAGCCGGTTTGGTGGAGCATGCCAAGCAACGATCAAGAGACGTCGTCGCCAAGCTGCGCACGGCCATGAAAACCATTGAGGCAGAGATTGATGTGCAAGAAGGTATCTATCCCCTCAACGGCGGCAAGCTGACCCAGGCTGAACTCTGTCGCAGGGCGGGCATCAGCAATGTGACCCTGTCCACTTCGGCGCACCGCGATACGACGCACAAAATGGTCGAAGAGTGGCTCGTTCGTATTAAGAGCGCCACGATCACAGGTCGCAAGACCGTGCGCAGGGCAGTCACTGATCGAGCCGATAAGTGGAAGAATGACCTCAATGCCATCGCACAGAACTACCGTTTGGCCGAACTTGAGAAGCTCGATATGAAGAGAAAAATAGCGAAACTTGAAGAGGAGAATGCTGCATTAAGGAAACTCATTGAAACGGCAGGCGCATCAAAGGTCGTTGTACTCCCAACCAAGAAAAAGTGAAGGACACTGTATGCCTAGGCCAAGCGTTATCCCCTCTGTGAAGGAAAAACTTGAGCGCTACTTGGAGAGCATGGAAGCTGAATACCTCTCCCAGCCAGAGGCGACCCGAAAGCCAACTCTTCCTTCGACAGGCGATGGAAAAGTAAATGTCAGGGCTGTAGCGAAAGCCATTGAACTTAAGCAGACCCAAGAGAAATACTTGTTCGAGCGAGATGAGCTGAGTTCGCTTGTCAATCTGGTTGCTGAGGGACAAGGGCTGTTGCCCATAGGTGCTCGCACTCAGGAGGTTCAGGACAAGTCCATTCGTGAGCGACTGGTTCAGCAAGCCACCGCGGCACGATCAGACGCTCAGGCCTGTTGGTACGCGAATAAAAGTACCCGAAATATGTAGTTAATGCGCGACGCGC
>CAZSPN010000030.1:0-9633 GCA_964608835.1 uncultured Gallionella sp.
CCATTCGTTGCGGAACATTTCAAGGAAGAGTTCCAGCAATTTTTCAGCAGTTTTATCCTGACTTTCAATCAACAACGCATTTAAAAATGCCCCCCCCGCGTTGGTGTTGATTTCAATGAGATGTGTACCTTGCGCGTTGAGGTGAAAGTCGTAGCCGTAGAAAACACCAAGGGCAAACCCTTCGACAGGCTCAGCGCGAACAGATGGCAGAAACTGCACCTCATCCACCGCCGCTATCACCGCTTGCATCTGCCTGACTTGCCCGCGTGTCACAAACACCGCAACATCGGCAAACAAATTCGCGTGTGCTTCCGTTATTACATTTTGAAATTCCACGCCCTGCGCACGGATGGCGGCATCCAGTGCCGCGCGGTCTATCGATGCGGAATGCGCATCCGCATTTAACGAGATTGCATCAACCACCCAGCAGGCTCTTCTTCAGGTCATCTTGAACGGGTTCATTACCCAGCCAGATTTTCAGCAAGGCACGATGGAATGCCTCGCCCGCAATCGTACCGCGCGGTGTACCGTTCACGCTGATTTGCGTGCCGCTCGCCGCCACATAATCCAGCGTGATCACATCGCCTTCCTGGACTTCTTTCACCTGTTGAAAAATATCCGTCATCTGTTTAAGTGATGCCGAGAGCGCACTCAACTCGGCTGGAGTGTGATTCTCTTCAATCGCTTCGTTAAATGCATCCAACAGTTTTTCGTCGCTCAATTCGCGCAACATGTGCAGTGCCACACGCTGCGGGTTTGTGTCGGCCAGAACTGCGCCTGCTGTCGTTTGCCTTTGCGCAACATACAAACCGGCAACATAAACTTTGAAGATCACCTTGGTGCGCACTCCCGCACCGTTCAACACCAGACTGCTACCGCCAAGCTGCACGGTATCGGCCAGCTTCACCCCGGCGACTTCTTTAGCACCAACGTTCAGACTCAACAGCGCACTGCACATAATTAAAATTAATTTTTTCATTTTTATCCCCTTAGTTCAAAACCTAGTCCACGAAAAACACGAAAGGCACGAAATAAAATCATAATCAAAGTTGACTGCTCGTAGCTCAACTACTTGGTGAAGGCGATAAAGATTTGAAGTTTTCGATTTTAACTTTCGTGCCTTTCGTGTTTTTCGTGGACAGCTCTTTACTTAAAGTGCCTCGAATATCCCCGCTGCACCCATTCCCGTTCCTATACACATCGTCACCATGCCGTACTTTTGCTTGCGCCGACGCAAGCCATGCAGCAGCGTAGCCGTGCGGATTGCACCCGTCGCGCCGAGTGGATGACCCAGTGCAATCGCACCGCCCATCGGATTCACAATATCAGGGTTCAAGCCAAGATCACCGATCACTGCCAGCGATTGCGCGGCGAACGCTTCGTTGAGCTCTATCCAGCCCATGTCATTCAAACTCAACCCCACTTGCTTCAACACCTTGGGAATCGCCTCTTTCGGGCCGATACCCATGATCTCCGGCGGCACACCCGCCACGCTGAAGCCGAGGAACTTTCCGATCGGTGTGAGGTTGTAACGCTTCAATGCTGCTTCGCTACACAACAACACCGCACCCGCCCCGTCCGACATCTGCGAACTATTGCCCGCTGTCACCGAGCCTTTTTGTGCGAACACGGTTTTCAGTTTGCCCAACGCTTCAAGCGAGGTATCCGCACGCGGCCCTTCGTCCTGGGCTACATCACGGGTTTTTAATTTCACTTCACGAGTCTGCATGTCCGGCTGATGTTCAGCGATGTGATACGGCGTAATCTCGTCTTTGAATTCACCGTTATTGATTGCCGCAATCGCGCGTTGGTGGCTCTGCAAGGCAAACGCATCCTGCGCTTCACGCGACACATTCCACTTCTCCGCCACTTTTTCTGCCGTCATGCCCATACCAAACGCGATGCCGTAATGCTCGTTCTTCTCAAAGATGGCAGGGTTAAACGCAATCTTGTTGCCCATCATGGGCACCATGCTCATGCTCTCCACGCCCGCCGCCAGCATCACATCCGCCTCGCCAAGACGAATGCGATCCGCCGCCAGTGCCACGGCTTGCACACCGGATGAACAGAAGCGATTGATCGTCAGCCCCGGCACGGTAATCGGCAAACCCGCCAACAACAACGAAATTCGCGCCACATTCGTCCCCTGCTCCGCCTCCGGCATCGCGCAACCGACAATTACATCGCCGATGCTCGCGGGGTCTAGCGACGGGGCTTGCGCCATCACACTCTTGATCACGAACGCCAGCAGATCATCGGGGCGCGTATTGCGGAACATTCCGCGCGGTGCCTTGCCAACTGGTGTGCGCGTCGCGGCAACGATGTAGGCTTCCTGAATTTGTTTGCTCATGATGTTCACCTTTCTAATGAAAACGTGGTTCGTACCCTTGTACTAACCTGCACGCGATTGTCCAATATAAGTTTCTTGAATTCTGCTTATCAAGCTCCAGAGCGGACAACTCACTCCTCCAAAACGAACATAAGGAACTTTAGGGACAATCTTAAGGTGGCCTAATTCATCGAGAAGTTTTAGCGCATCCTTTACTGTCTTAAAGATTGATGCCACTTCCTTGCGTCCAATAAAACCCGGCACGACCATTAAATTTAACAAATTCGTACGAGGGAAAGTTGATAGAGGCAATTTCCCCTTAACGATATTACTAAATTTTTTTGGCCTGCTTTGCCACCTAAGATCAATATCAAAGTTTGAATAATCTGCTTTACCTTGAGACCAAGTCTGCTCATATGTCCAAATATGGTTATGAACAATCGCATCTCTCAGAAAATAAATTTCTTCCAACCTAGCGATAATCGGCTTCAAGCTTGGATCATTTAACGATTCCATCCAAGATAGAGCATATTTCTTTTTGTTTGACTCAATTACAACAACCCTTCCGTCGAAATGACGCGCCCTGGATAACCACGCCTCAAACTGAAGAACCAACAGAACAACCAAAGTAGCTGCATAGTCAACCTCGGATTCACGCGGTTTTCCATCTGGAGACTCAGGAAAATCGACAGTCAATAGACGCTCAACCAAAAAAGCTATCGGCTGCTTATAATTCGAGGCCAGACAAGAAATAAATTTTTCGCCGCGTTTCTTTGTGTTCATATTATTAAACCAACGAAGCTAATTCAATTCCGCAACGGCTTGCCATTCTTCAACATGTACTCCACCCGCTTGTGGAGCCTGTCGATCGTAATCAGTTTCGTCATTCTCACACAAGATGGAAACCGGTTCGGATCAATGATCTGAACATGTCTATGCGAAAGATACCGAATCGCCCCCTGCTTGCTTAGAAGTACCGCCGCAAACGTTCAATTACAGCATTTTTAGGGAATAGTGCCAGCACTGCATCGACTGATGGTGTGTGTGTTTTGCCGACCAAAATCACGCGCAACGGCATGGCCAGTTTGGGCATTTTCAAATTGTGCTTGGTCAACACTGTTTTGATGAGCGCGCCAATTGCCGGGGCTTCCCATGTTACGTCGTTAAAGCCCGCAGCAAGTTCTTGTAAGGCCAGCAGTACATCGGGGGTGAGATGCGCATCGAGCAATTCCTGAGTCGGTTTCACTTCTGAATAATAAACTTCCGCCTCGTCCGCCATTTCCAGCAGCGTGGCAACGCGCTCTTTGTATAAGGCGATTACCGCTTCCAGTTTTGGCGTATCGCTCACTTGCACACCACGCTTCGCCAAATGCTGTTTAACCAGCTCAGCCAGGCGAGTATTGTCGGCTTGTTTGATGTAGTGCTGGTTCAACCAGCGCAGTTTTTCGGTATTGAATTGCGCGGCGGACGGTGTGATGTGATCCAGATCAAACCATTTGCAAAATTGTTCTGCCGTAAAAATTTCATCATCACCGTGCGACCAACCCAGCCGCGCCAAATAGTTAATCACGGCTTCGGGCAAATATCCGTCTTCGGAATATTGCATCACACTCACCGCCCCGTGACGTTTGGAAAGCTTCTGCCCGTCATCGCCCAGTATCATCGACAGGTGGGCATACTGGGGCAGAGTTGCGTCCAGTGCCTTGAGGATATTGATCTGGCGCGGCGTGTTGTTGACATGGTCATCGCCGCGTATCACATGAGTGATGCCCATATCCCAGTCATCCACCACCACGCAAAAGTTATAGGTGGGTGTACCGTCACCCCGCGCGATGATGAGATCGTCCAGCTCATCGTTATTGAAAATAATTTTGCCTTTGACCAAATCATCCCAAACGGTCACGCCATGTTTGGGGTTTTTGAAGCGCACGACGGGTTGAATACCTGTGGGCGGATCAGGTAATTTTTTGCCCTGCTCTGGTCGCCACCGACCGTCGTATCGCGGTTTCTCACCCCTTGCACGCTGCGCCTCACGCAACGCATCCAGCTCTTCAGCCGAGGTATAGCAATAATACGCATTGCCCTCTTCCAGCATTTTTTGCAGCACAACTTTATAACGATCCATACGCTGCATCTGATAGAAGGGGCCTTCGTCGTATGCCAAATTCAACCACTCCATGCCATCCAGAATGGCCTGCACCGCTTCGGGTGTGGATCGCTCCACATCGGTGTCTTCAATGCGCAAAATAAAGGTGCCTTGCATCTTGCGGGCATACGCCCAGGAGAATAAGGCGGTACGTGCGCCGCCTATATGCAAGTAACCTGTCGGACTGGGAGCGAATCGGGTGCGTGTTGTCATGTGTCCAAATCGATGGCATTAAAAATTTGAGTCGCGCATTTTACGTTAGTTGGCAAAAGCATGCCTGCTTTGATACAATGCGCAGCGTTTTGCGATGGGCTTCGAGCCCGTTTTTTATTTGTGGGTCGTAATTATGGATGTGGTGGGGTTGGTCGAAACGACGGTAACTGGCTTGGGCTATGAGTTGGTGGATGTTGAGCGTTCCGGTCGCGGGATGTTGCGCGTGTTTATCGATAAGCCGGAAGGCATCTCGGTGGACGATTGCCAGGTTGTCAGCAATCAGCTAACACGCCTGTTTTTGGTCGAGAACGTGGATTACGATCGTCTGGAGATTTCTTCACCGGGCCTGGACAGACTGCTCAAGAAGGAATCCGATTTTGTGCGCTTTACGGGTGAGATGGCGCAAATCAAATTGCGTATGCCACTGGCGGGGCGCAAGAATTTTGCGGGCGTAATTCGGGGCGTGAATGACGGAATGTTGCAAATGGAAGTGGAAGGCAGTGTGGTTGCTCTTGAGCTGTCGAATGTGGACAAGGCGCGTTTAGTGCCGGTTTTTTAACGGGTAGTTGGCGGAGATATAGTATGAGTCGTGAAATTTTGTTGCTGGTCGATGCGTTGTCGCGTGAGAAGAACGTCGATAAGGAAATCGTATTTGAGTCGCTGGAATTCGCCTTGGCATCGGCAACCAAAAAACGTTTCCCCGACGAGGCGGATGTGCGCGTTGCGATTGATCGCAATACGGGAAAATACGAGTCTTTCCGCCGCTGGGAAGTGATGGATGACGAGACTTTTGAAACTCCCGACCTGCACATCAAGCTGGAGGAAGCGCAGAAGCGCAAGTCTGATATTCAACTGGGCGAATTTATTGAAGAACCTCTGGAATCGATTGATTTCGGGCGTATCGGCGCACAGGCAGCGAAGCAGGTAATCTTCCAGAAGATACGCGATGCGGAACGTGAACAGGTTCTGGCGGATTTTATGGAGCGCGAAGAAAGCCTGGTATCGGGGACGGTAAAGCGCGTGGAGCGCGGCAATGCAATGATCGAGTTTGGCAAAATTGAAGCCCTGTTGCCACGCGACCAGATGATCGCCAAGGAAAATTTGCGTGTGGGAGATCGTGTCAAAGCGCACTTGTTGCGCGTGGATCGGAATGCACGCGGCCCGCAAGTGATTCTGTCGCGAACCGCGAATGAGTTGTTGCTCAAGTTGTTTGAGCTGGAAGTACCCGAAATCGAAGAGAAAATATTGGAGATTGTCAGTGCCGCTCGCGATCCCGGTTCGCGTGCAAAAATCGCGGTGCTGTCGCATGACCCGCGCATCGACCCAATCGGAACGTGCGTCGGTATGCGCGGCTCACGTGTGCAAGGCGTGACCAATGAATTGGCGGGCGAGCGCGTCGATATTATTTTGTGGTCGGAAGACCCGGCGACTTACGTGATTAATGCCCTGGCTCCCGCCGAGGTGAGCAGCATCGTGGTGGACGAAGAAAAACACAGCATGGATGTGGTGGTGGAAGAGGAAAATCTGGCACAGGCGATTGGTCGCGGCGGTCAGAATGTCCGCCTCGCCAGCGAGTTGACTGGCTGGGAATTGAACATTATGACGGTAAACCAATCCAGCGAAAAACACGAAGAAGAGTTTTCCAAAACACGCGCCGTATTTATGGAAAAGCTGGATGTGGACGAAGAGGTGGCCGACATACTGGTACAGGAAGGTTTCAACACATTGGAAGAGGTGGCGTATGTGCCGCTTGAAGAAATGCTGGAAATCGAATCATTCGACGAAGCAACGGTGGAAGAGTTGCGCAGTCGTGCGCGTAACGCTTTGCTGACTGCGGCAATTGTCAGTGAAGAAAAAGTAGAGCATGGCATTGAAGATTTGCTCAAGCTAGAAGGCATGGACGAGCAAACTGCACGCACCTTGGCAGGCAAGGGAATAGCAACACAAAACGACCTGGCAGATTTGGCTGTGGATGAATTGGTCGAGCTTTCCAATATGGATAGCGAACGCGCCAACACATTGATTATGGCAGCACGTGCGCCCTGGTTTGCATAAGATTGGATTGTTTACGGACAAGTTCTAAAGGATAGTAATGGGAAAATTGAACGTAGTGCAGTTTGCAACAGAACTGGGATTGCCGGTTGCTTTGCTGCTTGAGCAGCTAAAAGCTTCTGGCGTAAACAAAGAGCAGGAGTCAGATACCCTTACCGAAAAGGATAAGGCTCAACTGCTCGCACATTTGCGTCAAGCACATGGCGAAGACAAGCCCGCAAAAAAAATCACCCTAGTTCGCCGCGAAACCACGGAAATTAAGAAATCGGATAGCGCGGGTCGTGCGCGCACTATTCAAGTAGAGGTGCGCAAGCGTCGTGTGGTTGCACCAACGGGTGGTAATGATGCAGTTGCCGCGCCAGTTGCCGAGGCGGATTCCGAATCTGCCAAGACAAAAGACAAGCAAGTATTAAATGAACAGGAGCGTGCGGCACGCGAAGAAGAAGCGCGTTTGCAGGCGGAGTTAGCCACACGCCAAGCAGCTGAAGTGCAGGCCAAGCAAGCCCGCAGCAAGCGCAAAGTTGAACCCAAAGCGGCTGTTGTCCCTGAATTAACTGTAGCGGTTAAAACGGAAGCTGCTGGACCCACCGTTGTTGCACCTGTGGTGAATCTTGCCGAAGGCACATTGCATAAGCCTGCACCCAAACCGGGCGATAAAGTGGTTCGACCCGGCAAGAAAACTAAAACCGATGCCAATAGCCCCTGGGACGATCAAGGCCACAAAAAACGCACTCCGGCCAAGACAGCTGAAAGAACAGGTGTGTGGGCAACCCCTGTGCGTGCGCACCGTCACGACAAGCACTCCAAGCATGTACCGGCAGCAGAAACCACTCATGCTTTCTCTTTACCGACCGAACCGATCGTGCATGAGGTGTCGATACCCGAAACAATTATCGTTGCCGAGTTGGCGCAAAAAATGTCTGTCAAGGCATCCGAAATTATCAAGGTGCTGATGAAAATGGGTTCGATGGTTACTATCAATCAGGTTCTCGATCAGGAAACCGCGATGATCGTGGTGGAAGAAATGGGGCACGTTGCCAAGGCCGCGAAATTGGATGATCCCGACGCGTATTTGGAAGACAGCGAAGAGCATAAAGATGCCGTGCTAGAGCCGCGCGCGCCAGTGGTAACAGTGATGGGCCACGTCGATCACGGTAAAACTTCTTTACTGGATTATATTCGCCGTAGCCGCGTCGCATCAGGCGAGGCGGGCGGCATTACCCAGCACATCGGCGCATATCACGTGGACACGCCGAAAGGCATGATTACTTTCTTGGACACTCCGGGTCATGAAGCGTTTACCGCGATGCGTGCGCGGGGTGCTAAGGCGACAGATATCGTGATTTTGGTTGTCGCTGCGGATGATGGTGTGATGCCGCAAACCAAGGAGGCGATTGCCCATGCGCGTGCGGGTAACGTGCCATTGGTGGTGGCGATTACCAAGGTCGATAAGCCTGACTCCAACATTGAGAAAGTGAAACAAGAATTGGTCGCCGAGGGTGTTGTTCCGGAAGATTGGGGCGGCGATGCAATGTTCGTTGAAGTGTCATCCAAGTCCGGGCAAGGCATAGACCAGCTACTCGAAGGTGTATTGTTACAAGCAGAAGTGCTGGAATTGAAAGCTCCGCGCACCAGTCACGCAAAGGGCTTGGTCATCGAAGCGCGCCTTGATAAGGGCAAAGGATCGGTTGCGACCGTGTTGATTCAATCGGGTACGATGCGACGTGGTGATGCGGTGTTGGTTGGCTCAGTATTTGGTCGTGTGCGCGCCATGCTGGATGAAAACGGCAAGGCCATCAACGAGGCGGGGCCATCCATTCCCGTGGAGATACAAGGCCTGTCCGAAGTGCCGGATGCGGGCGAAGAATTGATAGTATTGGCGGACGAAAAGCGGGCGCGTGAAATCGCGCTGTTCCGTCAAGGAAAATATCGCGGCGTGAAATTGGCGAAACAACAGGCTGCCAAACTGGAAAATATGTTCGACCAAATGGCGGAAGGTGAAGTGCGTACCTTGTCGCTGATTGTGAAATCGGATGTACAGGGTTCTGCCGAAGCGATTGCACAATCGTTGCAAAAACTCTCCACCAGCGAAGTTAAAGTGAATTTGATACACGGCGGTGTGGGTGCGATTTCCGAGTCTGATGTCAACCTCGCGCTGGCCTCCAAAGCTATCATCATTGGCTTTAATACACGTGCCGATGCGGCTGCCCGTAAATTGGCTGAATCGGCGGGCGTGGACATCCGTTATTACAACATCATCTACGCGATGGTTGATGAAATCAAAGCCGCGTTGTCCGGCATGCTGGCTCCCGAAAAGCGCGAAAGCATCATGGGTATGGTCGAGGTTCGCCAAGTGTTTACCGTCTCCAAAGTCGGCACGATTGCGGGCTGTATGGTGCTGGAAGGCATGGTTAAACGCGGTGCGAAAGTGCGCGTGTTGCGCAGCGATGTGGTGATACATGACGGCGAACTGGATTCGCTAAAACGCTTCAAAGATGACGTAAAAGAAGTCAAAAATAATTTTGAGTGCGGTTTATCAGTCAAAGGGTTCAACGACCTTCAGGTGGGCGACAAACTGGAAGCCTATGAGATTATTGAAGTGGCGCGCGCGTTAACTTAAGGTCACACAAAGCCATGGCTAATTTCGCAAGAACGGATCGCATTGCACAACAAATGCAGCGCGAAATTGCCGAGTTGGTACGCCTCAAAATCAATGATCCGCGCGTGCGTTTGGTCACCATCACGGGTGTCGAAGTGGCGGGCGATTATTCCCATGCCAAAGTTTTTTTCACGCGCCTGGATGGCAAGCATGAAGAGGCTCAAGAAGGCTTGGATCATGCCGTCGGATTTTTGCGCAAGCATTTGGCGGGCAGTATCAAGCTACGTATCATGC
>CAZSPN010000030.1:9643-30546 GCA_964608835.1 uncultured Gallionella sp.
CATGCCGCAATTGCACTTTGTGTTTGATTCATCGGTAGAGCGTGGCAGCCACTTGTCGCAATTGATCGACCAAGCCATCGCCAGCGATAAAAATCTGCCCGAATAGTTGCTATGGCACGCATCTACCGTCCGCTCGACGGTGTTCTTCTGTTTGATAAACCCCTCGAATTAAGCTCCAATACCGCGCTGCAAAAAGTACGCCGCCTGTTCCAGGCTGAAAAAGCGGGGCATACAGGCACACTGGATCCACTTGCAACAGGGCTATTGCCAATCTGTTTCGGTGAGGCAACCAAGTTTTCGGTGGCTTTGCTGGACGCGGATAAAACTTATCGCGCACTCGTAAAATTGGGGATTACCACCACAACGGGAGATGCGGAAGGCGAAGTGATTGCCGAACTTCCTGTCGAGTGTACTCATACGGATGTCGAAACCGTGCTGGAAAAGTTTCGGGGTGAAATTCAGCAGCTCCCACCGATGCACAGTGCCTTAAAACATCAGGGAAAACCTCTTTACGAATATATCCGCAAAGGCGAAACAATAGAACGCGAATTGCGCAACGTGGTCATTCACGAATTGATACTGCATAGCTATACAGGCAATGAATTGAATATCAGTGTGCGATGCAGCAAAGGCACTTACATTCGCACCCTGGCAGAAGACATTGGTGCGGTACTCGGTTGCGGCGCGCACCTGATCGGCTTGCGGCGTACCGCGATCGCACACTTCAATTTAAGCGATGGCTACACTTTGCAACAACTAACCGAAATGAATGACGAACAACGTCAAGCTTGTGTACTGCCGCTAGAAACCCTGATACCCAATATGCCCAAGTTATACGTGGATGACCTACAAGTTAAACGTTTGGCTCAAGGGCAACGCTTGGCATTGGATACCGGATTGCCGGACGGCAAGATCGGTTTGTATGGTACGGATGGTTTTATCGGAACGGGCCTGTTGCAAGGCCGCCGCCTTGCGCCTGACAGGTTGTTATCCAGCGTGGCAAAACGGGCCGCCAAAACAATTCCTACAGCTATCCAATAGCATTGTCGCGGTAATAACCAAGTTGATTACATCAGATTAAAGGCTGTAGAAATTACTTGGCAACTTGCCGTTCACGAATTTCGTCCAAGGTTTTGCAGTCAATACATAGCGTCGCTGTTGGTCTGGCTTCAAGGCGATTAAGGCCAATTTCCACACCGCACTTTTCGCAATAGCCATACTCACCGGCATCAATTTTAGCCAGCATTTCATTGATCTTTTTGATGAGCTTGCGTTCACGGTCACGATTGCGCAACTCCAGCCCCATATCAGATTCTTGCGTGGCTCTATCATTCGGGTCGGCAAATACCGTAGCCTCGTCCTGCATCGTATGCACGGTTCGGTCTATGTCCAGACCTAACCCGGCTTTAATGTCGTTCATTATTTGGCGAAAGTGGTCAAGCTGGGCTTTGCCCATATAAGCCTCGCCTTTTTTAGGTTTGTAAGCAGCAGTGACCTTGTGTTTCTGCGCAGGCATCGTCTATTTCTCCAGCAAAAAGTTAAAAAAGTTCGCCTTAATATCAGAAAGCGAGGGGTTACGCAACCAATTCAAAATAGAAAATCTCTGTGTGGCCTCACCTGATAAAACAATTAGCTATTCAACTAAGTCCGCAAGTTACATGCAATATCTTGTTGAGTCTTGCACACCGGCCGCTAGAAAGCCATCCCTGCGCAAGCGGCAGGAATCACACTTACCGCAAGCGCGACCCTGTTCATCCGCCTGATAACACGAAACTGTTTGCGCATAATCCACACCCAGTGCATGGCCCTGCAAAATAATGTCGGCTTTGCTCAGGTTTATCAGCGGCGCATGGACGGTAAGCGGCTGCCCTTCCACGGCGGCCTTGGTAGCCAAATTAGCCATGCGCTCAAATGCGTTAATGTATTCGGGGCGGCAATCCGGATAGCCGGAATAATCAACTGCATTTACGCCGATAAAAATATCCTGCGCGTGCAGCACTTCAGCCCACGCCAGTGCCATAGACAACATGATGGTGTTGCGGGCCGGGACGTAAGTGAGTGGGATGCCCGCGCTGGCATGTTGTGGTACGGCAATGTTGCTGTCTGTAAGCGCGGATCCACCAAAGCAAGTTAGGTCAATGTTTACCACGCGATGTTCATGCGCGCCAAGCATGGTGGCTACACGCTGTGCGGCAGCGAGTTCTGAATGATGGCGTTGCCCGTAATCCACGCTCAGAGCATAACAATCAAATCCCCTCAGCCGTGCCATCGCCAGCACAGTTGCGGAATCCAGACCGCCTGAAAGCAGCACCACCGCATTTTTATTCATCAATGTCCCGGTGCGTTGTTCCATAAAATTTTGTGTAATTGAACCTGCAAGCGGACTGGTAAGTTGTCACGCAAAATCCACTCTGCCAAGTGCGTTGGGTTCAAACGGTCATGCACCGGTGAAAACAGCACCGTGCACTTTTCGGACATCTGGTATTGACGAATCATTTGCACCGCCCATTGATAGTCTGCCTCATCACCCAACACAAATTTAATTTCATCATGTTGTTTTAGTAGCGGCAAATTTTCCCAGCGATTTTTTTCCGACTCACCGGACGCGGGAGTTTTGATGTCCACCACACGCATGACACGTGCATCCACTTCGCTTATGTCAATCGCACCGCCGGTTTCCAGAGATACATCGTAACCCTCATCACACAAGGCATTCAGCAAAGGTAGGCAATTTTTTTGCGCGAGGGGTTCTCCCCCTGTGACAGTCACATAGCGCGATGCATATCTTGATACCTGCAGGAGAATTTCCGCCAGACTCATGTTGTTTCCACCCGAAAATGCATAAGCGGTATCGCAATACACACAACGTAAAGGACAACCTGTTAAACGGATGAACAGCGTGGGCAGACCAACCCGACTCGTTTCGCCCTGCAGTGAATAAAAAATTTCGCTGACGCGCAACTGCACGCTTGTATCTGAACACATCCTGAGTTATTTCCGATTTAGTAAAAGAGTTGGGAAAGCGCTATTTAAATTGTCATCTCCGCACAGGTAGAACATGATGCCCTATTGTCCCACCAACTCCTTCAATACATACGGCAGTATCCCGCCGCTACGGTAGTAATCCACTTCAATCGGTGTGTCGATACGCAACAGCAGCTGAACATTTTGGCTGCTGCCATCTTTGCGTTTAATCGTCAGCGTTACATCTTGTTGCGGGGTGAGTTCGCCGTCGATGCCGCTGATGTCGAAGGTTTCATCGCCGATTAAATTCAATGTGGCTGCGTTGGTGTCGCCTTTGAATTGCAGTGGTAACACGCCCATGCCGACCAAGTTGCTGCGGTGGATGCGCTCGTAAGATTTTGCAATGACTGCCTTCACACCCAATAACTGTGTGCCTTTCGCTGCCCAGTCTCGGCTGGAACCTGTGCCGTATTCTTCGCCAGCAAAAATGACGGTGGGTGTGTCCGCCGCGATGTGTTTCATCGCAGCATCGTAGATCGCCATTTGTTCGCCATTGTATAAGGTGTAGCCGCCTTCGGTGCGGCTGCCGTCGGCTTTGGCGGGGAGCATAAGGTTTTTAATGCGCACATTGGCAAACGTGCCGCGCATCATCACTTCGTGGTTGCCGCGGCGCGCGCCGTAGCTGTTGAAGTCTTTCACTTCGACGTGATGGTCTTGCAGAAATTTGCCTGCGGGGGTGGTGGGCTTGAAGCTGCCTGCCGGGCTGATGTGATCGGTGGTGACGGAGTCGCCGAGAATCGCCAAAGCTTTCGCACCTTTGATGTTGGCAACTTTTGGCGTGGCAGCATCGAAGAACGGCGGGCGGGCAATATAAGTGGAATTGTCCCATTGATACTGATCCCCAGTGGGGGCAGAAATGGCGTTCCACAATGGCAAGTCTTTGGTTAGATCGGAATACAGTTTTTGATATACCGCAGGATCGGCAGCGTACTTCATCACGGCTTGTACCTCGGTGCTGTTTGGCCAGATGTCTCTCAGGTAAACCGGTTGGCCGTCTTTGCCTGGGCCCAGCGGTTCGGTATCAAGGTTGATGTTCATCTTGCCCGCGATGGCATAGGCCACCACCAATGGTGGACTGGCCAAGAAGTTGGCTTTGATATTGGCATGAATGCGCGCTTCAAAATTGCGGTTGCCGGAGAGTACCGCAGCGGCAATCAAATCGTTGGTAACAAGGGCTTCTTCCAACTTGGCACTCAGCGGGCCGGAGTTGCCGATGCAGGTGGTGCAGCCATAAGCGGCAACTGTGAAGCCGAGTTGCGCCAACGGTTCCAACAGGTCGGCGTTGGTGAGGTACTCGGTCACCACACGCGAGCCGGGCGCGAGCGTGGTTTTGATATGCGGTTTGACGCGCAAGCCTTTTGCGACCGCCTTCTTTGCCAGCAAGCCGGCGGTAAGCAACACGCCGGGATTGGAAGTGTTAGTGCAAGAAGTGATTGCAGCGATCAGTACATCGCCATGACCGAGCTCGACGGGTGGCAGCATCTCGTCCGGCGTTTCACAGCGCACCGATGCGCTCGGATGATCGCCCGCCATCTCCATCTCGCTGCTATTTTGAGTATCATTCACCCCGTTCTGGTGACCACCACCGGAGATCGGGACACACACGGTGTTACTGCGGTCGGGCAGTCCGGTAGTGTAACGCTTGCTGAGTTCTGCTGTGGGTTTGTTGAAGCCGTTCTCCGCCACAGGCTTGCTGAATAGAGTATTAAACGTTTCCTTCATCTTTGACAGTGCGATGCGGTCTTGTGGCCGCTTCGGCCCGGCCAGTGAAGGTTCGATGCTGTTCAAATCCAGCTCTACCACACTGCTATAGTCAATGCTGCCCGCAACTGGCACGCCGAACAGACCCTGTGCCTTGAAGTAAGACTCGAAGGCATCCATTTCATCGGCGGTGCGCCCGGTGTTTTTCATGAACTGCACAGTCACATCATCGACTGGGAAAAAACCCATGGTCGCGCCGTATTCCGGTGCCATGTTGGCAATAGTCGCGCGGTCGGGCAGCGTAAGTGCCGCAGTACCCTCGCCAAAGAACTCAACGAATTTACCCACGACTTTTTGTTTGCGTAGCAGCTCGGTAATGGTTAGCACCAGATCGGTTGCTGTCATACCTTCGCGTAACTTGCCTTTGAGATGCACACCGACCACATCCGGTGTCAGAAAATACACGGGCTGTCCGAGCATACCTGCTTCTGCCTCGATGCCACCCACGCCCCAACCGACAACGCCGATGCCGTTGATCATGGTCGTGTGAGAGTCGGTTCCGACTAACGTGTCCGGGTAGGTCACGCCATCCTTTTGCAGCACACCACGCGCCAGATATTCCAGATTCACTTGGTGAACGATGCCGATGCCGGGCGGCACGACTTTGAACGTGTCAAACGCCTGCATGCCCCATTTCATAAAGCGGTAACGCTCGGTATTGCGCTCGAACTCCAGCTCCATATTTTGCTTAAGCGCATCGGGACGATTGAAGTAGTCGATCTGCACCGAGTGATCCACCACCAGATTTACGGGAACCAGCGGCTCGATGATCTTCGGGTCTTTGCCCAGCTTGGCTGCGGCATCGCGCATCGCGGCGAGGTCGGCGAGCAGTGGCACGCCCGTAAAGTCTTGCAACACGATACGCGCCACGACGAAGGGGATTTCTTCAGTGCGAGGCGCGTTCGGCTTCCAGTTCGCCAGTTCGCGCACATGCTGTTCGGTCACCTTCTTGCCATCACAATTGCGCAGCACTGATTCCAACACGATGCGAATGGAAACAGGCAGTCGCGAAATTTTTCCAATACCTGCGGCTTCTAAGGCTGGCAAAGAGTAAAGCGTGGCAGCCTTGCCACTGGCAATATTAAACTGCTGCTGGGTGTTAAACAAATTATGGGACATGAAATCGCTCCGAAAGGATGCAAAAAAGTAGGTGCGTGATTATACCTAGGGAAGGTTATTTGTTCACATTCTTGGCTAATTCACCACGGGATAATCTGCACGCCACTTACCCAACACCTGATAAAATCCGCGCCGTCAATTTACAACATTAAATTTCATCATGCGCGTTTCACAATTTTTCATCTCGACCCAAAAAGAAGCTCCTACCGAAGCCGAACTGCCCAGCCACAAATTGATGGTGCGCGCCGGTTACATCAAAAAATTGGCCAGCGGTTTGTACACGTGGATGCCGCTGGGTTTGCGGGTATTGCGCAAAGTCGAAACCATTGTGCGCGAGGAAATGAACCGCAGCGGTGCAATCGAACTGTTGATGCCTGCCGTACAGCCTGCCGAGCTATGGCAAGAAACCGGACGCTGGGATGTATTTGGCCCGCAGATGTTGAAAATACGTGATCGCCATGACCATTTATTTTGCTTCGGACCGACACACGAGGAAGTTATTACCGACATCGCCCGCCGCGAAATAAAAAGCTATCGCCAGTTGCCCATCAATTTTTATCAGATTCAAACCAAGTTTCGTGACGAAGTTCGTCCGCGTTTTGGCGTGATGCGTGCGCGTGAATTCTTAATGAAAGATGCCTATTCATTCCATGCTGACTTTGCCAGCCTAGAACAAACCTACCAGGTTATGTATGAAACTTACAGCCGCATCTTTAACCGTCTGGGATTAAAATTTCGTGCCGTGGCAGCGGACACGGGTGCGATTGGCGGGAGTGGTTCGCATGAGTTTCATGTCTTGGCGGATTCGGGCGAAGACGCGCTCGCCTATTGCCCGACTTCGGATTACGCGGCGAATGTGGAGTTGGCTGAAGCGGTCGCGCCTACTGTACCGCGTGCCGCACCCGGCGAAACCCTGCGCAATGTTGATACCCCCAAGCAAACCACTTGTGAGCAGGTGGCTGAATTACTCGGCATTCCTTTGCAGCGCACCGTTAAATTACTCGCGCTCATCGCCAATGAGAAGCTGCACATCGTGTTGTTACGCGGCGATCACAGTTTGAATGAAATCAAACTCAATAAAATTCCGGGGCTCTCCGAGTTCCGTTTTGCCAACGATGCGGAGATACGCGAATTTTTCAATTGTCCCGCCGGCTTCCTTGGCCCGGTTGGCATAGACAGAAGCAAAGTTCAACTCGTCGCTGACCGTACCGTAGCCACCATGAGCGATTTTGTGACAGGCGCGAACCTGCCAAAATTCCATACCGTCGGTGTGAACTGGGGGCGTGATTTAGCTGAACCCGATGTGATTGCTGACATTCGCAATGTTGTCACCGGCGACGCTTCACCCGATGGCAAAGGCACTTTGGAAATTTGTCGTGGCATTGAGGTAGGACACATTTTTCAATTGCGCACCAAATATGCGGAAGCTCTGAAAGCCACTTATTTAGATGCTCAAGGCAAAGCACAAACCATTGAAATGGGCTGCTATGGTATCGGCGTATCACGCATTGTGGCGGCGGCCATCGAGCAAAATTTTGACGAGCGCGGCATCACGCTACCCACCGCGATGGCACCTTTCCAGATTGCAATTGTCCCTGTTGGCATGAACAAAAGTGAAGCGGTACGCACAGCGGTTGAACAGCTTTACCAATCACTGCAAACCGCCAACATCGAAGTGTTGCTGGATGACCGGGATGAACGCCCCGGTGTAATGTTTGCCGATATGGAGTTACTCGGCATTCCGCATCGCATCGTAGTTGGGGAACGCGGCTTAAAAGAAAACAAAGTTGAATATCAAGGACGCCGTGATGCTGAAGCGCAGTCTATTGCATATTCCGATGTAACGGCATTCATCCAGGCCGAGCTATGCAGCTAAGCAGAACCGCCCACTTGCTATGCGTCGCAGCGGCGTTATTTTTGCCGCTCGCTCACGCTGGCAATCAGGCAAACATAAAACTCTCGGCCAGCGTCAGAGCCGTCTTGCATAACAGCATTTCGGACATGACCGCTCCAAAACTTGCCTTCGCCACGCAATACGAAGCAGATGTATGGTTGGGTGAGATGTCGCGCCGCCTGGAAAAGCGCATTCCCAACAAAACCTATCGCGTGGATTTATTAAAGGCCATTCACTACGAGGCAACACGCGCGGGTCTCGACCCGGAGCTGGTGTTGGGTTTAATTGAAGTGGAGAGTGGTTTTAAGAAATACGCCGTGTCCAGTGTCGGCGCACGGGGCTTGATGCAGGTGATGCCGTTTTGGGTAAAAGAGATAGGCACTGCAGAACACAATTTGTTTCATTTGCGTACCAATTTGCGCTACGGCTGCACCATTCTGCGCCACTATCTGAACATAGAACGCGGAGATTTGTTTCGTGCCTTGGGTCGTTACAACGGCAGTCTGGGCAAAGCTGATTATCCCAACTTGGTCAAGGCTGCGTGGCACAAACACTGGGTCTTGCCGAATCGCATCCAATAACGCAAACCCAAAACTATTTGGGTTTGTAATATTTGATGTACGTCTCGATACTTTCTTTGGTGATTTCACCCACTTTGTAACTTACTTGCTTGCCTTGCGGGTTATACAAATAGCTGGTGGGTAACCCTTCTATCTCGCCTATCTGCGACTGTATTTTTCGATCACTCATCACCACAGGATAAGTGATGCCCTGCTTCTTGGCGAAGGCGGCAACCACTTTCGCCGTGCCGGAATCCATCGCCAGCCCAATCACCTGAATATCCTGACGTGTTTTTTGCAAACTAATCAGCTCAGGAATTTCATGCAAACACGGCGGACACCAAGTCGCCCAAAAATTCACCAGCACCCACTTGCCTCGATAGTCGGCAAGTCGATGCGTTTTTCCTTGCAAATCCTTAAATGAAAAATCTGCCGCGCTTGCCGAGGCACACCAAACAGTGATGAGCAATACCCACATCCAGCGGTGCAAGCTCAACAACAATCTAGTGACCATGCTTGTCGTTGCCATCCGAACTTACATCATTGCCATGACTGGACTCGGCCGCATGGCTGAAATACAACGCCAGCGCAATCAACGCGATACTTGCACCCAGATACACCAAGTCCAATGGCGTGGACAAGGTCATGTTCAACGCTTCTTCAAACAGAGTCACAATCAAAATCATCAAAATTACTTTAGCCAGACGGGACTTCAAATCGTCCAAGCTATTGATGACCAAAATTTTGCTGGAAGATTTGCTGCCATGCGCATCATCAATATCACTGATGAACAACTCATACAAACCCAGCGAGAAAATCAGCATCACCGTGGCGAGCAGATAACCATCCACCACTTCAACGATGTGCGTCACCGTGCTGTCATGCAGTGCCTTGCGCGCCTCATCGGTAAGACTCGAATCACCATAGTGCAACACGTGGCTAACCAGATACACCACATCTACCGTCGCCATATAAAAAATGGCAAAGCCTGCCAACAAGCTGCCGACCACCGCCGCGATAATTACGAAGCGGCTATTCCACAACGAGCTTTCAAATAACTTCTCTAAAAGATTCATCCTACACTCCCATAAAAAATCAATAACAAAAACGTCGCGCATTAGAACGTAAATGATTGCGTTGAGCAACTTTCTCAGCAACCAATAATGACACCCTGACTGGATAGTTTAAGCAGAAGTACCCTGGCCGTGGGTCGAAAAGTGCTAGCAAGGCAAAATAGGCATCGCACCAGGATCGGCTAGTGCTTACCCAATAACTCGTTAATCACACTTTCAAACGCCTCTATCGGCTGCGCACCAACAATTTTGCGCCCCTCAACGGAATCACCGACAGACTTACCTACCACAAAAGTCGGCGTGCCACTTACGCCCAGAGAATTGATGTAATTCGCTTCCTCATTAATTGCTTTCGTGCGGGCATCGTCTGACATGCAAGTCTTGAAGGTTTCCGCATCGAGTTTGAGGTCTATTGCGTAGCCCATGATGGCATCACCTTCGAGTCGGTTTTGATTTCCGAACAATATATCCTTCATTTCCCAAAACTTGCCTTGATCTCCCGCACAACTGGACGCTTGCGCCGCCTTCAATGCATGGTGGTGCATCGGCAACGGCATGTTGCGGCTGATATATTTCAGCTTGCCCGTGTCTATGTAATTTTTCTTCAACACGGGAAAGACATTGTCATGGAAGCGTTTGCAGAAAGGACATTCAAAATCGGTAAACTCCACCATCGTCAGCGGGGCATCGTTTTTGCCCAGCGCGTAAACTGCGGCATCTTTGAATGTGAGCATTTCCGGTTGGGTTGGCGGTCTTGGTGCGGCGGCCTGCTGGGGCTTGGCAAGCAACTGCCTAATTTCGCGCAACTCCTTGAGTATTGCGTCGCCCTGTGCTTTGGTCATGGCTTCGGCAATCGTCATATTGCTCATCGTCAGCATTGCCGCGCCTAGCGCAAGCCACCCCAAATTTTTTATCTGCCTATTCAATTCAATTTCTCCCTCGACAATATTGAAATGGTTTTGCCGTTATGGCGCAGATAACGCAAAACTCAAGCGTTCATAATCGCTGCCCTCTTCCAGCAAGCCCGTAAGAGTAACCAGGCTTCTTTTGCCCATCTTCAGCTCATAGACCTCGTTTGCGGCGAAGCTCCCCGACTCCATCAGCACGGTCGCATTCGCATAAGAATTATTCGCATCGGGCAGCAGGATGGCGGGCTTGGATTTGCGCACCGACGTTTCCACTCCTACCTCCCATTCAAATCCTTTTCCGGTATTGCGGTCAGGAATACGCAACCACACCGCGAGTGGTTTTTTGGCAAGAATTTCAATGCCTACTTGCGTATCACCCTCCTTGCCGGTTTTTAGCCGGCGCACCATACCGACCCACCATATCTGGCTGTCCTCCAGTTTGACGGCACACAAGTCCCCCACCTTCACCCAAGCTCCTGTCGCCTTGGGAATCACTCCTCCCACACCATTTTCACTGGCGTTAAATACGATCCAGACTTCAGGCGCGGCGGTAACCTCGTTAGAAGAGAGTTTAATGTGCGACACCTCTTTTGCCGCTTTCGCCGTTGGTAAATTGACCAAGCTTTCTTGCTCTATGCCTGTTACGCGGTCGCAAATCGCGTATAAACCATGCACTACCTCTATCGTAGAAACCGTGTCTTGCCTGTCCTGACTGCGCCCAGGCTGACGCTTTCCCCAATATAACTGTAGGTGTTTCAACAATGTTAATTTTCCGTCGGGCGTAAACTCATTCTTGCCGCGTTGCTCCTTGTGTGAAATCGCCTGTTCTTGAAACTTGAGGACACTTTCCACTTTGGAAACGGCTCTGGAAGCCCCTAAAAATCGCGTAGTCTGCGTGGACTGTGTTCGGTTGCTTACCCGCTTGGGCGCAGCGGGGCTGGCCAAGTCGATCCAATGTGTACACTCCGCGTCCGCGATGGTTTTGCAATCAAATGTAGCCTCCAGCAATCCGGTAACGTGATAACACGCGGCTATTTGATCCGGAGCCAACGTTGCGGGCGAGGCAATGTAGAGCATCAAAGTGCGCACAAACTCTTGATGCGGCGTTGCTTTATTCCCTGGCTTTGGGTAAACATCAAGTGTTGTATCACCGAGCTGATGTGTAATTACAAAGGTATAGCAATTACACAGATGCACCCAAATCAACTGATCCGGCTCAAGATAACGCATCAAATTCAGCTGAACCTGCTCGGACAAGGCTCGCATCAATCTGGCGCAAAGTGTGGGTATATTTTGTTTGAAACTTGCAGCGGGCTTTTCTACCAACTGATATTCCTCAATGCACACCGAATACGCATCCGCGACCATCCTCTTGAAGTCGTGAATCCCCTGCCATAGCTGCTTGCCCTTAAAACTATGCACATGTGGCTTGCCAATGTAAAGCAGCAAAAGCTCTTCATAAAATGGCAGCCCAATTTCATCCAGCAACATAATGATTTCCGCGCGAATTTCCGGGCGAAAACCCGCTGTATCCTTTACCGAAATCAACCAGGCAGTCACATCGCTCAACGCTTGAAATGCGTCATTTTGCGGCAAATTGCCCAGCATTTTCTTCGCTTGCCTAGCATCAAACATCGGATGGTCAGGCTTACTGTCAAACACGCCTAAAAGCGAAAACATAGTTGCGTCACCTTTATAGTTTCAAGAATCCCTCTAAATGCTGCCATCATATCGGAATGGCAAAGGGTTAGGTAATGAGCTATTCCAGCCAATTAAAGTCGTAAATTGCCATCCCTATTTGACGGGACTTCCAAAACAGTCAAATTTGCTTCTCCCTCGGTAGAAGTCGTAAATTCAGAAAACTCCAGATATCCACATGGAATTGTCGCTAATTCTGCGATGCCTACAGTCTGATGCTACTCAGTAGACCTAGTAACACATTCTGGACTGCGGGCTTTCCATACATCTGCTGATCGCGGAAGTATCAATAAACTAATGACTATATCGTGGCGATCTGAAGACAATTACTGCTACATCTGCTGGATCCACCTGGAACATTTCATCAACAAGTGGAGTAGTGACGCGCAAAAAGTCGCGCACATGAGCGGTCGTTACGTTCGTCTAAAGGACTTTTTCTATTGAAGAGTCGAGAAAAGATGTTCATTTGACTAAAATTTCAGACCAGAAATGAAATTAGCTAGGTTACAACATCCGCAAGATTCGAACTACTACTCTCCTCCTGTATTGCCGTAGTACTTAGGGGAGCGCATTGTTGGCAAACAACCGCTAGCGATTGATAATAAATGGGTTGCAACACATCAATGAACTGCCCCCACTGACAATTAAATTCCTCTTCCGTCCAACTCAGATGAAACTGCGCCATGTCAACCGGTCTGCCGCATCTCGAGCACACCTCGATAGGCCCAATCCCCGGGAAAGTTGCACGAACATTCTCCTTTACGAGCAACTTGTCTCGGTCTTGATTCAAGCACGCAGCAGAGCAATACGTTCCAATCCCTTCAGAATCGATTGTCTCAACTTCTGGCATCTGTTCGCCATCGAAGAAATGTGTGCGTTCGTATCCGCGGGCAATTTCATATAGCGTACTGCGGAAAGTTTTTTCACAAACAATGCAGGTGTAGAAATTGTCTCCCCATTCGTCAGCGTCGTTCACCGGTTGCCTCCTCCCTGTGTTTCACATTTCCAAATGCTCTGCCCAAACGCTTTTGCTACTCCGAAATGTTTAGTCGGATGAAGTGATGGGGAGAAAAATGCCGTATCCGTTTTGCGAGGTCATGGTGTCCCCATGCCAATTGGTAAAGTAACTTGCCAACTATGCCTATGAATAAGCCAGCGCATATTGCCAAAGGAAATACATAGAAAAAATTGAACGGCTCCACTGCGATCACCTCGACGATTCCTGCACTCCCTGCAACAACCAAAGTGGCCATACCTACCTTGGCGACAATAAATGCCAGTGGCTTAGGACCAACGGACTCCAAAACGCCATCATCTGCTCGGTGAAGAATGCGCTGCCACATCGCGCGACCCCAATCATCTCTGTCTATCCTTCCCTCATTCAGAAGGCTATCGAGAATATCCTTTGCTTCTGCGTCCAGAGGTGTCTGAGAATGCCAATAAACGAGCCTGTAGGTTGCCTGCTCAATAACAACACTTAATCCCTTCATTTTGGAGCGCAAAGAATTTTGCCAAGAAGCATTCATGTCGGATGGCATCTCTCCAACAAAATCCAGTACTTCATCCTTGAGCAACACCTTGCTCCACGGTCGGCCCGCGCGAATTTTCATCAACTCATCAATACGCCGCTTGGTATATTCAATATCGTCGTTTGTTCCAGGCATGACAGCCTCTTACTCCTTGAGTGCAACTTCGACCTCACTCTTGCTATCGGTCAAACTTGCAGTTGTCCCATATGCTTCAGCCATCATCGACTGCCCCAAGTGTTTGAAGAGATCGAACATCTGTACGGGGGTGTAATGTCTTCCTGGCCTGTCTACGAGCATCTGATGAACGAGCAGGAATGCATCTTTCAAAATTTCCCAATCCAATTCCTGCGGCGCCAAACGACGTCCAGTTACCAGGTAGATGATGTCCACCTTGGAATCCCTCAACTTTTCCAAGTACTCAACCGAAGGAACGTTTTCACCGTGCTCGTAATTCCACTGTGCGAGCCGCGAAACCCCGCCCATTTGACCAAACTCGACTTGGGTACGGCCCATCCGCTTTCGCTCCAACTCTAGGCGTTTTCCAAAATTCGGCTCCATTGCTCACTCCTCAATACCGCGATGTTTAACATTATTGCACTAAGTATATGATATTGTATTTTGTGGTAGAGTATTATACATGTATATGTACTTAATTAACCATGAATACACCCGACCATATCAGACAGTTGTTTGAATTAAATGGACAATCTATCGCAAGGTGGTCGCGCGACCATGGATTTCCACCTGCACTGGTCTATCGGGTGTTACGGGGAGACACCACTGCCAAGCGCGGAAAGACCCATGAAATTGCAGTTGCACTTGGTATCAAGCGCGCACCGAATATGGAAGAACAATCCCTGTTTGCGGTGCTGAAAATAACTTGCCCTTTGAATTGAGCCAAAAGGAGAACAACATGTAAAGACAAAAGCCGCGCCATTTTCATGGACACGGCCTTGGTGCGCTTAGAGACACCCTGCTCTAACAGGGTAAATACTGAACGGACAGTCGCAGTATCTCTCTCTTTTCTCCCAAGGTCAAGGGGACACTTGTCCTGATTTCTGGGCCCATAAACTCGTGGATGTATTCCTATTGTCGGCTGTTGCGGCTTTGGGTTGCCCGCCAGTTCATCGGTATCCAGCACACTTGGAGGGAGCTATGCGCACTACTAAACGATTTACCCCCACTGTCCTAGCCAGATTTGTCCGGCAAGGTAGAGGACGGGGCACTTTTAATAACTATATTCCCTGGCATAGAGTTGGGCGTGGCGACCCCTCAAGCATGGGCCGTTCTCATCTGCAGATGTGGGAGGGCCGTCAGCGCGAAGTCTTAAGTGACGGAGAGTGGGTAGGATTATTTTTTGCAGTGTCAGTTCATGGTTTGCTAGATGTTACCGAACAATTCCCTCTATCACAGGATAAGAGCACTCATGAAGCATCCAGGTATCGCGCGGACGTGCCACCACAATCCTTTCCGGGGACAATTGACCTGGCAAAAAAACTAAATATCAAGCACCCAAAAACCAACGAGCAGGGGAAGTCTGATGAATGGGTGATGACGACCGATTTTCTGCTTGTACTAAATCAACCGTCAGAAAAACTCGAACTCCTCGCCGTCGCATTCAAACCCAAAGGTGGATTAAAAAAGCGCGCAAAAGAACTGCTAAATCTCGAGCGGGAATATTGGCTCGCTCGAGGCGTAGCATGGCTACTCATTACACCTGAACTTTATGATATGCGCGTCGCACTGAGGTTGCGCGACACTATGCCATGGGCTCTGGAGAATCTCCTCCCAGAAAAAGACCTCTTGGCAGCCGTCCCGCTTGCGTGTGCCAACCAAGGTAGATCCATCACCCATGTCTTATCAGTATTGGCTGAACATTTTGGCGATGGCGAATATGCCAAGCGAGCTTTCTGGCAAGCCGTCTGGTGCGGCAAAATTCCACTAGACCTTCGACGCAGTTGGCGCCCGCACGTCCCGATTACGTTGCTTAGCGACGAGGAATTCATTGGGCTCAATCCTATAGCCAGCAGGAGGTCGTCATGGATCTAGCTCACAACTCCACTTTCAGGATTTTGGATGGCGATTCTGCCGGACTGTACCGAGTGGTGCTTGATGGTAGACAGCATGGATGCATGATCATCGTAAGGCTGGATTCCACAGTGCCACCCGACCAAAAGCGCCGTGGTCGAAAAATGCTCGCGGTCACCAAGAAACCGCGCAAGAAAGCGCCCGCGCCATTGGTAGGTCAGTTGATATGGCAAGACTTCAAAGAACTTCAAAAATTGGATGCAGCAAAACATCTGCTCAAAATCGAGGTTGAAACGGAGTCATTCAAATCTTCACCCGCCGACGAAGATCAATACAACTCACGCTGCAAAATCATGGAAGGATTTCTTGACTTCGATAACTTAAAAGAAAAAATACTAGTCCATAAAGGGCTCGGTGGACTTGTGGATGAAGCAGTAACGAGGTCGGGCGCCAGTCAGACACTCGTGTACAAGTTATTTTCTCTGCTTTGCAGATTTGGATTTTACAAATCCAGCTTGCGGCCCCGTCGCGATCGCTCTGGCGGAAAGGGAGTACCGCGCCCCTGCAACCCGGGAGGTAGACAAAAGGCCGGTGCTAAAACGACCAAACAGAGAGTTGCACGCGCCTATGGTGAAATCCTGCCGCCTGATCAACCTGGGATGAGTGATGAGTGGCGGCATCTCATCATGACTGCTGACCGTCAAATAAAAACACCTAAGCCAGATATGCCGAAACGCATCGTTCAAATTTTGGGAAGTGGTTTTGTAAAAAAGTACAAGCAAGATGGCAACGTCCTGGTGGCAGTCGATCCAAAACTTGGCGAATATCCCAACAATCGTCAGATTAGGCGTGTTTTAGAAAAAGACATTTCCAAGCTACAACGCTTATTGGAAAGAACGACTAAGGGTCACTATGACCGTAGTATGCGCGGCATGACTGGGCGCAATTGGGAAGGAGTTTCAGGACCTGGTCACACACACGCAATCGATTCGACAATTGGGGACGTTTACCTACGTTCCTCAGTAAATCGCGCATGGATCATTGGTCGTCCTATTGTTTATATCATCGTCGACGTCTGGTCGACTGCGATCATAGGTTTCTATGTCTGCTTGACGGGACCAAGCTGGAATACGGCGAAGGTCAGTTTATTTTCCAGCGTAGCCCCCCCAGAACTTCTGGGAGAAATGTGGGGTTACCAACCGGTACTATCATTGAATCCCCTACCAACAATGCCAGCAGTACTGATGTGTGACCGTGGCGAATATCTATCTAAGGGTGCCAGCATCACCGGTGCCAAGTTGATTCCGTGCCTCAGCTACGCACCGCCCTATCGCCCTGACTTGAAGGGGTTGGTCGAAGTGTTGCATCGCATCAAGAAAGATCGCCAACATCTCTTCATTCCCGGTGCCATTGACCAGCGACGAAAGGAATTTGAACTGCGCAAGTGCGACCCTAACTCGGCAGTTCTTACGGTGCGCGAGTACACGCAATATTTGTACTCTATTTTTTCTGAATACAACCTGATTGCTGATCGTTCACATCGACTCGATGCTCATATGAAAGCCGCTGGAGTTTTCCCAAGCCCTGCAGGTTTATGGCGTTTTGGCCATGAGGTAGGCATCGGTGTTCGTCGTGACATTCCCTTGTCTGAACTCATCACCAACTTGCTCCCTAATGATATTGGAAGGGTGACTCCCCAGGGGGTGATGTTTGCTGGAAGGGAATATGGTTCAGATATTGTTGATGAACAACAGTGGACAGCTCACGCTCGGAACTTTGGCAACCGGGATATAGGCTCAAATCATTATCCAGGTTCAATTTCAAAAATATGGGTACCTAACCCCAGCGGGAACGGCTTGTTGGATCTCGATCTATCTGATTATACAACTGCGTCTCAGGAACTGACCTCTGACGAAGTGCTTGATGCATTCATGTTCGGCAAACTGAACAATGCCGAAGTCCACCATGAAAAAACAATGATCGCCCTTAAATCACTCCGTGATGTGCAAAAAATCGTAGATAACGCCAAGGAACTGACCGCTGAGGCACTCTCTAGTTACACTGGAACCAAGCCCACCTTGAGTGAATCCCGCACAATGGAAAACTCACTTGAGCTGCCAAAATCTGCCAAGCCTGATTCATCTAAAAAGGCTGCATCCCAAATTGAAAATTCAGATGCTATGGACATGCATTTGGAGATGATGCGTTCAGTTCTTGCGGCTGTCAATGCGGAGGAATCGAATGTCTAAAGCAGATTCAGTAGATCCATATGTTGGCAATATTTTAACTCAGGGGTTAGGACCAATTCTTTCTCGGAAGGATGCTCTCTCATTACTTACCTACTTGCCACCACCACCCCAGAGAGATATCGGGAATGTTCCAAAGCACATCAGAATGCATCTACTGATGCAACTACGTGATTTGCATATTCCTTCACTTGAGGGTGCACGACTTGTAGAAACAATTGATCTCATGATCCGTCCCAGCTACCGTTATCGTGACCCTAAATCTCCTCAAACTTGGGGAATGATTTATGGGGAACCAATAGTACATAAAACGCCTAGAGCTCCTGCGATGGCTGCGGCTGTTGTCGGTCATTCTGGCACAGGAAAGACTGAAGCAATCCTTCGTGGGCTCAGCACTTATCAGAATCAAATTGTGACGCATGACTCATTCCCCAACATTGTGGGGAAACACAATCAGATCGTGTGGCTTTCAGTCGATGCGCCTGCAAGTGGTCGATCGGCTGATCTTGCAACCAACCTGATGAGAGCGTGGGACTTGACCATGTCCAAGCATTTTCAAGGAACGCCAGAACGTTTTTCATCAACTCTTGCAAAAGAGCGGCGCGATGGAGCGAAGATGTTGGATGAGTGGCGGCATGTTGCAAACGCACATTTTCTGGGGCTGCTCCATTTGGATGAGATCCAGAATTTCTTCCAGCTGCAAAGCCTTGAAAAACGCAAAAATCGAGCGGACAAAACCGAAGGGCTGCAATTGAGCATCGTTGAAGATTACTGCTTGAAGTGGATTCTGACATTAACAAACACCTGGCAAATTCCTCTGCTTGTTTCCGGCACGCCTGACGGCATCGGCGCACTGACCAAACGACTCAGCAACACTGAGCGCTTTGTTTCTTCAGGCTATCACGCTTTCCCTCACTTTGAAGATGCCAGCAACCCAATATTCCATGAGGGATTTTTCAAACACATTGTAAGGTATCAGTTCGTTCAAAATCCACTACCAGCTTCTCCAGAATTTTCTAAATTGGTCATCGAGTTGTCAGGTGGAATTCCAAGGTTAATCATCGCACTTTGGATTGCTGCACATCGAGTTGCATTTGAAAGAAAAGATGATGATCTGAGATTCGAGGATTTTAATCGCGCGGCCGCGACATATCTCTCACCTGTTGCTCCAGCCATTGCCGCACTTCGCAGTAAAGACCCACAGCGTATGTCTAAGTATGAAGATTTAATTCAACGTGACGATGGATTTTGGGCGACATTTTGGACTTCTGTATCTTCATTGTAGAAATGACAGGGCTGATATCTTGGCTATTATTGATTGTGGTAATCACTTCGGTAGCTTTGACATCAGCGGGACTAACTTCTTTCTTGCAATCCTTCACAGAGTCAGGAATGTTCAAGCGAGCCATCTTAATTAGCAGATTGGTTAAGCCATAGCCTGCCCTTCTAGCCAAAGAATCCATTGCATCAACACTGATGTGTCCTAATGCCGCGCTTTGAATTGTGGACTTCTTATCTACATAAAATGCAGTCGTAGCCTTCAAGTAATTTACTTTACTGCTGACTACCAAGTTTGGCAGTCCAAGCTGATTCAATTGTGTTATGACCACCTGCCTTCGAATTGACAACAGCTCTGCCACACTTGAATGTTGCCCTCGTGCTTGCACATACGCCTTGATGAGCTCATCGAGGTCAATCTTAGTATTTAGCAGACGTTTTTTCCTTGAGTAGATTTGTTTTGAATGCAAAATGTTAAGTGCCGCATCTGCTGTTTCAAACAAATAGGCGCAGGCCAATATGTACACACTGAACGATGAAACCGAGTTTTTTAGGAAGATGACAACATCCATCTGCCTCATAATTCCTCCCGTTGGCTTTTCAACGATCTCAGGCAAGACATTCTCCAACCATTGCTTTCCAAACGCCTCTACGACTGAATCACTTAAAAGCGCCCCATTTTGCGAATCACCAGGAGTTTGATAACCAAGTTCCGATGCCCTCTCTTTCAGGATGGCCGACACATTTTTTACATTCAGTGGCGACCCTCTTTCCATCAGACCCGAACAAATATCCAAATATTTTCTAATGTAACTATTTTGGTCATATCCACCTTCTGATTGCGCTTCAGCAGAGAGGCTCTGCTGAACATACTTTGATGGTGGCAATAAAAATGCAACTTCCCCCTCTACATATCTAAGGGGTACTGCATGTTGTTGGCAACAATGCAGGCCGGGAATCTGATGTCCTCGTCGCCAGAAACTTTGGCCATGAAAGTCCAGATCCTCCTCTACGCACTTTGGACAGAAATAGGCTTCAGCACGAGTCACACGCATTCCAATTGTCCAAAGCAGTGATTTGCTTTCCTCACTACCGTGGGGCAATTCTGATTGGTATCCTGTAATGGCTCTTCTAAGCGGAATTGTTGTATGTTGCCTCACAAAAAGTGACAAATCTATTCCTGCCACTTTGCTAAGCAATTCCACGCATGACACTTCGCATCTAGACTTGTCCGACACACCTGCCCACTGACTCATCAAAATAATTGCATCTTTGGGGGAGGTTAACCCGTTCAGACGCATCAATCTTCCCAAGTAACCACGATCCAGTTCCTCTGGAAATGCTGCGGGTCTGAGCATCATCTTTTCTGATCCAATTTATCAGATGAAATTGTAGTTCGAGGTATGCCCAGAACAGATAACTGGACTTCACCCGCTTCAGTAGACACATGATAATGTCGAAACTGAAGAGGAGTGAAAAAAATGAGTGGGACGAGATATACAGCAGAATTTAAGGCAGAAGCAGTCAAACAAGTTACTGAGCGAGGCCATGGTGTCGTTGATGTTGCAAAGCGACTGGGCATTTCAGACAAGAGTTTATATGTCTGGATAAAGCAGGCCCAGCAACGATCTTCATCTCCTGTTAAGGATGAAGTGCTTGCACTTAAAAATGAGATTCATCGCATGAAGGCCGAATTGAAGCGCACTACTGAAGAGCGTGACATCCTAAAAAAGGCCGCGGCGTACTTTGCAAGAGCGTCCGAGTAAAGTACGCATTCATTGATCA
>CAZSPN010000031.1:0-1814 GCA_964608835.1 uncultured Gallionella sp.
AAAGCCGTCTTTGGATACATCGGCAAACGGGCCGGTTTTATTGCGCGGCGAAAATTTGCACGTCGAGTTTGCCTATCCCACCGGATGGTTCAAGAAGAAAATTTTTACTGCGGTCGATGGTGTAAGCGTGTCGATCAAACGCGGCGAAACGCTGGGCATTGTAGGTGAATCTGGTTCGGGGAAATCCACGCTGGCAATGGCTTTGCTGGCTTTGCAACCACTTGTGCAGGGACACAGCGAGTTTGCGGGGCAATCTTTGAAAACCATTGCAAAAATCCCGTTGCGCGCACTGCGCGCGCGGATGCAGGTGGTGTTTCAGGACCCGTTTTCAAGCTTGTCACCACGCCTGACTGTGGAGCAAATTGTCGGTGAAGGTTTGGCATTGCACCAGCCCCTGTTGTCGTTGTCAGCGCATCGCGAGCGCATCGTAACTACCCTGCTGGAAGTTGGATTAGAAGCGGATATGCTGGTGCGTTACCCGCACGAGTTCTCGGGCGGGCAACGCCAACGCATTGCCATCGCACGCGCACTGATACTTAAGCCGGATTTGGTGGTGCTGGATGAACCCACCAGCGCGCTGGATGCTTCGGTACAGAAGCAAGTATTGGAACTGCTTGCGGGGCTGCAATCCAGACACGGCATGAGCTATCTGTTGATTAGCCACGACCTTGAGGTGATTGCCGCCATGTCACATCGCATCGCGGTGATGCAAGCCGGGCGGATAATCGAACAAGGGACAGTTGAGGCGGTACTGCACTCGCCGCAACACGAGTACACCAAAAAATTGCTGGCGAGTGTGCTTGCGGTGAGTGACTAGGTATTTTCGCTGACATTTTGCGTATCCGGTGCTTTAACCCTGCCAGCTCCTGTCGGGCGGCGCGAATTCCAGATCGGAGGGAGGTGTGTAGGGAATACCCTGATTGATGGTGTTCTGCAATACCAAAGCCTGGGTGAGTTGCGCGTGGGTGATGACTTTTTCCGTTACCAGATAAGCACCAAACCGCCCATGTATTTTGGGATCAAAATGCGCCAGGCAGTGGTGCAAGCTTTCCGGTGAAATCATCTCCAGATCAATCAGAATATCGCCGAGGAGGTGTCTGTCACCCAATATGTTTTCGGTTGAAAGTGCAGGGCTGTTGTCCCGATATAAAGCATGGGTGGGGTTGAGTGTGCGTCCCAGAATCTGGATGGTTTTCCAAGACTCATAGTCCTTGGGGTTATAACGCAGGAATGCGCGGGCGTTATTTTCAAATTCATGCTCATTCTTGAGGGAAGAATAAATGGCCAGTAACAGTAACCAGGCCTCCGATTTTTTCGGATGATCGACGAGTAATTCTTGCAGAATCTTTACTGCCCTCAACGGGTGATTAAAGGCTGTGTATAGCTGAGCTTCTTCAATAATGGCATCCACTTCCGATTCTGCGTTGCTGACAGGTGCGGTCTGAGCCGCCTCAGCAATAGCGGCCTTGGTTGCAACGGCGGCCTGAGCCATGGCCTTTACCTTGGTGGTCATTTCGCCCTGAACAGGAATTTGGGCGGGAGGTTGCGCTACTGGCTGGTTATCAGGGTGTACTGGTTGTTGCGCTAACGGTTGCACCGCTTGCTGGTCAGATTGAACAGGCTCAACGAGTTTGGGAGCAGGGCGTATACTGATAATTTCCGGTATGTCCTGAGTGGGCAGGTTGGCAGATTTGGCATCCGCATAACGCCGCAGTCCCCACACCACACCAAGTATCGCCAAGCCCAGCAGACCCAACTGCCATGCCCACGTACGCCAATCGGACGGCTGGGTTACAGGAGGTTTGGCAGCTACG
>CAZSPN010000031.1:1824-29987 GCA_964608835.1 uncultured Gallionella sp.
GGCGGCCAGCGCGGCAAGGTGACGGCCGTGGCCCTGTCGCTCGACGGCAAGACGCTCGCCTCGGGCAGCTGGTTCAGCAGCGACAGCTACGGGCGCGACTGCCGCCGTATTTTCCATTGCATTCGCCCCATTCTCAGTGGCTGCCGCACCGAGGTCGACGCGGGCAGGTGCAACACCCAGTTGGGAAAGCTGGGACTTCATTTCAGCGAGGTCATTCTGCAATTGTTTAATCTGGCTCTGTAATTCCAGAATGCTGGACATTTGATCGTCGGAGTCGAGCAACTTTTGTTTTGCCAGCAAAAAGGTACGTTCTTCGTCGCTGATTTTTCCAATGCGCGAGGCATCGAGCGGATCGCCGGAAATTTTCAGTTGAAATCCCCCCGCATTATTTTCCAACCGGGTACGACGTGGCGTGCTGAAGGAGAGGAGATTCTTTCTGGCTTTGTTGCGCGGTTTAACGGTAGATTGCTCAACCGCGAAATTGGCGGCAGGCGGAGCAGCAGAGGGGGTCGCTTGCGCAGTGGCAGGCTTTGTGACGGATTCGGCAGGCGGGACGGGGCGGGGTTCTTCAACCATGGCCGGTTCGGTCGATGGTGCGTTTATATCAATGTCCGGTAGCAGGGTAAAGGTTCGCGCGATGCTCCCTTCCCCCAGACATTGCACTTGCAGTTTGAATTTGGCAAACACTTCGTTGAAGGGCTTGTGTGAGTTTAGCAAGACACGGGGCTGCCCGCCACTTTTCTGAATGGACAATTGGGTATTTTTTGCAGTGAGATATTGACCGGCATCCTCGGTTGTCGCATCGGGTTCAACTAGTGAGATGCAACTGCTATCGATATGTTCGCCTGCGGCGGCGGTGAGTACCACCTCGGCATGAAGCGGTTGACCAATCTTACTCACTGAAATGACATCACCAATCTGCACGGCTAGTGCCACGCCGGGGAGTAAACAGAGTGCAATGCACAATGCGCGATATACCCCAATAACAGCAGTTGAAACGATAGTTTGCAAATTATTACGAGTACGAAACATCATCCTGCTCAACCCCTTGTCAGATGATCTCAATCAATCCTGTTGTTGGATGATTGCAATTAATTGAAATAACGCATTATTTTTATACCTACTGAGTGGAGTATCCCATACAGGCTAATTATTTGGCAATCTGAATTTGCCCGAAAATTGGATGGTTGTGAGGAATACACTACATAAGCGGCACAGAACCCTGCGTATGCTGACGTTTACGGGTTGTAGCTTTGGCCAACTTTTTTCGGGAATTCTTTGCCGTGTTGCGGGATTTCTTTTGGGCAACCTCACGCCCCGCGCGTTTTTTGGAGAGTTGCTTCCCGTTCTTGTATTGGTTGGCAGCATAACGGCTGGATTTCTTCCGTGAAACATAGCGATGTCCGGTTTTTTTGCGGGCGGTAGCGGCTGGAGAGATGGTGATGGATTGCCCGATTTTAAGGATCTTAATTTTGCGGTTGAGTTGTTTCAGCTTCGCCACGCTGACGTGATAGCGACGTGCCAGGGTAGAGTAGGTATCCCCCCTGCGTACGGTATGTCTAAGCGATTTAACGCGTACATCAAGAGGGACGATTTGCATGTTGAAAGCATCAAAATCGATTTCGTTTTCTTCGCCGTTAAGCGGCACCAGCAGGGTTTGTCCCGTGCTGATATTTGCCCGCGCGGAGAGTCCGTTTACCGCTTTGAGATTGGCGACAGATAAGCCAAAGCGCGGGGCTAATTCATCCAGCCGCTCGCCCCGTTTGGGTTGATACGATTGCCAGCTGACCAGCGGTTTGTCGTAATTTTCCAGGTTGGCGCGAAAGGTTTCCACGCTATCGACTGGCAGCAAAATTACATTATTTTTACTCTGCAAAATCACCGGACGATTGTGTTCTGGATTCAGCGCGGTGAATTCTTCCATTGGGATATCCGCCAATTGTGCGGCAAGTTTTACATCCATATGCTGCGTGGTTTCAACTGCGGCAAAGTAGGGTTCGTCGGGGATATCGCCTAGCTGAATGCCAAAGCGTTGCGGATTGGCAACAATGTTTTTGATCGCCAATAACTTGGGCACGTAATTGCGTGTTTCGGCGGGCATTCTCAGGTTTGCATAATCGGTGGGCAACCCCGATCTGCGATTGCGCGCTTGGGCCCGTTGCACCGATCCTTCACCCCAATTGTAAGCGGCCAATGCCAGTTGCCAATCGCCGAACATACCATACAGCTTCTGCAAATAATCCAGCGCGCCATTTGTTGCGCCGATCACATCGCGTCTGTCGTCGTACCACCAGTTTTGCTTCAAGCCAAAACTTCTGCCCGTGGCGGGCATGAATTGCCAAATGCCCGAAGCGCGCGTGGAGGACATTGCACCCGGATTGAACGCGCTTTCGATCATCGGCAACAGTGCGATCTCGCTGGGCATGCCGCGTTTTTCGACTTCGCCGACGATGAAGTGGAGATAACGTCTGCCACGATCTGTCATGCGTTTGATGTAATCGGGGCGTGAGGCATACCACTCTTCATGCCTGCCAATCAGGTTGCTATCAAATTCACGCATGACAAAACCGCTGCGGATGCGCGTCCACAGGCTGTCACTGATAGATTCTGTCGGTTCGGAGGAGACGGCGGTGGCATCTTCTGGGGGTTCTTCTCTGGGAGTCCAAACGGGGGGCGGTTCAGCACTCACTTCTTCGGTGGGAGGAACAAACTCGGACGGGTTGTCGGAAATTACCCCATCCGCCGGGGAGGCAATTTCGCCACCCTCTGCTGGGTTTGCGAGTGATTCGGGTTGTGGTGTAGATGCTTGTGTTATCGCAGGTGGGGGTACATTTTCAATCGGTATGCTTTCAACTGGCACACTTTCAATCGGCGTATTTTCAACGGGGGTATCGGCAATGGGTGTGTTGGGGACACTGGGTGTTGCGGGGGCTAATTCAATTTTGATATTGCGCGCCGAAGGCAACCAAGCCGGATCAACCTCGGTAGCCTGCGCGGGAATCTCGGTTATTTCTTCTGCATGAGCGCAGGTTAAGGCAATCGTAACGAAGAGCGCAAGGAGCAGGGGGCGAGACAGTGGCACTAGGGTATCCGCAGGTCAAAAACAAGCGTGATGGTAACGATGCCGTGGGCTATGGTCAATGCAAAAAACATAGCGGTCTATTGCATGCTGAATTCAGCACATCGCACGCCGCTGATGACCGCGCCCTCCAGAGTGGCAGGATAGTCGCCGGCACTGTAATCACCGGCAAGAAACAAGTGTGGCAGGGCGGTTTGTTGCGGTGGCCGCTGCAAATCGGGCAGGCAGCAAAAAGTGGCACGTTTTTCGGCGATGACTTTGACCCACAGCGGCGCATCAGCGATACCAAATTCCTCTCGCAGTTCTGCGCTGACCTTCTGTGCCAATTCATCTTGGGCTAGATTTTGATGGATGCCTTCCGCGCTTATCACGGCGGCAATGAGGCCGTGTTGACCGGCAATTTGTCCTTTGTCGAATAGCCATTGGCTAATGCGTTGGTGCAGTCCCAGCATGGGGTGGGGCAGGGTGACGCTGGCGGGATATTGCAGATAAACGGTGTAAATTGGCTGATGCTCCAAACTCTCGATGACAGTAACGGTGTTGGCAAGTGCAGCTACGGGACGCAGCAGATTGGCGGTAACGGTGGGCGGCGTGGCGCAGATGACATGGCTGAAGGTGTCAACACCTTGCGCTGTGGTCAGCTCAATATGCGCGTCCCCCACTACAATTTTCTCCACGCCATTCGACATGGAAATTTGGCCTCCATTTTGCTCAATAAAGATTGCCGCGCGTTGCGGGAATAACGCGGTGAAGTCGATGCGTGGCAATAACATATCGCTATCAGCGCGAGAACGGTTTAAGGAATCGCGCAACACCTTGAGTAGTATCTGTCCGGAAGCCTTGTGAACAGGCGTATTTAGAGCCGCTATGCAGAGCGGCTCCCAGAGCTTGAGAACGAGGTTGTCATCCTGATGGTGAGCAGCGAGCAGTTGCGCAACGGTAATGTCTTGGGGTAAGCGAAAGTTCTTCAGGCGCATTGCCAGCATGAAGCGTGCGGCATTCAGTCTTTGTGAAAACGACAAGCCTTGTGCGGAAAGCAACGCGGTGAGCAAATGGAACGGTGCGGGCAAGTGCGGAGCTTTAAGCGAAAACTGCCCATGTAATTCGAGTTGCAACGGCAAGCGCAGGAAGTCTTGTTCGATATTTCCGCCGACCAGTTCGATAAGACGCAGGGTCTGGTGGTAACAACCCAGTAGCAGATGCTGGCCATTATCGAGTTGAGTGTTGTTATAGGTTACGCCCCGCGCACGACCACCCAGCTGCTTGGCACTTTCAAACACAGTGACAGGAATGCCATGTTGAGCCAGTGTTACTGCGGCTGCCATGCCCGCATAGCCGCCGCCGATTACGCCGACGCTTAATTCTTCAGCCACGTCTTAAAGGCCAGCCATAACTTGTAAGTCGGCGTGAGTGAAACGCGTTCTTTCAACACGTGACAGCCACTGCTTTCCACCTCGTTTAAGGTGGCTCGGTAAATGGCGGCCATGATTAAGCCGACGCGCTGAGATTTGCGATCCTCTTTGGGTAGTTGCGCGAGGGCTTGGTCGTAGAAACGTTGTGCGCGTTCGATTTGGAACGCCATCAATTTTTGGAAATTTTCCGTCTCGCGCGCATTGAGAATGTCAGCTGCCGTTACGCCGAATTGCTGCATTTCGTCCATTGGCAGATAGATGCGGTTGCGTCGCGCATCCTCGCCCACATCGCGGATAATGTTAGTGAGTTGGAAGGCAATACCCAGATCGTGAGCGTACTTTAATGTCTGACGGTTGTTATAGCCGAAAATCTCCACCGACAACAGCCCAACCACCGACGCGACGCGGTAGCAATACAGTTGCAGAGATTTGAAATCCTGATAACGCGCCTGCTCCAAATCCATTTCCATTCCGTCGATGATTTCTAACAGATGCTCTTGCGCCATGTTGAATTGTTTAACAATAGGCACAAGTGCGATGGCGACTGGATGCAGCGGGAGGGTGACAGCGGTGCTGTCGGGTACACCCCGGCGTACTCCTTCACAAGAAACAGGGAGTGTATCTTTCGACCATGTTTCTTGGGGAAGACCCCTGCGGTCTTGCGGGTGCTGTGGTTTTCCCACATAAATTTCAGCCACCTGAGTGCGCCACCAATTGAGTGAGGTGCGTGCGAGGTTGACATCGGTAGTCTCATCTACCACGTCATCTACCTCGCGGCAAAAGGCATACAGCGCGGTGATGGCACGACGCTTCTTTTCCGGTAAAAAACGAAAGCTGTGATAAAAGCTGGAACCACTGGATGCGGCTTTGTCTTGGCAGTATTGATCTGGAGTCATATCAAAAACGTAACGGCGCGCTTTGCGCCAGCATGATAACCCAGTCGAGCGGTTTTAATGTCGGGCGATGGCGGAATATGTCGTATTGATTGGCTTCCAGCTTGGTTAAAATGCGCAAACCACCCGCGATAATCATACGCATTTCCAGCCCGATACGCCCGGTGAGAATGCTGCCCAACGGCGCACCTTGCATCATTAAATCACGTGCACGATCCACTTGAAACTTTATCAGCGCGCGCCAGGCATCATCGCAATTCTGTTGCGCAATATGATCTTCGGTGACACCAAATTTGGCCATCTCATCCAGTGGCAAATAGATGCGTCCGATAGCGTAATCTTTTGCCACATCCTGCCAAAAATTGATGAGCTGCAATGCTGTGCAAATTGCATCGGAATACGCCAAATTAACTGGCGTGGCTTCCTCATACAAATGTAGCATCAGGATGCCAACAGGATTGGCAGAGCGGCGGCAATAATCTTGCAGTTGGTCAAAATCATCGTATCGATTTTGCGTCACATCTTGTGAAAAGGCATCCAACAAATCATAAAACGGCTGCAGGGGAAGTTTGTGCAGAGCTATTTCCACCGCGAGATTTTGAAACAGCGGCGCGCGCGGAGCTTGTTGTTCAGAGATGCTCTCCAGCTCGTTATGAAATGCTTCCAGTTGGCACAAGCGATCATATTCGTCCAGTTCACCCTCATCGGCGATGTCATCTGCGGTTCGCGCAAAATGATAAATCGCCGCCACGGGCTTGCGCAGCCGACGGGGCATGAGGATGGAGGCGACGGGAAAATTTTCGTAGTGATTGACGGACGACATTAGCGCAAATCATTCCGGTGCAGCATGAACACGAATTGATCGCCTGCCGTGACATCCAGCCAGGTAAAGGGCAGATTTGGGTAGGCCGCTTCGAGTGCATCGCGGTTATGGCCGATTTCCACCACGAGAATACCGTTGTCGGTGAGATGTTTTTCGGCATGTTTGAGAATGCTGCGCGTCGCGTCCAGCCCATCATCTCCGCTACCCAATGCTAGCGCTGGTTCATGCAGGTATTCTTGCGGTAATGCTGCTACCGAAGGTGCATCCACATAAGGCGGGTTACTGATGATGAGATCGTATTTTTTGCCGCCGAGTTGAGCAAACAAATCAGACTGAATTAATTGCACACGATCTTGAAGTTCGTAGTCGGTGACATTATGTTGTGCGACCGCTAATGCATCAGCTGATAAATCTACCGCGTCCACTTGCGAACGGGGGAATGCATCTGCGGCAAGGATAGCGAGGCAGCCGCTACCAGTACACATATCCAGGATGTTGCCGATGGCTTCCGGTTCGGCGATCCACGGTGAAAGTTGGGTGCGCAACAATTCCGCGATGAAAGAACGCGGCACGATGACGCGCTCATCCACATAAAAACTAAACTCGCCAAGGAAAGCCTCGTTGGTCAGGTATGCGGCGGGGACGCGTTCTTGCACACGGCGTTGAATGATGGTGAGTACCTCAGCCCGTTCGCTATTGGTGAGGCGCGCATCGAGAAATGGCTCCAATCTGTCCAATGGCAAATGCAAGGTGTGCAAAATCAGATATGCCGCTTCGTCATACGCATCGCTGATACCGTGACCGAAAAACAATTCGGCTTGGTAAAAGCGGCTCACCGCAAAGCGCAGCCAATCACGCACGGTGCGTAACTCATTGGTGGCCTGGGAAAAATGCTGATTCATGCGCCGATCCGTTTAATCGCCACCATCGCCATCACTACCTGATTCATCCTGTTTGTCTTTGGAGGTGTTTGATGAAGGGGGTGATGTATCTGATCCGCTCGAAGTGTCAGACTTGTCTTTTTCGGGTTTTGCGTATTTGTGTTTATGCACGTCGTAACGCAGCAGGGCGACGAAGGCGATAAGAAAAAACGATGCAATCAGAATAAAAGTCATCATGTGTTCACCAATAAATTTTCCAGGGTGAATTGATAGGTTTGTTTGAGCGGTTCAATGTCTGCCACGCCCACACATTCATTGAGTTTGTGGATGGTGGCGTTGAGCGGGCCGAACTCAATCACCTGCGGGCAAATGTCGGCAATGAAGCGGCCATCGGATGTGCCGCCGCTGGTGGAAAGCTCAGGGGTGATGCCGTAAGATTTTTGAATGGCATCGCTGATCGCCACAACCAGGCTGCCCTTGGGGGTGAGATAAGGTTTGCCGGAAAGATCCCACTTCAAATCATATTCCACGCCGTGTTTGTCCAAAATTGCATGAACTTTATCTTGTAAACCTTGCTGTGTGCTGGCGGTGGAGAAGCGGAAATTAAACAAAATTTCTGCCGTACCCGGCACAACGTTTGTCGCACCCGTACCGCTGGTCATGTTGGAAATCTGCCAAGAAGTCGGCGGAAAGTATTCGTTACCGTTATCCCAAGTGGTAGTTGCCAATTCCGCGATGGCGGGCGCAACCGCGTGGATGGGGTTTTTTACCAGATGAGGGTAGGCGATGTGACCCTGTATGCCTTTGACTGTGAGGGTTCCGCTGAGCGAGCCGCGTCGACCATTTTTAATCATGTCGCCCACCAATTTATTGGAAGTGGGTTCGCCGACGATGCAGAAATCAATTGCCTGGCCGCGTGCCTGCAAAGCCTCAACCACGCGCACCGTGCCATCCACCGCCACGCCTTCTTCATCCGAGGTAATCAGCAGCGCAATTGAGCCGTTGTGGCTGGGGTGCTGAATGAGAAACGCTTCAATGGCGGTAATGAATGCCGCAATCGACGTTTTCATATCCGCTGCCCCGCGACCGTACAACATGCCATCGCGGATGGTGGGTTCAAACGGGGGCGAAAACCACGATTCGGGAGGGCCGCTGGGGACGACATCGGTGTGTCCGGCAAACACCACAACAGGGCTGGTTGTGCCGCGCCGCGCCCACAAATTATCGACGTTGCCGAAACGCATGCGCTCAATGCTGAAGCCCAGTTTGACGAGGCGTTCAATAATGATGTCCTGACATCCGGCATCGTCAGGCGTGAGCGAGCGGCGTGCGATCAGGGCTTTGGCAAGTTCTAAAGTATCTGACATGGTGTGTTAAAGATTGAAAATTTTTGTATAGGCGGTTTCATCAAAACCGATGTGTAGCAACTGGCCATTTTTTTCCAACAGCGGGCGTTTGATGACACTGGTTTTTTCCAGCATCAATTTTAACGCACTAGTGCTATCCAAAATTTGTTGTTTACGTTCTTCGGGCAGCCCGCGCCACGTTAGGCCGCTACGGTTGATGAGCTTGCTCCAGTCGGCCTGCTTAAGCCATTGCTGTGCCGTTGCGGTATCCAGCCCCTGTTTTTTGAAGTCGTGGAATTCAACGGCGATGTTGTGATGCGCCAGCCAATCGCGCGATTTTTTTACCGTGTTGCAATTGGGGATACCGTACAACTTCATTTGGAGGTATCGAAATGAAGTTTGATGGTGCCGATGTCCGACGGGTTGGCTGATGCTTGCGGCTCGACTTTGGAAGGATCGAATATGGGCACTGATCCGGTACGCTCCGAGAAGTCGATCAATGCTGCCAGGTTGCTTGCCGAGTCGGCATTGCGCATAGCCTCTTCTTTGCTGATTTTGCCTGCCTTGAAAAGTTTGTACAGTGCCTGTTCAAAAGTTTGCGAACCCGCAGAAACGCTTTGCTCGATGGCATTTTTGATTTTATCCACCTCATCGTTTTTAATCATGTCGGCGATAAGTGAGGTGTTTAGCAAAATTTCCACAACCGGCATTTGTTTGCCGTCTCCTGTACGCACCAACCTTTGCGAAATGACAGCGCGCAAGCACATCGACAGGTCAGCCAGCACACCCACTCGCGCATCGTAAGGGAAGAAGTTTACGATACGATTTAACGCGTGATAGCTGTTGTTGGCGTGCAACGTAGTCAGACACAGATGCCCGGTTTGCGCGAAAATCAACGCGTGACGTAACGTTTCCTTGTCGCGGATTTCGCCTATCATCAACACGTCAGGAGCTTCGCGCATCCCGTTAATTAAGGCTTCTTCATAAGAGCGCGTATCCGTGCCCACCTCGCGCTGATTGATGACGCACTTGTCGTGGCGGAACAAATACTCAAGCGGATCTTCAATGGTGAGAATGTGACCGCTATGTTCGGTGTTGCGATACTGAATCATCGACGCGAGTGTGGTTGATTTGCCAGAACCCGTTGAACCAACCACCATCACCAGCCCGCGCTTCTCCATGATCAGCTCGTTGACGATGTCGGGAAGATTGAGTTCGGCAGAGCTGAGCACATGGGTTTTCACGCAGCGAATAACGACGCTGATGCTGCCGCGTTGCTTGAACACATTGACGCGAAAGTTGCCGATGTCTTGGGCGCGCATCGAGAAATTCATTTCCAAGTCCGACTCAAATTCGGCGATGCGCTTGGGCCCCATCAATTCGTAGGCAATTTTTTTGACTAACTCTGGATCAAGTTTTTGCGCGTTGACCGGCATCACAACGCCGTGAATTTTGATGTTGACGGGCGCGCCGACGGAGAAAAAAATGTCGGAGGCTTCTCTCTCTACGGCCATTTGCAGCAACGGTGTGACAATCATCGAATTCTCCTCAAAACAGTTGCTAGTCGATAGGCGATAGTCATTAAGTTAAAGCAAAACCGTATTTTCAACTAACGACTACAAACTACCATCTAACGACTTAAATGCCTCTCAGTAGCTCGTTAATACCCACTTTGCTCAATGTTTTGGCATCCACTTTTTTAACGATAACCGCGCAGTACAAACTGTAGCTGCCATCCTTGGAAGGCAGGCTGCCACTCACTACCACCGAGCCTGCCGGTACGCGACCATAGGTCACCTCGCCTGTTTCACGGTCATAAATTTTGGTGCTTTGGCCGATGAAAACGCCCATCGAAATCACCACGTTGTCTTCGAGGATCACGCCTTCAACAATTTCAGAACGCGCACCAACAAAGCAATTATCGCCGATGATAGTTGGGTTAGCCTGCACGGGCTCAAGCACGCCGCCAATGCCCACGCCACCACTCAGATGCACATTTTTACCGATCTGTGCGCATGAACCCACCGTTGCCCATGTATCCACCATGGTGCCTTCATCCACATACGCACCGATGTTCACGTAAGACGGCATCAATACCACATTCTTGCCGATAAATGAGCCACGACGCGCCGCAGCGGGCGGCACAACACGGAAGCCGCCTTCGCGGAAATCACGGCTGTTGTAATCGGCAAATTTGGACGGTACTTTGTCGTAGTAATTGGTGAAGCCACCCTTGATGAAATTGTTGTCTTCCAGGCGGAAAGATAACAACACCGCTTTCTTGAGCCACTGGTGGGTTACCCACTCGCCATTGATTTTTTCCGCCACGCGCAACTTGCCCTGATCGAGCTGCATAAGGATGTTGTCCACGGTTTCTTTAAGTTGCGCATCCGCGTTACGCGGCGTAATTTCGGCGCGGCGTTCAAAAGCTGCGTCGATGATTTTTTGTAATTGATCCATAGTGGTTTCCAGATAAATGAAAGCAAGCGGTGGTAAGTTGGTAAAATCAAACTTGCCAAATTGATTGCTTGGCGAGTGTCGATATTATAGTCCAAGTGGTATCAACCGCTTTAAGAATTGCTCGGAGCGCAATGAAAAATCCAGCTTATAGGGAATGGAGGGGTGAACCGACGGAGCTCAGGCTCTGCTCGTTGCATTTTCTGGCCGAGCCGGAGGCCGTGTGCAAGGCTCAAGGTGTGTCTGAGTTGGCGAGGCTGTCAGATCAAATCGAATTGGATGTGACCGCAAAAATCATTCCCCAACAACTCTTACCGGGTCGCCCCAATAGACCGGAATTGGTTGCACCGCGCTTGTTGAAGCATCGCTCGATGGCGACACCGGAAGGTCGCGCCATACTTATTCATGCTTTGGCGCACATTGAATTCAATGCCATCAACTTGGCCTTGGATGCGATCTGGCGTTTCCCCGACATGCCGCGTGCGTACTACACGGACTGGCTGAAAGTGGCGGGAGAAGAAGCTCTGCACTTTTCATTGCTGACCAATCATCTGCAAAACCTGGGTTATCAATACGGTGACTTTCCCGCGCACAACAGCTTATGGGAGATGGCGGAAAAAACGCGCCACGACATTTTGGCGCGCATGGCCCTAGTGCCCAGAACCATGGAAGCGCGGGGTCTGGATGCCACACCACAATTGCGCGACAAGCTGGCGCAGGCGGGGGATGGTGCGGCGGCCAAAATTCTGGAAACCATTTTGCACGATGAAGTGGGACATGTGTTGATCGGTAACCGTTGGTATGCTTACCTTTGCGAGCAGCGCGGCGAAGAACCTATTGCCACCTATCGTCAACTTACCACGCAATATGCTGCCCCCATATTGCGCGGACCGCTGAATGTGTTGGCACGCAAAGCAGCGGGGTTCAGTGAGGTGGAATTGGCGGCGTTAATTGATCAATGAATAATTTTTGCTACCGAAAAACCGTCTTCCGGGGGCGGCGGAAGATACAACCGGCTATGCGTTGAAGTATGATGCTGATTTTTTTATCATGTGTATAAATTGGCAGCAGCTTCAGGAGGAGTCTGCTGCCAATTTACTAAAGTATTTTTTCCAACTAACGACGGTGTTTTAAATGACAACTTTTGCTTTTGTTTTCCCTGGTCAAGGTTCGCAATCGCGCGGCATGATGAGCAGTTATTCCGATTTCCCCGTGGTGCGTAATACTTTTGCCGAAGCTTCCGATATTTTGAAACAGGATTTGTGGCAATTGATAAACGAGGGTAGTGACTCCGACTTGAATGCGACGGTGAACACGCAGCCGATTATGTTGACTGCCGGCTTTGCCGTATGGCGCGCGTGGCAATCGCAAAACGGCGCAGCACCAGCCATCATGGCGGGGCATAGCCTGGGTGAGTACACCGCGCTGGTGGCGGCAGGCGCAATCAAATTTGCCGATGCGCTGCCCTTGGTGCGTTATCGTGCGCAGTGTATGCAGCAGGCCGTGCCGGAAGGGGTAGGCGGCATTGCCGCGATTCTGGGTTTGGATGATGAGTCAATCCGCGCGGTATGTACCGAAGCCGCGCAAGGCGAAGTGTTGGAAGCGGTTAATTACAACTCGCCCGGACAGGTGGTGATTGCGGGTAATCGCGGTGCGGTGGAGCGCGGTATGGAGCTTGCCAAGGTAAAAGGTGCGAAGCGCGCCATCATGCTGCCCATGAGCGTGCCGTCGCATTGCAGTTTGCTAAAAGGCGCGGCTGAGCAAATGCGCGAGTACCTGAAAAATGTCACTGTGCAAACACCGACCATCCCCGTGTTGCATAATGCCGATGTGACGGCACACAACGATAGCGAAGCCATTAAAGACGCGTTGGTTCGTCAACTGTATTCGCCCGTGCGCTGGGTAGAGACCGTGCTGGCGTTTGGTAAGCAGGGAGTGACGCGCAATGCGGAATGCGCGCCGGGCAAGGTATTGGCGGGACTCAATAAGCGCATTGATGCCAACCAACAAGCAATGGCAATCAACGATGGTGAAGCGTTAAAAGCGGCATTGGCCGCACTCGTATAAAGGTAAAGGCAAATGACACTACAGGGACAAATCGCACTCGTTACCGGTGCATCACGCGGCATTGGACAAGCAATTGCGCTGGAGCTGGGCAAACAAGGTGCAACGGTAATCGGCACAGCAACCAGTGATAAAGGCGCGCAAGCCATTGGAGAATATTTGGCAGCGGCCAACATAAAAGGCGCGGGCATGGCGTTAAATGTGAATGACGCGGCGCAGACGGAGCAGGTGCTGGACTCAATCACCAAGCAATTTGGCAGCATTGGTATTCTGGTCAACAATGCGGGCATCACCAAAGATAATTTACTGGCGCGCATGAGCGATGAAGAATGGGATGATGTGTTAACGACCAATCTTAAATCCGTATTTCGCATGAGCCGTGCCGTATTGCGCGGCATGATGAAAGCTAGGGCAGGGCGTATCATCAGCATCTCATCCGTCGTGGGTAGCATGGGTAATCCGGGGCAGGCGAACTACGCGGCCTCCAAGGCGGGGATGGCGGGATTTACCAAATCGCTCGCGCAGGAAATCGGCAGCCGCAATATCACCGTGAATTGTGTTGCACCGGGCTTCATTGATACCGACATGACGCTGGCTTTGGGCGAAGAACAACGCGCCAAACTGGTTGAGCATGTACCGCTGAAACGCTTGGGTCAGCCTGCCGATATCGCGGCGGCAGTGGCCTTTTTGGCCAGTCCTGGCGCGGCCTACATCACGGGCGTGACATTGCATGTGAACGGCGGCATGTACATGGAGTAGTCTGTTAAGTTATTCGGAAGGTTGGTTATGGCTCTCGATACGCATCCTCACAAGCTCGCTTTGAGCGAAGTTTTGCAGCTTTTGGTACAGGACAACATGGTGTTGTCCGACGAGGCGGATAAGCTCGCGAGCAATCGCAAAGACATACATATTCATCCGCTGTTGGTGATCGCCGAGCAGCAATGGCATAACCAGCTTCCTCCCAACAAAATCCTCACTATCGAAGTACTCAGCGAGTGGTTGGCGGCGAAAGTGGGGTTGGAATACTTTCATGTTGATCCACTCAAATTGAATTTTGGCGGCATCGCCAGCATCGTTTCAAAATCGTATGCGGAACGCCTCAAAATTATGCCAATCAAGGCGGGTATTGGCGAGGTGACCATTGCGACGGCCGAGCCGTTTTTAACCGAGTGGATCGCCGAACTGGAACGTGCGCTCAACCTGAAAATTAAATTGGTGTTTGCGAGTCCGCTCGACATCAACCACTATCTGCCGGAAATTTACAACCTCGCCAACTCGGTCAACCTCGCCAACAAAGCCAAAACAGGCCAAGGAACGGGCGTGCAGAATTTTGAGCAGTTAGTCGAGTTGGGCAAAAACCAAAATCTCGATGCCAACGAGCAGCACATCGTTACCCTGGTGGACTGGCTGTTCAAATATGCCTTTGAACAGCGCGCCAGCGACATTCACCTCGAACCGCGACGCGACGTGGGTACGGTGCGCTTCCGTATTGATGGAGTGATGCATCCCGTCTATCAGCTGCCTTCCAACGTCACCAACGCCATTACCAACCGCATCAAGCTGCTGGGGCGCATGGATATGGTGGAAAAACGCAGACCGCAAGATGGCCGGATCAAAACCATCAGCGCGGGTGGCGAAGAAATTGAATTGCGCCTTTCCACCATGCCCACCGCGTTTGGCGAAAAATTGGTGATGCGTATTTTTGATCCTGAAGTGTTGCTCAAAAACTTTACCGACCTCGGCTTTTCACGCGACCAGACCACGTTGTGGAATAGCTGGACGACTCAACCCAACGGCATCATCCTGGTGACCGGACCCACAGGATCGGGCAAAACCACCACCTTATATTCCACACTCAAAAGTGTTGCCACACCCGAAGTGAATGTCTGCACCATCGAAGACCCGATAGAAATGATTGAGCCGGCATTTAATCAAATGCAAGTGCAAAGCAATATCGGGCTAAACTTCGCCGACGGTGTGCGCACCCTGTTGCGGCAAGACCCGGACATCATCATGGTGGGCGAAATTCGTGATCTGGAAACCGCAGAAATGGCGATTCAGGCCGCTCTGACGGGTCACCTGGTATTCTCGACGCTGCATACCAACGATTCCCCTTCCGCAATAACCCGGCTGCTGGAACTGGGCGTGCCGGGCTACCTGATCAACTCGACCGTACTCGGCGTGATGGCGCAACGGCTGGCGCGCACCCTCTGCCCGCACTGCAAAGCAAAAGGCGAAATGAGCGACGAGGCTTGGCAAGAATTGGTCAGCCCATGGAAAGCCGCCAAGCCCGCGCAAATCAATGTGCCGACAGGCTGCCTGGAATGCCGCATGACAGGTTATCGCGGACGCACGGGCATCTACGAAATGTTGCCCATCAGCAACGAAATTAGAAAACTGATTGGGAAAGACGCTGACCTAGCAAAAATTAAACTGCTCGCGCAACGTGAAGGTATGAGACCGTTGCGACTAAACGGCGCGGAAAAAATTGTCGCGGGATTAACCACGGCGGAAGAAATTATAAAAATTGCGCCGCCGCTGGATTGATCTCCTGCATGGATTGGGCTTTGAAGTATTTATTTTACCAAGCCCGCGAAGCGGCAATTGGATGTTTGACCCCTTGTGGGTCGAGCATTCAGTTGTAGCTCCCTCTCTCACCCCAGAAGCCCAGTGAGGAAACTTGCTGGGCTTTTTCTTTTTTCTCGGGTAGCGAGGAGTTGCAGGATAAGGGGTTGCTGATTTTACGGCAACAATTAGTGGGGCAGAGGTGTTGCTTGCAGGGCTAGCTAATTTCTTTGAGCAGTTGTTTAATCTGCGTATGGAGTTGCGGCAGGTTGGTATGGATGGTGTTCCAGACAATTTCGAGATCAACTCTGAAATAGCCATGTGAAAGTGCATTGCGCATTTCGTAGGCGAAGCCAAGCGGAAGGTAATCGTGGCTGGATGCAAATTTTTGATGGTAGCGTTCAATGTTGCGCGAGGCTTCACCGATGTTTTCAAAATTGCGAATTACCGCATCCTGAGTTTTTTCATCTGACAAAAAATCAACTTCGCTCATATCTGCAACGTAGCGGTGGATTCGCTCAATTGCTTCAATAATGTGACCGAGATATTCGGGCAGCCGAAGCGCATCTGCCCTGCTCATATCGAAGTTGCCTCAGCAAGCACGTGTGCTTTGAAGCTGTCTGGCAGGGCTCTTGGCGTAAGCACATCTACCGGTATGCCCAGCAATTTTTTGAGTTCATAACGAATCGCGCCGATGTCCATCAAAGTGGTTTCGGAGGTTGGTTCAACCAATAAGTCGAGATCGCTGTTTTCGGTGTCATCACCATGCAGCGCAGAGCCAAACACGCGCACGTTGGTAACGCGGTGGCTGAGTGCGATGCGACGAATTTCATCGCGGTGTTGTTGTAGTGCTACGGAAGGGCGCATGGCTTTGCTCCTGTGTGGTTCGCGGCATTATAGCGGTGGATGTCGCGCAGCGTCGAATTGTAATCGCGGTCAGTCGAGAAGCTCTGCGCGCAGTTGATTTAGTGAGGCGGATAAGCCGTGTGGAGCGTGTTGCAGGGCGGCATTGGCGCGGATGATGTCTTGGTTCAAATCAATGAGTAACGGTTGCAGCGTTTTGAGTATCTCATCGTGGATGATCTCCGGCTGTTTTGCGTAGCGCAGTAAAAAGTCTTTGCGGCGCGGATGGAATGCTGTCCATTGCCAACCCAGAAAACTTTCGTTGGTTTTGAAATGCGCTTTTTGTAAGGCTTCCTTTAGCTCGGTGATTTCTGGCAATGCCAATTGTTCCGGTGAGGGTGTTTCGCTCCACATTAAGCCAAAATAAATGCGCAAATTCCCGCCGAGGTTTTGTTGTTCGATCATCGGGCGCAAATAAAGTGGTTGCGCGCTTTGCAGTTTGCCGTGCAATCCAACCAGGCTATCGGGCGCATTTTTATCTTCGGTGATTTCAATTTGCCACGGCAGCGGGTGAGTGGCGCATAGTGTGTTGAGGGATTGCTTTAATCCCCGCCAGAAATTGTTGTTGAGTTGTTCGCGTTGTTGGTCGATTTGCTCCGCAACCGCGAGTGCCAGAGGCAGGTTTTCTGCTTGTGCAAAAAAATCCAGTACTGCTTGCTCTTCGTTCACGGCGTGGTGTCCTGTGTTGTTTTGTAAAATTGAATATAAGTAAATTCTGTAATTATGTGCGACGTATAGATTTTTTTTTCATTTGAAACTAAGTCGAGTAATTCAGTATTGACTTTATATTTCGGACTGGACATTATTCGGCTGTGTCCTAACCCTTTTTAGTTATTTATAGTGGGTAAAGCGGGTTAGCTAATAATAACAACCGAGACACGTCGCATCAAAATAATCCGTTTACCTGTCCAGTCATTCTGGCTGTTAGCCAGTTTGGGGTCGTTTGTTTGTTTGGGAGCCCTTACGATGCACCGTTTTTTACGTTTTTCTGTTTTGTTGATGGGTTTGTTTGTTGCGAGCAGTTACGCGGCTGATGCGGCACAGCCTGCAAAAATGACCGAGGATAGTTTGGGGCCTTTGGTCGAGCAGCCTATCGAGTTCCCCCACTTTCGTCATGCCGGTGATGTGAATAAGGAGCATCCTGAAAAAGGCGGCATGCAAATTGACTGTATGTATTGCCATACGTTTGCGCGGCGCAGTGCGGTGGCGGGTATTCCCCCGCTGCAAAAATGTATCGGTTGCCATCAGAGTATCGAGTCGGTCAGGGAAACACCGCGCATCAAACAATTGTTCGAGTATTGGGAGGGCAGTAAAGACGGAAAAATTGCCGCCAAAACACCTATCCCCTGGAAGAAGGTGCATGACCTCCCGGACTTTGTGCGCTTTAACCACGAGCGTCATATACAGCGTTTTGTGTTCCAGCAGAATCGTCCCGTTCAGGAAGCCTGTGGCTATTGCCACGGTGATGTGAAGACGATGACTGTGGCGCGTCGCAGTAAAACCTTGTCGATGGGTTTCTGCGCGAATTGCCATGAGAAGGATCATCTGGTGAGTGCTGAGGGCGGGAAGGATGTGGGTAACCAGGCCTATTGGTATGGCTTTAACAATCCATTGGTAAAAACCTCCGGTGCGTTGGCGGCTAAAGGCCCCAATGATTGCTGGCAGTGCCACAAATAATCGTTTGCCAAGAGTTTTCCCAAGAATTTTCCAAAGGGGTTTGTAATGATGGATAGCAGTTTTGATCGGCGTGATTTTCTGAAAGTGCTGGGTTGGGGTGGCGCGGCGGTGGCATTGAGCGGCTGCGGCAACACTTCGGTTGAGGATGGTAAAGAAACGGTGGTTTCGTATTCGGAACCCACTGACTACATGATCCCCAGTATCGGCGTTTACTACAACTCGACTTGCGCGCAATGCGACGCGGGTTGCAATATCAACGGTCGCGTGCGTGAAGGTCGCGTGTTGAAGCTGGAGGGTAATCCCGATTCCGCAATCAATCGCGGCAAGCTGTGTGGTTTGGGTCAGGCGGGTGTGCAGCATCACTACAATCCAGACCGTGTGCGTGAGCCGTTGTTGCGTAATGGTGATAAGGGTGAAGCGATCACTTGGGAAAAAGCCTACGCGCTGATTGCCGAAAAAATGCAAGGTGTGGATGGGGAAGAGGTTGCCTTTGTGACGGGTAGCCTGAGCGGTCATGCCAAAGTACTGCTGGAAAATTATCTGCTCAGTTTTGGTTGCAAAAACCATTTTGTGTATGAAGCTATCGCCCCCGCTGTGATGCGTGCCGCGAACGAAAAATCTTACGGCTTGGCGATGCCGCGTTTGAGTATCAATAAAGCCAAGCTGGTGTTGTCGTTTGGTGCGGACTTTTTGGGTAGCTGGATTTCTCCTGTGCATTTCTCGCAGCAGTATGGTCAGTTCCGCAAAGGTGTGGACGGTCAGCGCGGTATCTTGGTGCAGGTTGAACCCAAGATGACGTTGACGGGTGCGAACGCTGATCGTTGGCTGGTGATACGCCCCGGCACGGAAGGCATTCTGGCATTGGGTTTGATTAACGCATTGGGCACGGCAAGCGGCGATGCGGCTGCGGCTGCGCAAGGTTACGATAAAGAGCGCGTCAGCAAAGACACGGGTGTTTCTGTCGCGCAAATTGACAAGCTGGTTGAGTTGCTGAAATCGCACACGCCGAGCCTGGTGTTGGCGGGTAGTGCGGCGGAAGGTTATGCGCATGGTTCGCAAAATGCCGCTGCGATTAATTTGCTTAATCAAGTGTTGGGCAATGTGGGTAAAACCATTGAGTCAGCCGCGAGTGTGCCGTTCCCGCAAATGTCTCCCGTGGTGGGAGGGACTGCCGCATTGGCCAAACTGGGTGAGGGATTGAGTGCAGGTAAATTCAAGGTGTTGTTCAATTACGCCGCGAACCCGGTGTTTAGCGCGCCTTCTTCAATGAAGTTCAAAGATGAGTTGTCAAAAGTCGGATTCAAAGTGGTGTTCGCACACTACTTGGACGAAACAGCATTGCAGGCTGATTTGGTGCTGCCGCTGGATTCCGCGCTGGAAGATTGGGGTACGAGCGTTCCCGAATACATGGCGGGTGATGCGCAAATCAGTGTGCAACAACCGCTGATGGAAAAATTGCATGCGAGTACGCGCGGCTTTGGTGACATTGTGCTGGGGTTGTTGAAGCAACGCCAGCCCGATAACTACAAGGATTACCCGGACTACTACGCCTATTTGCGCAACGCGCTGCTACTAAATAAGAGTGCTTTGGGTGGAGATGGCGCAGATGACGATACCTTCTGGAATGCTTCTTTGAGTAAAGGAATTTTGCTGACGGCGGGTTCTACTTCAGCATTGTCGGGCAATGTGGGTGCGGCGGGTTTGACGTTGCCCGCTCCCGCTGCTGCGGATACGCAATACCCCTTGCAATTTATCCCCGGTGTGAGCGCGAGTTTTCGTGATGGTCGCCATGCCAACCAGCCCTGGCTGCAAGAATCGCACGATCCTTTGACAACCATTGTGTGGGATTCCTGGGTGGAAATTCATCCCAAAAAAGCGGCCGAGATGGGTATTGTCGAAGGTGACATCGTCGAGGTGACCAGCAAGAGCGGTTCAGTAAAGGCGCAAGCCTATTTGTTTCCCGGTATTCATCCCGATGCGGTTTCCATGCCTTTGGGGCAAGGTCACGAAGCAATGGGGCGTTATGCAAAAGGTGTTGGCGCAAACCCATTCCAGATTCTGGATGCGGTGTTTGATAAAGAAACAGGCGAGTTGGCGATGCATGAGACGCGCGTCAAGGTCAGTAAAACAGGTCAGCGCGTGATTGTCGTTAAAGAGGAAGGCTCGGTAGGGGGTATGCAAATGGGCAAAAAGATTGCAGCCCGCATTGATGCGGATCACGTTGATCTTTCAAAGGAGGCATAAGGTATGTCGGTTAGCAATCTATTAGAAAACTGGTCCGAGTTCCGTCACACCCATCCGGTGGATGATGTACCGCACGACCCTTACAAGTGGGCGATGGCTATCGATTTGGATGCTTGCACAGGTTGCAACGCTTGTAGTGTTGCCTGTTACGCCGAGAATAATTTGCCCGTGGTGGGCAAAGAGAAATACTCGCACGGACACGCGATGCACTGGATGCGTATTGAGCGTTACTGGGACGAGGATGGTCGTGAGTTTCCCGATCAGGGTGCGCAGTTTTTGCCGATGATGTGCCAGCAGTGTGAGGCGGCTCCTTGCGAAACGGTGTGTCCCGTGGCGGCAACCAACCACACGCCGGATGGCTTGAATTCTCAGATTTATAACCGTTGTATCGGTTCTCGCTACTGCTCGGCTAACTGTCCGTTCAAGGTGCGTTACTTTAACTGGTACAACTATCCAACGACGGACAATGTTTGGCCTGCGGAGATGACGCAGCAGCTGAATCCAGATGTGTCGGTGCGTGGCAAAGGTGTAATGGAAAAATGTACCTTCTGTGTGCAGCGTCTCACCGCCGCCAAGAGTATTGCCAAAACAGAAGGCCGCATTGTGCGCGAAGGAGAAGTGCAAACCGCTTGTCAGCAGGCGTGTCCTTCCGGCGCGATTTCTTTTGGCAATATCGTTGATCCCGAATCCAGAGTACACAAACAATGGCAAGCACAACAAGTTGAATTGGCTAAAGATGTCCAGGTAAAAGATGCGGAAGAGACCGCCAGCAATTTACGTGGCTATCGCATCTTGGAAGATTTGCGTGCGTACCCATCCGTGATGTATTTGGAGCGTATCCGCGAGCTTGCGCCGACTCATACCGATCATCATTCTGCGTAGCATAAACTAGGGAAGAGCAATGAAAGATATCAACGAAGATATAGCTTGGGCAAAAATCAATAAAGATGTCCTGAAAAGCTTGGAAAACCCCAGACCCTTGTACTGGGTGATTCTGGCACTCGCAATAGCCGCAGTGGCTTTTGGTGTGGGTTGTGAGGTGTACCAATATCAAGTCGGCTTGGGCGTGGCAAATTTGAATAACCCGCACGTATGGGGATTGTATATTGCCACTTTCATCTTCTGGATCGGGATGAGCCACTCCGGGACGTTGCTGTCGGCGATTTTGCACTTGATGCACGCCGACTGGCGCAAGCCGATTTACCGATTTGCCGAAGCGATGACAACGTTTTCGCTGATGACGGCGGGGCTTTTTGTGATGGTGCATTTGGGTCGTTTGTGGCAGTTTTATTATGCTATGCCTTACCCGAATGATCGTGGAATTTGGCCCAATTTTCAGTCGCCGCTGTTGTGGGATGCGATGGCGATTTTCACTTACCTGAGTTCTTCGATTATCTTTTTGTACGTCGGCATGATTCCTGATTTGGCAATTTGCCGCGACAACATGAAAGACGGCTGGCGCAGAAAACTTTATACCTTAATGGCATTGGGTTGGGAGGGTACAGATCGGCAATGGCGTAATTTCCGTATTACTTATCTGACGGTTGCCTGCTTTTTGATTCCTTTGGCGGTGTCGGTACACTCCATCGTGGCATCGGATTTTGCTATGTCACAACAGCCGGGCTGGCATGTTACCTCTTTCCCGCCTTATTTTGTGGCGGGTGCGTTGTATTCAGGATGCGCCGCGATCATCACGCTGTTCATTATCTTGCGCTACACCTTCAAATTTGAAGAGTACATGACGCTGTCCATTTTGAAGAAGACGGTGCGCCTGACCTTTGCTATTTCGATGGTGTGGACGTATCTGAATCTGATTGAATTCGCTTCAGTCTGGTATGGACACGATCAGGCATCCAAAGATGTGCTGATCCAAAAAGCAACAGGCGTGTATGCGCCGTTCTGGTGGATGATGATTTTCTGCGGTTCGATCGTGCCGTTGATATTGGCGTTCAAACGCTTTCAAACCAACATTCCCGTATTGTTTGCGGTGTCATTGTTGCTGAATCTGGGTATGTGGCTGGAACGCTGGATGATCGTCGCGCCGACGTTCTCACATGGTTACTACCCTTGGACATGGGATCACGATCAATGGCCGAGTTGGGTGCAGTGGGGTATGGTGTTTGGCAGTTTTGGCTGGTTTGCCTTGCTGTTTATGCTGTTCTGCAAAATCTTCCCGTCCGTGTCTATGTATGAGGTTAAAGAGATGGTTTACCACCGAACTTTGGCGAAAAAAAGTCTGGGTACTGCGAAGGGAGGACACTAAATGAGCCAGCGTCATTTACTTGCGTTATTCAATAACTTTGAAGAGGCCGAATTGGCGGTCAAAGAATTGCGCAACGCTAACATCAAGGGCTTTAATTCTGATGATGACATGATTGTCAAGTCGCCGATAGAGCATCCCGAAGTGGAAGAGTTTTTGGGAGACAAGCCGGTTTACGTGCAGTTTTTTACTCTGGGCGGTGCATTGATGGGTGGGTTGCTTGGATTCTTTTTGATTTCCGGCGCGCAAGCCAATTTTTACTCGCAACTGAAAGGCGGCAAGCCTATCGTGCCGTTTCCGCCTAACTTCGTACTCACCTACGAGATGTTCATTTTGGGCGGCGTGTTTATTTCGGTTCTGGGATTTTTAATTTGTGCGGGGCTGCCCGCAAGACGTTCGCCGCTTTACAGTGCTAAGGTCTCGGAAGACCAGATAGGCATTTTGGTCAAAGCGGACGAAAGTGCGGCGGACGCGTTAAAGGCAATCTTTACCAGACACCAGGCTTTGGAAATTCAGGAAGAGGCGGGGAAATGAAAAAATTATCCTTAGCAATTATGTTGGCGATTGCACCCAATGTTGCTCATGCGTGGCCGTGGTCGGACGATATGGCCAATCAAGTGAGTATCAAGCCCCAAGAGAGCGTTGGTTCATCCGGCATGAAAAGTTTTCCGCAGCGATCCGTGCCGGTTGCCGGCACAACAACGTATATCAAGGATCAGCAAGCGGCCAATAATATGACCAATCCAACGCCTGCCGATGAAAAATCAGTTGCCAGGGGAGGACGTTTGTTCGCAGTTTATTGCACTCCTTGCCACGGACAATCGGGTACGGGAGACGGCTTGGTGGGTGAAAAGCTGATTATGAAGCCTTGGAATTTGACCAATAGCAACGATACCCACAAGTGGGATGTTAAAGAATACGGCGACGGTTATATTTTTGGCTACATGAGTTTGGGCGGTGCGGTAATGCCCAGTTATGCAAACGATTTATCCGCCAGCGAACGTTGGGACGTGGTGAATTACATTCGCGTAGAATTGCAAAAAGCACCTGCGGCGGTTGCTGCACAGTCTAAATAGGGGAGTTGCAATATGTTTTCATCATTTAGCGATTGGTCGGTTCTGACAGTGAATTTTTTAGTGGTACTTTACCTCGCTTTGGGTGGCGTTGCGTTATGCGCAGTGTTGCATCTGGTAGGTGCGAAATGGCGTTATGAGATCAGGCACTTGGCCAGTGCATTATTCGCGCTATTCCCGCTGGCCTTCGTGCTGCTTATCGTGCTGTTGGTGGGAGGAGAACATACTTTCCCTTGGTTGAAAGCAGCGGGTGAGCAGGCTCACCAGCATCTTCCGGCTTGGCATAACTACCCGTTTTTGGTCGCGCGTGAAGTGTTGGGGCTCTTGGTCGTAATGGCGATTTATTGGGTTTTTATCAAGCGTCAGGCGGTGAGCGAGCGTAGCGCAGAAGATGCGGCGAGCTTTCACAGCATTGCCACTTGGATTCCGTTTGCTTACGTTCTGTATGGCACGATGGTGGCGTGGGATTTTGAAATGACTCTCGTTCCGCAATGGCATAGCGCGATTTATGGCTTGCAACAATTTGTCAGCAACTTTGGCATGTTCTTGTCGTTCCTAGTAATTTGGATTTACGCCATGAACAGCTGCAACAAACTGGTGAACCCGGTGAAGCCGTACATCTATAACTACATTGCGCAAATGCTGGTTGCGTTCACGTTGCTGTGGGTTTACACCTTCTTCGCCCAATACTTGACGATTTGGTACGGCAACCTTCCGAGCGAAAGAAATCGTATGGAGGGTATGCAGGGTGGCGATTATTCGTTTATTTTCTGGGCAATGTTTGTGTTGAAATTTGTTGTTCCGTTTGTTTCGCTCTCTTTCCCTTTCACACGACATAACGTGAATGCGGTGACTTTTGTGGCGGCTTGCATTATCATTGGTACTGTATTCGAACGCTTTATCTGGATTAGCGGGAGTAATAATGGTGTCGGCACATACCCGGTATTGACGGCGGTAATTGTAAGCGGTGTGGTTGCTGCCATAGGTTATGTTTTGGTTCGTATGCAGATGCAGCGCACCCAGTTGATTAAAGGTTAAGTTCCCAAATGATGAGATTGTATTCCGGCACGGTGTGCCCTTATAGCCACCGCTGCCGTATTGTGCTGTTTGAAAAAGGCATGGATTTTGAAGTGATTGATGTGGATTTGATGGGTAAATCAGAAGATGTTGCCACGATCAATCCTTATAACCAAACACCGGTGTTGGTAGAGCGTGATTTGGTATTGTATGAAGCCAATATCATCAATGAGTACATTGACGAACGCTTCCCCCATCCGCAATTGATGCCGCCAGATCCTGTCATGCGCGGGCGGGCTCGCCTGTTCTTGCATCGTTTTGAAGTTGACTTGTACAGCCAAATTGAAACGATTGAGCATGGCGCGGTAAAAGCTGCGGATAAAAGCCGTGCGATTATTCGCGACAACTTGACTCAGTTTGCACAAATTCTGGCAAAGCAGAAATTCTTGTTGGGCGAAGAGTTTTCCATGCTGGATGTGGCGATCGCGCCTTTGTTGTGGCGACTGGATCACTATGGCATTCAAATGGGCAAAGAAGCCGCACCCCTGATGAAATATGCCGAGCGGCTATTTTCGCGTCAGGGCTTTATTGACGCACTCACGCCTTACGAAAGAGCCATGCGCAAGTGAGTGATTTATCTACACGGCCATACCTGATCCGAGCGATATATGAATGGTGTGTGGATAGCGCGTTAACTCCTTACTTGGCTGTTCGTGTTGACCAACATACCGAAGTACCTCAGGCGCACGTCAAAGATGGGCAGATTGTCCTTAACCTAAGCAGTAGTGCCGTGCGAAATTTGCAGATGGGCAATGAAATAATTGCTTGCACCGGACGATTTAACGGCGCACCTTTTGATCTGATGATTCCGATTGGTGCGGTGATCGGTATTTTTGCCAAGGAAAACGGACAAGGCTTGGTGTTTCAGCCGGAAGAAACACAGCCCCCCCCTGCCAACAAAAACAAGCCGGAAGCCAACCTGCCATCTAAGAGTCATCTCAAGCTGGTCAAGTAAACATACTGTTATTGATCCGGCATGGGTCTATCGAAGCACACAAACCCATTCACCTTTCGACAAGCTGCGCGTGTGGTGTTGGGGCGAATGCCCCTTACAGCCACGGCCTACTTCTTGCGGGTGCAATGCGAACGGGTTCGCGGATAAGTATTTCCGGATCAATAGATCGGAATTAGTCAGCTGTCAGAGAGGCGTGCATTTTACCCAATGCTTTTTGCTCAATCTGGCGGATACGTTCGGCAGATACGTTAAATTCCGCAGCCAACTCGTGCAGTGTTGCCGCGTTGTCTTCGCGCAGCCAGCGTGATTCGACAATACGGCGACTGCGCTCATCCAGGCTGGATAAGGCCTGTGCCAAGCCCGATGTTTCGAGGCGTTCACGCTGTGCCAATTCCAGAATGTATGAAGGTTCGTGTTCACTGTTGTCAGCCAGGTAGTGAATAGGCGCGTAGTTCTCTTCGTTGTCACCCGCAGCGGGTTCCAATGCCATTTCATGGTTTGCAAAACGTCCTTCCATTTCCACGACATCATGCTCGCTCACGTTAAGTTGTTGGGCGATTTCTTTAACCTGCTGCGGGTTGAGTGGGGCGAGACCCTGCTTCAAGCTGCGCAAGTTGAAAAATAATTTGCGCTGGGATTTTGTTGTGGCAATTTTCACCAGACGCCAGTTACGCACCACGAATTCGTGGATTTCGGCGCGTATCCAGTGCAAGGCAAACGACACCAGCCGCACACCGCGATGGGGGTCGTAGCGCTTGACGGCTTTCATCAGGCCGATGTTGCCCTCCTGGATTAAGTCGGCCTGGGGCAAGCCATAGCCCGCATAGCCGCGCGCAACACTGACTACCACGCGCAGGTGAGAAAGTACCAATTGACGCGCAGCATCAAGGTCGTCGCGCGTGTTAAAGCGCGTCGCCAAATCCATCTCCTCTTCCTGAGAAAGGACTGGAAAGCGGTTTACCGACTGTATGTAATTCTCTAAACTACCGACCGATGGTACGGGATAATTCATCGTGTACATGTAATACCTCCTTAGAACGAGCATATTTTAGCACTCCAGTCCTGAGAGTGCCAAACTCAAAAAGAGTTCTCGGGTCACGCTCATATTCCGAACAAATATAGTCGTAAATAGGTGAATAAAGTCGTAAATGAAAAGATTCAGTCCAGCTATTCTGCAATTCCCTGAGTTATGGCCAGACGAAACGATTTACAGCCTGCTGGCAAAGATTGCGCGCGTAAATGGGATTGGCCATTTTGAAGCCATAGGCCTTCTGCTGGGTACAGATAGGCCTATGACAGTAATTGGATGTCCAGTAGACCTCAGGCACTTCTATGAGGCTACGGAGGGCGCCTATGGCTCTCCTAGCGCGCTATTGCGGAAGTTAACTATTCTGCCAATGTTGGCGAATTTGGGCGTAACTAGCATTTCCAGCCTTAAGGACGTAGAAAATGGGAATAAAAGGCCAGAACTGGGGGCACTAATATTCGGCATAAATAGAGGATGTCAGTGGCGGATCTGTAGTGAATGCGCGGACCGCGATCGGAAGATTTACGGTATCGCCTATTGGCATAAGGTTCATCAATTGCCAACTAGCCAGTATTGCCCAGAGCATCAGCTGAAATTAGTTAGATTCGATTTGGGTCGAATGCGACTACATGACCATCTTTTTTTGCCTCATGATCTTAAGAGTAACATTGTTGACACTGACGATCATCCCACGAATGAAATTCGCAATACTCTTTTGGATATTTCACTACTGGGGCGTGATGCGCTAGCTGACGATATGCCCCCTTATGCAGCAGATATAACTCAAGCAACTTTTAAACAAGGTCTCGAACGCTTCGAAATTTTGAAAGCAACTGGAGAATTGGACTTGCAGGAGTATTTCGCTGAGTTTGCACGAAAATTCGGGACGGATGCTTCGGCGAGTAAATTGCTGCGATTAGCTAAGGCGAGCAAACCCTCGCAGCTCCTAAACGGCTTAGCAAACGACGCGACATGCAAGCCATTTGGCAGACTTCTATTAGTTAATCTGCTTTATGAGACTTGGGGCGCCTTTAAAGAACAGTGCAAGTGGCAAGACGTGATGAATGGCGAAGGTAATCATATTGAAGCTACCAGATCGCCTACTGATAAATCGGCTCCTTCTATTGAGGTTGTACGCCAACATCAAAGAACAATTTGCGTTGACTACAAGGCAGCGCAGACACATCCAACTCGATATGAGTTTATGAGAATTGCATACCGCGCATTTCGATGGCTTCACCAAAATGATCGCGGGTGGTTAGATGAAGAGCTTCCTGTAATGCGGAGCACTAAGGGGCAGCGGAAGCTGTTCAATAAGTAGTTCAATGCACCGGCACGGCGTTGTTGCTTAGGCCGATTTTCAGACAGTCTTCAATTCGGCCAAAGCCGCAGCTCACGGGTAATCGGATTTTGTTGATAGCGTGCGT
>CAZSPN010000032.1:0-689 GCA_964608835.1 uncultured Gallionella sp.
ACACCCAATCAGGTATTCTTCAAGTCAGGCGTTGCACTTCAAACTTGAACTCGCGGATTACAGCACTTGCAAGTTTGACTGTTATGGGTGTACTGCTAGGTCTTATCCTGGGTGTCGCCGCACGTGTATTCAAGGTAGAGGGCAACGCACTAGCCGCAGAGTTGGTAGATATTCTGCCCGGTTCACAGTGTGGTCAGTGCGGGTTTCCTGGCTGTGCGGGCGCAGCTCAGGCATTAGCTGAGGGCAAAGCACCTGTCACTTTATGTCCACCTGGCGGTCGTTCTGTTGTTATCGCACTGGCTGCCAAGTTGGGTATTGATGCGGACGTTAGCGGTGTGAAGGAAACCGTGCCAATGGTCGCAGAAGTCCGAGAGGAATTATGCATCGGTTGTACACGCTGTTTTAAGGTATGCCCCACTGATGCCATTATGGGAGCCGCTCAGCAGATACACGCAGTGTTCCGCGAGGCGTGCACCGCTTGTGGAAAGTGTGAGGAAGTCTGTCCGACTGAGTCAGTCAAACTTCAGCCGATTCCGGTAACTTTACACGCTTGGTATTGGCATAAGCCACTCATTCAGCCGATGCAAATGCAGGCCGTTACATCGTGAGATGAAGATGAAGCTTTTTCGTTTGCGTGGTGGTGTTCATCCAGAAAGTCGGAAAGAGTTAGCGGCAGATCGTGCTATCCG
>CAZSPN010000032.1:699-5170 GCA_964608835.1 uncultured Gallionella sp.
GTGTTCTGCCACTCCCTGAAAGACTATTCGTGCCCTTACAACAACACGTTGGTGCTCCTGCCCAGCCAATGGTTCAAGTGGGCGATAAGGTGCTGAAGGGGCAGCTCATCGGTGCTAGCCAAGGTGTCATTTCTGCGTCTATCCATGCGCCAACTTCTGGATGCATCGTCGCCATCGGTGATTACCCCGCAGCGCATCCATCAGGGCTCACAGCTCCAACAGTAATGATCGAATCCGATGGTGAAGACCGCTGGATGGAAACTGAGATCGCCACCGACCCGTTTTTACTCTCTCCTGAGGAGATTGCTGCGCGCGTTGGTGCAGCCGGCATCGTGGGCCTGGGCGGTGCGACTTTTCCGTCGGCAGTAAAGCTAAATCTCTCTCGTAAGAATAATGTGCACACGCTTATCATCAACGGGGGTGAGTGTGAGCCGTACATCACCTGCGATGATCGGCTCATGCGTGAGCGTGCATCTGAGATCGTCGAAGGCATTCGTCTTATTTGCTACGCTGTGGGCGCGGTCGATGTAATGGTAGGCATCGAGGAAAACAAACCGGCTGCACTTGCTGCCATGCAGAAAGCCGCAGTAGGAACGGAAGTGAAAGTGATCGCAGTTCCAGCAATGTATCCGATGGGATGGGACAAACAAATGATCCGCGCGCTGACCGGACGTGAAGTGCCTGCTGATGGTCGTTCCGCCGACATCGGCGTGCTGGTGCATAACGTGGCGACAGCATTTGCCGTGCGCGATGCCGCCCGCTTCGGTCGGCCTTTGGTGTCACGATTGTTGACGGTCAGCGGCGGTGCCGTGGCAGAACCGGGCAATTTGGAAGTGCCAATAGGGACGCTGGTCGAAACCTTGTTCGAATACTGCGGCGGTTTCAATATTAAACCTGCTCGTTTGGTGCTGGGCGGTCCAATGATGGGAATTGAGTTATCTTCAGCCGCAGTGCCAGTTGTAAAAGGTAGCAGCGGTGTATTGGCATTGACCACTGGTGAGATTGGCAACGTTCATTCAACTTCATGTATTCGTTGCTCCAGTTGTGTGCGTGCATGTCCCGTTGGCCTTTTGCCGCTGGAGATGGCAGCACACATCCGCGCCGGCGATTCTACTGGTGCAGTGTCACTAGGTCTGAAAGACTGCATCGCTTGTGGCTGCTGCTCATTTGTGTGTCCGTCTCACATTCCGCTTGTGCATTATTTCAGCTTTGCCAAGGGCGATCTGATGGCGCAGGAGCGTGTGAAACTGAAACAGGAAGCCACAAAAAAATTGGCCGATGCACGCAATGAACGCATCGCTCGCATTGAACGCGAACGTGCGGAAGCGGCAGCTAAACGCAAGATGGCGCGCGAAGCAAAGGAACTCGCCGCGAAAAAGTCAGCAGAAAAAGTTGCTACGGAGACCGCATGAGCCGCATTGCACATGCCCCGCACGCACATGCCCCAGTCACTGTAGGCAAGGTAATGGTAACGGTGATGCTTGCCCTTGCTCCCGCTACGTTGTTTGGTTTTTGGCTATTTGGCTGGCCGGCGATCAACCTGTGGGCAGTGTCGCTAATCGCCGCTATTGTTGGTGAAGCTTTCGTTTTGCGTTTGCAACAGCGTGCTGTGGGTACGGCGTTGATGGATGGTTCAGGGGTACTCACGGCGTGGATATTGGCAATATCGCTGCCACCGTTCGCACCGTGGTGGATTGCCGTGTTGGGTAGCCTGTTCGCCGTTATCATCGGAAAACAGGTGTTCGGTGGTTTGGGTCAGAACGTGTTCAATCCGGCGATGGCAGCGCGGGTGATGCTGCTGATTTCTTTTCCTCTGGAGATGACTACTTGGGTAGCACCCGCACCGTTGGGCTCGATTCATGCGCCGAGTTTGCTGGAAAGTCTCCGAGTGACTTTCTTCAGTCAGCCGCTGGACGGAATGGCTAGTGCATCGCTGCTCGGTCATGTAAAGACTGAATTCACGCGCGGCATCGGATTGGATCAAGCACTGGTTGGTTACTACGCACCACTTGATGCACTGTGGGGCAGCCGTGCCGGCAGTCTGGGTGAGACAGCGGCACTATTGCTGCTGTTGGGTGGATTGTTCCTCATTGCACGACGCATAATTACTTGGCACACGCCGGTTGCCATGCTGCTCGGGGTGGCAATCCCTGCGCTGATTTTCAACGCGATTAACGCCAACCATTACGCTGGGCCTATGTATCACTTGCTGAGTGGAGGCTTGATCTTGGGGGCATTCTTCATCATCACTGACCCTGTGACATCGCCCAATACCACTGCAGGACAATTCATCTTCGGTCTGGGCTGCGGTCTGTTGACTTGGGTTATTCGCACTTGGGGTGGTTATCCGGAAGGTGTGGCATTTGCTGTCATGTTAATGAACGCCGTCACTCCTATCATCGACCACTATGTTAAGCCACGTATCTATGGAAGAAATCGCAAGGGAGTGTCCATGTCCACAGAGCCGATAAAGAGGGAGCTGTGAAATGAATTTGGAGCAACTTCGCGGTAAATTATTTTATCAAGGTGTGTTGCTCGGCGGGGTTGCACTGATCACTACCGCAGCCCTCGTTATTGCTGACCGGACTTCTTCTGGGGACATCGCTGCTGCTCAGGCACAGGACATGCAGCGATCATTGTCTCAAGTATTGCCGGGGAAATTCGACAACGATTTACTCAAAGACACATTGATGCTTAATGGTCCTGATGGCGAAGTCATGGTTTATCGCGCGCGTAAATCTGGAAGGGTTGAAGCAGTGGTATTTAAAGTTAGTGGCTCAGGTTATGCGGGACCCATAGATTGCATGATGGGCATAGACCGAGATGGTCATGTGACAGGCGTTCGGGTAATTAAACATAAAGAAACTCCTGGTTTGGGTGACAAGATCGAACCTGCCAAGGGCCGCTGGATATATCAATTTGAGGATAAATACCTAGGTGATCCCTCGTCTGAAAAATGGGCGGTGAAAAAAGATGGTGGTGTGTTCGATCAATTCGCCGGGGCCACAATAACCCCGCGCGGTGTGGTTAGGGCTGTCAAAGGTGGTCTGGATTTTTTTGATAAGCAACGCGAACAACTGCTTGATGAAGCTGTACCACTCCGTGAAACATTGGACAGGATACCCGCAGGAGGGGAAAAATGAGCAATACCTATACGCGCATCGCGCGAGAAAGTCTATGGAGCAACAATATTGTTTTTGCGCAGACTCTTGGATTGTGCCCGACTATGGCGGTGACCAGTACTGCCACAAATGGTTTGGGAATGGGACTAGCCACTACGACAGTATTAGTCGCTTCAAATATGCTGATTTCATCGATCCGCCACGCAGTCAGTGACGAGGTTCGCATTCCAGTCTATATCGTAATAATTGCCACGCTAGTAACATTGGTGGACGTTAGTATGAATGCATGGGCACATGATTTGTACAAAGTATTAGGGTTATTTATAGCACTAATAGTAGCTAACTGTGCCGTACTCGGACGTGCTGAGGCGTTTGCTGCAAAGAATCCTATATTGCCTTCTGGCATGGATGGATTGATGATGGGATTAGGTTTTACTTTCGCATTGACCACAATTGGAGCGGTGCGTGAAATCCTTGGTGCAGGCACGCTGTTCGCTGATGCACATCTGTTATTTGGATCGGCATTTTCGATTATCGAATTAAAAATAATCCCCGACTACAAGGGATTCTTGCTCATGATTTTGCCACCAGGTGGGTTCTTGGCTGTGGGTTTTCTGATCGCCGCCAAGAGGATTATAGATCGCCGTCGTGCTTCAACCGTCGGAACAGTGATGGTCACAGCACCTGTGGTTAGTTAAGGAAATTTATGCAAATCGGCATCGCCTATTCCGAACCGGCACAACAGCTGTGGCTGCGCATTGAAGTTCCTGATGGCTCCACATTGCTTCATGCAATTGAACAGTCCGGTGTGCTGCGCAAGTTCCCGGAAATTAATTTAGAAACGCATCAAGTCGGTATTTTCGGGAAAATATCAAAACTCGATGCAATGCTTAAACCGGGCGATAGAGTTGAAATTTACCGGGAGATTACTGCAGATCCAGCTACGGTACCTCGTCGTCAAATGGCTGAAGATGATGACGACGACTAAACTGAATAACAGTTATATTAATAGCTTATATTAATGGTCGGGATTTCGCCTAATTGCCTTGGGGATGCCACAAACTCCACAGTTTCGACTGATATTTTGTAATAAGTGCCGAAGCCCAAGCTGGAACAATCAAATTTTAGGCGGTCAATCAGGTTGCGTAGAATTTCTTTCAGATCATCCCGATCTTCTTCGTCGATTCTTTCGGCAATGCCGTTTAATATCAATTTCACATCTTTTTCTTCTATCGTATTCAGCGCATGAGGTTGCATAACGGCCACTTCCGCCGCCGCCAAACGCTCTTGAATTTCTTGAGATTGATTGAAAAAATGTGTTGGCGGAGGGCGTGAGATTCGAACTCACG
>CAZSPN010000032.1:5180-19964 GCA_964608835.1 uncultured Gallionella sp.
TTTCAAGACTGGTGCCTTCAACCGCTCGGCCAGCCCTCCTGATGATTTGCTACATTGGACGTATTGCTAGTTCTCCAAGGCCGCGCATTTTGAACTAAGGCGCGCGCGCTGTCCAGAAAAAATCCCGAAAATTAACCGCGTACGCAATCCGCCCAGTTGTTGGGCGTTTCGTAGATGCGCACTTGCTCAAGGCGCAGGTGGTTGCCGTAAGTGTCTTGGTAAGCGGGATTGAGAATGTTGAACGCAACTTGAGCGAGATTTTCGGCGGTGGGGACAACATCCAAAATGACGGTTTTGTGATTCGGTAGACTGGCTAAAAAATCACACACTGCTTGGTCGCCGCGATACGCCAAAAACGCGTGATCCCATAAATCAACAAGTTGCTCCTTAGCGATACGTTTCACATCACTGAAGTCCATTACCATGCCTTGTTCAGATTGACCTTCGGTGCTGATGATATCGCCAGACAGGGTGATTTCGATGGCGTAGCGATGCCCGTGCAGGTGCTTGCACTGGCTGTTGTGGTTGGGAATGCGGTGTCCGGCATCGAATTCTAAGCGGCGTGTGATGAGCATGTTGGTGGCGTTCAATTTAAGTGGCGCGGATTATACCTTGTCAGATTTTGAAAGCTGTAGCGCGTTGCAGGTATTCATTTTCCAAGTAGTCACTTCGAGCGCTCCCATAGCGCAATGCACTGTAACGTTTGGCAAGGTCACGTATATTATGGCCAAGTTCAGGGCGGGCAATCGCAACGCGATTTGCGTAATCTATCGCCCCTTCGTGGGAGCTTCTGGGCAAGCCTGCTTTTGCCAATTTGTCGCACAACTTGAGCCAAGCGGCTTGTACTTTGTCCGGCTCGCGCGCAAATAAATGGCGCAACAGGTACAACGCCAACAACCCAATGGCGATACCTAATCCCGTCACAAGGTTGACGGTGATTTGCTGCCAAGTCACATCTTCCATGCCCAGGCGAGTAAGAAACGCGAACTGACGTTCGCTGTTGTAGCCGATTACCCATTGATTCCATTGGTTGGCCATTGCATCCCAATTCAAGCGCAGGTCACGCATCCATTGCGGCGGATTTCTCGCCATGAAGGGTAAGGTAGCATTGTTCGGCAAGGCGGCAGATAGTCCGCGTTGCACACGTTCAGGTGCGATGGCGGCGGTGGGGTCAACTCTAACCCAGCCCTGCCCCGCCAGCCACACTTCTGCCCAGGCATGTGCATCCGATTGGCGCACGATGTAGTAGTTGCCTACATCGTTGAATTCACCTCCCTGATAGCCAGTCACTACGCGTGCGGGGATGTGTGCGGCTCGCATCAAAAACACGAAAGCTGAGGCGTAGTGTTCGCAAAACCCCTGCTTGTAAGTGAATAGAAAATCATCGACATTGTTCGCGCCGAGCAGCGGTGGTTCGAGCGTGTATTGAAAGGCTTCCTGATTGAAATAGGAAAGAGCCGCGCGCACCACGTCTGCATCATTGGTTTTGTTTGCTCGCCATGTAGTGGCAAGCCCAATGGCGCGCGGATTAAAACCTTGCGGCAATTGCAGCGCACGATTTAACTGGCTTTCAACCTCGTTCAGGTTAGCGTGGTAACTTAAATAAGAGCTGGCTTCATAGCGTAACCGCGCATTAACGGGTTCTTTGTTGAGTATCTGAAAATCATCCGTGAACCCGGCAGGAAGCGATATTTTATTGGGCACATCCAGCGCGAATAACCAAGGTTTATTGTGCGGCTCTAAGGTGACGCTGTAATCGATTGGCTGATCGACTTCGGTAAATTTTGGTGCGGTGTTACGCCCACTCGTGCCACGTATCCAAGTGCGCCCGTCAAAGTGCCATAGTACGGGCCCGCGCCAATACATTTGATCGCGGCGCGGCAGTTTATTTTTGTAGGTGACGCGGAAAGCAACCTCTTCCGACAAGCTCAAACGACTGAAACTGCCGGGCGACATCTTGTCGTCCAGCCCGCTATTAGCGTAGGCATCCTGTGGCAAACCCCACAAGGGACCTTGTATGCGCGGGAATAGCACAAACAAAATTGTCATCAGCGGAATCGCTTGTAGTAGCAGGGTCACCGCGATGCGGAGTCGCGGCTTGTACGCGAGGTGTTGAGCTTGCAACTGTATCCAACTCGACAAAATCACCATCAACGTGGCGAACATATACAGCGCGGTGGGAATGCTTTGGGAGTAAAAAAAGTTGGTGATGATGATGAAGCAGGCCAAGTAAATTAGTGCTATTGCATCACGTGATTTGCGCAACTCCATCAGCTTGAGTGCCGCCAGTAACACCACCAATGTGACACCCACCTCACGCCCGAATAGCGTCTTAAAACTCAGAAGGATTCCGCCCACGCTGGCAAAAGTAACCAGCATTAACAACCAGCGATTAGGCAGCGGTTTGCCGCTGTAAGTAAGATAAGCGCGCCACAGCAGGAATGTGCTGCACAGGCTGCTCACCCATAGCGGTAGGTGCTCAGCGTGTGGCGCGATGACCATGAGGATGCTGAGAATCAAGCCATAAATTAAGTGTTTGTTCATGGTTCGACAAGCTCACCACGAACAGTTTTTTGAGAGCCTCGATTTTTTGATCCGTTCGTCCTGAGCTTGTCGAAGGATGAATCGGGTAAATTAAACAACGCTATCCTGTGCAAACACTTATCACGCTGCGCCATACCCTGACCAGGCGGCAATTCTGAATCCGGCAAGCGCAGCCCGTAGCGCAAACCCTGTGCCTCCGCATCCAGCACCCAGCGTGTCATGCGCGAGAGTTTTTCCTCCGTTGTGTCATCAAAGGCATAAGAAAAATCCAGCCACAACTCCTCGCCCACGGGCGTGGAAAATTGTTTCACCTGCAACCCACGTCCACCTGCAAACGCTTTCCAGGCAATGCGCGGTAACGCATCTCCCGCAGCGTATTTACGCAATCCGGAGAAATCATCATCGCCTGCCACACTGTGTTTTCCTGTGCCGTCTGGTGCATTGCCAAATGGTAAAGGTGCGTCGCTTAATGGCTTGGGGTAAACCAAACAACGCGAATCAAAGTGAATGTATGACCACGCGTGAAACAAACCGAGCGGAAATTCGGTATAGAGTTTCAATCGACCTGTTTGCAACCAGCCGCGATGGGTGGCGGGCAACGAAAAGGTGATTTCGCTATCCTGCAAAGCGGGTGCATCAAAGCTCACCGTTGCAGCAGGGGTTGACCAAAATGATGCTCCACTTTGCAAGAGGCAAAGCTGGTAGCGCGAGTGCTTGCTTGAGTTATTAAAATGCAGTGAAAATTTAGCAGTATCACCCCTGAACACCGCATCGACACGACCCGCACGTATCTCCAAATGCGCCAAATTGCGAAATGCATACAACATCGACAACACCGACATCATCGCCAGCAAAAATGTCAGAACATAGCCTAGACTAAGGTTGTAGTTGATGTCGCCGAGCAACATCAGCATCAACACCAAGGCGAATGCAAAACCTTGTTTGGTGGGGATGATAAAAATGCGACGTTGCGTGAGGGTAACAGTACCGCTCTCGATTTTGGGGCGGAATAACCAGGTACGGAATTTTTGTCGGGGTGTGGCGAACACAGTGTTACGGAATTGCCACCGCCTCAATGAGTTTGCGTACCAATTCATCGCTGCTTTGCCTTGCGTAGTCATCCGTTGCTTGCAGTCGATGACTCACCACACCGGGTAGTACGGCTTGCACGTCTTCCGGGATCACCGCGTTGCGTTCATTCAACAATGCCCAAGCGCGCGAGGCGGCAACCAAAGCCAATCCGGCGCGGGGCGATAAGCCTTGCGTGTAACGTGTGGATTCACGGGTGTAGCGCAAGATGGCCTGCACATAATCGAGCAGCGCGGGCGAGATGAATACGGTTTTGGCTTGCTGCTGCAACGCCAGTAATTCGCCGCTATCCATTTGTGGTGTGAGTTGCGCGACAATCTCGCGCCTGTCCACGCCGGACAATAAATTCCGCTCGGCATGCGCATCGGGGTAGCCCATCTGGATGCGCATGAGAAAACGATCAAGCTGAGATTCGGGCAAGGCAAACGTGCCGATTTGATGCGAGGGATTTTGTGTGGCAATCACAAAAAACGGTGCGGGTAGTACCCGCGTCGTGCCTTCGATAGTGACTTGCTGTTCTTCCATCGCCTCCAGCAACGCACTTTGCGCCTTGGGTGTGGCGCGATTGATTTCATCCGCCAAAATCATCTGCGAAAAAATCGGCCCGGGATGAAATTTGAACTCACTGCTGTCGCGCTGAAACACCGACACACCGAGAATGTCCGCAGGTAGTAGATCGCTGGTGAACTGGATGCGCTGAAATTGCAAACCTAGCGAACTCGCCAACACATGCGCCAGCGTAGTTTTACCCGTACCCGGCAAATCTTCGATGAGCAAATGCCCGCGCGCCAGCAGGCAAGTCAACGCAAGGCGAATCTGCTGCGGCTTGCCAAGAATGATTTGCTCGGCTTGATGAATAACATTTTTGAGGAATTGACTCATAAACCTCTTTCCGGATTGTGTGGGTCGCTTGGTTAGAAAAGGATCGCCGCAATCACTTTGCGATCTTCTGCCACCAGAATGTTATAAGTGCGGCAGGCGGCAGGTGTGTCCATGCACTCTAGGCCGACGCCTGCTTCGGTGAGAGCGCGGAACAGGTGCGGACGGGGAAAGCGTTGTTTTGCACCTGTGCCGAGCAGTAGCACATCAGGCTTGAGTGCGGCGAGATAAGCAAAATGTGCTTCGTTTAATTCATCGAAATTTGCAACAGTCCAATCCAGCCGCACTTGATCTGCGGACACCACAATGCTGCCGGAATAGCGGTCATTATTGACCATCACATAATCTGCGCCGTGTGCGGTGAATAATTTGGTATCGCCAAGTTTATTCAGGTGTAGTTTCAAAACAAAAAGCCCATTTGTGTGATGTTATTTGCTGTGCGGTGTCCGCACGGGTAAAATCGCGCGTCTTCACATGAAACAAGAAGCACAGCGACTATGTTTCATGGGGAAGCCCCTTGCGGGATTTCCGCATTGTGGCGAATTTTAGCATCAGGTTAACTATGAAACCCATTCTTAAATCCACCAAACTTTCCAACGTTTGCTATGACATTCGCGGCCCTGTGATGGAGCGCGCCAAGCAGATGGAAGAGGAAGGTCAACGCATCATCAAGCTGAATATCGGCAATCTCGCGCCCTTTGGCTTTGAAGCCCCGGAGGAAGTGCAGCAGGATGTAATTTTGAATATGCCGAATTCGTCTGGCTATTCGGATTCCAAGGGTATGTTCGCGGCGCGCAAAGCAATCATGCATTACTGCCAGTCGAAGAAAATTGTGGGCGTGGGGCTGGATGATATTTACATCGGTTACGGCGCGTCCGAGATGATTGTGATGGTGATGCAGGGCATGTTGAATACTGGAGATGAAGTAATGGTGCCCGCGCCCGATTATCCGTTGTGGACAGCGGCAGTGACTTTGGCAGGCGGTACGCCGCGCCATTATGTGTGCGACGAGGCGAAAGACTGGATGCCTGACCTTGCCGATATGCGCAGCAAGATTACCGAAAAGACGCGCGCCATTGTCATCATCAATCCAAACAATCCAACGGGTGCGCTGTACTCGGAAGATGTTCTCAAAGAGATTATTCAAATCGCCCGCGAAAACGACCTGATTGTTTTTGCCGATGAAATTTACGACAAGATGTTGTACGACGGCGCGACCCATACTTCCATTGCTTCGCTGGCGAGTGATGTACTGTTCGTAACCCTGAATGGGCTGTCGAAAAATTACCGTGCTTGCGGCTATCGTGCAGGCTGGATGGTGGTGTCGGGTGAGAAAAAGCACGCGCAGGATTACATCAATGGCCTGACGATCTTGGCTTCGATGCGCTTGTGTTCCAACGTGCCGGGGCAGTTCGCCATTCAAACCGCTTTGGGCGGTTATCAGAGCATTGATGATTTGGTTGCACCCGGTGGACGCTTATGCAGGCAGCGCGATCTCGCCTACGACTTGCTCACCGCGATTCCCGGTGTGACGTGTGTAAAACCCAAGGCCGCGCTGTACCTATTCCCGCGCTTCGATCCGAAAATCTATCCAATCGAGAATGACCAAAAATTTATTTTGGAATTATTGGAATCAGAAAAAGTACTTGTCGTGCAAGGCACGGGCTTCAATTGGAAGAGTCCCGATCACATCCGCGTGGTGTTTTTACCGAACGCCGATGATTTGACCGAGGCTATCGGAAGAATTGCGCACTTCTTGGAAAATTATCGCAAGAAGCATGGGACTAACCAAGTCCGTTCGCGGTGAGTGTTTTTCGTTCGCTCCTTCGATACACCGCGCTACGCACGGGACTCAGGACGAACGAAAAATGTACCGAACCGCAAGGCACATCAATGGGCACATTACGATCAACTTAATAACTTAGGTAAATGAAACATGAGCAACAATAATGACGACGTAGGTCTATTTGGAATCAAACCTATCAATGTGGGGCTGCTGGGTATCGGCACAGTGGGTGGTGGCACGTTCAATGTGTTGCAACGCAACGCGGAAGAAATCATGCGTCGTGCGGGTCGTCCGATACGCATTACCGTAGTGGCGGATAGAAACGTTGTGCTGGCCAATAAAGTGACTGAGGGAAAGTGCCGTGTGACCGATGATGCGCTGGAAGTGGTCAACGATCCCGAAGTGGACATTGTCATTGAGCTGATCGGTGGCTACGGTGTGGCGAAAGAGCTGGTGATGAAAGCTATCGCAAACGGCAAGCATGTTGTCACGGCGAACAAGGCATTGCTCGCCACACATGGCAACGAAATCTTCAAAGCCGCGCAGGACAAGGGGGTGATGGTCGCGTTCGAAGCGGCCGTGGCGGGCGGTATTCCGATCATCAAGGCGGTGCGTGAAGGCTTGACGGCGAACCGTATCGAATGGATTGCGGGCATCATCAACGGCACAACAAATTTCATTTTGTCCGAAATGCGCGACAAAGGATTGAGCTTTGATACCGTGTTGAAAGAGGCGCAACGCCTTGGTTACGCCGAAGCTGATCCGACCTTCGACATTGAGGGTGTGGACGCGGCACACAAAATCACCATTTTGGCGTCCATTGCCTTTGGCATCCCGGTGCAATTTGACAAGGCCTACGTCGAAGGCATCACCAAGCTGGGCGCAACAGACATCAAATACGCCGAACAACTCGGCTACCGCATTAAATTATTGGGCATCACCAAGCGTACTGAAGAAGGTGTTGAACTGCGCGTGCATCCGACTTTGATTCCATCCAAACGTTTAATTGCCAATGTGGAAGGTGCGATGAACGCGGTATTGGTGCATGGCGATGCCGTTGGCGCGACGCTGTATTACGGTAAAGGTGCAGGCGCAGAACCCACTGCCAGCGCGGTGATTGCAGATCTGGTGGATATCACCCGTATGCATACCGCCGACCCGGAAAATCGAGTGCCGCATCTCGCCTTCCAACCGAACGCAATGGCGGATTTGAAAATTTTGCCGATGGACGATGTCATCACCAGCTATTACCTGCGCATGCGTATTCAAGACAAACCCGGCGTGCTGGCCGACATCACGCGCATTTTGGCGGATGAGCAAATCTCTATTGATGCAATGATTCAGAAAGAACCCAGTGAGGGCGAAGAACAAACCGACCTGATTATGCTCACCCACCAAACCCGCGAGAAGCGCGTTAATGCAGCGATTGCGAAGATTGAAGCGTTGAGCGTGGTAGCGGGGAAGGTGACTAAGTTGAGGTTGGAAGAGTTGGGCAAGTAATAATTCATCGTGAAAATCCGACAATCTTTCAAATTGCTCACTTTAAGCCTAGCTTTGCTGTCAGGGTTAGCTTTCGGCTTGGAGGAGGATTTGGAAATTAAGGTGGGAAATTTAATGCCATCAGATAACCCATACTCCAATGAGGTGGGGTGTGGCTATTCTTTGCGTTCGAGTGGTGAGTCTATTTTTGAGTTTTCGGCTGAAAGTGAGATAGGAATAATTCGGGTGAATGATGTCCTGCACAGGCTTTTCGAACGACCCGTAAAGAAACAAAAATTGAAAGGTAAGTTTATGAGTAAGTGGGCTGATGACGAAGTATCTCTTGAATATCGTTATGGTATTGTCAACAGCAAATTCGAATACTTTGTACTCACTGAAGGTGAAATGATTATTCGATATAAAGGCAAGTCGAAGTCATTTCAGGTTAGTGGCTGGTGTGGCGACTAACCAATTTTTGTTGAGGACTCGTAGGGTGCAATAAGCGCAGCGCATTGCACCCTACTGTTAAGGAATTAAAAATGAAATACATCTCCACACGCGGCAACGCGCCTGCTAAAACTTTTACTGAAATTTTACTCGGTGGTCTTGCCCCCGATGGTGGCTTGTATCTGCCAGAACAATATCCGCAGGTGACACGTGCCGAGTTGGATGCGTGGCGTAATTTGTTTTACGCCGATCTTGCGTTCGCGGTTTTATCCAAATTTGCTACCGATATTCCGGCGACTGATCTCAAAGCCATCATCAGCAAAACCTACACTGCTGAGGTGTATTGCAATGGTCGCGCAGACAGTGATGCCACGCAAATCACGCCGCTGCGCACCTTGGAAAATGGGGTGCATATTCTGGAGCTTTCCAATGGCCCGACGCTGGCTTTTAAGGACATGGCGATGCAGTTGCTCGGCAATCTTTTCGAGTATGCCCTGGATAAGCAACATGCCGAGTTAAACATTCTCGGTGCGACCTCTGGTGATACGGGTTCTGCTGCCGAATATGCGATGCGCGGTAAGCGCGGTATTAGTGTGTTTATGCTGTCACCCAATGGCAAGATGAGCGGCTTTCAACGCGCGCAAATGTATTCGCTGCAAGACCCGAACATTTTCAATATCGCCATCAACGGCATGTTTGACGATGCACAGGACATGGTGAAGGCGGTGTCTAACGATCACGATTTCAAAGCGAAATACAAAATTGGTACAGTCAATTCCATCAACTGGGGACGTGTGTCGGCACAGATCGTTTATTACTTCAAAGGTTATTTCGCCGCAACTAAATCTAATGATGAGCAAGTCGCGTTCTCGGTGCCTTCCGGCAACTTCGGCAATATCTGCGCCGGACATATCGCGCGCATGATGGGCTTGCCGATTGGGCAATTGATTCTCGCGACTAATGAAAACGATGTGCTGGACGAATTTTTCCGCACAGGTGTGTATCGTCCGCGCGGCACAGACCACACTTACGAGACCAGCAGCCCGTCGATGGATATTTCCAAAGCCAGCAATTTCGAGCGTTTCGTGTTCGATCTGGTGGGACGCGATGGCGCGAAAGTGCGCGAGTTTTGGAGTGCTGTGGACAAGGGTGGTTCGTTTGATATTAAAGGTACGGAGTACTGGCACGCACTGTCGCAGTTCGATTTTGCATCGGGTAAGAGTACTCATCAGGATCGCTTAAAAACGATACGCGAGCTGTGGGAAGAATACGGCGTGATGGTGGATACGCACACTGCCGACGGTATCAAGGTTGGACTGGAGCAACGTCGCCCCAGCTTGCCACTAATCTGCCTAGAGACCGCACTGCCCGCCAAGTTTGAGGAAACCATCATTGAAGCATTAGGCCGTAAACCCGAACGCCCTGCTGCATTGGAATGTATCGAAGATTTGCCGCAACACTGTGAAGTGATGGATGCGGATGTGGTAAAGCTCAAGGCGTTTATTTCAGCGCATGTATAGCGTTCATTAAAACGCCATTCCTGTTTCGACAGGAATGATGCAAAAGCATGACGAATCTCATCCTGTTCATCTTCTGTTTTGTGGTCGGTGTGTTGCTGCATCTCTCCAAACGCATGCCTGCCAATACGCCAGTCGTTCTAAACACTTACATTATCCACGTTTCACTGCCCGCGCTGACTTTGCTGTATGTGCATGAATTGCGTATCAGTGGTGATGTGGTGCTGATGGCTGCGATGGCATGGTTGTTATTCGGCTTGTCGGCAGGGTTTTTCTGGCTGCTTGGCAGATGGTTAAAATTGCAGCGACCCACCGTGGGCGCGTTGATGCTAACGGGCGGATTAGGCAACACTTCCTATCTGGGGCTGCCGATGATAGAGGCGTTTTATGGAGAAGAAGGACTCGCCAGCGGCATCATCGTCGATCAACTGGGTTCGTTTCTAGTGCTATCCACCTTGGGCATTACGATTGCCGGAATTTACTCGACAGGCCGCCCCACACTTGGCGCAATGGTTAAGCGTATCGGTTTATTTCCGCCATTCATCGCGCTGGTGATTGCCTTGATTTGCATTCCGTTGGAATACCCTGAATGGTTAGTGGCAGTACTCAAACGTATGGGCGACACGTTAGCACCGTTGGCATTGCTGGCAGTCGGTTTTCAACTACGACTGGGGCACTTTGCTGGCAATATGAGGAATCTTTCCATTGGCTTGGTGTTCAAATTGGTATTGGCACCGTTGGCATTGCTCCTGTTTTATGTTCCGTTACTCGGCGCACACGGACAGACAATACAAATCACCTTGTTCGAGGCAGCCATGCCACCCATGATTACAGCAGCAATTCTCGCTACCGAACATGAACTCGACCCGCCACTGGCAAATTTAATGGTTGCTGTCGGGATGGTTTTATCATTTGCCACTTTGCCCGGCTGGTGGTGGCTGATGCGCGCGATATAAAAACCCCGCCTAGGAGCGGGCGGGGTTTTGACGCGGCAGAACGAGTTAACTTGCCAATACTTTCTGTGCGGCGGCAACAGCAACACCATGCTGAACGGGTGCTTTCATGCGTCCCAACACGTCATCCAACGCACTGAGGCAGATGAGGATATTGCTTGTGTTGCTGGCATGACCCATCAAGCCAACGCGCCATACCTTGCCAGCCATCGCACCCAAGCCAGCACCGATTTCCAGATTGTAGTCGTTGAGGAGCACAGCGCGCACCGCAGCTTCATCGACACCTTCCGGTATCGCTACTGCGTTGAGCTGGGCTAACCGTTCTGCTTCTGGCACGACAAATTTCAAGCCCATAGCTTCAAATCCGGCGCGTAATGCGAGGTGATTCTTTTGGTGGCGTGCCCATGAGTTTTCCAAGCCTTCCTCTTGCAAAATCACGAGCGATTCGTGCAGGGCATACAGTGCATTGATCGGCGCGGTGTGATGGTAAGCGCGCTTGGTTGCACCGCCCCAATAAGCCATGACCAGATTCAAATCCAAGAACCAACTTTGCACGCGTGTCTTACGATTTTTAATTTTCTCCAACGCCATAGTGCTAAAACTAACCGGAGAGATACCCGGTGTGCAGGAGAGGCATTTTTGTGTGCCGGAATAAATTGCGTCAATCTGCCACTCATCAACTTTAAGTGCAGATCCCGCCAATGAAGTGACCGCATCGACGATAGTCAAACAGCCATGTTCGTGGGCAATTTTGACCAGTGTCTTGGCATCAGAAGATGCGCCAGTGGAAGTTTCGGCATGTACGAATGCAACAATTCTGGCATCGCTATTTGCTTTGAGTGCATCACGTAATTTTTGCGGATCACAAGCACGACCCCAATCATCTTGCACCATCACCGCGACCCCGCCGCAACGCTCGACGTTTTCTTTCATGCGTCCGGCGAATACCCCGTTCTGGCAGATGATTACCTTGTCGCCAGGCTCAACCAAATTTACAAAGCAGGCTTCCATGCCGGCTGAGCCAGGTGCTGAAATCGGCATGGTGAGTTCATTTTTGGTTTGGAACGCATATTTCAACAGCACTTTCATTTCGTCCATCATGTTGACAAACAAAGGGTCGAGGTGCCCCAGTGTGGGTCGCGCCATTGCGCTCAAAACGCGCGGGCTGACATCGGAAGGGCCGGGTCCCATCAGAATGCGACGGGGTGGATTAAATGATTTTATGTTCATACTGCGTCTCCTTGGTTGAGTATTAAATCGGGTTTGCTAAATTAGTAATTCTATCCAATGCTTAACTCGGATATTGGCCTGGCTTTCCAAATGCAATTGGCAGCCGATGTTAGTGCTAGCGATGATTTCCGGTTGTTCGTGTTGCAGTGTTGCCAGTTTGTTGCGCAACAATTGTTGCGATAGTTTGGCTTGCAGCAAGCTGTAGGTTCCCGCCGCGCCACAGCACAGGTGGCCGTCAGTGACGGTAGTGAGCCGGTAGCCGCAGCGCAGTAAGATGCTCTCCACTGTGCCACTAAGCTTTTGACCGTGTTGCAGCGTGCATGATGAATGATAGGCAACCCGACGCTGCTGACCAATCTGTGCATAAGCACTGAGGTCTGCATCATGCAACACCTCGCTGAGGTCTCTGGTCAAGTTGCTGATACGGGTGGCTTTTTCGGCGTAGTCAAGATCGTGTTGCAGAGCATGTCCGTAGTCTTTTACCATTACCCCGCAACCGCTGGCAGTTATGATGATGGCCTCAGCACCCTGTTCAATCAGTGGCCACCATGCATCAATGTTGCGACGCATCAGCTGCTTTGCGCCATCACCATCCGATAAGTGCTGATGTAAAGCGCCACAGCAACCCGCTTGAGGTGCGCTGATGAGTGAGATGCCCAGCTTGTCGAGTACCTGTGCCGCCGCCGCATTGGTGTTGGGCGCGGTAACGGCCTGCACACAGCCCTCTAACACCAGCATAGTACGTGTGTGCAGATAATTGGGGCGCATTAGCGGGGTATGTTTTAACGGGATAGTTTGGCGCAAAGATTTAGGGAGTAGCGGGCTGACAATGCGGCCACAGCTTAAGATAAACCCAAGTCGTTTTGGGTGAGCCAGTATGGCAATTAAACTGCGGCGCAAGTGCTTTTCCCACCAAGAACGCGGTGCGCGCTTTTCGATTTCTTGTTTGCCAATGTCGATCAAATGCCCGTATTGCACACCGGACGGGCAAGTAGTTTCGCAAGAGCGGCAAGTGAGGCAGCGATCCAGATGTAAGCGCGTCTTGTTACTGACTGTGTTCTCTTCCAGCATTTCCTTGATGAGATATATACGCCCACGAGGGCTATCCAGTTCGTCGCCCAGGAGTTGGTAAGTAGGGCAAGTGGCAGTGCAAAAACCGCAATGCACACAGCTGCGCAAAATCTCATTCGCTTCAGCGATGTCCGGATTGAGTAGAGCAGAGTCTGAAATGTGGGTTTGCATGTTAGATTTCAGCGTACATGCGCCCGCGATTAAAAATATTGTTGGGGTCAAAGCTGCGTTTAATGCCTTGCTGCAATGCCAACAAAGGTGCTGCAAGCGGTTGAAAGACCTCATTACGATCAGCATTGCGCCATGCGGTGACATGCCCGCCGCTTGCAGCGATGACAGCACGAATTTTTTCAATTGGTACTTCGCTGATGAGCCAGCGTTGCGCGCCTGCCCAATCAAGTAGCCAGTCACCGTTGATGGAAATTGGTGGTGTGTTAGGTTTGACGACAATGCGGTATAGCGGCTTGTTGCTGTCAAAGAAGTGCAGCTGATGTTCGCGTAATTTGCACCAAAAAGTTTCGGGATGTGGCAGTACTTCACCACCCAATAGTACTTGTGCGTGGTGCACACCTTGCTCACTGCCAGAGATTCGGAAATAACACTGCCCTGCGTGATAGCACACTGCATCGAGCGGAACGGCTCTGGATCTCAGCTCACTCATTTTATCAATGGCTTGAGTTGGACTGTATTCATGGATCACGGTGCAACTGGCTGCGGGGAGAGGCAGCACTTTCAGACTCACTTCCAGTAGTGTGCCAAGTGTGCCAAATGCTCCCGCCATTAACCGCGAAACGTCATATCCGGCGACATTCTTCATAACTTGCCCGCCAAATTTCAGCAACTCGCCACGTCCATTTAACAGTTGACAACCCAATACGAAATCGCGGGCTGATCCGGCGTGGGGACGGCGCGGACCGGAAAGCCCACAGGCGATTGTGCCTCCGAGCGTGGCGGTGGTAGCGTAATGAGGCGGTTCAAAGGCGAGCATTTGCGAAGACCCTGCCAGGGTAGCTTCAATCTGTGTGAGCACTGTGCCAGCGCGGGCGGTGATCACGAGTTCGCGTGGATCATATTCGACGATGCCACTGTGCGCGGCAACATTAAGTGAAACACCATTTACTGCACGTCCCAAAAAATGTTTGCTACCACCCCCGCAGATATTGAGTGGGGTATTGGCATCAATAGCCTGTCGCACCTGCTGCCGGAGGTCTAGGCTAATATCCATTAAAACCTTTCCAGTTCAGGGTGCGGGAGATGTCCGCCATGCACGCGCATGGCACCAAATTCAGCACAGCGTTGTAGCGTCGGGACGGCTTTGCCTGGGTTAAGTAAACCCTTTGGATCAAATGCAGCTTTAATGGCGTGAAACTGGATTAATTCTTTGGCAGGAAATTGACTGCACATAACATCAATTTTTTCCATACCAACCCCATGTTCACCGGTGATAGTGCCGCCGACATCTACACACAATTCCAGAATCCGTCGCCCAAATTCTTCGGTGCGCGCCAACTCACCTTCTTTGTTGGCATCAAACAAAATCAGTGGATGGAGATTGCCGTCGCCAGCGTGAAATACATTGGCGACAGGTAGCTGATATTCGACAGACCAGTTGCTAATCTGCTGTAACACATACGGTAATTGACGGCGCGGAATAGTACCGTCCATACAGTAATAGTCGGGGGCAATACGCCCCACTGCGGGAACGGCAGATCGCGCCACTTCACGTTGCCGTGTCTCAGCCGCTCGGGATCCGCGAGCGTCAAGGCGATCACGTCCGACATCAGCAGCT
>CAZSPN010000032.1:19974-24723 GCA_964608835.1 uncultured Gallionella sp.
GAAATACGCCCCACTGCGGGAAAGGCAGATTTGCGGCCTTTCCAAAAACGCATCCGCTCGGCTTCATCGACTGCCGTGCGCACTTCGGTTGCGCCACTTTGTTTTAATACGGCGCGCACCATTGCGATGTGTTCGGAAACTTCTGCGTTGCCACCATCCAGCTCGCATAACAGGATAGCAGCGGCATCTCGTGGGTACCCCGCATGGGCGAAATCTTCCGCTGCCTGAATGGCGAGTGAATCCATCATCTCCAGTCCGGCGGGAATAATCCCCGCCGCGATGATCGCGCCCACCGCTTCACCGGCTTTGACAATGTCATCAAAGGCAGCAAGCATTACCTGGGCGCGTTCCGGTTTGGCCAATAACTTAACGGTAACCTCGACAATGATGCCGAGCATCCCTTCCGAACCGGTGAGCAGCGCAAGTAAATCATAACCGGGTGCGTCCAGTGTTTCCGCACCAATGGTGAGCAGTTCGCCGTCAATAGTGACAAGCTTGAGTTGCAAAATATTGTGCACGGTGAGACCGTATTTCAGGCAATGCACCCCGCCGGAATTTTCTGCCACGTTTCCGCCGATGGTGCAGGCGATTTGCGAAGAAGGGTCGGGCGCGTAATACAAGCCATGCTCGGCAGCTGCCTCAGAGATGGCGAGATTGCGCACACCAGGCTGCACCGTTGCCAGCGCGTTGAGCGGATCGATATGCAAAATCTGTTTGAATTTGCCCAAGCCCAATAACACTCCATTCTCGACTGGCAATGCGCCGCCGGACAATCCCGTCCCCGCGCCGCGCGCTACCAGCGGAAAGTTCATGTCATTACAGAATCGTGCAATTGCCTGCACCTGTTCAATCGTCTCCGGCAATACAACCACTAGGGGCAAACACCGATATACCGATAGCCCATCACACTCGAAGGGGCGTAATTCTTCAATTTCGGTTAAAACAGCGTGCGCAGGCAACAGCTCGCGCAACGCCTTGAATAGCGTGCTGTGTGTTACTGAGGGAGTGGGTGTCTCGGACACGGCTGACATCGGTAATTCTGTTGAGTAATTTAGTCGGGTACAGATTTCAACAGAATATCGTGCGAATGGCAACTTGCTTACAGTGGTGTCGAGGATACTGAAACTAGGATAATCTCCAATTAAGAGATTTCCCCCGCAATTGCGTTAATTGACCGATTTTAACGGATAATCAATACAGCGATTTTGCCTTGACACGCTCACGATAGCAACGATGAAGACCACCATACTTTCTTCTCTACCAGGCCATAGCCAGCTGCGCCGCCTGATTAACTTACGCAATATATTCATTGCGGTTCAGCTTATTGCGCTCGCGGCAGCATGGCAACTTTTAAATCTGAACCTAAATTGGTATGTGCTGCTGCTGACGGTGTTTGCGCTGGCAACGATTAATTTGTTGAGCGGAATGCGGTTGCGGAGCAGCAATCTTGTTTCCAGCCCGGAATTGTTTGCTCAGCTCTGCATTGATGTACTTGCCCTGACGATATTGCTGTATTTCAGCGGCGGTTCGACCAATCCGTTTGTTTCGCTTTATGTGTTACCGCTAGTCATTGCGGCTGCCACGCTACCCGGCCGTTATACTTGGGGCATGGCCGCACTCACAGTGGCATGCTACAGCCTGTTGATGTTTTATTATGTGCCGCTGACGCAAGATCACCACAATCACGATGGAGTGGATGACACCTTTAACTCGCATGTTATAGGCATGTGGCTTGGCTTTGTTATCACCGCGCTGGTGGTTGCCTATTTTGTTGTTCAAATGGCGCAAGCGGTACGCAAGCGCGACGAGATGCTGATAAAAGCACGGGAAGAAATTTTGCGCAACGAACGTATTGTCGCACTGGGTACTCAAGCTGCCGGTGCTGCTCATGAACTGGGTACGCCGTTATCGACGATGGCCGTGGTGGTGGGCGAGTTGCAGAGCGAAGTCGCGGGTCAACCTGAATGGCGTGAATCCCTAGCCATACTTGATGAGCAAGTGCGCGGGTGCAAACGTATTCTGGATAAAATTTTGGCCAATGCACAACACAGCGACGAAGTTGCCCTGCAATCCCCGGATCGCTTGCTTGCCGATGTGTTGGATGAATGGCAATTATTACGTCCCACGGCACAATACCAATATCTGCCTTCTGATAATCCGGTTTCAGAAAAATCGCGCATCAGGGTCGATGCCACATTGCGTGCCGCACTGATGAATTTGCTTAATAATGCCGCAGATACTACTACCCAAGCCATCGAGATCGTCACCCGTATAGATGCGACGCACTTTATTTTGGAGATACACGATCAAGGACGCGGACTCGATAAAGATGCGATGCAAAAGGCGGGGACGGCATTTTTTACCACCAAAAAAGAAGGTCGCGGAATCGGACTGTTGCTTGCCAATGCCACCGTTGAACGGATGGGAGGCTCTGTGCGATTATTCAATCGTGAGGCTGGCGGTGGTGCGACCACACAATTAACATTGCCACTCGTGAAGGATACCCAATGACACCCATTGATCTCGAATCCAGCTCGCTGCTGTTAGTGGATGACGACAAAACTTTTTGCCAAGTGTTAAGCAAAGCACTCACCAAGCGGGGATTTGACGTAAGCGTGGCACACAGTGTCGAACAAGCGATTCCGCTGGCGGAAGCCAACCCGCCGGAATTTGCGGTACTAGACTTGAAAATGGATGGTGCTTCGGGACTCGTGATGGTTAAAAAATTACACGAACTTGACCCGCATACGCGCATCGTCATGCTGACGGGTTATGCGAGTATTACCACCGCCGTGGAAGCCATTAAGTTGGGTGCAACCCAATACCTTGCCAAGCCGGCCAATGCGGACGAAATCGTGGCTGCTTTCAACCACACTCCAGATGACTCTACTCCACTTCACTCGGAACCCATGCAAATCCAAGCATTGACATGGGAACACATACACCGTGTTTTGCGCGAAAACGATAACAACGTATCCGCCACCGCACGCGCACTGAATATGCACCGTCGCACGCTACAGCGCAAACTCGCCAAATATTCCTCACGGGATTAAGTTGATTACTTGTTCATCAGTTCTATTTTTCACGCTAGGCAGGCACAACAAATCAAGAATTCAGCACAACCCCGATGACTTTCCACTAAAGCTGGGTCTGACTTGGAACAGCTAAATCGCAGTGTGTTGCAACCACCAGCTTATTCCGCCAAGGCTGGCAAAAAATATCCCCACATGCGCCCAGCTCCAAAGCAGGTAGCGACGCGCCAATTTTTCGGGGGAGAAGTTGCTGATTAAAAAAAGCTTGCCGTCGCGCGGTTTGGCCAGGATGTTCAGGTCGGGCTGGGCGTGGACTTCGCGCATTATTTTGGTTACTTCGCGTTTGGCTGCTTGTCTGGCGAGCAGCCATTCATTCATGTCCAGTTCGCCATCGTTGTTTAAATCAAAGCGTCTGTGCAACGCGGGTATATCTTTTTTCCATTCGGCGAGCAGCGCGTTGAGTTCGGCTTTGCTGTCAAATTCCACCGAGCAGCTACGGGTGCGAAATTCTCCGATTGCGTAGAGGGTGTCCGGTATGATGAGTTTCCATTCAGTGTAACGCTGCCCGTCTTTAATCCATTGATCCCGATGTTTGGTGAGAATTTCCGCCTGCTCCAAATTAACCACGCATTCGCCCGTGTCATCACGCAACACAAAAGAATCGTGGCTTTCGCCGCTTTCAATAGTCTTCCAATTTCGCTCTGAATCTTGTCGTTCGACTGTGTAGCGATACCACAAGCAGGGCAATAAGCTGTGTTTGATAAGTAATGGGGTATCGCCAAACGTTTTTCCGCTACCCACTAATTCGATATAACCTTGTGCGGCAGAAGCAATTTTTGAAGTGGGGGTATCACGAACGGCACGTAATTTTTTTAATGCGGTGAACCAGGCAAAAATGCTGATTGCGGCAATGAGAGATAGGCAACCCAGCCAACCATTACGCGATTCAAACCAGAAGCCTGCAAACAGCAGGAATAGTTGCGTGCCGGAGGTGACAAGGCTGGCGTATTCGCGGCGTAGCGAAACCAGCATAGCGTTTAGTTAAAAAGTTGCTTCACATCCACATCCGCTTTTTCACCCGTTGAAAATTCAAGCAGAGGCTTTGCGCCAAAATTGAATAGCTTGGCAATGATGTTGGCGGGAAACACATCGATCTGCACATTATTGATATTGACCGACTCGTTATACAACTCTCGGCGATCCGCTATGCCGTTTTCCAATGTGGAAATGCGGTGTTGCAGCTGCATGAAATTCTCGTTGGCTTTCAACTCCGGGTAAGCCTCCGCCACGGCGAAAAGTCCGCCCAGCCCGGCGCGCATCATGCTTTCCGCCTGGCCAAGCGCAGGAATGTCCTGATTCTCGCGTGCGGATTGCACTTGCGAACGCGCCTCAATCACCTTTTGCAAGGTTTCCTGCTCGAACTGTTTGTATTGCTTGCACACTTCGACCAGCTTGGGTAGCTCGTCATGGCGTTGTTTGAGTAACACATCAATGTTCGCCCAAGCCTGTGCAACCGCATGTTTTACCTTGACCAGATGGTTGTACAAACCGATGCCATAAAATACTGCCACTGCAACGAGACCCAATAAAATTAAGCTTGGCATGTGCAACTCCTTTGGGGGTGATTAAACATTGATGAGTATTGTGTTGCGCCGGCACGCTGTATTTACGGTGTAGGTTTCAAAGATGGCTTCCCCGAAATTTGCGAGGCGGGTGG
>CAZSPN010000032.1:24733-28762 GCA_964608835.1 uncultured Gallionella sp.
GATTTTGTTTTGCACCCAATTCACTGCCGCACCCGCACACCACGCGACGGTTGCGGCTAGAGTGAACACCAGTATGCCGCGAGTCATACCTTGGGGGATGTCCATATCATTCAGGCGGCGTTTGAAATATGCGACCGCAACAAAGAATACGATAGTGGAGAGGATGAGGCTGAACAGCATTAGAACGCCGACACTGTTGCACCCGCATTACCCGCCGCAACATAGCCGAAGCCGCTGCTTATCAAGCCATTGAGGCCGGGTTTTCCGGTGCTGATCCCTGCGGTTGTCCAAGCTACGCCATCCGGACTGATGTAATAATTGCCGCTGCTATCAATCGCCAGAAATTCCAATGCGGTCACCTCACCTAAAGTTGAATGCTGGTATTTCACGCCATGGCTGGCAATGCCCACAAAATTGGGCGTGCCTAGTGCAGTGGTGGTTTGCTTAATCCAAGTGTTGCCCTGGTCTATGCTCGTCACAATCGTGCCGTTGTCGCCCACCGCAATCAAAGTAGTCAACACTGAGCTGACTTGACGCAAGGTGTCGGTAAGTGTTGGAACGGTGGGTGTTCCCCAAGTTATGCCATCTGCACTAATGCGAATAGTGCCGTTATCGCCAACCGCCACATACACGCCGTTGCCGTAAGTTATGCCGCGCAAATTGTTAGTGGTGTTGGAGATGCGCGCAGTCCATGTGATGCCATCCGTGCTGAAAAGAATGGTTCCCGCATCGCCCACCGCCAGAAACGTGCCGCCCACTTGAATGACGGCACGCAAGGTCTGATTGGTCGGATTTGCCGTACTGTTTGAGTTGTATGGTGTACCAACAGACCAAGTGATGCCGTCGGTACTCGTCACCGTTGCGCCGCCATCCCCCACAGCTACCCAAAGCAAGCCCGGCGAGGCAGGGTTGTTCTGGTTGGCTGCATAACCCGCCACAGCATTTAGATTGGTTGAAAATCCGCCCGTTACGGATCCGCTGGTCCAGGTGACAGGCGTTAAACCATCGGTAGTTTGACTGGTAAAAATCGCACCGTTCGCCCCCACGGCAGCAAAGCCACCTGCCGCACTGATGGCGGGATTCGAGCAAGTCGTCAAGCTGACATATCCCACGCCGAGCAAATTGTCGGTAGAGGGATCAGACGCAATCCAAGTTCCTGCCGCACCCGCGAAACGCGGCGTACCGCTAACCGTCGCGCTGCTTGCACCACCCGGCCCGCCATTGATGCGACCATTTGCCGCAAAATAAAACGGTATGCCATTGGGCAACCCGCACAAATAAAACGGCGAGTGCGCATCAATTGCCACCTGCGCGTTGGGCAAACTCACCCAGTTAAACGCGGTGAGGGCGGCATCAGTTGCCGAAAACAGCCAGTACTCCACGCCGGAGCTGGCGGTCCATGTGACTCTAACTTTCCCATCGCCTGCCGTGGCGGTCAGATCGTTTGGCGGGGCGGCGGAAGAGCCGTTGTCCAGAGAGCAACCGTTGAGTAGTGAAGTGGTGATTGCGAAAAAAAACAGGGCGAGACATTTATTCACAGTGCATCCTTGCGTACCTTGGCTATGCGTTGTAGGGCAGTATATCAAAGCTCAGGGCCGGGGGGCGACACGAACTCTCCCAAACTTAGCCTCCGCACAAAATGGCAGGTATAGCCATCGGGGTTTTTGAGCAAATATTGCTGGTGGTAGCCCTCGGCGCGAAAAAATTCTTTGAAGGGCACGACTTCAGTAATGATGGGAGCCTGCCACTCGCCACTGCCCTCAACGGTTTTGATTACTTCATAAGCCGTATTTTTTTGTTCATCGCTCAGGTAAAAAATTGCCGAACGATACTGCGTACCGATATCGTTACCTTGCCGATTGGGTGTGGTCGGGTTGTGCATACGGAAAAATTCAAACAACAGATGACGGTAACTGAGTTGCTGCGGGTCGAAAATAACTTCCAGAGATTCTGCGTGGCCGCTATGACCGCACTTTACTATCTCATAAGTTGCATCCGGCACATTGCCACCCGTGTAGCCGACCTCGGTCTCCAACACTCCGGGAATCTGCCGGACAAGCTCTTCTATACCCCAGAAGCAACCTCCGGCGAGATAGGCAGTTTGGGTGGTCATAGTGGGCTCCTTTCAGGGTAAGAGGTCAGAGTGAGAAATTAGGTTTGCGAGGTTTGTCATTTTTGCCTCGCAAAGTATTTTAGTTATCGTTTTCTTTCAGCTTCGCAATAAAGTTTTCCAGTTCCTTCGGCAACGGCGCCGTCAATTGCAGCGGCTCACCCGTCAATGGATGCGCAAACGAGATGCTGTGCGCATGGAGAAACATGCGCTTCAGTCCTTGTTTCGTCAACAATTTATTACGCGCAAAATCACCATATTTGTCATCACCTGCAATCGGGAAGCCGAGGTGCGAAAGATGCACGCGAATCTGGTGAGTACGGCCCGTTTTGAGTTGCGCTTCGAGCAATGAAAATTCCTGCCAGCTTTTTTCCAAAGTAAAAATAGTGTGCGAAGCTTGCCCGTCTTCTCGCACCATCACGCGCTTTTCACCTTGCGGGGTGTCGAATTTGTGCAACGGCAATTTAACATGCTGTTTGGCATTCTTCCATTGACCCAATACCAGCGTGTAATAACGTTTGTCGCTATTTCCTTCACGCATAATTTCATGCATGGCGGTGAGTGCGGAACGTTTTTTTGCTAACAACAATACGCCCGATGTTTCGCGGTCTAGTCTGTGTACTAACTCCAGAAATTTGGCTTGTGGTCGCGCACGTCGCATTTGCTCGATAACCCCAAAGCTCACACCGCTACCGCCATGCACCGCGACACCGGCGGGTTTGTTCACGACGACCAGCGCATCATCCTCATAAATAATGGGAAATTCTACCGCCGGGATGTGCGTCTGCTCGACTTCGTGTTTTTCAGCGACCCGAATCGGCGGGATACGCACTAGGTCACCCAATTGCAAGCGGTAAGTTTGGTCAATACGTTTTTTATTGACCCGCACCTCGCCGCGCAGGATGCGATAGATATGGCTCTTGGGCACACCTTTCAACTGTTTGAACAGAAAGTTGTCGATGCGTTGCGCTTCACCACTCTCGTCTATTTCAAGAAATGTCACAGAATCTTTGCTTAAACCATTCATTTTGCTTATACTTCGCCGCTCGCGCGTTTGGGTAATGGGTCAGTTCTGGAGCAATGTCTCCTCGCCGAAAGGTTAGGCACAAAAGCGACGGTGTATGCGCCGCCACCCTCCAACCGCAGTCCGGTTAATATCACTCACCGGGATCAGCAGTGATAGTAATTGATTTACGCGCTCAAAGCACCAACGGATTTCCGTGACGTGATAACGAGTAGCGACACACTGCTGGTCGAGTCCGATGCTCGCAAGTGCCGCTATCAAGCCGCCTTGCCCCCATCATGGATGCACTCCCCCACTGTGTCGGCATACCCTGTCACTGCACCCAAAACGACTTAAGACACGCTACTGATAGAGAACTGATTTGACCAACCGCTTGCACAAAACACAACTGTTTGCACGATTGCTCACTGTTTGACCATTTATTTGGCACGCCTAACCGCGTGTAGCGTTGACTTGCCCGTGTCAGAGCGCGGGAAAGTATAAAAATGAAACGCATGTTATTTAATGCGACACAACCGGAAGAACTCCGTGTCGCCATTGTTGACGGTCAGAAACTCATCGACCTAGACATTGAAACTGCCGGCAAAGAGCAACAAAAAAGCAACATCTACAAAGCTGTCATCACCCGCCTAGAGCCTAGCCTGGAAGCTTGCTTCGTCGAATATGGCGGCAATCGCCACGGCTTCCTCGCCTTCAGCGAAATCCACCCGGATTATTTCCAGATTCCGGTGGCGGACCGCCAGGCCCTGCTGGCGGCCCAGCGCGCCGAGGTGATGCGCGAGGCCAGTGGTGATCGCGACGAGGTCGAGCCGGTTGGCGAAGGACATCTCGCCGCCGAGGCGGTGGCCGAGGTCACCGACGGCTCCACGGTCGAGGACGCTCCGGTGGAACAGCC
>CAZSPN010000033.1:0-13695 GCA_964608835.1 uncultured Gallionella sp.
GGACAGTACGCCCTAGTTGATTGAAATGCAACGGGGGTTTGTGGGGAGACCTCAGCATCTGGCCCGTTCCGAAAAAGAAAATAGCATGGTGGAAGATAGATACGGAATATACAGGTATCATCGGTGGAGATAAATTCAATGTGGTGCGTGTACCGCTCCATATGCCGCATATATTCAAAGGCTACGCCGTAGCTTTCGCCATTTTTGTTTTGTATCTCACTTTTTTTGATTAAAGTTTTTACGCCTCTTCAATCGGTGTATTGTTCTTGCCCATGACAGAGCAGCCCCACAACCGTATTGATCTTGCTGTCGAGCAGCTTGACGTTGCTCTCTGCCTCTTCTTAGAGAAGAATAGTTACGTGTCTGCGCTCACGCTTGCCGGAGCAGCAGAGGAAATCTTTGGCAAGGCATTATCGCACCAGAAAAAGCAAACAGTCCTCCAGTACAAATATGAGGTAGTTGAGCCCGTTCACAAACTACTCTATCGAAAGCCGCTCCCATGGACAGAGTACATAGCCGATGAGAACCGTGCACGAAATGCGGCAAAACACATGGCAACACCAAACGACTCCTTGCTTATCATTGATCTCGAAGGCGCAGCTCTATGGATGCTCGTGCGTGCTTGCCATAACTTTGATCGCCTCGATCTTCCTCGTACCGCGCGCATGATCGAGTTTGAAAACTGGTTCTACGAGCATGTGGTCGGAGTCTAACCTTGCGGTCGAGAGGGCCAGAAGCGACCAGCCCCTCACCTCAACGTTGAAGCTGTAGAAAAACTCCTTTTCAGAAGCAAATGCAGACATAAAAAATGCGCGGGTTCTCCGCGCATTTTTCAATCTTCGTATTTCCGGCATCAGTTCATTTCATGTTTTCCGCCAACACATACGCATCACTCTCCGATCCGCTCCATCACTGCGGTGACAATTCCACATCCAGCAAGCTGGATAGTGGATTGCCTACTTTTAGTGCATATCCGTGATGCGCCAGCTTTTCGATATTGTGCACTAGGCAGTAGAGCTTCCACTGCGCGTCCACTTTCGCTCGTCCTCTGAGCGTAAAGCGATTGAGTTGTTTGTTGTGGCGCAGGTTGTCGAACACCGGCTCCACGGTGGCAAAACGCTGGCCATACCTTATTAATACTGGGTTTCGCGACGCTGACGACGCACGTGCTGAATCTCTTCGTCAGGCACGAAAACTAAAGCCAAGAGTGGAATTTTTGAAGCAGTGCATGAGACCGCCAGTGATTTACAGCGACTGTGCTTTATTGATAAACGCAAAATGCGTAAATTCGATGTGTTATGCCTCGAAGTAGTGCCAACTGAGAGCGCGAGGAAGAAAGTTGGTGCGCGTATATGACTTCAACAGAGAATATTGACTATCCTATCCTCACGGTATAGTATGGCTTCAATGAGAAAACTCGAACCCACCTTGGAATGGTTGCTCGCATACGATGGGCGAGTGCATTATTTTCCGAGCGGTCACTTTGTTAAATTCGAGATCAGGTTAGTTAAAGAATCCGAAGTCGTGCCACATGGCATCGCATACTCGTTTACTTTCCACGAGCCTGATGGAATCAGATTGTTAGGGTTTGATAACGCCCATCCAGTCCAGCATTCAGGTGGGCGATATGTTAAACCCAAGGTAGAAGCGGATCATTGGCACAGAACCCAAAACGATGAAGGTCGTTCCTACGCTTTTATATCGCCCGCACAGTTATTGGAGGATTTTTTTACTGAGGTTGAAAAAATATGCGAAGCACAAAATATTTCGACTGAAGTGGTAGATGACAAGGAGACTTAATGATGAAGATGAAAATCCAGTCCATGCAAGATTTGAAAAAAGAAATGCTGTCCGTTGTGCGTGGTGAGCGCAAAGCCCCGGCAGATGCTGCGCAGCCGTCTTTTGAATCCGTTGAAGCGGTTATTCGACTACTAACTCCTGAGAATCGATATTTACTCGCGGCAATTGATAAAAATAAACCTAAGTCTGTTGCAGATTTAGCGCGATTGGTTGACCGTGCCGAGCCTAATGTTAGCCGTACACTCAGTAAGCTAGAAGCCTGTGGTTTTATACGGCTACGGCAGGGGGTTGGCAAAGCCAAGATACCAGAGGTCGCTATTCATCGGCTAACAGTGGATATGGACATCTGTAAACAGATAGATCACGTGGCGGTTGCTTGAAGTTCCGTTGAAAAACTCATTTTTTATTTTTCGCGATTAAAACTAGCAACTGAAGTAATGTACTTTGCAGCTAAGTGAGGTTTATTCGTTGCAAAAAATGCTGACAGAATGCTGACATAACTATGTCAATTACCGACAATTTTGTGTCAGTATTCAAAACTTCATTACTAGATTATTATAATTAAAACAATAGGTTATATTATTCTATCTGGCGGAGAAGGGGGGATTCGAACCCCCGTTGGGATATTATCCCAAACACGCTTTCCAGGCGTGCGACTTAAACCACTCATCCACCTCTCCGAAAGGGCGCGCAGGATAGCCTAGATTGTAGTCTGCTGCAATGCGGAAGCGGTGCTACATTACCATCAGGTCATCAGGGATGCTGTTGAAAACGTTGCGCCATTCACGCAAGGCGGTAAATACGCTTAGTTCAGAGGTGTCGCGCAGGCCGCGCCGTTGCAGGGCGTGCATGATTTCGGGCGAGGTGCAGCGCAAAAATGGGTTGGTGGCTTTTTCCCAGCCGATGGTGCTGGGCAGGCTGGGCAGGTTGATCGAGCGTAGTTGCCGGGTTGTGACGAAGCGTTCTTGCAAGGCTGAGTTATCAGGTTCGCATGCCAATGCAAACTGAAGGTTTGCTAAGGTGTATTCGTGAGCGCAGTACACACGTGTTTCCTCAGGCAGTTGACCCAGACGTTGTAAGGAGTGATGCAGTTGCGCCAAGCTGCCTTCTTTGTTTCTGCCGCAACCCGCGCCAAATAGCACATCGCCGCAAAACAAGATGCCGGGGTTGACGAAGGCGATGTGATCGTCGAGGTGGCCGGGGAGTTCTAAAATGTCGAAGGTGAGGTTAAATTCAGCCAGTGCAATTTTCTCGCCTTCACGCAAATCATTTGTAATGTGCGAGTTGTTGGGATGGCTTCGTCCATACACCGGCACGTGGTATTCTGCGCGCAATTTAGCGATGCCGCCGATATGGTCAGGGTGTCTATGCGTGCATAAAATAGCAGTGAGTTTTAAGTGATGTTTCGACAAAAAATCCAGAACGGGTAGTGCATCGCCGGGATCGACAACAACGACCTGTTGCGTGTTGTGAATCGCCCAAATGTAATTGTCTTGGAGTGCAGGGATGGCGGTGATGTTGAACATGTGTGTTTAAGGACAACAAGTGATGCCGAATTGTAAAGTAACTGCACAAAGTATGGGGGAGTGGTTCGCTACGCCACAGGGTGGCTATGTCCTGAGCCGTGAGCAGGCTCACTTTGACCGCACGGTGGGCGACATTTTTGGCTTTAATGCGTTGCAGTTGGGTTTGCCCGAGTATGATTTTTTGCATACCAGCCGAATACCGTTGCGCATCAACAACCGTGCGTTGAGGTTTTTGAAAACGGAGTTGCCGTTTGCCCCCGATAGCCTGGATTTGGTGTTGCTGCCCCACATTCTGGAGTTTCATCAATCGCCGCATCAGATTTTACGCGAGGTGGAGCGCGTTCTGATGCCGGAAGGGAGTTTGCTTATTAGCGGATTTAATCCGCTCAGTTTATGGGGTATGAATCGCGCCAGGCAAAAGAAATGGGGTTATCCTTGGTGTGGGGATTTCATTGCCTTGGCGAGACTAAAGGACTGGTTGGCATTGTTGGGGCTTGAAGTGGTGGGAGTTCAATTTTTTGCCTATGCGCCCCCTTTTCAGCAAACAAAATGGCTGGAGCGATTCACATTCATGGAAGCAGCGGGGGGGCGTTGGTGGGTGGTGAGTGGCGGCGTGTATTTTGTCCACGCGATCAAACGTGTACCCGGAATGCGTTTAATCAAACCGAAATGGAATAACGGGCTAGTGAGCAAATTTTTGCCTGCCACACCCAAGTTGAACAATAAGGACACACAGCAAGATGAACAATGCAGTCACTGAGATTTTTACCGACGGCGCGTGTAAAGGAAACCCAGGGGTGGGTGGGTGGGGGGCGCTGCTGCGCAATAAAGGTGTGGAGAGAGAGTTATTTGGCGGTGAGCCCACTACCACCAATAATCGTATGGAGTTGATGGGCGCGATCTCGGCACTCGAAGTATTGAAGCGACCTTGCCATATCAAGTTGCACACGGATTCAAAGTATGTGTTGCAAGGTATCACCGAGTGGTTGGAAGGCTGGAAAAAACGCGGCTGGAAAACAGCGGATAAAAAACCCGTGAAGAACGAAGATCTGTGGCGCAGGCTGGATGCACTGGCTGTGCAGCACCAGATTGAATGGATTTGGGTGAAAGGTCACGCGGGACATGATGGTAACGAGCGTGCCGATGCCTTGGCGAATCTGGGAGTGCTATCCGTACTGGATAAAATGGAGAAGCAACATGCGTAGAATCGTGCTGGATACCGAAACTACCGGACTGAATCCCAAGGAAGGGCACAGAATTATTGAGCTTGCCGCGATTGAGCTGGATGGTCGCAAGGTGTCGTTGCGCCGGTTTCATCGTTACTTGAATCCTGAGCGCGAGATTGATGCGGGCGCGGCGGCGGTACATGGCTTGACTTACGAGCGGTTACAGAACGAGGCCAAGTTTGCCGATATTGCTGCGGGCTTTCTTGAGTTCATCACCGATGCGGAATTACTGATACACAACGCGCCATTTGATTTGGGATTTCTGAACCATGAGCTGGGCTTGCTTGGGCTGCCTGAGTTGCAAAACCCGGTGGTGGACACACTGAAGTTGGCGCGCGAAATGCACCCCGGAAAAAAGAACAGCCTGGATGCGTTATGCGCAAGATATGAAATAGACAATACCCATCGCACCTTGCATGGCGCGTTGCTGGATACCGAATTGCTTGCCGAGGTGTATTTCGCCATGACGCGCGGACAGCATAGTTTTCTCGGTGAAGAAGATACGTCGGTAGTACGCAAAACGGTTGTGTTGAGTACCGATGGATCGCGCCCCAGATTGCGCGTATTGCAACCCACCGAAGAGGAGCTTGCCGCCCATGCCCAACAATTGCTTGACCTCGACAAAACCAGCAAACATGCCTGTTTGTGGAATAAATTAGAGAATTCCGCGTGAAAATCGCTGTTTGCAGCACCCAATCATATGACCGTCAATTTCTTGAGGGAGCCAACCGCGAGTTTGGCCATGAGTTAGTTTTTTTCGATGCGCACCTGAATGAAGAAACGCGGAAAATGGTGGCGGGTTTTCCTGTTGTGTGCGTATTCGTCAACGATATTTTGAACGCTGCGGTGCTAACTAGCCTCGCGGGACAAGGCACGCGTTTGATCGCTCTGCGTTGCGCTGGGTTCAATAATGTTGATGTGCAAGCCGCCGGCGATTTGGGATTGAAAGTTGTGCGCGTGCCGGCGTATTCACCGCATTCCGTAGCTGAACATAGTGTGACGTTAATGCTGGCGTTGAACCGTCGGATACCACGCGCCTACAACCGGGTGCGTGATGGCAATTTTGCGCTGGAGGGTTTGCTGGGTTTTGAATTGCGCGGCAAAACTGTTGGCATCATCGGTACGGGGCGGATCGGCACGGCTGTTGCGGAAATTTTGCGCGGCTTCGGTTGTTGTTTGATTGCGCATGATTTGCAACCGAATACGGAATGCATTGAACTGGGTGTTGAATATGTTGTTTTGGAGCAACTCTATGCCACCAGCGACATCATCACCCTGCACACTCCTCTCAATCAGCAAACTTTGCATCTGATTGGCGCGGCGGCAATCGCGCAAATGAAAGCAGGCGTTATGCTCATCAATACCAGCCGGGGTGCGGTGATTGATACGGCGGCGGTTATCGCAGGACTGAAGTCGTGCAAGATCGGCTATCTGGGTTTGGATGTGTATGAGCAGGAAGGCGATTTGTTTTTTCAGGATTTATCCGGCCATGTGATACAGGATGATGTGTTCGAGCGGCTATTGACCTTCCCTAATGTGATTATCACCGGCCATCAGGGATTCTTTACTCGCGAAGCTTTGTCCAGTATTGCGCAAACTACGTTGCAAAATATCGACCTGTTTGAAAAAACGGGACAATGTCAAAACCAGGTCACCATGGAATTATTAAGATGAAAGCAGATGTAATTATTATTGGTTCGGGTGCGGCAGGCTTGATGTGTGCGTTGCAGGCAGGGCAACGCGGGCGTTCGGTGGTGTTGCTCGACCACGCTAAAAAACTGGCGGAGAAAATCCGCATCTCAGGCGGTGGGCGGTGCAACTTCACCAACATCAATACCAAACCGGAAAACTTTATTTCCGAGAACCCAAACTTTTGCCGCTCGGCATTGGCGCGTTACACGCCAAACGATTTCATCGCGTTGCTGCAAAAACATAGCATCGGCTTCCACGAAAAAACTTTGGGACAGTTGTTTTGCGATGAGGAATCCGATGCGGTCATAGCAATGTTGCGCAGCGAATGCGAGGCGGCAGGGGTGAAGCGTTTTATGAGCTGCACAGTTGAGGAAATCAGCCGCACAGAAGGCGAAAATGATAAGGTTAAGTACCAAGTCACTACTTCTCGTGGAGATTTTGAGGCCGCGTCATTGGTGATGGCCACGGGCGGTTTGTCTATTCCAAAAACAGGCGCGACACCTTATGGCTATCACGTTGCCGAGCAGTTCGGCATTCCCATCACCAAGCTCAAAGCGGGCCTAGTTCCGCTGACGTTTGCGCCGAATGACTGGAAACCTTACTCCGAATTAACGGGCGTGTCGTTCGATGCCATTGTCAGCGCGGGCAAGCAGTCGTTCCGCGAAAACGTGCTGGTCACTCATCGCGGTTTGAGCGGCCCAGCCATCTTGCAAGCCTCGTCCTATTGGCAACACGGCACACCGCTGCACATCAACATGCTGCCCGATGCGGACATGGAAGCTGTGTTGGCGGAAAACAAGACCAGCAAAAAACTGCTGAGTAATTTTCTCTCCGCGTGGTTTGCCAAAAGTTTTGCCGATGTGTGGTGTGCGCAATTGGTCGAGACCGCCAAAATTGAAAACAAGCCGCTCAACCAATACAACGACAAACAGCGCAAGCAAATTGCCGCCGCGTTGCACGATTGGCAAGTCACGCCATCCGGCACGATGGGTTACACCAAAGCCGAAGTCACCTGCGGCGGTATTGACACCCGCGCATTGTCGTCCAAAACTATGGAGTGCAACGACGTACAGGGGCTGTATTTTATCGGCGAAGTGGTGGATGTCACGGGCTGGTTGGGTGGCTACAATTTTCAATGGGCATGGGCTTCAGGGTACGCGGCTGGGCAGGCGGTTTAGTCATCTTGTGAAGTTGGCCGCATCGGGTTAGAGTGCGGTCATAATGTAAAAAATTGGGAGAGTGCGGTTATGGTTTTAACCCTGTTGGCGGTGCTGGCGACATGTATCGTACTCGCGTTCCTTAGGGCTTCTATTACCAGTTGGGTATTGGCAATTGTGGTGATGGTGCCGGCTATTGCGATTGCAGGCAGCTTTTCGCCTGTCATTTTCTTATTGATCGTTATTGGTCTGGTGATACTTGTTGCCTTACTCGGCATTCCTTTTTTGAGGAGGAGTGTGGTGAGTGCATCAGCCCTTAAAATTTTTCGGAAAGTGTTGCCGCAAATTTCCGCCACCGAGCAGGAGGCGATTGATGCGGGAACGGTGTGGTGGGACGGTGAGTTATTCAGTGGTAACCCCAACTGGGATAAGTTGCTCAGTCTGCCCAAAGCTGCGCTGAGTGCCGAGGAGCAGTCCTTTCTTGACAATGAAACCAATCAATTGTGCGCCATAATCGATGATTGGGATGTGACACACAACCGCGCGGATTTGCCGCCTGAGGTGTGGCAATTCATCAAGAGCAAAGGCTTTTTTGGCATGATTATTCCCAAGCAATATGGCGGCTTGGAGTTTTCCGCGCAGGCGCATTCGGCAGTGGTAGCGAAAGTGGCTTCGCGTAGCGGCACGGCTGCGGTGACGGTGATGGTACCCAACTCATTAGGGCCTGCAGAGTTATTGTTGCACTATGGTACGGCAGAGCAAAAGGATCAATACCTGCACCGTTTGGCGCAGGGGCTGGAGATACCGTGTTTTGCCCTGACCGGGCCGATGGCGGGGTCCGATGCGGGGGCAATCCCGGATTTTGGCATTGTGGGTTACGGTGATTTTGACGGGCAAAAAAACGTGTTGGGCATACGCCTTACATGGGAGAAACGCTACATTACTTTGGCCCCCGTTGCCACGCTGTTGGGCTTGGCGTTCAAATTGTATGACCCTGAAAAATTGTTAAGCAACGAGGTCAATCGTGGTATCACGCTGGCCTTGGTGCCGACGGGCACGCCTGGCGTACAGATTGGACGCCGGCATTTCCCGCTCAACTCGGCTTTTATGAACGGACCGACGCAAGGTAAGAATGTGTTTATTCCGATGAGCTATCTGATAGGTGGCACTTTCCGCATTGGTCAGGGCTGGCGCATGCTGATGGAGTGTCTGGCAGCGGGACGTTCAATTTCCCTGCCATCAAGCAGTGTGGGTGTAATGAAGTTGGCGGCTCGAACAACGGGCGCGTACGCCAAAGTGCGCAAGCAATTTAAGGTATCAATCGGCAAGTTTGAAGGCGTGGAAGAGCCGCTGGCACGCATTGGCGGGCATACTTATATGATCGATGCTGCACGAAAATTGACTGCTTTGGCGGTTGATTTGGGCGAGAAACCTTCAGTGTTGTCTGCTGTGGTCAAATATCATGCGACAGAACGCGGGCGCGTTGTGGTGAACGATGCGATGGACGTGCATGGGGGCAAAGGTATTTGCTTGGGACCAGACAATTACCTAGGCAGATTTTATGAGCAAATCCCCATTGGCATTACTGTGGAAGGTGCGAATATATTGACGCGCACACTGATGATATTTGGTCAGGGTGCGATTCGTTCACATCCTTATGTGTTAAAGGAAATCGAGGCGGTCAACGATCACGAGCAAAAGCGTGCTATCCGCCAGTTTGATGCAGCCTTGTTCGGACATATCAGTTTTGCATTGAGTAATGCAGCGCGTAGCCTAGTGTTTGGCCTGACCAATGCGCACGGCGTGCCTGTACCAACGGGCAAGGAAACTTATCGGTATTATCAGCAACTAACCCGCTATTCGGCGGCCTTTGCGTTGAGTACCGATGTAGCGATGGCTGTGTTGGGGGGGGCACTCAAACGGCGCGAAAAAATCTCCGCGCGCTTGGGCGATGTGCTAAGTGAAATGTATTTGTGTTCGGCCACCCTCAAACGTTTTGAAGATGATGGCAGGCCTGTCGAGGATTTGCCTCTGCTTCATTGGGCAATTCAAGACGCGTTGTATAACATCCAGCAAGCGTTTGCGGGGGTAATACAAAACTTCCCAAATACGGTGGTGCGTGGTGTGTTAAGCATGCTGATTTTCCCGCTGGGCGCGCGATTGTCTCCACCATCTGATCATTTGGGGCATGAAGTGGCATCGCTATTGTTACAACCCGGCGGAGTACGTGATCGATTAACGCGGGGGATGTTTATCCCAACGGATGAACAAAACGCTGTGGGCGCGCTAGAATCCGCGTTGTTTAGTGCGCTGGCGTGTGAGCCACTTAACGCTGTGTTGGATGCGGCACACAAGGAAGGTAAATTGAAATCCCACGATGAATTGCAGCGTATCGCGAATGCGCGCGAGCAAGGGATGATTGATGCCAATCAGGCGTTGCAACTTGAACGTGATTACGCGCTACGACGCAAGGTTATTATGGTGGACGATTTTGCGCCTGAGCAGTTACGTGCAGGTGGCTTGGCAAGTTAGGAGATGTTCTTGAACAAAAAATTTATATTGGGCTGTATTGCCAGTCTCGTTTTAGTAGGCATGACAATCATTTCCCGCAATGTGTACAGCGCGGGAGTGGAGCTTCCAAGCGCGGAGAATGGCATAGAGCGAGAGGATCTGGATGTTAATTTGAATGTGGCTTACTTTGGCACCAAGCAACATCGCAGCGATAACATTCAGAAAGAGATTGTTGTGCAAATCCCTTTCCCCATTACTAAAAAAGCCAAGGAAACCGGATTGGGGCCGATAGGGGCAATAGTGTTTTTTGATAACAGGGAGTTGCTGCACATTCAAAAAGCAAACACATTAAATAGACAATCAAAATTGACAGGCCTTCCCCTTCAGCAGGTTAGCGATATCTATGAAAGTGCCACCATCAGGGGGTTAGCCAGGTTTTACTATGTCCAGTCCGCATATGACACAACGCATACAGTTTTACCTTACGTTACTTTTTACCGCGAATTGTTGATTGGCTACAGAGACGCTGCCAATAACTCGTTCGAAAGTAAGTCCAAGGCATGGTTTCCGCCGGGCATTGAATATGCCTATCGCAAAAACGAGCAAATAGTGTTGCATCTGGATGCGGAACTTTACAGTTATAGCAAGCCAGCCAACCATGCGCTTAAGATGGGCGGAAGCTATGCAATAGCGCAAAAATGGCTGCTGAGTGCAAGTGTTGAAAGACTGAATTGGGATATGGAAGATGGTGTGAATAAAAATATTTTTATCAAAGGCAATTCCAACAACGTTTATCTGAAACTTATTAAAAGTGATCCGTTAAGAAATAATTTTGCTTTTATGGTTGGGTATGCCACTGACAAAAATACTACTGGGACAGGATTGCCGCCCGCACGCATAACGGAAGGTAATGGTCTGTTCTGGGGTATTGAGTTCTCCTTCGGTACATTGGCTTGGTAGTTTGTGGCTCTCCCCCGTTGCTTGGTGAATAGATGGCGGGTGTTTCTAAAAAATGGACTTTGAAAATGGACGCGCTGCGCGATAAAACAGTTTTCATTACCGGCTCAACTCGTGGCATAGGTCGGGGAATCGCGCTGCGTTGTGCGCATGATGGGGCTAATGTTGTTATCACAGGCAAGACGACGGAACCTCATGCCAAGCTGGCTGGAACAATTCATACGGTAGCTGAAGAGGTACGCCAAACAGGCGGGCAGGCATTGGCGATTCAGTTGGATGTGCAGGATGACAATGCTATTGCTGCGGCGGTTACGCTAGCCGTAGAAGAATTCGGCGGTATTGATGTGCTGGTGAATAACGCCAGTGCTATCAGTCTGACCGGAACCATGGTGACCTCGGCAAAGAAGCTTGATTTGATGTGGGATGTGAATATGCGCGGGACATTTTTGACATCGCAAGCCTGTATTCCCTATCTGAAAAAATCCAAAAATCCCCACATACTCACACTATCACCCCCGCTCAATATGGATGCCAAATGGTTTGCACCACATCTTGCTTACACCATGTCGAAATACGGAATGAGTATGTGTACATTGGGCATGGCGCGTGAATTTGCCGAGGATGGCATCGCTGTAAATTGTTTGTGGCCAGCGACTACGATTGCCACGGCTGCAATTGAATTTAATTTCCCGAAAGAAATGCTGAACGCCTCCCGTAAACCCGCCATCATGGCGGATGCCGCCCATGCGATTTTTCTGCGCGATAGCCGATCCTGCACGGGTAATTTTTTCATTGATGAAGCCGTGTTGCGTCAAGGAGGGGTGACAGATTTTGAGCAATACGCCGTTTCACACGGCGCGAAGTTATACAAGGATTTATTTTTGGAATAATTCACAGAGGGAGCAAGCCATGCAAACCAATAACGTGATCACACCACAACAAGCGCGCACACTGCATGGTCTTTTTTTAGAGCGTGTCGCTCGCTCCCCCGACAAAGTTGCCTACCGTTATTTTCGGCAAGACGCGTGGCGTGAGCTGACTTGGCGCGAAGCGCACAGCCAAGTGGCGCGCTGGCAGTCCGCGCTCGTAAAACAGGGCTTGCAACGCGGTGACCGTGTCGCCATTATGATGCGCAACTGTCCGCAATGGGTGATGTTCGATCAGGCCGCCATGTCGCTCGGTTTGGTGGTCGTACCTTTGTACATTGTGGATCGCCCCGATAACATTGCCTTTATCGTCAACAATGCCGACATCAAGGTGCTGCTGCTTGAAACAGCCGAGCAATGGCAATCGCTTTGTACAGTGGGCGATCAACTTGCCAACGTGAAGTGCTTTGTCAGTATCGATAACGTGCCAGACAGCGGCGATGCACGTTTGCATTCGATGAGTGATTTTCTACCCGATACCGCTCAATTTCAACCCGCACCACCTTGTGAAATGGGCGAACTTGCCAGCATCATCTACACCTCCGGTACGACGGGTAAGCCCAAAGGCGTGATGTTGAGCCACGGTAATATGCTCAGTAATGCTTATGCCACGCTGGAGATTTTTACAGTACATGAAGAAGATGTGTTCATCTCATTTTTGCCGCTTTCACATACCTTTGAGCGCACACTGGGCTATTACCTCACCGTGATGACAGGTTCGGTGGTTGCCTTTGCGCGTTCCATTCCGCAATTATCCGAAGATTTGCAAATCATACGCCCCACGTTGATGATTTCTGTGCCGCGCATTTACGAAAGAGTGTATGGCGCAATCCACGCCAAGCTGGATGAGGGTTCGCCGCTTAAACGTAAACTGTTCAAACTGGCCGTTGATGTGGGTTGGGCGCGATTTGAGCAGCAGCAGGGCAGGGGGGGCTGGAAGCCGAGCTTTTTGTTATGGCCTATTCTAAAAAAATTGGTCGCACAAAAAATTATGGACAAATTGGGCGGACATTTACGTGCCGCATTCAGTGGTGGAGCGGCACTCGCTCCCGAAATTTCCCGCATGTTTATTGGCTTGGGTTTACCCATTATTCAGGGTTACGGTTTAACCGAAACCAGCCCTGTCATTACAGGCAACCACGAAGATAATAACTTCCCCGATAGCGCGGGGCTGCCTATCCCCGACGTTCAGGTTCGTCTGGGCGAACGTAACGAGCTGCAAGTGAAGGGGCCGAATGTCATGCTGGGTTATTGGAATAATCCCGAAGCGACCCAGGCAATGATAGATGCCGATGGCTGGTTGAGCACAGGGGACATTGCGCGCATCAGCGAGACGGGACACGTTTATATAACCGGGCGCATCAAGGAAATCATTGTCATGTCCAACGGCGAAAAAATTCCGCCGAATGATATGGAGCTGGCGATCTTGCAGGACAAGCTGTTCGATCAGGCCATGATCTTCGGCGAAGCTCGCCCTTATCTGGTCGCGCTGGTGGTGCTTAACCCGGAGGCATGGTTGCAATTCTGTAAAGAGTTGGGTATGAACGCCAACGAGTCGGCAACGCTTGCGGATAGTCGGGTACAGACCAAGGTATTGGAACGAATTGCGGTGGGTGTGAAAGAGTTTCCCGGCTATGCGAAGATCAATCGTGTGCTATTACTGCAAGAGTCTTGGAGCATTGATAATGGCTTGCTTACTCCGACTCTAAAATTGAAGCGTCCGCATGTGGTGGGCAGATTTGATAAACAAATTAAGCAACTTTATGAGGGTCATTAGGGATTCGTCATTCCCGCGCAGGCGGGAATCCAGTTAATTGAAAAAGCACCCCGCATCGCGGGGACAAAATCAAAAGCACTTTAGGTAAAACCGCTGGATTCCCGCCTGCGCGGGAATGACGGG
>CAZSPN010000033.1:13705-21270 GCA_964608835.1 uncultured Gallionella sp.
GTCATTCCCGCGAATGAACCCGTCATTCCCGCGCAGGCGGGAATCCAGCCGGACAGGCTGCGCGAATTGCCTGGATTCCCGCCTGCGCGGGAATGACGGGAAGAAGCAAGAATTTATAGAAAGGTACACCGCCGTGTCCGAGCAGCCCATCGTAACGCTACCCAATCGTGAACCCACCATCCGCGTGGCCGCGATGCCTTCCGATGCCAATTACACAGGCGATATATTTGGCGGCTGGCTAATGGGGCAAGTGGATATTGCGGGCAGTATCCCCGCCGTGCAGCGCGCCAGGGGCAGGGTGGCGACGGTGGCGGTGAATTCATTCGTGTTTAAGCAACCGTTGTTCGTCGGTGATATCGTCAGCTTCTATGCCGACATCATCAAAGTGGGTAACACCTCCATCACTGTGGAGGTGGAAGTCTATGTGCAGCGCAACCCGGCCAAACCGGAATGCGTCAAAGTTACCGAGGCAACTTTGACCTACGTGGCGGTGGATGAAAATCGCAAACCTAGAGTTGTATCAGTAGAAGAATAAGCGCATTATTCGAGACAGTTTTTGTGGGTGTTTTTTCATTTTACTTGGGAGAGAGAATCATGATATTCAAACAAACGATGGTAAGTTGGTCAGTGGCAGGTGCATTATTGGCGATGTCTGGAAGTGCTGCGGCATCAGGGTTTGCCTTGATTGAGCAAAATGCCAGTGGCTTGGGTAACGCCTATGCGGGTGGCGCGGCAGCGGCGGAAGATGCTTCAACGATTTTCTTTAATCCAGCGGGAATGTCGCGTTTGAGTGGCAAGCAGGTCGTGGTTGCAGGGCATCTCATTACACCCTCGGCGAAGTTTTCTGATAATGGCTCTACTGCTGCTGCACTCCAACCATCTGTGGGTGGAACGGGTGGTGATGCAGGCGGAATGGCATTTGTGCCGAATGCTTATTTTGCGATGGAATTAAATCCAAAAACGCGCATTGGACTGGGAATCAATGCACCTTTCGGGTTGCAAACCGAATATGACTCAAACTGGATGGGGCGCTTTCAAGCGATTAAATCAAAAATTGAAACGGTTAATTTGAATCCATCCGTTTCATATCAAGCAAGTGACGCATTAAGTTTAGGCGCAGGGCTAAATTATCAGCACATTAAGGGTGAGCTAACTAGTGCTGTTAACTATAGCGCGGCAGCATTTGCGGTTGGTGGTGATAGTGCGCTAACCGCTGTAGGGGGTCCAGGTGTGGAGGGGGTGGTAACAATTAGTGGTAGTGACTCAGCTTGGGGATATAACTTGGGTGCTTTAATGAATCTGAATGATAACACTCGATTAGGTGCTGCTTATCGCTCCACTATTAAATACACATTGACAGGGACGGTTGGATTTACAGGCGTTCCCGCAGCTTTGGCAGCTCAACCTACTGTACAAAATGGTGATGTAACTTTGGCTATTTCCATGCCTGATTCCTTTTCTTTGAGTGGAGTTCATAAACTAAGTGACAGTTATGAAGTGATGGCAGATGCAACGTGGACTGGTTGGAGCGTATTTGAGCAACTCAAGATTGATCGTACCAGTGGTGCAAATGTACAGACTGTCCAAGAAAAATGGGAAGACACGTGGCGCGTAAGTGCAGGTGCGAGTCATCATTACAATGAAAAAATGACTGTCCGTGCAGGCATCGCATTTGATCAAGCACCCGTTTCCGATACCTATCGCACGGCTCGAATTCCAGATAATGACCGTACTTGGCTGGCATTGGGTGGGAAGTACAAAATGTCAGCAGCTAGCACAATTGATTTTGGATATACGCATATATTCGTAAAGGATTCGACGATTGCGGATAATCAAGCAGTCGCTGGAAAAGGTAATTTGGTAGGCTCTTACAAAAACAGCGTCGATATTTTTAGCGCGCAATACACGCACAATTTTTAAGTAACTAAATTTGTAAGGGGGGGAGGGCTTGGTGGTGCGTATCAAGTCTTCCCCTTTTTTGTTTCTGGAGAATTGCAATGAGCGAAAATTTTGTGATCCATAAAGTCGCCGTACTCGGTGCGGGTGTAATGGGTGCGCAGATTGCGGCGCATCTTGTGAATGCCAATGTCGAGACGCTGTTGTTTGATTTACCCGCGAAAGAAGGCGAGGCAAACGGCATTGTCAACAAAGCCTTGGAAGGCTTGAAGAAGCTTGATCCTGCGCCCGTCTCCAGTCCTGCAAAAATCAATTTTATTGAAGCGGCGAATTACGAGCAGCATCTGGAGAAATTACGCGGATGCGATTTGGTGATTGAGGCGATTGCAGAACGTATTGACTGGAAATCTGATCTGTATCGTAAGGTTGCACCGTTCCTGGGCTCACACGCCATTTTTGCCACCAATACCTCCGGCTTGTCGATCAATAAATTGGCTGAAGCCTTCCCAGAAAATTTGCGCCACCGTTTTTGCGGCATCCATTTTTTCAACCCCCCGCGCTACATGCACTTGGTCGAGTTGATTCCCTGTATTGGCACGGACGCACCCTTACTCGATCAACTGGAAACATTTCTGGTATCTACGCTGGGCAAAGGCGTGGTACGCGCCAAAGATACGCCAAACTTTATCGCTAACCGCATCGGCGTGTTCTCCATGCTGGCAACCATGCACCATGCGCAGCGTTTGGGTTTGGGCTTTGATGTGGTGGACGCACTCACGGGGCGTTACCTCGGACGCCCCAAAAGTGCGACGTTTCGCACGCTGGATGTGGTGGGTATCGATGTGTTCTCGCATGTCGTGAACACCATGCGCGACAACCTTGCGGATGATGCTTGGCACAGCCATTTCAAATCACCGGACTGGATGTGCAAGCTAATTGATCAAGGCGCATTAGGTCAAAAAGCCAAACGCGGTGTGTATCAAAAAATAGGCAAAGAAATTCAAGTGCTGGATTTGGCGAACGGCGCGTATCGCGTGTCCGATGGTAAAGCCGATGATGCCGTGAAAGACATGTTGCGCGAACGTGACTGGTCGGCCAAACTGGGCAAGCTGCGCGACAGCGACAATCCGCAAGCGCAATTCGTGTGGAGCATTTTCCGCGACACCTTCCACTACTGTGCGACGCAACTCGCCAACATCGCCAACAATGCGCGTGACCTTGATCTAGCGGTGCGTTGGGGCTTTGGCTGGGACACAGGCCCGTTTGAAATCTGGCAAGCAGCAGGCTGGCAACAGGTGGTGGGCTGGATCAATGCCGATATCGTAGCAGGTAAGACGATGGCTGGAGAGCCTCTTCCTGATTGGGCTACAGAGGTATCACGCGTGGGTGTGCACACGGTGCAGGGTTCATATTCTCCCCACCCTAACCTTTACAACCCTCATTTGTCAGATGCGCAGGGCGCGATGCGCGGTAACGAGAAACCTATCGGTACACTTTTGGGCGAGAATGCGGAAAGATTGCCGGGCTATCAACCTCGCTCCGCGCTTCCTGTGTATCGTCGCCAGCTTTATCCCGATGCACTGCTGGGCGAAGTGCGTGAATATGGTGAGACAGTATTTGAAAACGAGCATGTGAGGCTTTGGCACACAGGTGACAACATCGCCATCCTCAGTTTCAGGAGCAAGCTGCACACGCTGGGCAACGAGGTGCTGGACGGCATTCTGCGCGCACTCGATGAAGCCGAAGCGCATTTCTCCGCACTGGTTATCTGGCAAACCGAGCCGCCTTTTTCGGCAGGGGCAAACCTGCTGCAAGCCATGCAGGGTGTGCAAGAACCCGTGCCGGAAGCGGGCATGTTCGGCAAATTAAAGCAGGCTGCAAGCCGCGTAAAATATACCGTAGCGGGCGGGGGTGGGTTGGGCGACGTACTGAATGCCGCAACAGGTAATGTGGCTCGCGTTGCAGATGTAGTAGAAAAATTTCAGATCATTTCGCAGCGTTTGAAATACGCACAAGTCCCCACCATCGCCGCTGTGGATGGTTTGGCACTTGGCGGCGGATGTGAATTTGCCATTCACTGCTCGCGCATGGTCGCCACATTGGAAAGTTACATTGGCCTCGTTGAAGTCGGCGTGGGTTTGCTACCAGCAGGCGGTGGTTGCAAAGAAATGGCGCAACGTGCCGCAGTGGAAGCCAGGGGTGGCGACATCTTCCCGTTCCTCAAACGTTACTTCCAGCAGATCGCCATGGGCGAAGTTGCCAAGAGCGCGGAAATGGCGCGCGACATGGGTTACCTCAAACCGACTGATCGTATTGTGATGAATCGCTTTGAACTGCTACATGTAGCCAAGGAAGAAGCACGCGCTTTGAAAGCCACCGCATATCGCCCCCCATTGCACCAGCGGCAAATTCCTGTTGCGGGACGCACCGGCATCGCCACATTCAAAGCCTCAATGCTCAACATGCTCGAAGGCGGATTCATCTCCGAACACGACTACAACATTGGTTGCCGTGTTGCCGAAATTATGTGTGGCGGCGATGTGGAGGCAGGCAGTCTGGTTGATGAACAGTGGATACTTGATCTGGAGCGTAAGCACTTCATGGAGCTGATAGCGACCGACAAGACCCGTGAACGGGTGGAATATATGCTGAAGAACGGCAAGCCTTTGCGGAATTAGGAAATTTAGGCCGGGGATTTAGTGAATCTGAGATGGTTTCTTACAAAGCCTTGTAAATATAATTGGGCTGTATCGCTTTGACTGCACCACTTGACTGATTTGCCAAACTTTCCATTTCCAATAAACCCGGATCATTTTGTAAATTGAGTTCAAATTGATCGTTACCGATAAACTTAATGGTGACGATTCCAAATTTTGAGTAAATGCGGCGAATCGCAGACTCACCTTCCTTTGAAGATTTGACGATGTAGCCGTTATAGCGAGCTTGGTTTGACGTCGTGGCAGGGTTTTCGTTCAAAGCAGCGGTCTCGGTGTGGGGGCGAGTGCAGGAGATGATAGTTAACGAAAGCACAGCTAACATAACCAATTTGGTATTCATGTTATTGCACATTTACAGTAATGCCTGTGGGTGGAGTGATGTGTGACAGTGCGCCCATCGCATCCACCGCTTTGCCCGTGGTGGTTTTACCCGCCAAGGCGGGAATGGTACGACCGCCCTGTTTAATAGCGTTTGTCACGTCGGTGTAGGTAAATTGTGGATTGTGCGCCCACACCAAAGCGGCCACCCCAACAACTTCAGGAGTGGCCATGGATGTACCGCTAATAGTTTTATAGCTGGAGGAATTCAGCGTGAGTGATTCAATACTGAATCTGGGAATCGCCACGCCAATATCTCGTGTGGAAGCAGGCGTTGATAGCAATTGCGCACCGATACTACATGTTGCGCTGACACACCCTGCAATATCAAATGTTGCGCTAGTGAATGAGGTATTGGTTTTCATGTTGGTTGCACCAAAAATATTTACCCCTCCTTGAAATGGGTCGCCCCCGGATGTCTTAAAATTTCCGACAAAGTAGTCACCATTTTTAACATTGATCGCGGCATCTACAGCAAGGGATACGACATCAGCTCCTGCCATGCCCAACAAGTCAAATGTTTTATAAATACGGTCATCTGTCCCCGCGCTATACAGAGAGAGAGGATTGCCCCAGTTGGTTTTAGGTGTTGCGATCAGCCCTGCACCGGAGACAAAGGTGTAATAAGCCCAACCACCCGAAGCTGTAGTGGTACTGCCGACCCAACCTGAATTGAGAGGGTCTTTGATGGTGATATTAGTTCCCGCCCAAGTGCTGCGAATGTTGGTGCCTGGTGCGCCCACATCCACGTTGTTTGCGCCCCAATTCGAAAAGGTTGCCAGCGCGTAGTACTGGTCAAGGGCAGCAACGCAAAGTAAATTGGCTTGAGGGAGGTTGCAAGGGTAGTTCGCCGTGGTATCGTTATTGGTTTTTTCATTGCCCGCTGCCACGACTACGAGTACGCCGTTGGTCTGTGCGCGGGAGATCGCATCGCTAAAAGCTTGGTCAAATAACCCCGCATTGCCTAAGCTCATGTTAATAATTTTTGCACCGTGAGTGGTAGCGAAGTCAATTCCTTGAATGATGCCGGAAGTGTAACCACCTCCTGTTGCATCCAGCACGCGTACTGCCATGATGCTGGCTTTCCAACATACACCAGTCGTGCCTGTGCTGTTATTGCCCACAGCACCGATGATGCCCGCAACGTGTGTGCCATGACCGTTGTAATCCATCGGATCAGAAGTGCCTCCCGATACCGAACTCACAAAGTTCCAACCATGTAACGGTGCGGCAACGCCGCCATTCCACATGTTGGCAGCCAAGTCGTTTGAATTGTAATTCACGCCCGAATCAATCACTGCAACGGTGATAGCACTGCAATCGGTTTGTACGTTCCAAGCGGCTTCCAGATTCATGTCGTCGCCAGCCTTTCCTGTAACTGAAGCAAGAAGTCCTGTGGGATATGTACCTGTAATAGGCTGACCGGTATTTTTTGCTGCCCAAAGTTGATTGTATTCAGGATCATTCGGCACAGCGGTTGCGTGATAGATATAGTTGGGCTGGGCGAATTCCACGTCGGGATCATTTGCGTAAATGCTCAATGTCTGTGTCACGGTTTGACCGGCAGCCAGTTTCACAACGCTCCAGTCGGCAGTGTTGGACAATGCTTGAATAGATTTAGCACCGAAAGCTCGTGCTGTTTGTGAACGTGCCGATAGCGATGTATTAGGCTTGAACTTAACGATAATTTCGTCGGGGGTGTATTGATTTCCACCTGAGGTGGATTGAAAACCAGCAGCCTGTACTGAACTTTGTGTGAGCAACAAACCGAAACAGGATAATAACGAAACGAGGGAGATTATTTTCATGGTGATAACTCCCCGTTTAGTAAGGTACGTTGATAGTCGTTGATGTGGAAGGCAAGCTCGTGTTTGTGCCAGACAATCCCGTTGTTGGGTTGAGGGCTGAGTAAGCCGTAATGGTGACCATATAACTACCGCTCATCAGTGTTGCGATTGCACTCGTTCCCGACGGATAAGGCACATCTATGACGGATTGCCCGCTGATAGCAATCTTGTAACCTCCGCCCGTGCTGTTGACTGCCGCCTCGCGGTTTGCAGCCCAAGAAATTGTTACTTGATGTGAGGTGGGTGTTGGTGGGGAAGATGAGCCACCTCCTCCACATGCTGTCAGGAGGGTGGGTATGAGCAATAGCGTTAGAAGCCGAAAAAGTAATTTCATCATTTAACTTAAAAGTCGGGTTGTTGCAGGCACTGCACAAACTCAACAATGGGGGAGTTCTGGTGATGCCGTGATTAGGCCACTTGCATAAAACTCAGCAACAAATTGGGACTGAGCATGTTGATTCCCAGCAAGTGCTTTGCCTCGGATAGCGCGTGATCTGGTTGAACGCGCCACACCACGATGCCCGATACTTTGATACTGTTTTCCCTGTCCTTGTATTCAATATCAATGTGATCGCCGGATTTGATGTCGTAATCAAAAAATAAACTAACACCAGTTTGCGAAATATCACGAATAGCCCGCACGGGAAGGCACTCGCTACCGACGTGCAGAAACAACATTCCTTTGGGTTTTTGAGTAAGTGCGAAACGTGTTTCGCCACGCTGTTCT
>CAZSPN010000033.1:21280-28370 GCA_964608835.1 uncultured Gallionella sp.
AATTCATTTTGCCTCCAATTTGCTACCTTCATCCGCATTGTCAAGCACGCTTGGCCTAAATACAAGCGTCGGAGGGTTTGTCCGGAGGAGACATCTCTCGATTAAACAGATTTGGCTTCAAGATTTTTCCACTGCGCAAGCCAGACAGACTGCTTTTGATTCTACTGACTCCCGTCAAACTTGAAATCTCAACTTGTGCCAGCTTGAGCCTGCTGTCTTGGATTATCAGGCTACCGTCACCACCTTATCCGAATACACATCCTGAATCGCATTTAGCAACGCCACGCCGTCTTGCATTGGTTTTTGAAATGCTTTGCGCCCTGAAATTAGCCCCATGCCACCGGCTCGCTTGTTGATGACGGCGGTGCGCACCGCTTGATGCAAATCATCTTTGCCCGATTCACCGCCAGAGTTAATCATGCCGACGCGCCCCATGTAGCAGTTCGCCACTTGATAGCGCACGAGGTCGATGGGATGATCGGTGGTGAGTTCGCTATACACTTTGGGGCTGGTTTTGCCGAATTTGATGGCGTTGTAGCCGCCGTTGTTTTCCGCCATTTTTTGTTTGACGATGTCGGCGTTGATGGTGACGGCGAGGTGGTTTGCTTGTCCGGTAAGATCGGCGGCAACGTGATAGTCCTTGTCATTTATCTTGAAAGCGGGGTTTCGCAAGTAAGCCCACAACACGGTTGCCATGCCAAGTTCATGCGCGTGTTCAAACGCTTCGGAGACTTCCTGAATTTGCCTGCGTGAGTGTTCCGAGCCGTAGAACACGGTTGCGCCCACTGCTACTGCACCTATGTCGAACGCTTGATCGACGCTGGCGAATAGTGTCTGGTCGTAGATGTTGGGATAGGTCAGCATTTCGTTGTGGTTGATTTTTACGATGAATGGAATTTTGTGCGCATAGCGGCGAGCAATTGAGCCCAGCACACCCAGCGTGGATGCCACGCCGTTGCAGCCGCCTTCGATGGCGAGCTTGACGATGTTCTCCGGGTCGAAATAAATAGGGTTCGGTGCGAACGACGCGCCACCAGAATGCTCTACACCCTGATCGACAGGCAGCAGCGAAAGATAGCCCGTGTTCGCCAATCGACCTTGCCCATACAAGGCTTGCAGACTGCGCAGCACGCCGACCTTGCGGTCTTTCATCGACACCACACGATCCACATAATCTGATCCCGGCAAATGCAGCGATTCTTTTGGAATGCCCATACAGCGATGATTCAATAGTTGTTCGGCTTCGTCACCCAGTAACTGCACGATGTTGGACATGATTTCGCTCCTTGTGGTTGGAATCAAAGGCTCATCCTACTCTTATTGCGGTTCAAGAAAAATAGCCTGCGTGTGTATAATTTCACGCAGTTAAAATTCACTTTTCCACACAACATGACCACTCACACAAACAAGATAATCATTGGTACGCCGCTTAGTCCTTCCGCCACCCGCGTAATGTTGTTGGGCAGTGGTGAGCTGGGTAAAGAAGTCATCATTGCGCTGCAACGGCTGGGTGTGGAATCTATTGCGGTGGATCGATATGCCAACGCGCCCGGACATCAAGCGGCACATCGCTCACACGTTATCAACATGGCGGATGGTGCCGCGTTACGCGTCTTGGTTGAGCTAGAAAAGCCGCACATCATCGTGCCTGAGATTGAAGCGATTGCGACAGAGATGTTGGAGCAAATCGAACGCGAGGGTTTGGTGCGCGTTATTCCCACCTCGCGTGCAGCGCGTCTGACGATGAACCGCGAAGGCATACGCCGCTTGGCTGCCGAGACATTGGGCTTGCCGACTTCCCCGTATTGCTTTGCCGACAGCTTGGCAGAAATGCGTGCTGCGATAAACCAGATTGGCTACCCGTGCATCATCAAGCCTGTGATGTCGTCATCAGGCAAGGGACAATCTAAAGTTGAGGATGCCGCTGAAGTGGATGCGGCGTGGGACTACGCCGCCAGCGGCAGTCGCGTGAATCAGGGCAGGGTGATTGTGGAGGGCGTGATTCACTTCGATTATGAAATTACGCAGCTCACAGTGCGTGCAATCGGTGCGGACGGAAAAACAGAAACGCATTTCTGTGAACCCATTGGTCATGTGCAAGTGCAGGGTGATTATGTGGAAAGCTGGCAGCCGCAAGCTATGTCGTCATTGGCTTTGCAACGCTCGCGTGACATTGCAAAAAAAATAACGGATGACCTTGGTGGCTTGGGCATTTTCGGTGTGGAATTATTTGTGAAAGGTGATGAAGTCTGGTTTAGTGAAGTTAGTCCGCGTCCGCACGATACGGGGATGGTGACGATGTGTACACAAATTCAGAATGAGTTTGAGTTGCATGCGCGCGCAATACTCGGCTTTCCGGTGGACGTGAGCTTGCGTGCAGCTGGCGCGAGTGCCGTGATCTATGGGCAACATGAATCACAAGGCATTGCATTCATGGGCGTGGATGAAGCACTGCGTGTGCCGTGCAGCGATATACGTCTGTTTGGAAAACCTGAATCATTCAAGAAGCGTCGCATGGGTGTGGCATTGGCGACGGGGAAAGATACCGATGAGGCAAGAAGTCGTGCAAAGCTGGCGGCAAGCAAAGTGATTCCGGTGAAAGTATGATGGTTACTGGAATTCTTCACGCCACGTTTTTGACTTCCGATCTGGCAAAAGCGCGCGCCTTTTACGAGAATGTTTTGGGCTTAAAGGTTGATGCCGCCCGCCCGACGATGAGCTTTGACGGGGTGTGGTATGACGTTGGGGCAAACCAGCAAATTCATTTGATGGTGTTACCCAATCCCGAAGCGGGTTTGCAGCGTCCCGCACACGGTGGGCGAGATCGTCATGTTGCATTGTCGGTGACCGATATGACCGAGCTGGCTGAGCGATTGGATGCGGCGGGTGTGACTTATACGTTAAGCCAGTCGGGTCGCAAGGCGTTGTTCTGCCGCGACCCGGATCAGAATGCGTTGGAGTTTGTTACGACTGGTCTGACTTGATTGTGAATTACCCGTGCAAACGACGGGCATCAATCTGTCTGCAATCCTTTAATCCATTGACTATACAAGCGATGAGCCACGCTATTTAGTTGCGGTAAATTGGCTGTCATGTATTGCTGAATTTGCTCTGCCGATTGCACGGCTACACTGTTGCTTACGGCTATTTCACTCGCATCTTCTTTGCACCAATCAACGATCATCGCGGCGGTCATCTCAGGGTGGCATTGCAGCGCGAGATGCTTGCCGATGGCATAGGCCTGGTTGGCACAATGCATGCTGGAAAGCAGAAGTGTCGCGCCTTGCGGCAGGGTGAAGGTTTCACCGTGCCAGTGAAATGCCTGAAAAATTTGAATATCGCCGAACCAGTCACGCGCAGCCTCATTATCCGCAACGCTCACCTCACCCCAACCAATTTCTTTAATGGGGTTGGCTGACACGACACTACTGAGAGCCTTGGAAATAAGCTGTCCGCCAAGGCAATGCCCCAGCAGTGGCACGTCCTGCGCAAAGGCATCGCGGATTAAATTAAGCACAGGTGGAATCCAGGGTAAATCGTCATTGACGCTCATCGGCCCGCCCATGAACACTAGCCCTGAATAAGCCGATGCGGGATGCGAAGCCAAATTGGCGGTTGGGCTATCAATCAGTTGCCACGGAATTTTATGTGCATCCAAAAATTCGGCAAGGAAGCCCGGACCTTCGTGCTTAACGTGGCGAAAAATGGCGACGGGTTTCATACTGGGATTGAGGAGTTAACAAGGGCGAGGGTTCTTCAATTTTAACTTCTCAATCCTTGCCCTTATCTCTTTCAATCAACGCATAAGCCGAATGATTGTGGATAGATTCAAAATTTTCAGATTCCACCATGTATGCATCAATCCGTTCATCGGCATCCAGCACTGCCGCCACATCTCGCACCATGTCTTCGACAAATTTCGGGTTGTCGTAAGCACGCTCGGTGACGTATTTTTCGTCGGGACGTTTGAGCAATCCATACAACTCGCACGAGGCTTGCTCTTCGGCAATACGCACGGCATCTTCTATCCACACGAAACGATTGGTGCGCAAGGTCAGCGTGACATGCGAACGCTGATTGTGCGCACCGCGCTCGGAGATTTTTTTCGAGCAGGGGCACAAACTGGTGACTGGCACGAGCACCTTCATGGTCACACTGGGCTTACCATTGAGAATTTCGCCTATTAGTGTCACATCGTAGTCCAGCAAGCTTTTTACGCCGGAAATTGGTGCGGTCTTGTTCACGAAATACGGAAAGTTCATCTCGATGTGACCTGATTGCGCTTCGAGGCGAACCACCATTTCTTGCAAGATCGTTTCAAATGATTCCACTGAAATTTCGCGCTCATGCTCGTTGAGGATTTCTACGAAACGCGACATATGTGTGCCTTTGAAATTGTGTGGCAAATGCACATACATGTTGAACGTGGCAATGGTGTGCTGCACTCCGACGCTCTTGTCTTTCACCTTTACGGGATGACGTATGCCTTTAATGCCCACGCGGTTAATGGCAATATGGCGTGTATCTTCAGAGTTTTGTACGTCGGGAATAAAATTGGGTGTGGGTTTGTTCAAGGCTAGCCTCCCGATGAGAAAGGAATTCGTGCGTAATTATACGCAATTCAGACGGTTTTACTTGGTTAATCTGCTTTGGATGGATACCACCAGTCCATTGGCATCCAAACCACAATCCGCCAGCATTTGAGCCGAGTCGCCCTGTTCGATGAACTTGTCAGGCAAGCCGAGCTGTAACAACGGGATGACGATACCGTATTGCTGCAAACATTCTGCCACCGCGCTGCCTGCGCCACCTTGCACGGTATTTTCTTCTACAGTGACCAATAGCTCGTGTTCACGAGCCATACGCAATATCAGTTCCTCATCCAGCGGTTTAACAAATCGCATGTTTATGACTGTTGCATTTAGCTGTTCACCTGCCGCCAAAGACGGTGCAAGCATGGAACCGAAAGCCAGTATCGCAACCCGCTCGCCGGCGCAGCGCACTTCACCTTTGCCAACAGGCAGGTTTTGCATAGATTTTTCTATCGTTACGCCAGTTCCTGTCCCGCGCGGATAACGCACCGCGCTGGGGGTATTTAATTGCATAGCGGTGTACAACATCTGACGACATTCATTTTCATCGGCGGGAGTCATCACCGTCATGTTCGGCACGCAGCGCAAGTAGGTGAGATCAAAACTGCCCGCGTGGGTTGCGCCATCCGCACCCACCAAACCGCCGCGATCAATCGCCAGCACCACGGGTAAATTTTGTATTGCAATATCGTGTATGAGTTGATCGTAAGCACGCTGCAAAAACGTGGAGTAAATTGCCACTACAGGCTTATGACCCTCACATGCCAGCCCAGCCGCAAAGGTGAGCGCGTGTTGTTCGGCGATGCCCACATCAAAATAGCGGTTAGGGTATTGCTGTGCAAATTCTGCCAATCCAGAACCTTCGCACATCGCGGGCGTGATGCCCACCAGACGTTTGTCCTGCGCTGCCATGTCGCACAGCCATTGCCCGAACACTTGCGTGTAAGTGAGCTTGCTGCTTGGTTTGGGTGTAATGCCATTGGTTCGGTCAAATTTGCTGACTCCGTGATACAGCAGGCAATCTTCTTCTGCCTTGTCGTAGCCCTTGCCTTTTTGCGTCACCACATGCAGGAACTGTGGGCCTTCCAGTTTGCGAATGTTGCTCAAGGTGTCGAGCAGCACATTGGTGTCATGCCCATCAATCGGACCGATGTAATTAAAGCCAAATTCCTCAAACATTGTTCCCGGTACAACCATTCCTTTGACATGTTCTTCGGCACGCTTGGCGAATTCGTGCATCGGTGGAATGCCGCGCAGTGCCTTCTCACCCGTGCTGCGCACCGCCGAATAAAATCGCCCTGACATCAGCTTGGCAAGGTAGTTATTCAGCGCGCCTACAGGTTTGGAAATCGACATGTCGTTGTCGTTGAGTATCACCAATAAATTTGCATCCATTGCGCCGGCGTTGTTTAACGCTTCGAACGCCATGCCTCCCGTCATTGCGCCATCGCCGATAATCGCCACAGCACGACGATCCAGTCCGTCTATTTTTGCCGCTACCGCCATGCCCAATGCTGCCGAAATGGACGTGCTGGAGTGGCCTGTGCCAAAGGTGTCATAAGGGCTTTCCTCGCGCTTGGGGAAACCCGCTATGCCGCCCGCCATACGCAACTTGCTCATCGCCTCGCGCCTTCCCGTGATGATTTTGTGGGTGTAAGTCTGATGTCCGACATCCCACACCAGTCGATCTTCCGGCGTGTTGTAAATGTAATGCAGCGCGAGCGTCAGTTCGACCGTGCCGAGGTTGGAAGATAAGTGTCCGCCTGTTTTGCTGACCGATTCAATCAGGAATTCGCGTACCTGATCTGCCAAATGTGGCAACTGATCTTTGCTCAGGCGGCGCAGATCGTAGGGTGTGTTTATGGTGTTGAGGAGGGAGTACATCAGAACTTTCGCAACACGATAAAGTCGGCCAACTCGCGTAATCTCCGCGCACCCTGACCGAATTCCACCAAACTTGCCAATGCCTCATCATGCAGCGTTTTCGCCATCACACGTGCATCCTGTACACCCAGCAGACTGACGTAAGTTGGTTTGCTGTTATTTGCATCTTTGCCTGCGGTTTTACCCAAAGTGGCGGTATCGGCCTCGCTGTCCAGAACATCATCTACCACCTGAAAAGCCAAGCCCATGCACTTGGCAAAGTGATCCAAATTCGCCAACTGTGCTTCGGTAAATTCACCACACTGCGCGCCCAGCAAAACGGCAGCTCGAATCAGCGCGCCCGTTTTATGGATGTGCATCATCTCCAATTCTTGCAGGCTCAATGCTTTACCCACGTTGACCAGATCCATCGCCTGACCGCCTGCCATACCACGTGAGCCAGAGGCAATTGCCAATGTTTTAATCATCGCCAATTGTCGCGTCGCATCATTACTTAAATTATTTTCCGCAATTAATTGAAAAGCCAAAGTCTGCAAGCTATCGCCCACCAGTAATGCGGTGGCTTCGCCATACTGAACATGGCAGGTTGGCTTGCCGCGCCATAACACATCGTC
>CAZSPN010000034.1:0-5069 GCA_964608835.1 uncultured Gallionella sp.
TGAGGTGGTGAACCGGGTCAGGTCCGGAAGGAAGCAGCCACAGCCATTCATCGCAAGTGCCGGGGGTAAGGCTCGCCTCCTATTTTTAGATGTGGAGCAGCTATGAAAAAAATCGCTACCGACATTTATTCAATCAATGTGTGCGTTAAACGAATCGAAGCATGTGCTTGTCGCGGGTTCGTTTCGCACATCATCAGCGTGGCATAACTTGTCAGCAACTACCGTACTGGCACGCAAGTGGCGACCTAAGTCTTTTGCGCAATTGGCGGGGCAGGAGCATGTGGTGCGTGCGTTGACCAACGCACTGACACAGAATCGTTTGCATCACGCCTATCTATTTACTGGTACACGTGGAGTGGGCAAGACCACCATAGCGCGAATTTATGCCAAATCGCTTAACTGTGAAACGGGGATTACGGCCACACCGTGTGGCGTGTGCATCGCGTGCAAAGAAATTGACAGTGGCAGGTTCGTTGATCTGATTGAGCTGGATGCCGCATCGAATACGCAAGTGGATAACATGCGCGAGCTGCTCGAAAGCGCGTTGTACGCGCCGAGTAGCGGGCGTTTCAAAGTGTACATCATCGACGAAGTTCACATGCTTTCCAAGTCAGCTTTCAATGCGATGTTGAAGACTTTGGAAGAGCCGCCCAGTCACGTTAAATTTATTCTGGCAACGACTGATCCGCAGAAAATTCCCGTCACGGTGCTGTCGCGTTGTTTGCAATTTAATCTGAAACAATTGCCACTGAGTGTAATCGCCACGCATTTGCAGTATGTGCTGGAGCAAGAACAAATTACCTTTGAAATGCCTGCGGTCAATATGATAGCCCGCGCCGCACAGGGCAGTATGCGGGATGCGCTGAGCCTGATGGATCAAGCCATTGCATTCTCCGCTGGCGCGGTGGAAAAGACTGTGGTGGAAACCATGCTGGGTGCAATCGATCAAAGTTATTTGTTTGATTTGCTGGAAGCGTTGCATGAAAAAAATGGCCAGCGGATTCTTAACATTGCCAATGAAATGGCCGCGCGCAGTGTATTGTTTGAGGCGGCATTGCAAGATTTGGCGACTTTACTGCATCGCATTGCTTTGACACAAACTGTGCCGCAAGCGATTGCTGAAGATGAACCGACGCGTGAGCGATTAATTGATCTCGCCAGAATGCTGACCTCAGAAGAAGTGCAGCTTTATTATCAGATTGCAATTCATGGGCGCGATGAAATTGATTTGTCTCCCGATGAATATGCCGGGTTTACTATGACGTTGCTGCGTATGTTGGCTTTCAGGCCAGACAAGGAGGCGGCACCCCAGAAGTCAATGGCGCAACCTATCGATAAGCAAGTCGCAGTAAAACATGCACAGGTGACGATTGTAAGCGGCAAAGACGAAAGTGGCGGCAAGCCCGATTGGGCGACGTTGTTGAGCCAACTAAATGTGCAAAGCATGGCGCAGCAGTTGGCAAAAAACTGCGTGCTGGAAAATCTTTCTGATGACGCAGTGACGTTGCGATTAGCGCATGAGTTTAAACATTCGCAGACTAAAATGGCTAGTGATAAATTGCAGCAGGCATTAAGCGAATACTTTGGCAAGCCGATTAAGCTGAATATAGTGCTGGGTAAAGTGGAGATTGCTACGCCAGCAATCATTGAGCAAAACGATAAACAACTTAAGCAGCAACAAGCGAATGATGCGATTGTGCAGGACAGTTTTGTAATCGAAGCGCAGCGCGAGTTAGGCGCGAGTTTGATTGCTGAGTCTATTAAACCGATACAGCAAATTTAGGAGGAAATAAAAATGATGAAGGGTGGTTTGGGCAACATGATGAAGCAAGCACAGCAAATGCAGCAAAACATGCAGAAGGTGCAGGCTGAGTTGGCGAGTGTGGAAGTGGAAGGGCAGGCGGGTTCGGGGATGGTGAAAGTGACGATGACATGTGGGCATGAAGTGCGACGTGTGTCACTGGATGACAGTCTGTTGTCGGACGACAAAGAAATGCTGGAAGACCTGATTGTGTTGGCACTCAACGATGCAATGAAAAAAGCCGAAGAGACTTCGCAACAGCGTATGAGCGGCTTTACGGCAGGGATGGGTTTGCCGCCAGGAATGAAATTACCCTTTTAAGAATGCCATCTCACTTAGACGAATTGATTGCGGCATTGCGTTGCCTGCCGGGCGTGGGGCCGAAATCCGCGCAGCGCATGACTTATCACTTGTTGCAGCGTGATCGGGCTGGCGCGTTGAATCTGGCAAAAGCATTGGAACAAGCGACCAACAACATCCAACACTGCATCAAGTGCAACAATTTTTCCGAGACAGAAATCTGTGATTTGTGTGATTCACCAAAGCGCGATACCAGCATGTTGTGCGTGGTGGAAATGCCCGCTGATTTATTGATGATAGAGCAAGCTCAGTGTTATCGCGGCTTGTATTTTGTGTTGATGGGCAAACTATCTCCGTTGGACGGCATCGGTCCAAAAGAACTAAATCTGGATCGACTAGTCAAGAGAAGTCAAGAACACGCATGTGAAGTGATTTTGGCAACCAATTTTACGGTGGAGGGAGATGCCACCTCACATTATCTTGCTACCATGTTACAAGCCCAAGGAATTAAAGTTTCCCGCATTGCGCGAGGATTGCCTGTGGGCTGCGAGTTAGAGCAAGTAGATAGCGGCACTCTGGCTCAAGCCCTGCTCGAACGAAGGAAAATAGCGGCATAAACCATGATGAATGAGCAAGGCGAAAAATTACAAAAGGCACTCGCTCAAGCAGGGTTAGGCTCCCGACGCGAGATGGAGGAGTGGATTGCACAAGGGCGTGTAACCGTCAATGGCGAACCTGCCATGCTGGGGATGCGCGTGGTGGAAGGGGATTTGGTCAAGGCTGAACGTCGTACCCTGCGCATTGGTGAGCGTGATCAGGCAACTCGTGTGCTGCTCTATCATAAGCCGGAGGGTGAAATTGTCAGCCGTGATGATCCGGGAAAGCGCGCCAGTGTGTTTGATAAACTACCCAAGCTGCGAGGTCAGAAATGGATTGCCATCGGCAGGCTGGATTTTAATACCAGCGGCTTATTGATTTTTACCACATCGGGCGAATTGGCAAACCGATTGATGCATCCGCGGTTTCAAGTTGAGCGTGAATATGCTGTGCGTGTGCAAGGTACAATGACCGAACAGCAAATTGAGCTCGCACTCAAGCAAGGGGTGAGTTTGGAAGATGGTTTAGTGAAGTTTGAAAAACTTGAAGATCATGGCGGCGAAGGGTTTAATCATTGGTATCGCGTAATGTTGAAAGAAGGGCGCAATCGCGTGGTGCGCCGAACTTTTGATGCCTTGGGTTTGCCTGTCAGTCGTTTGATGCGGGTGCGTTTTGGGATTATAAACCTACCGCCGCGCCTGAAGCGCGGCATGACGGCGGAGTTGGGCGAAGGCGAGATTGCAAAAGTATTAAGCTGGGCGAGTGAGAATGGTATTGCACCCGATCCTATTGAGGGGGCGGTTCAAATGGTAAAACAAGACCATACGAAAGTGGTTTCTGCAAGGCGATTTGTAGCAAAAAAAACCGTAGCAAGTCAAGTAACAACCAGGGCTGGTGCAAAACGTTGACACCCACTAGAATCGGACGGGTGATGCGCGGCGAAACATGCTGCCAAGATGTAAGATGCTGACAAGATGTTAAGATCTCGGTGAAAACCGACATGCCGGAAATTTGAATGGACGAACCCGATAATAAGACCATAATGTGCAGCGTGTTCTTCTTGGATATTGTTGGATATTCCAAGAAATCCGTGATGGGGCAGATATCCCTTAAGGAAAGGTTTAATACCTATCTCTCTGCGGCCATTCGGGACGTACCCATTACGGATCGCATCATTCTGGATACGGGCGACGGGGCGGCGATCAACTTTCTCGGTGATGTGGAAGACGCGCTCAAATCCGCGTTAAGCCTGCGCGAAAGCCTGCTCAATGAAGATCCCAATCTCAACCATCCGCTACGGGTGCGCATGGGTATTAACCTTGGTCCGGTGCGCCTGGTTCGGGATATTAACGGTCAACCCAACATCGTGGGCGATGGGATCAACGTTGCACAAAGGGTGATGGGGTTTGCTGATACAAGCCAAGTGCTGGTATCGCGTTCGTATTACGATGCCGTTTCGCGGCTTTCCCCACAATATACCGGAATGTTTCACTATCAAGGTTCGCGTACGGATAAACACGTTCGTGAACATGAGGTGTATGCGATAACCTTTCCCGATGATAAAACCAACCCAAAAGGAAAGAAGTCCAATAAAAAAGGGTTGGCTAAAGCGTTGGATAACACGCTGACTAGCTTGCGCCCAGCAGTTTCGAGCGTGCAGTTTTTGCATACCAATTTGTTGCGTAGTTTTGATCGGGCGGGTCCCGTCAAGCGGGTGATCTATGCGGTATTGCTGGTAATTGCCTTATTGGCATTGCTGGAGTTCGCGGAAGAAGCGTTTTTGGGAAAAGGTACATCATTGATATTGGGCAATGACCCTGATTCAGTGGCTATAGTACCTGCACCCCAATCTGCTGCAAAAACATTGCCTGAATCTGCTCCTGCTGGGTTGTATCCGGAGGTGATGGAAGCTCCCGTGCTGTTGCCGAGTGGAACACAACCGGAAAAGTCGGAAGCAGTGACCCGGAAAAAACTGAAAGAAATACTACCGGGTGTTACGGCGGAGTCGGAAATGAGTACAGTGGAGTCAGAAATCAGTGCGGCGGAGCCAGAAATGAGTACAGTTGAGTCAGAAATCTCAGAAATCAGTGAGGCGGAAAAACAGCAAAAAAATGTTTCGATGGGTGAGGTGTCTACAACGGAATCTCCTTCTACGCACACCGTGGTTGACAGACGAGTAAAACCCGCCAATGGAGGGGCACTGCCTGAAGGTGTGAGTGGCGCAAATGGCATTCTTTCGGTAACGTGTCGCGAAGGAGCGGATGTGTTTGTTGGAGGTAAAAATAAAGGCAAGGTGGGGGGGGCACCGCTGATTATTCCCGTTACGCCTGGCCGTCATTTGGTGGTGGTGAGTCATACAAAAGGCATGGAT
>CAZSPN010000034.1:5079-9992 GCA_964608835.1 uncultured Gallionella sp.
TGGAAGATCATCAAGTTTAAGCCGGGCGTGACAGTTTCGGTGAATCCGGATTTTTGTAATCAATAATGCTCAAGCAACAGCTCTAAAAAAAGATTTCGGTGAATCCAGTGATCAGTCAGTTGGGACGCTATGAAGTACTGAGTGAACTCGGCCAAGGTGCAATGGGTGTGGTTTATCGCGCGCGTGATCCATTGATAGATCGCGTGGTTGCAATCAAGACCATCAATCTGAGCCTGGCAACAGATGAGATGGAGGAGTACGAAGGACGCTTTTACCAGGAAGCCAAAGCCGCAGGCCGCCTCAGCCATCCCAATATCGTCACGATTTACGATGTGGGCAGAAATGAAGAAGTCGCTTACATTGCCATGGAGTTTCTGGAAGGTCGTGAGCTGCGCGACATCATGAATGACGAAGGCTTGCTGCCGGTTCATCAGGTGCTGGATATTGTTGCCCAGGTGGCAAAAGGGTTAGCATACGCGCATGAATTTGGCATTGTGCATAGGGATGTCAAGCCCTCCAATATCATGGTGGTGCGGGACGGACAGGTGAAAATCACCGATTTTGGCATCGCGCGCATGGCCTCTTCTTCGGTGCGCACGCAATCGGGTATGGTGTTGGGTTCTCCCAAATACATGTCTCCCGAACAGGTGATGGGTAAGTTGACTGACCAACGCTCCGATATTTTTTCCTTGGGGGTGTTGCTCTACGAAATGTTGACAGGGCAAGCACCCTTTGTCGGGGACAACGTCAATGCGATTATGTACCAAACGCTGAACACGATTCCCTCGCCCCCTAATTCATTGAATCCCTCCGTTCCGCAGATGGTAAATTTTATTGTGGCCAAGGCCTTGTCCAAAGGATTGGAGGACCGCTATCAAGATGCCAAGGATTTTGCCGATGACTTGCTTTCCTGCCGGGACATGCTGCCGCGTTCCGGGCAGCGAGTCAAAAAATCCAAGCTTCCCGATGACGAAGTCGGAAAATTGCCGGATGCGTTTGATATTACCTCGCGCATGGATGTGAGTGAGGAGGGCATCGATACAGCTCCCCAGCGCGTTATTTCTCAAGCGTTTGACTCCGCCGCTGCAACCATGCATTTGGCGGCATTGACCTCCTCGGCAGCTGAGGTGGATGAGTTATCCAAAACGCTCAAAATGGAAGTCCCTAGCCCGGAAGCCATCAGGCAGGCGGGACAAAAAGCCAAAGTGTTACAACCCTTGACCCATGAAAGTTGGGTGGATACTTCCTCGCAAACTGCCAGTGGAGGCTTTTTGCTGTTGATGATTTTGCTGTTGATTTTGATTGGCATTTTATCGCTGTACTCTTTTTAATACCGCTGTCGAAAATACGCGCCGAGCCATGAGAGGTTTAATCTGGAAAGCGGTACTCAATCCCTCCCGTTTTTTGGCATCAGTGTTGCTGGTCTTGCATTTGGGTAGTCTGTTCGTGGTGTATTGGCTCAACATACCTTGGGTGCTCAAATGGATAATGTTTGCAACGCTGGTTATGAGCGTAATTTATTACCTGACGCGCGATGTCGCGATGCGTTTCCCATTTTCCTGGCGTGAAATTTTACTGAGCCAAAGTGAGGTCACTGTCGTGACTCAGAATGGAAGCAAGCTAACGGGACGGGTGTTTGATACGAGTTTAGTGTCGGATTACTTTGTCATTTTGCGGATAAAACCAGAAGGGCGATATTTTGCTACCGCACGCATTATTTTTCGTGACGCAATCAGTTCAGAGATGTTTCGACAGCTTTGTGTTTGCTTGCGGTTCTTGAAGTGATTGTTAATTGGTTTCGGCGGCTTGGGGAGTCAGTACAGTTGGTTGCGGGTTGACCCGCGCGTCAGGGTAATCTTTGCTGAAATGCAGGCCGCGGCTTTCGTGGCGCAGCAATGCACTTTGCACAATCAATTCGGCGTTCAATACCAGATTGCGCAGTTCGAGCAAATCCGAACTGATGTGGAAGTTGGCGTAATACTCGTTGATCTCATCTTGCAATAACTGAATGCGATGTTGTGCGCGTTGCAAACGTTTGTTGGTGCGGACTATGCCTACATAATCCCACATGAAGTGACGCAGCTCTGCCCAGTTATGGGAGATGACAATCTGTTCATCGGCATCGGTGACGCGGCTTTCATCCCAGGCTGGCAGGGGAGGAATCGCTTGTTGCGGTTTGCTTAAAATATCCCGTATCGCAGCATCGGCGAATACCAGACATTCCAGCAGTGAGTTGCTGGCAAGTCGATTTGCGCCGTGCAATCCGCTGTAGGCCGTTTCGCCGACTGCATATAAATTTTTTACATCGGTGCGCGCGTTTAAATCGGCAACTACCCCGCCGCAAGTGTAGTGTGCTGCGGGGACGACGGGAATAGGCTCTTTGCTGATGTCGATTCCCAGACCCAGGCAGCGCGCATAAATGTTGGGAAAATGCTTCTGAAGAAAAGCTGCTGGCTGGTGCGAGATGTCCAGATACACGCAGTCCAGTCCGTGCTTTTTCATTTCATAATCGATAGCTCTGGCTACCACGTCACGCGGTGCGAGTTCGGCACGTTCATCATGGCCGGGCATAAAGCGCGTGCCATCGGGCAACTTCAATATACCTCCTTCGCCGCGTACGGCTTCGCTAATCAAAAACGATTTGGCGTGCGGGTGATACAAACAAGTCGGGTGAAACTGAATGAACTCCATGTTGGCTATACGGCAGCCCGCGCGCCATGCCATAGCAATGCCGTCGCCCGTGGAAGTGTCGGGGTTGGTGGTGTAAAGGTAAACTTTGCCTGTGCCACCCGTGGCAAGAATAGTGTTGTGCGCGGCGAGTGTGACCACCTTGTCCTTCACCGTGTTTAAGGCATAAATCCCGTAACAACAATTGCCAGACAACCCCAGCTTTTTGCTGGTGATCAAATCCACCGACATGTAGTGTTCCAGCACCGTGATATTGGGGTGATTCAGCACGCGTGTCGCAAGGGTTTCCTGTACTGCATGACCCGTCGCATCCGCCGCATGAATGATGCGACGACGACTGTGACCGCCTTCGCGCGTCAAGTGATAACCCACATTGTCACTGTCTTTGGTGAACGGTACACCCTGCGCAATCAGCCAATCAATTGATTCTTTGCCGTGTTCAACCACATAGCGTGTGACAGCCTCATCACATAAACCCGCACCGGCAGTCAGCGTATCCTGAATGTGCGCACCCAGTGTGTCGTCGGGCGACAATACCGCCGCAATACCGCCTTGCGCCCAATTGCTCGCACCATCCATCAATGATTTTTTGGTGATAAGTCCTACTGTTTGGTGTTCGGCGAGCTTGAGAGCCAGCGTTAAACCGGCCAGTCCGCTGCCGATGATGAGAGTGTCGAAACGTAGCAACTTGGTTTCCAATCAGTGGTTGGGATCAGGACTATAACAAAAGACTGTCGCAAAGTTATGAAGCGCAACGTCTAGGTTGAAGAATAGTTGGGGAATCCAAGATGATTTATCCTTCGGCTTTCTTGGGGGGCGGTGAATGTTTTTTTACATTATCATCAGATCGAAACCCAGATTGTTTCTCGTCGTACCGGTTTATTTATCCCTTTGCCACAAAGTTTCCGTCGCAACCTGCTCCCGATTTATGCAACGACTCAGTACAAATAATAAATCCGAGAGCCGATTCAAATACGCGAGGGTGTGATGCGGTAACACTTCTTCATGCGAGAGCAACACCAGATCGCGTTCGGCGCGTCTGGCAAGGGTGCGCGCGACGTGGCACAATGCGCCCGCGCGTGATCCGCCGGGCAAAATAAATTCTTTGAGTGGTGGTAGATCGGCGTTGTAGTGCGCAATTTGTTCGTCTAGCCTCGCCACATTATTTTCCGCGAACAGGTGTTGATTGAGTACGGCCAACGCGCCACCCAGATCAAACAAATCATTTTGGATGTGTAGCAGTGCGTTGCGTATATCGGCCGGCAGTGCTTCGGTGAGCAACACGCCAAGCTGGCTGTTGAGTTCGTCTACGCTGCCTAGCGCGGCGATGCGCACGTGCGCTTTGTTGATGCGTGAGCCATCGGCAAGCCCAGTGCTGCCGTCATCGCCCGTGCGGGTGGTGATTTTGCTGAGTCGCATGTTACTGACCCTCCAAGCAGGTTAGATAAATTGTTGCGTCAGGTTGCGCACCGTTACGTTGCGCCTGCCAGATCATTTCGCCGAGGCATTCCATCATGCGATGTTGCGCATCATGCTCCGATTCAAACTTGTGTGTGAGCCGAACAAAATGCGCGCGGATGCCAGCGGGTTGGTCGATAGAAATTTGCTCCTCAATGGCGAGGTGCATCATTAAGTGCAGGAAGGGGTTGGTCGCGCCATGTTCAGGTGCATAGTCTTTGTCCTGATAGTCATCTGGCTTGTCGAATACGTCATGGTATTCGGGATGCTTGGCGATGAGTTGCACGACCAAATCTTCCAGTGGCGTGAGCAGTTCGTTGGCTTTGCGTTTGCGCCAGGATTCAAACAGGAAATTGCGCGCTTCGTCGCGGGAGGGGTTAAACATGTTTGCCTTTGTACTCGCACAAATCATAAATGATGCACTCACCGCACCTCGGTTTGCGTGCCTGACAAATATAACGACCGTGCAGTATTAACCAGTGATGCGCGTCGTGCATAAATTCTGCGGGGATAACTTTGAGCAGTTTTTTCTCCACATCCAAAACTTTTTTACCGGGTGCAAGGTTGATGCGGTTGGATAGACGGTAAATGTGCGTGTCCACTGCAATGGTGGGCTGACCAAAAGCGGTGTTCAGAATCACGTTGGCAGTCTTGCGGCCCACGCCGGGCAAGGCTTCGAGTGCTTCGCGGTTTTGTGGTACTTCGCCGTTATGTTGCTCAAGCAAGAAGCGGCAAGTTTGCATCACGTGCTTGGCTTTGGTTTTGTA
>CAZSPN010000034.1:10002-20023 GCA_964608835.1 uncultured Gallionella sp.
GATTGCCTGAGGTGTATTGGCAACCGGATAAAGCTGCCGAGTGGCAGTATTTACGCTGATGTCGGTTGCCTGTGCCGAGAGCATCACTGCCACAAGCAATTCAAATGGCGAGTGATATTCCAGTTCGGTAGTCGGGTGCGGATTTGCTGCTTGCAGCCGCAGAAAAATTTCTTTCCGCTTGGCCGGGTTCATTACACGGCAGGAATGACAGTGTTGGGAATCGCTTTGGCTTTTTCTTCGGCGCGCAAATTCAACCAGTTTCTGCCCGCAATCAATAAGCCCAAGGTAATGAATGCACCGGGCGGCAAGATGGCAAGCAAAAAGCCGTGGTAATTGGGAATGACGTGTATTACCCATGATTTCGCGGCTTCCCCAAACACCAGATCAATGCCATTTAACAATGTGCCGTGACCAAATATTTCACGGATGCCGCCTAACACCGCCAATACAGCCGTCAGCCCCAATCCCATTGCGAAGCCGTCTAATGTTGATTCAAGCGTGGGTTTTTTTGAGGCGAATGCTTCGACGCGTGCCAATACAATGCAGTTGGTGGTGATGAGTGGAATAAAGATTCCCAGCACCAAATACAATCCATGCATATAAGCATTCAGCAAAAATTGAATAACGGTAACCAGCGCGGCAATGATGAGAATAAACACCGCGATGCGGATTTCCTTGGAAACATAATTGCGTATCGGCGCGATAGCCGCCCCTGTGAATGCCATGACAATAGCTGTTGCCAGCCCCAAGCTCACGGCATTCACTACGGAACTGCTAATCGCCAATATCGGGCATAGACCGAGCAATTGCACTAGCCCGGTGTTTTGCTTCCACAAACCGTTGCGGAAAATGTCTTTGAAATCCTGAGTGGTCATGTCGATTACTCCTTGCTTGTAGCAGTCGTGCTGCCGGGTGTGACAGCCTGTTGTGCAAACAATTCATCGCGATGTTGCGCATAGTATTGTGCGGCTTTGTGTACAGCTTTGACTACCGCGCGCGGGGTGACGGTTGCACCCACCATGTAGTCGAATTGTCCGCCATCTTTTCTGACTTTCCAATCTTTATCCTGGCGATTCGTGAGCGAAATGCCATTGAAGCCTTTTATCCAGCCGCTTTTGGCGGCATCAATGTAATCACCCAGTCCAGGTGTTTCTTTGTGTTTGACCACGCGCACACCGCTGATCGTGCCGTCGTATTGTAGTGCCATGATAAAGCGGATTTTTCCACCGTAACCATCCGGCGCAATGGCCTCCACCACCAGTACTGAGGGCTGGCCTTGCAAGCGTCCGCGATATGCCATGGTCGGCTGGTCATTGCCCAATTGCGGGTCGGCAGGAATATTCAAGATGTCCTGCATGATAGCGTTATCAAATTTTTCCTGAGGCACAATTTGTTTAATCAAATTCAGTTTTTCAGCTTCTTCACTGGCGGCGATTTTGTCGTGCGTGACATTAAAGGTAAATGCGAGTGTCAACGTGCCGACAATAGTGAACATCAGCAGGCGCAGTGCGGTTTGGGCGGAAGCTTTGGCGATGGGTTGCATGTTATTCCATACCCTTTTTACCAAATACTTTCGGCTGCGTATAAGCGTCGATAAGCGGCACACAAATGTTCATTAACAAGGTGGCGAACGCAATACCGTCCGGGAAGCCACCGTAAGAACGAATCATGTAAGTGATGAATGCCGCGCCTGCCGCAAAAATTATTTTTCCTTTGGGTGTGGTGGGGCTGCTCACAGGGTCAGTCAAAATAAAAAACGCGCCCAACATGGATGCGCCAGAAAACCAATGAAATAGGGGTGTGGCGTGATGCGCGGAATCAAATAAATAGAACGCACCCGCAATGACAAACAGGCTAACCAGATAGGCAGCCGGGATGTGCCAGCTAATGATTTTTCGAGCGAGCAGATACATGCCGCCGAGCAAAAAACCAATCGCTACCATCTCACTGCCATGCCCACCGAGTTGACTAAAAATCGGCATCATCAAAATTTGGTCTATAGGCTCACCCTGATTCAAATGGGTTTTAACCGTATCTAGTGGTGTGGCCATCGTCACCCCGTCAAGATTCAAACTGTTCGGCAATACCTGATTAAAAATGTAAGCCAACTGCTCACCGAAACTTAGGCTATTTAGCGCCAAGCTTTGCGGGCTCAACCATTGCGTCATCGGCATCGGGAAAGAAATTATCAGCGCGGCATAACCGATCATCGCGGGATTGAATGGATTGTTGCCCAGCCCTCCATACAGGTGTTTGGCGACGGCGATGGCGAATGCCGTACCTACCACGACCAACCACCACGGTGCGAGTGGCGGGATGGCCAGAGCCAATAGCCATGCGGTGAGCAATGCACTATTGTCCTTGAGGAAGGGTGCGATAGGCCGTTTGCGTAACTTCAGCATGGTTGCTTCAGTCACTAATGCGGTGATGCTGGCCAACGTGATCGACACCAAAATCGCCGGACCGAAATACCACACGTATAGCGCGATGCCCGGAATGAGCGCGAACAACACCTGACGCATGATCTGCGAAACGGAGGTGGGTTGGGTAATGTAGGGTGCAAAAAGCATCTGGTTTATTCTTTCGGTGTGTCGCTAGTTGCTGAAGCACTCAGTCGGCGAGCTTCCATTTCGTCTAGCTTGGCGATTTGTTCAGGGGTGAGTTCTGAATCCGCAGGTGCAGTAGATGCGGATACGGTAGCCACTTTTGCGGCTGCTGCGGCTTTTTCTCGTACCGCCAATTTGTCGGCTTTTTCCTGTTTCTCACGTTCGATGCGCAACTCGTGGAACTCGTGCCGCTCGCGCGCGATCTCGGAATTTTGTTTGTCCCGCGTTTTTGCACGCAACTCGCTTTTGGCAAATCGGTAGAACTGCACCAACGGAATGTTGCTGGGGCAGACGTAACTGCACGCACCGCACTCGATGCAGTCGAACAGACTGTATTCATCGGACTTGTCAAAGTTTTTGGCTTGGGCAAACCAGTACAACTCTTGTGGTTGCAAATCGGCCGGACACACTTCCACACAGCGGGTACAGCGTATGCACGGCATTACCGGCGGAGCGGGGGGGAAGAGTTCGTCCGAGGAGGCGATGATGCAATTGGTGGCTTTGACGACCGACACTTCATTCGAGGGCAGGCGTATGCCCATCATCGGCCCACCCATGATGGATTCTTTTGAATGAGGCAATACCTTGGCGTGTCTGAGCAATTCGCTAACAGGTGTGCCGATCAGCACTTCAACATTTTGCGCGTGTCCCACTTCGCCGGTGATGGTGACGATGCGCGATATCAAAGGCTCGCCGTATTCGATTGCGCGCCACGCGCTGGCTGCGGTGGCAACGTTAAAGCACTGCACGCCAATGTCGGTGGGTAATTTACCGGACGGCACTTCCAGATTGGTGAGTACCTTGATGAGTTGTTTGGCACTACCGCTTGGATACAGCGTGGGAATAGCCACAACTTCGACATTGTGCGCATTCTCGGCGATAAGTTGCATGGAGCGTATCGCTTCCGGTTTGTTATCTTCGATGCCGATCAACACCTCTTCGGCGTTCAGAATTTGCCGCATGACCTCCGCGCCACCAATGATTTCGGAGGCTCGCTCACGCATCAGCATGTCGTCACAGGTGATATAAGGTTCGCATTCCGCGCCGTTCAATATCAGCGTGGTGACTTTGTGTTTGAGGTTCAGCTTGATGTCGCTGGGAAAGGTTGCACCACCCAGACCCACCACGCCCGCCATGCGTAACGCATGGCGCAAATCCGCCGGTGTTGTGTTCTGATAATCAATGGGGATGCGGGTAATCCATTCGTCCTTGCCATCGGGAATCAGGGTCGCGCACAAATCTGCCAGGCCGGAAGGGTGCGCTACCAGCTCCATACCGATCGCGCTGATCGTGCCGGAGGTTGAAGCATGAATAGCACTCGACATTGCGTCTTGAGGCATACCGATAAGTTGCCCTTTGAGCACGTGATCTCCGACTTGCACGACTGGCTTGGCGCGGTTACCCGCGTGTTGGTGAAACGGGATCACCAGTTTATCGGACAGCGGCAAGTGCGCGATTGGAGCGGAATTGGATCGTGATTTATGCGTGGGCGGGTGGATGCCGCCATGGAATTTATACAACGGTCTCATGCGGCGGCTTTCATCACATCCGGCGGATATTTCCATTTCCAGTTGGTGGTTTTTTCTTCGATGGTCACCATACTGATGCAATCCACCGGGCAAGGTGCGATGCAGAGTTCGCAGCCGGTACACTCAGCGGTGATGATGGTGTGCATCTGTTTGGCCGCGCCCGCAATCGCATCGACCGGACACGCCTGGATACACAACGTGCAACCGATACAAATGTTTTCGTCAATGAGCGCGTAACCTTTTGGTTTGGGCGCATTGGTATCGTCGCCAAAAGGTTTGTATTCCACACCGAGAAAATCCGCCAGTTTATGGATGCCTTCGTCGCCACCGGGCGGGCAGCGATTGATGTCCGCCTCGCCTGCCGCAATAGCAGTGGCATAAGGCTTGCAGCCGGGGAAGCTGCATTGCCCGCATTGAGTTTGCGGCAAAATCGCATTGATTTGCTCAACCAATGGGTTACCTTCAACGTGAAATTTGATGGCGGCAAATCCCAATATCGCACCGAGTACGATAGCCAATCCTGCCATGACCAACAGAGCATTTAACATAGCCGTGATGTAATTATTTCGGGCGAAGACTCACAGCTTGATAAGCCCTGAGAACCCCATGAATGACAGACTCATCAAGCCGGCGGTGACCATCGCGATGGATGATCCTTTGAAAATTCCGGGAACGTCAGAGCCTTCCATACGCTCGCGAATTCCCGCAAATAAAATCAACACCAAGCTGAAACCCACCGCACTGCCAAGGCCAAACAACAAGGACTGCACAAAATTATGGTTGCGTGTGACATTTAACAAAGGGACACCCAGCACCGCGCAATTGGTGGTGATGAGCGGCAGATAAATTCCCAGTACCTGATACAGCAGCGGAAAAGATTTCTTCAGCAACATTTCGGTAAGTTGCACGATACCCGCAATCACCACGATGAAAGACAGTGTCTGCAAATACGCCAGATCGGAGCCAAGCAGGTATTTGTCTATCATATAGCCTGCGCCGCAAGCCAGCGTGAGTACAAACGCGGTTGCCGCGCCTATGCCTATGGATGATTCCAGTTTCTTTGACACGCCCATGAACGGGCACAAACCGAGGATTTGCACCATCACGACGTTGTTCACAAACACCGCCCAAACCAGCAACAGCAAGTAGTCAGTCATTTCATACCCTTACGAAACAGGCGCGGATTATCCGCTCATTTGCATATTGCTTCAACAGCAGGCTGGGCATATTGATATTCCCGATAGTTTGAATGGTGATTGCCTTATAAAAACAGTATGGATACAAACGGGAGGGATAATTTTTTATCACCATTCCCCTTGAAACCAAAACAAGTGACCCCATTAGCAAATGGTCAAAAATATGGAAGCTCAACATGGAACAGAACGACACCAACACTCCTATCGATCCACAAACTTCCGCGACATCTGTCGAGCCCGGTAATGAAAGCACTGTGGAAATTATCCCTAATCTCGCTGACCAACTGCAAGCCACCGAGCTTAAAGCCAAAGAGCACTACGATGCCTGGATGTACGCTAAAGCTGAAGGCGAGAATATTCGCCGCCGTGCTGCAGAAGATGTCAGCAAGGCGCAAAAATATGCAGTGGAGCGATTTTCCAATGAAATGCTCGCGGTAATGGACAGTCTGCAAGCAGCACTGGCGGTAGAAAACACCACCGTAGAGAGTTTTAAGAGCGGGATGGAGTTGACCCTCAAGCAACTCTCTAGCGTGTTTGAAAAATTCAATATCAGCGAAATTAACCCTGTCGGCGAAAAGCTTGATCCGCATAAACATCAGGCGATTAGTATGATAGACAGCGACCAGCCCGCCAATACCGTGGTCAGTGTGATGCAAAAAGGCTACGCGCTGAACGACCGTATTCTGAGACCCGCATTGGTTTTGGTGGCAAAGGCTAAGTAACGCTCTTGAAATTTGCCAGGCTCACCCCCAGCTTGAACGCATCGCATTAACGACTTAACTTGAAAGGAAACATCATGGGAAAAATTATCGGTATTGACTTGGGTACGACGAACTCTTGCGTTGCCATTATGGAAAATGGCAAGACCAAAGTGATAGAAAACGCGGAGGGTAATCGCACCACGCCATCCATCATCGCTTATATGGAAGACGGCGAGGTTTTGGTCGGTGCACCCGCCAAACGCCAAGCGGTAACCAATCCAACCAACACGCTGTATGGCGTGAAGCGTCTGATTGGCCGGAACTTCGATGAGAAAATGGTACAAAAAGACATCGCCATGGTGCCCTTCAAAATCGTCAAAGCTAAGAACGGCGACGCATGGATCAAAGTGCGCGACAAAGAATTTTCTGCACCGGAAATCTCCGCACAAGTGCTGATGAAAATGAAAAAGACTGCCGAAGATTATCTGGGCGAGCCTGTTAGCGAAGCCGTTATCACTGTTCCCGCCTATTTCAACGATGCGCAACGCCAAGCCACAAAAGACGCGGGTCGTATCGCGGGCTTGGATGTGAAGCGCATCATCAACGAACCCACTGCCGCTGCGCTTGCGTTCGGTTTGGACAAACAAGAAGGTGATCGCAAGATCGCCGTGTATGATTTGGGCGGCGGCACGTTCGATATTTCTATCATCGACATTGCGGAACTCGATGGCGAGCATCAGTTTGAAGTGATGTCCACCAACGGTGACACATTCTTGGGTGGTGAAGATTTCGACATGCGCGTGATTGATTTTCTGGTGGAAGAATTCCAAAAAGAAAGTGGCATCGATTTGCGCAAAGACGTGTTGGCGTTGCAACGTTTGAAAGACGCTGCTGAAAAAGCCAAGATCGAGCTGTCCAGCGCACAGCAAACCGAGGTGAACTTGCCTTATGTCACAGCAGATGCGACGGGCCCTAAACACTTGGCGGTGAAAATCACCCGCGCCAAATTGGAAAGCCTCGTGGAAGACTTGGTGGCACGTACTATCGAGCCTTGCAAAATCGCGATGAAAGACGCGGGTGTCAGCACATCCGACATCGGTGACGTAATTCTGGTTGGCGGTCAAACCCGTATGCCCATGGTGCAGGAGCGAGTGAAAGCTTTCTTCGGCAAAGAGCCTCGCAAAGATGTGAACCCTGACGAGGCGGTTGCCGTTGGTGCTGCGATTCAAGGTGGAGTGCTACAGGGTGAAGTGAAGGACGTATTGCTCTTGGATGTAACACCCTTGTCTTTGGGTATCGAAACCATGGGCAGCGTGATGACCAAACTCATCAAGAAAAACACCACGATTCCGACCAAGGCATCTCAAGTATTTTCGACTGCCGATGACAACCAAAATGCCGTGACCATCCATGTGCTGCAAGGTGAGCGTGAAGTGGCTTCAGGCAACAAGAGCTTGGGTCAATTCAATTTGTCCGATATACCGCCTGCACCACGCGGTATGCCGCAAATTGAGGTGACTTTCGACATCGACGCGAACGGTATCTTGCATGTATCTGCCAAGGACAAAGCCACCGGTAAAGAAAATAAGATCAAGATCCAAGCCAGCTCCGGCTTGAGCGAAGAAGAAATTCAACGCATGGTGAATGATGCCGAAGCCAATGCCGAAGAAGATCGCAAAGCTATTGAACTGGTTACGGCCCGTAACCAGTTGGATGCTTTGATCCACTCGACCAATAAATCGCTCAAGGAATATGGCGACCAACTGAGTGCTGAAGAAAAGTCTGCAATCGAAGGCGCGGTGAAAGAAGCTGAGGCGGTGGTTAAGTCTGATGACAAATCGGCTATCGAGGCCAAATCTGAAGCACTGGCGACCGCTGCACAAAAACTTGGTGAAAAAATGTATGCGGCTGAACAAGCCAAAGCGCAAGCTACTGATGCGGGCGGTACTTCAAGTGCTGAACCTCAGAAAGATGAAGGCGATGTGGTGGATGCGGAGTTCACGGAAGTAAAGGACAAGAAATAAAGCCAATAGCCACAGAGATCACAGAGTACACAGAGAGATTTCTTATGCGCTCGAGGTTCTCTGTGGCAAGAAGGTTTTGTAGTGATAAACGATGGGTTTCGCTATGCGAAACCCATCCCACATTCAGCGGTAACTGAACATGTCCAAAAAAGATTATTACGAAACACTGGGAGTAAATCGGGACGCATCCGATGACGACCTGAAAAAAGCTTATCGCAAAATGGCGATGAAGTATCACCCTGACCGCAACCCTGACAACCCAAAGGCAGAAGCGCACTTCAAAGAAGCCAAGGAGGCTTACGAAACGTTGAGCGACGGGCAAAAACGTGCTGCCTATGATCAACATGGGCATGCCGCGTTTGAAGCGGGTGGGATGGGTGGCAGTCCGTTTGGCGCGGGCGGCGCACAGGGTTTTGATTTCTCCGACATCTTCGGCGACATCTTTGGTGGCGGTCAACGCGGTGGTCGCAGCAGCGTGCAACGCGGTTCAGACTTGCGCTACAACTTGGAGATCACGTTAGAGCAAGCGGCACGCGGCACGGAAACAGAAATTCGTATCCCCACCATGGCAGAGTGTGAAACTTGCCACGGTTCGGGTGCAAAAGTCGGCACAACCGCCAGTACCTGCACCACTTGCGGGGGGCATGGTCAGGTACGTATGCAGCAAGGCTTTTTCTCGGTACAACAAACCTGCCCGCGCTGCCACGGCTCAGGAAAAATGATTGCCTCGCCGTGCAAACCCTGCAACGGGCAAGGTCGCATCAAGAAACATAAAACGCTCGCCGTTAAAATCCCCGCTGGTGTGGATACCGATGACCGTATCCGTCTCAGCGGCGAGGGCGAACATGGTGCAAATGGCGGCCCATCCGGTGACTTGTACGTCGTAGTTCAGCTCAAACCCCATGCGGTATTTCAGCGCGACCATAACGATTTGCATTGCGAAATGCCCATCAGCTTCAGCATTGCAGCACTCGGCGGCGAGATTGAAATTCCCACACTGGACGGCAAAGCCAGCATCAAAATTCCAGCGGAAACCCAAAGCGGCAAACAGTTCCGTCTGCGCGGTAAAGGTATCAAAGGCGTGCGTAGCACGACCCATGGAGATTTACATTGTCACGTGATTGTGGAGACACCCGTCAACCTCACCGACAAACAAAAAGAATTGCTGCGTGAATTTGAATCCATTAACGACAAAGACAGCGAACGACACAATCCGCGAGCGAAATCTTGGATGAACAAGGTGAAGGATTTTTTCGCGGAGTAATGTCGTCGGCTGGAATGAAATGTGGGTAACCCCTCTGCTTGTAAACTTAATTGGGAACTTGTACGTTATTGCACATGCCCAATCCCCCGTTGGGCCTTAATTGTTGAGTTCCACTTGCACAAGGAGTGACACCATGAAAATCATTTTGGTTGTGTTGTTTACCGCTTTAATCAGTACTCCGGTGTACGCGGATGGGCACCGTCATGGCGGTGGGGGGTATCGTGGTCATTTGAGTTGGGAAGGGAGTGGTTGGTTTTTCCCAGCTTTGGTAGGCGGAGCTATCTTTTTGGATTTGGCTCGAAGAACAACCCCAGCCGAACCTGAGACAGTTTATATTCAGCCCGAACCCGTGTACGCGCCCAGAGTCGCCGCTGCCCCAGTCTGGTATTTTTGCCCGGCGGCCAACACCTATTACCCGTACGTGAATTCTTGCCTAGGCGGATGGCAAATCGTACCCGCTACTCCTCCCGCTGCACCGGCAGCTTCGGGCGATGGAAAGGGTATGTCAGAGCAATAATCTCGTCGTTCGATATCCATAAAAAACGCCCAGATGGGCGTTTTTTATGGATGCAACAATCAGTGAGCAATTTAAGCCGCCTGAACGGGAATTTTGTCGCGTTGACCAATCACGCGGTTATGCTCGTCCACATAGACCAATTGCGGGTGATATTTTTGCAATTCCGTTTCTGAATAAAGCGCGT
>CAZSPN010000034.1:20033-28365 GCA_964608835.1 uncultured Gallionella sp.
ATTGGCTTTATGTGCTGCCGCGCCATTTACGGAAATAATGCCCGAACCGCGTTGGGCACGCATGGCATAAGTGGTAAAACGCTCACCATTGCTTACGTTATACAAATCAATCTGCTGGTATTCCTTGATATTGGCTGCGTCCAACAGATCGTCGTCTATCGCGCACGATCCTTCATAATGCAGCTCGGAGTGCGTCACATGCACTCGGTGCAATTTGGATTGAAGCATGGTTATTAGCATTAGATACCTTTCGACAGAGGCGCGGATTATAGCAAACCGGCAATGCCACAAGGACATTCCCACGAAACAACGGATATGCAGCTCGCGATTATTTTTCGTTTGCGAGTAAGGCCCGCTCCTACAAACAGCTTCTACACCAATGAGCTATCTAAGATTATTTCCACATTATCCAACAGCCGTACGCCGCCCAATTTTGCCGCTGCCAAAATGACGAGTCCGCGCTGTGATTGCTTGGCTGGTTGCAAATCGGACTGGTTGCGTATTGCCACGTAATCTACCGCCCACCCCCTCGAGGATAACGCTGAGGCTGCTTGGTTCTGTAACTGTTCAAAATCACGCCCGCCTTGCAGGAGAGCAGTACGTAAGCCTTGCAGCGTCTGATACAAAAAAGTGGCTTGGTTGCGCTGTGTCTCATCCAGGTATTGGTTGCGTGAACTCAATGCCAAGCCATCCGCCGCGCGTACCGTTTCCCGACCAATGATGCGTATCGGCAGATTCATTTGTGTCACCATCAGGCTAATGATGTGCAGTTGCTGGTAATCTTTTTTACCGAACAGTGCAACGTGCGGCTGCACAATGTTTAGCAACTTCAATACTACCGTTGCCATGCCGCGAAAATGTCCGGGGCGCGATGCGCCGCATAATTCATTGGCAATCGGTGGTGGTTCGATGAATACGGTTTGCTGTTCGGGATACATCTCGTTTGCCGAGGGCGCAAACACCACATCTGCCAAGCCTTGCAGGCTGGTGCAGTCCGCTTCCAAGGTGCGCGGATATTTTTCAAAATCTTCGCTTGGCCCAAATTGCAATGGATTGACGAAAATGCTCGCAACTACACATGTACCATGCTCACGTGCGAGACGCATCAAGTTGAGATGCCCTTCGTGCAGATTGCCCATCGTCGGGACGAAGGCGATGGCGGTTTCGTTGGCGAGTCGTGCGCGCAACTCGGCGATAGTTGAAATCAGTTGCATCAGAAACTATGTTCCTGAGTTGGGAAACTACCATTTTTAACTTCAGCAACATAGCTCGCCACTGCCGCCGCAATGCTGCCCGCGCCCTGCATGTAGTTTTTGACGAAACGGGCTTTTTTGTCGGGATAGATGTCCAGCATGTCATGCAATACCAGCACTTGGCCGGAGCAGGCCACGCCCGCGCCGATGCCGATAATGGGGATAGTTAGTTGCGCGGTGATTTCAGCCGCCAGCAAGGCGGGGATCGCTTCCAGTACCAACATACCCGCACCGGCTTGTTCGAGTGCCACGGCATCCTGCAACAATCGCTGCGCATCGGCTGATTCTTTGCCTTGCACGCGATAACCGCCGAGCTGATGCACGGATTGCGGCGTGAGGCCAATGTGTCCGCACACCGCAATACCGCGCTCTGTGAGGAAATGCACGGTCTCGGTCATTGCCGCGCCGCCTTCCAGCTTGACCATTTGCGCACCCGCCGCCATGAGCTTTGCGGCATGGGCGAAGGTTTCCTGCGGGCTGATCTGAAACGTGCCGAAAGGCATATCGCCGATGATAAATGTCTGCTTTGCGCCACGCGCCACGCAGGCGGTGTGATAGACCATTTCGTCCAACGTCACGGGCAAAGTGGTGTCATGGCCTTGCAACACCATACCGAGCGAATCTCCCACCAACAATATGTCCACGCCCTGCGCTTCAAGCAATGCCGCAAAACTTGCGTCATAGCAAGTCAGCACGGCAATTTTTTCGTCCTTGCCGCGCATGGTTTGTAATTTGGTCAATGTGGTACGCATTCTTACCCCCTGCTAAAAAATTCACGCTGCCCGCGCATATCAGTGATGCGCTGCAATAATTCCGCAAAATCCTCTTCTGCATCTACAAAATTCAAATGCTCGCTATTCACCACCAACACAGGCGATGTGTCGTAATGATAAAAGAATTCATTGTAGCTTTGGGTCAGACGAGACAAATAACTTTCAGTGATTTCCCGTTCGTATTGTTGCGCGCGTCCACGCACCCTTTCCAAAAGTACACCAGGCGCGGCCTGCAAATATATCACTAGATCTGGCGCGGGAATTTGCGGTTTCAGCGTTTGGTAAATTTGCTGGTACAACGCAAACTCCGCATCGCTTAAATTGAGCCGCGCGAACAACGGGTCTTTTTCAAACAAATAATCCGCGACGGTACTTGTGCCGAATAAGTCCAGTTGTGCGAGGTTGCGTAATTCGTTGCTGCGTTGAAACAGAAAAAACAACTGCGTCGCCAATGCGTGGCGCACAGGGTCTTGATAAAATTTTTCGAGAAAAGGATTGTCTTCCGGTTTTTCGAACAATGTTGACGCATTCAAATGTTGTGCGAGACGACGCGCCAAACTGGTTTTTCCTGCTCCGATTGGCCCTTCAATCACAATGTAACGGGTGCGATCAATGCTCATCTGCCAGCCGTTCCAAAGCCTGATGTTGACAGGACTGAAAAGCATGTTTCGCAAGGCCTACTGCAGGGATGATGCAATCGGGAGCAATCTCCAACAGCGGCTGCAACACAAAAGCGCGCAAATGCATTTGCGGATGCGGGATGGTCAATCCATGTTCGTGCCATCGCATGTCGTCATACAACAATAAATCCAGATCCAAAGTGCGCGGGGCGTTCGGGAAAGTGCGTTCACGACCATGCAAATGTTCAATATGCAACAAGCTTTTCAACAGCACCTGTGGTGTTATCTCTGTGGAAATTTGCGCGACGGCATTGACGAAGTTCGGCTGATCCAGATAACCAATCGGCGCACTTTGATACAGTGAAGATTGTTTCAGTAAACGTGTTTTGGGTAACTTGTCCAACTCGAAAAAGGCACGTTTCAACTGCGCGCGCGGATCGCCCAGGTTGCTGCCCAGCCCAATAAATGCAAGATGACGCATTACTCGCCAGACTCGTTAATCGCAGGGTCTTCCGGTTTCTTGCGCGGTTTGCGACGGCGGCGTTTTTTGTCGCCAGATGCTGCGGGTTGCAACATTTCAGTACGTCTATCGGCACTGGCATTTTGAAATTCATCCCACCATAAACCCAGCTCGTGTTCTACTTCGCCGCTGGCACAACGTAGCAGCAAAAAATCATAAGCCGCGCGGAAGCGCGGTTGCTCCAGCAAACGGAACGGACGTTGACCGGTACGTTGATCCAGACGCAATTGCATCAGCCAAATCTCTTTCATCGTTGCGCCGTAACGATGCGGAATGGCGAGCCGTTCTTTTTGCTTGCCCAGCACTTCATCCATCGCATCGTGCATTGCGCCAACAGGACGCTCGCCATTTTTCTGGCGCACATTCCATGCTGCCAACACCTCGTGCCAGAGCAGGGTGGCAAATAAAAATGCGGGCGAAACGGCTTTGTCCTGGCTGAGTCGCTCATCGGTATTTTTCAATGCCAGCATGATGAATTTTTCGCCCATCGGCTGCTCCATAATCACGTCGAGCAATGGCAACAAGCCATGATGCAAATTCATGCGATGCAATTGCTGAATGCATTTCAGCGAATGACCCGACAACAACATTTTCAACACTTCATCGAGCAAACGCGCTTGCGGCACATTGTCGAGCAGACTCTTCATCTCGGCGATAGGCGCGGCAGTGGCGGCATCCAATTTAATGCCCAGCTTGGCGGACAAGCGCACCGCACGCAACATCCGCACCGGGTCTTCGCGGTAACGTACCAGCGGATCACCGATCATGCGCAACACGCCGTTGCAAGTGTCGGCATAGCCGTTGTGGTAGTCAAAAATCTCTTGTGTAGCGGGGTCGTAAAACAGCGCGTTGGCGGTGAAGTCACGGCGCGCCGCATCCTGCTCCTGGTCGCCAAATTCATTGTCGCGCAGCAAACGCCCATGTTCATCGGTTTGCGCGTCTTCACTTTCCACCATGCGGCGGAAAGTCGAGACCTCGACAGTCTCTTCGCCAAACATCACGTGCACCAGACGAAAGCGGCGACCGATGATGCGGGAACGGCGAAACACGCGGCGTACTTCTTCGGGCGTGGCATTGGTCGCCACGTCAAAATCTTTGGGTTCGCGCTTTAACACCAGATCGCGCACCGCTCCGCCCACGATGTATGCCTGAAATCCCGCTGCCTGTAATCCGTCGGTCACTTTTTGCGCGCCATAACTGATTTGCTCGCGCGCCACACCGTGAGATTTGAAGGGGATGACTTGAGCGTTGCCGACGGATGTTTTTTTTGCAGACTGGGTGAATACGCGCTTGAGGAATTTTTTAATCATGCAATCTTTGAGTGTTGAGACGACCAAATCGTCTGGGAGGTGTGAATTATACACCGCAAGGAATTTGCTCGTTCCAACGAGATTTAACGCTTCTTCCAAACACCTTTAATCGCCCGCGCATTCACACTTTCCCCCAGCGCAGGCAAACCATACATATCCAGCATGGTGCGCAACACATTGTAGTGACTGATACGCTGCGAGTTCGTGCCCGCTTTAACCATCGGTCCGACGAATAACGTCACTACTCGATTGTCCTCACGCCCGCTGTCTTCGTCCCATGTGAGAATCAACAAGCTGTTGTGTTTGAATGCCCAGCTCACGTAAGGATCGATGTAAGTCTTCAGCCATTCATCCGCCGCTGCAAAACTACCGTCGTGCATATCATTGTTCTGATCGGGGATGACGAATGACACTGTGGGTAGCTTGGAAAAATCCCCACTGGATAGATCTGCGAATGTGCTGAAAGGCAAGTTTATTGCAGCGGGTAAACGCGTGCCTTGCCAATTGGTAATCGGATTATGTTTGCGTTGATACGCACCCGACATGCAAACCAAATCACCCACCGCTGGCAAAGATTCGGCGTAACTGGCGAAGCTCAAGCCCTTATCTAGCAGGGCGGTGGCGAGATTGTCGGTGGTGAAGCTGTAGCCGCAGGCATTGCTCGTCACGTCGTAGGTTGAGCCGGCAAACAACGCCAGATAGTTGGGCTGACTCGGATGCGTCACCCCATAAGACTGCGTGAACAACATCCCGCGTTTGACCAAGGCATGAATGTGCGAATCGCTGTTGCGTGCATTCATAATTTGCGAATAACCGCGATTTTCTTCGATGACCACTACGATGTGATCGGGGCGCGGCAACGGTTCGGCATGCACAGCCGTAGTGAACAAAACAGCAAGTAATGCTGCGCAAATGATGCGCGATATGAAACCAATGGGGTTAAGACATAAGCTTACGGAGTAATGAGATGTTTCCATGATGCTTGACCTGATTGCGATTTTTGAAATCATCCATGAATGTCGCCAACTCATGAACGGCAGGCAATGTTAGCGCGTTATACAAAGAAGCGCGAATGCCGCCGATAGAGCGATGTCCTCCCAAACCATGGAATCCTGCAGATAATGCTTCCGTCAGAAACTTCTTTTCCAGTTCTGACGACGCAAGGTTGAAAACCACATTCATCTGCGAGCGGTCACTATCCGAGGCACGTCCACGGTAGAAGCCCTCGCTTTGATCCAATAGTCGATATAACGCCGAGGCTTTGCTCTGGTTAATACGAGCCATATTTTCTACCCCGCCGATCTCATTCAATAACCAACGGGTGACCAATAAAACCACGTAAACAGCAAACACGGGCGGCGTGTTGTAGTTGGAATGCGCCTTGACATGGTTGTGGTAATTCAGAAATCCGGGTAAATCAGCCGGAGAGTCCTTGAGTAACTCATCACGCACAATCACTACGGTTACGCCTGCAGGGCCGAGGTTTTTCTGGGCATGGGCGTAGATCAGTGAAAAGCGTTTCGCTTCACATGGCCTGGATAAAAAGTCGGACGACATATCGCACACGCGCGGCACATCATCGCGCCCCAGCACGCGCTGGAATTGCAACCCTTCTACTGTCTCGTTTGAGACGTAATGCAAATAGGGAGCTTGACCGGAAAAATCGAGCTCAGCATCGCTGGGCAAACGACGGAATCCGCATTCTGAGCCATCCCACAGGGTGCGGATGTTTCCTTCACGACGCGCTTCGGGAATGGCTTTGCCGCTCCAGTATCCGGTATGAAGATAATCGGCCGGCTCGGTTTTGTTGTGCAACAACGTCATCGGCACCATGGAAAACTGTTGGGTCGCGCCACCTTGCAAAAATAACACGTGGTAATTGTCAGATACTCCCAGCAGGGTACGGATATTCTGTTCGGCTTCCTTCACGACGGCTGCAAACCAGTCGGATCGATGGCTGATGCCGAGCAACGAAAGACCAACCTCCGGCACGATGGCGATAGCCTCCTGAATTTGCTGCAACACACTTTCAGGGAGCACTCCGGGGCCGCCGGAGAAATTGAGACGATCGGCGGAAATTGCACGTGATACCGTCGCAAATGCGGGAGTGTGTGTAGGCCTGCGGGCTTTCTTGTAAAGCAGCGCACGAAAGGCATTCAGCACATTTTGCATATATTGCTGCTTGTAAGGGAAGAGTTCCGCCGTGTCCAAGGCATGTACCACCATGGCATGGTCGATCTCGAAAATGAACAATTTTCCATCGCGGGTTTCAGCGCAATCCATACAGACATATTCCAGCCGCGAACGCTGATGGATAGCTTTTAGGGCAGTCGCATGGCGTTGTGAGAACGCATTGAAATTTTTTATAAAGCGTTCTTCCTCTTTGCGCTTGGTTGCATCCAGGTACATGCCCGCGTTGACGTAATGCACCATCCAGTGCGACGAAACCGCCATGTGACAGGCATAAGGCACACCATCTATCAGCGCGATACGGTATTTGCGGAATTGACCATCGGCACTTTGGTAATCAATGAACGCCGACACAAAAAAATCAACCGCTTTGCTCAGTGCAAGATATTCAGACAGGGCATATACATTATCGATTTTCTTCAGGTCATTACCGGCATGGGAACCCACCGGACGAATGATCATGGGGAAATCGTAACCCTTCAACAGGGTAATGATGCGCCCGCTGGTTTTAATGATAGGGATCAGATCAGCGCGCGTTACCCGCAATGTCGGCGGAATAAGCAATCCGGGAACACCCTGTAACAGCTTGCTGGCCGTATCTCGTGCCACCAGAGGAATGGCTGCTGGCGTGTTTAACACAGGCTTGGGCCAATTTATCAGCAACGGTTCAAGCAAGCGCAATAACGCCTGATTGCTATCCGATTCGCCAATCGCTACCAGTAGTACATCATGTTCCGGCAAAGAGAATTCCAGCAGGCTTTGCGGCGATACATAGAACAACTCCAGATCGACATCACTGTTTTCCAGCAGGCAATCCACCGGCATATTGCAGGACAAGTCACCCGCCGCCATCAGCGCAAGCAGGCGCAACTTCGCGGGTTGCTGTTTGGCTTGCAACACGTATGAATGCCGCAACTGCAAAGCCTGCTGTTGAATGGTGAGCCCCAGATCATGCTGCCCGATGCACTGCATGTACGTGGACAAATCCATCATAGCGATGGAATCGTCCGGGTTTTCGGCGCGTTCCAGCAAATCCTTACCAATCGGCGACATGTCATCACCGGCGATATTCATGCGTAGAAAAGGAGCGAGACCCATTAGCGGGTGTTGTGGCTGATGTGAAGATTGAAAATTGATCACGGTGTCGCTCCTGTAGGGGTTTACAGGTGGCATACGGTAAAGGCCACCTTCCTGCATGAGCTTATTGCAATGCGTGAAACTTTAAGCGGGGAATAGCCGTGGAATTGGCGGGGTGTTCGAGATATTACTGAAGTCGTTGGCGCGCGCAGAGGAGGCTTTGGAAATTTGAACTTGTCGAAAAGTTATCGAACCCGACCTCTTAACGCTTCTTCGTCGCCATTAAATTTAAGTATGAACCTATTTGTTTTAAGTAAATATGAGATTTGTGCATTTACGGATGACAGGAAAGCGGAAAAATAACAGCGATGACGTTGATAACTGTAAGTGCAGCAACAAATATGGTAAGCCACAGCATTTGCTTGGTGTACTTAACCATTAAATCTGTTTGCTTGTTTTGCTCACGGCGGTTAATTTCGTCAAGGTAGAACTGAACACCAACTTCAGTGTGAATAGCAATTGTGTCATGTAAAGGGCGAATTTTAGGATGAAGTGCAATTTCGAGTAATCCTGGTTGGTGGGTGAGATG
>CAZSPN010000035.1:0-22666 GCA_964608835.1 uncultured Gallionella sp.
AAACAGGAAGGCTTTACCGCCATTCATTTGCGCGACGGGGTTGCCGAGTGGGAAGTGGCAAGAAAATTTTTATAGGCATTGTTCACAACACACAGCGAGTGTGGTGACTATGGTTGCTTCGGGAACTTTTTATGGGTTTGTCTTGTTTGGAATTTTTAGAAATGTCCATTAGTCGGACACAAGGAAACAATGAAAATTGATGACAGTGGGATGCCGGAAGAAAGCTATTGGAGCAGTTTGTTCGATATAGAAAGTATCGTGGACTGGCTGGGAATTTCCAAAATAATCGTCTCGGTGGTGGAAATCGGCTGCGGCTATGGCACATTCACTGTAGCCATTGCAAAGCAACTAACTGGCGAAATTTATGCCTTTGACATTGAACCGGCAATGATTGGAGTTGCGCAGAAAAATGTGCGCGAGGCTGGCTTGTCAAATGTCACTTTTAGCTTGCGCGATGTACTTGAACAAGGCACAGGCCTCCAATCTAATGATGTTGATATGGTGCTGCTTTTCAATATCCTTCATTTTCGTGAAAAAAGGGTGTTTCTTGCAGAAGCTGCCCGCATTCTTAAAAACGGTGGGGTTATTGCAATTATTCACTGGAGAAAAGATATTCCCACGCCACGCGGTCCCGCGCTCGATACACGACCAGATCAGGATGAGATATTAAGCGCAGCGCAAGGACTGGACTTGCATTTTTATGGCAACAGTAAAATTCTGGAGCCGTACCATTGGGGAATTCAATTGGTCAAAGAGGTGGCAATATAAATTGGTTTCATTGTTGAAACTAGCGAACCATATCCTTTTGTGGGTATGGAGTCTAGGCGGGTATGAAATGTCAACTATGCGTAGAATTCGCTAGTTTGCAGTGAGAACATTTGTTTATTTTTGCTTGCTTATTGTGGTGCAAGCCGCACACGCAGAAAAAATAACCATCGCAGCCGCTGCCGATCTGAAGTTCGCTTTGGATGGGATTGTTGTAATGTTCAGCAAGGCGCATCCAACCGATCAAATATAAACAATCTACGGTTCATCTGGTAAATTCCAAACGCTGATTCAACAGGGTGCGCCTTTCGATATGTATTTTTCCGCCCCGACATTGATGGCCTAGAGTATATCGGTCAACTGATGTGCCTGTTCTGAGGCCGCAGCTATCTGAGTTTTAATTTCATTTACTTTAGCCGGATCAATGCCGAGCTCTAGCCATTCTTGATCGGCGATCTCTTGTGCGGTGTGTTCAACCACGCCAAAATCACTGAGTAATCGTTCTGCAAAGTTGACCAAACTGACTAATGGTTGGCCTTCTGCGGCTTTTTGGATATCCGGGGTATGGTGATAACGCATTACCGCGATGATTTCTTCGGGTAAATTCCAGTGTTGTCCAACCAGTGCGCCAATTTCACCGTGGCTTACCCCCATTAACTCCTGCTCTATTTCCAGCGGTGTTCTATCGGACTGTGAACCCAAGCGCGTATGCAATTCATCGCTGGTTTTGTTATCCAGATAACTCAGCACCATGTAACCAATATCATGCAGCAGACCCGCCAAAAAGAGTTGGTCATCCAAAGGACGAACCCGTGCAGGCATTGCTTTGGCAATGATGCGCATGGCAACGGTAATGGCCATGCTGTGCTTCCAAAGATCGTTGGCTTTGAGTTTTCCTGTGGGAGCTTTAGCCAGAGTGGACATCGTGGCAAGGCCGATAGTTACGGACTTTATCCGGGTCAAGCCGAGGCGCATCGCCGCATCGTTGACCGAAGTGACTTTGATTGGAGAGCCGAACATGCTTGTATTGGCCAAACCGATGAGCTTTGCGGAAATAAGCGGGTCTTGAGCGATAAGCTTGAGCATTTTTGCCTCGCCTTCGTCCGTATCCAATGGAAGTGACAATAGCTTTTGTGCGATTGCTGGCAAGGCCGGCAATGAGTCAAGTTTGGCGATGGCTTCCTTCCAGTTACCTGCTTTAATCATTATTTTTCCTCCGTTTTGTTATTCTGAAAATTGTCTGCGGCCACCTCAAAGAATGATGGCAGTTATGGATTGTGTGAATTAATATTCACCAAATTGTGCGGCTTGCATGGCAAGTTCCTCGGTGAGGGCAATAATTTCCTCTGCCTTATCGGGCGAGATTCCCAAATCCAGCCATTCAAGATCGGTAATTGCTCCTCCTGTGTGTTCGGAAATGCCAAAATCCGGAAGTAGCTTTTCGGCCAAGCTAAGCAATCTCACCATGGGCTGTTTTCCTGCGGCCTCGACTTCTCCCGAAAATGGCTGGTGATGAAACTCAATTACCTCGATGATTTCGTCCGGTAAGTGCCAAGTGTGGGCGAGCTGTGTTCCGATATAGCAATGGGTCATTCCCAGTGCTTCCATTTCAATCTCAACGACGGGACGTTTGGGTTGTAGCCCCAACTCATGGTGCAATTCGTCGCTGACTTCGGGATCCAAGTAGTGCAATGCCATAAAACCGATATCATGGAGCAGACCGGCCAAAAAAATATGATCTTCCTGAGGACGCTTTCGGGCGGGCATTTCAAGTGCAATAGTTCGCATGACGATAGCGAGGGTCATGCTGTGTATCCACAGGTCTTGCGGCTTGAAATTTTTGCCAGACGGCAGTTTGGAAAAATTGGATAGGGATGCAATGCCAATCGCCACCGACTTGACTCGTGTCATGCCGAGTAACATAGCGGCATCGCCAACCGTGCTGATTTTTCGCGTGACTCCCATGATCGGGGAATTTGCCAAACCGACGATTTTTGCACTGATCTGAGGATCTTGCTCAATGATTTTAAGTAGCTGATCTTCTCCCTCAGAGCTATCCAGCGGCAACGCCAGCAATTTTTGCGCGCTTGCCGGCATGGCTGGTAATGAGTCCAATCGAGAGAGGGCATGCCTAAGCTTGGTGCGAACGCTTTCTTCGGTCATATTCGATTTAACAGGAAAAATTAATTGTTGTAGGTGGTATATCGGACGAACTATGCAAAAGTTTAGGACACCCCTAAAAATTTACACCCCAACAACAATTAAGCCGTTTGGTTGTCATCGGTATAGAAAAAACAGTCATGAAGCTAATCTGTATAACTTGGGAGTTTGGCGAGCTTGCGCTGTGACGATGCGGGTGTGCGGAACACGCTCACGCAATATTTTGACCAAAAACAAACACACGTATAGACTCAACGCACCAATCACCATGCGGCTTGCAACATGATGGTGGTTAACAAATTTCCGGTTGGTTGGGCAGTGTCATACAAAGAGCCATAATAAACGCTGTGGTTGGCGTGTAACTCGATGTTTTGAGCTAGGTTGTACACCGAAGTAAGGGTAATCGCATTATCGCTGAAATTATTTCCCAAAATTGCCAAAGAGCCTGACATTCCTCCATTTTTGGCACTTCGGAAAGCCGCTCCCACATGTAAAACGTTTTGAATCACACTGTAATCCACCCCCACAGTAAAAGCCGAGCGTTCGTTCAGATGAAATTTTGCGGGGTCGAAACTGCCCCCAACATTGAGTATATTTGGCTTGGTTGCGCTACCTGCGGGAGACTTCGACCAAGTAGAATAAAACGCAAAATCTTTATCAAGCACACTTCCAAATGCCTGAAAATCCAAAGCAGCGGCACGTGTGCTAACCGGCACCAAGGTGTTCGACAACGTGGGGCTTTGCGCATAGTTTGATCCCGTCCAGATTTGTCCACCCAAATGCATCGTCCATTCACCAAAAGTGCTTGAGTCAATTCTTGGTGTGGCCGCAATGCGCAGATAAGTGGAGTGAAGGACTTGAGCTGAACCTGATTTTGCCATTGAAGCGGGTGCCCAACGAGTAAAATTGAGGTAGCCCAGCGGATTAATTGCAACGATAGATACTCCGGTTGCCGCACCATCCGTACCAACATATTGCTGCGAAGAAACATCTTTTCCATGCAAAGCCCACGTGATGTTGCGAACAGCACCCGTGCTGGCTTGTTCATAACCGTAGCTTGCACCCAAGGTGGCCGTGGTAAACGGAATGACCGAGAGGTTGTAATCATTCAACTCAATCGCTGCCGGCAACTTAAACGCTGATAGCAGGGTGGGTGTAGCCGTATTTCCTTCAAAGAAAAATCCGATGCTGTCAGCTATTCGTCCGCCAAAAAAAAGGCTGAATTCGTCGGGAAACTGCCATTGCCCGCCGTTGGTAGTAGTGCCTGGAATTGTTCCGGAAATATCTCCGCCATTAGATCTCTGATAGCGTCCCTTTAACAACATTGAGGCATTTAATGCGTCAGGAATAGATAAATTTTCACTTTCCACTCTGGATTGCTTGCCCATCGTGCGGTAACCGGTTGCCTTAAAGGATTGCCCAAAATCATTTAGCAGGGGCATGTGTTGTTCGTGACATGCTTGACAGTCAATGCCTGTTTGGCGAGAAAACGAGGGAATCGCGTGAGCTGAATTCGACAAAACTGACACAATTAACGCGATGAAAATTGCATTGAAATATTTTTTCATTTCATGGAGTTTTAATTGACTGTTCATGGACTTTATAACAGCATGGCAAGACTGTCAAAAAATATTTTTCATGCTTAAAGTGGAGGGATGTAGTAGATTTTCGCTGCGCGGTAAAAGGTGAGTTTTCCGATAAAAAACGCATGATAAAGACGCATAATGTATATTATGTCAAATGCGACCACCGCAAATAATGTCCATAAGCAAGTTCCTAGCTTTGGGGAAGCTAACCACCGCTACACCTGCCAACAATTGATGTGCGCCCATTTTCAACGCTGAGTGCATTAAGTTCTTTAGTGTACTCATTTTGTATCTGACTCCAAGTAAACCGCCATTCCCAATTACCGTATGCCACTCCGGGATAGTTCATCCGGCAATCGCCTGCCAAGCCGAGTACGTCTTGCATGGGAAAGATAACCGTGTTGGCGGCTGATCGGCTGAGTGTCCGCATCATATCCCATTGGATGTTTTGCCCGTCGCAGCTAAGGTAATGCCGCACAAAGTGTTTTTCGTGTTCCGCGAGGGTTTCCCACCAGCCTTTTGTGGTGTCGTTGTCATGCGTACCCGTATAGGCAACGGTGTTGGCAATGTAATGATGGGGTAAAAAATGGTTACTTGAATCTCCGCCGAAGGCAAATTGCAAAACACGCATCCCAGGTAAGTTAAATTTGTCCCGAAGTTCCACTACATCCGGGGTGATGACCCCCAAGTCTTCAGCAATGATGGGCAGATTGGGAAAGGTATTTTGAATTGCTTGGAATAGCTTATCTCCTGGGCCGACTACCCATCTACCCTGAATAGCGTTGGGTGCATTGGCTGGAATTTCCCAGTAAGCCGCAAACCCTCTGAAGTGATCTATTCTTATAATATCAGCATATTGAAGTGATTTCTTAATGCGATTTAACCACCAGCGAAAGCCGCTTTTTTCATGTTGATCCCAGCGGTAAAGTGGGTTTCCCCATAGCTGACCCGTCTCGCTAAAGTAGTCTGGTGGTACGCCTGCAACCACCGCAGGCTGGCCATTTTCGTCCAGTTCAAAGAGTGATTGATTTGCCCATACATCGGCACTTTGCATTGCTACAAAAATCGGTACATCGCCAATAATCTGTATGCCGCTATCGTTTGCATAGCCTTTCAACTCTGCCCATTGGCGCGAAAAGCTCCATTGGCAAAATTTCCAGAAGGAGATCTCATCCGCAAAATTTTTTTCAAAATTAAGTAGTATTTTGGCATCTCGGCGCATGAATTCGGGAGGCCATTTATGCCACTCCCGCCCATTTTCCTGCTCGGTAATCGCCATAAACAGGGCATAATCGCGCAGCCAACCTTGTTCCAAATCACAAAATTCAGTATAAGATTGCCGCATCGTTTCATTAGAACTGGCAAAAAATCGCCGTGCCGCCAAGCGCAAAAGCCGCAATCTGAAAGCCTTTACAGGTTCGTAATTAACCCTATCGACTTCAAATTTTGAATGGGGAGTCAGGTCGCCTTGATCAAGCCATCCATGGCTGGATAGCTCCACCAAATCCACCAACAACACATTGCCCGCAAAAGCCGAGCTGCTCATGTAGGGAGAATTACCCGGCCCAACTTCGCCCATCGGTAGTACTTGCCAATAAGTCTGCCCTGCTTCTTTAAGCCAATCGACAAATCGATAGGCATTTGCTCCAAAATCACCTGAGCCGAAGAGTCCTGGCAGTGAAGTGAGATGTAAGAAAACCCCGCTAGCTCTTTGATTTAGCATGCTTTCAATCCGTTGATCTGCGCATTGCGCCACTCGCGCCGCCAATACTGCTGCCGTGGCTGATGGGTTCTGACAAATTTGCAGGCGGTGTAAGTTTCATAAGCCGATAAAGCTCGCTGAGGTTGTGCCGATACAGTTGGTCGAAGCTGGCGACCGAGGCCGCAGGATTGTAGTCGCCAAACCACCAGCACCAATCAGAGCTTTCGCATGAGCACAGTTGCTCCTCAGCAGCGGCTTGCTCTGCAAGACTCAGTCCGCCCTCCCCTATTATCCTGTCATAACTTTGCTTGGCTTCGCAGAGCAAATCCCAAGCGCGGTTTTTGTCGGGAGAACCTATCCAAGTTGAGAAATTTCCATATACCCAACTGCCGGGAACTATGCTAGGCAGGACTGTCACGCTCTGCTTGGCACATGATTGAAGGTAGTTTTTATACGTATTTGTTCGGATAGCCGGGTGATCTTCCAGTTGGGTATAAAGTTGATCAAGGAAATAAAAGCCGTTGTAGGGGTAGTATTCCCAAGCGTTTTCACCATCCAGAATCACGCTGACAATCGGTGTTTCGCCTTTCGGTGCGTGCTGAGCGATGCTTTCTATCTGCCCGACAAAATGCCGAGCCGCATCATCACCATGCCAGTTGGCATACTCAAATCCAATCAAATCCGACAATTTGTCATCCCGAAAGAAACAGCTCAAGCCAGCGGCGGTATTAGCCAAACGATAGGGGCGATACAAATACTCTACCCGGTGGGGTAAGTTGTGTTGGGATTTATGAATGCTGTTCGCCAGTACGCCCTCCCCGCTTGCAGCCCAGGTGCAGCCCTCTTCTGCCATCACGGCGAGCGTGGCATCCGATACCGACCCTTCAGCAGGCCACATTCCGGCTGGCTTGCTGCCAAAGCGCGCCTGGTGGCTTTGCTTGGCTTTGCGAATATGCGCCGCAACGCGGGCTTTGCCGCCCGGATAAATCGCCGAATGTGGCATGGGCGCGTCCGGCATCGTTTCTGTAGCACTGGCAAAATCAATCAACAGCGGTGCAAGCGGGTGATAATGCGGCGTAGCGGATATTTCGATTTGACCCGATTCGGCGAGCTTGCGAAAACGAGGAATGATGCCCGATATAATCTCACCAATTAAATCGAGCAATTGCCTACGGTCGGCGTAGCTAAAGTTCTCCGCTTTGCTCAGCAAACGCGCCACCAGTTCGTGTTCACGCCGCACACTTTCACCGCACCAGGCCAAGTGATACCAGACCAGCAAATCCATCATGTATTGATCGGACAGATATGCAAGTGTCACTCCACCATCCGCCTGCAGGCTGTTAAACAATTCGGCGAGGCGTTTATAAGCGGGATACGGCTCGATCATTTTGTTGTGATGACTGCGGAAACACGCATCCAGCACATGCTGGCGTTGTGCTAAGGAGAGTACTACCCCCTCCCCTTGCGCCAATAATTTCAGCAATGAGTCATGAAGCTGCCCCGATGCAAATTGATGCACATAATCTTCTAGTTGATCAAGAAGAATGGGCACAAAATTCATCACAACCTGAACCTTGGGATGTCGCTCCAAGTGATACGCCATATCGGCATAGTCCTTGATGGCGTGCAAATAAGTCCAAGGCAGCACAAACTCACCTGTGGAATAGTCGCGGTAATCCGGCTGGTGCATGTGCCAGAGGAAAACAAGGTTTACGGATTTATTCATGTGTAGAGGATACGAAAAATTTTGGAAGAAATGTCGCCCATTTTACTGATTCGGCTTAGCTATTCCAGTGCTAGCAAGGGACGCAAATAAATTAATCCCCGCTCGCGCGGGGATTAACGACAATCGATGTTTCCTTAACGCGCTGTTCGCAACGCCGCGATCCGCTCATCCAGCGGCGGATGAGTCATAAACAGTTTACCCATCGCACTGCCTCCAGAAATTCCCGATGCAGCCATTTGTTTGGGTAGCGAGGCTTGTTCGTGATTCATTTTCAAGCGCTCCAGCGCGGCGATCATTTTTCCTCGACCCGCCAACGATGCGCCGCCCGCGTCGGCACGGAATTCACGCTGACGAGAGAACCACATGACGATGATACTGGCCAATATGCCCAGTACCATCTGCGCAGCAATTTCAGCCACGAATGCGCCGATGCCAGGACCATTCCGACCATCATTTTTCAGCAGTACGCGATCAACGAAGTGACCAATAATTTTGGAAAAGAAAATAACAAAGGTATTAACTACGCCCTGTATCAGGGTGAGTGTCACCATATCACCATTCGCCACATGGCTGATTTCGTGCGCCAACACAGCTTCAGCCTCGTCTTTGCTCATATTGTCCAATAGGCCGCGACTCACCGCTACTAGCGCGTTATTGCGATTCCAGCCAGTGGCAAACGCATTTACATCGGGAGCTTCATATATCGCCAATTCCGGCATCCCTATGTTGGCCGATATCGCTTGGCGTTTAACTGTATCCACCAGCCAACGTTCGGTTGGGTCAGCGGGATTTTCAATCACTCGCGCCCCGACCATGCGCTTTGCCGACCACTTGGACATAAACAGAGAAATAATTGAACCCGCGAATCCTATCACTGCCGACATGACCAGCAAGTTGCTGAAGTTAATGCCGCCACTCTCGTCCAGCATGCGATCCACACCCAGCAACCGCAACGTTACGTTGATAACCAGCATTACTGCAAGGTTAGTCAAAATAAACAGAAAAATTCGTTTCATATTTTCTTCTCCATCATCTTAAAGGTACGACAAACAGCCCATTGAGATTTTTAACATGCATGACAAAAAACCACCCCCCACTCTTCTCCCAAAAGGAAAAGGGCTTTCCCCACCCTCCCCATTTCGTCCAGCTAGGTGGGGTTGCGATACCTAAATTTCAAGGGCTAGAATTGCTTACTTCCAGGCAGAATTTTTTTGAAAGTACTCCAACAGCGCGTCATGCTCGCTTTGCGAGGGCATCCTTTTGTTGCTACCGCGCATGTAATTTTCCATGCGCCTCACCACGCCAGGCCATGCCACTGGAGGATGCTGGTTAGGGCTGGGCAGCGCGTGGCATTGTGAGCACACTCTTCTTGCCTCACTGAAACCGGGAGACTTGCGCAGCCTTTCTTGCTCGATGCGAGGATCAACCTTATCTCCACAAGCTGTAAAAAATATCGTTAAACATATTAATGGGAGCGACTTCTTCATGATGATCATTTTCGTTAAAAATTATCCTGATAACGCACGGTGATGGGATACCGCCAATCCTTGCCGTAGCTGCGCTCGGTGATACGAATACCAACTGCGGCTTGGCGGCGTTTGTATTCACTAATGCGCGTCAAATGAACCACGCGGCGCACATCCGCCTCTGAAAATCCGCGCGCAACAATCTCGGTAATACTGAGATTTTGCTCCACGTAACACGCCATAATTGCATCCAATACATCGTAAGGCGGAAGGCTTTCCTGATCGGTCTGGCCCGCCCGCAATTCGGCACTGGGTGGTCGCGTAATGATGCGCTCCGGTATCACCTGCCCCAGCGTGTTGCGATAGCGCGCTAGCCGGTATACGAGCGTTTTGCTGACATCTTTTAACACAGCAAAACCGCCTGCCATATCTCCATACAGTGTGGCATAACCCACCGTCATTTCAGATTTGTTACCCGTGGTTAGAACAATTGAACCCAGTTTATTCGACAACGCCATGAGTAACGTACCACGTATTCTTGCCTGCAAATTTTCTTCGGTGGTATCGACCACACGCCCAGCGAAGGGTTCATTGAGCGTGGAAAGATAGCTGTCAAACATGGGCTGAATCGAAAATTCGTCATACCGTACACCCAGTGTTTTCACCATTTCGCGCGAATCCTCCAAACTGATTTGCGCCGTGTAAGGCGAAGGCATCATCACCGCGTGAACTTTGTCCGCACCGAGCGCATCGGCGGCAATCGCCAGCGTCAGTGCGGAATCAATGCCACCCGACATGCCGAGCAGTATGCCGGGAAAGCGATTCTTGGTTATGTAGTCGCGCACACCCAAACACAAAGCGCGATATACCGCAGCCACCTCACTCAAGGAACTCGCCATTTTTCCGACGAGTTGCAAATCATCCCGAATGTCGAGAAGCAGCAATGTTTCCTGGAAACTGTCCGCCTGCGCAACCAGCTTTCCCCACGCATCCATCGCAAACGAGCCCCCATCAAACACCAGTTCGTCCTGGCCGCCAGCCATATTGGCATATACCACTGCCATGCCCGTTTCACTAATGCGTTGTTCAACAACACGGTAGCGCGCTTTCTGTTTTTGCATGGCAAAGGGTGAAGCATTCAACACCAACAGTACCTGCGCACCCGCCTCTTTGGCTTGAGCTGCCGCCGCAGGCTGCCAGACATCCGCGCAGATATTCAAGGCAAAGCGGATTCCACCTACGCTGAACACGCATGGCTCAGTACCACATTCGAAATATCGCTCCTCATCAAACACGGAATAATTCGGCAACTCGTGCTTTAAGTAAGTCATTATCACCTTGCCATCCTGTAATAATGAAGCCGCGTTATACCGCTTGCCATTCGCTTGATGCGGGTGACCGACGACTAATGCAATGCCGCTAATTTTTGCGGCAAGGTCTTGCAGGGTTTGCGCGCAAGCATGGTAAAAACCGTTGCGCAGCAGTAAATCCTCAGGCGGATAACCACACAACGCCAACTCCGGCGTTAACAACAGTTGTACACCCTGTTGCTTCGCTTGCTCGGCGTAATGCGCAATTTTCGCGCCATTTCCGGTTAGATCACCTAATGTGCAATTGATTTGTGCGACGGCAAGTTTCATTGCGTAATTATATTAGGTTTATAAAGTTGGCATTTTATCATTACGAGATTCTCGGCAGCGTGAAAAGCAAAAACGGGCTACAAGAAGCCCGTTTTTAAGGTGTAAAAGCCACTTAAGCGATGCTAAATGGGCGGTGCGTCCATTACTGGAACCGGAACAGCAGCTGGTTTAGGTGGTTCTTCTTCAAATACTTCTTCAATAACAGGCACAACGGGTGCAGCTTCTATTTTGGGCGCGTTAAAGTAGTAATTAAACCCAAATGTGAGCGTTTTATTGGATATGCTCGTCCCGTTATTGCCAAAGCCATCCACTTTAAGCTCTCCCAGCAGGCTCCATTGGGTGTCAATTTTGTATTCCATACCCACCGTTCCGCTCAAACTGTTACCTGTTACCGAATTCAGGTCTTTAGTGCCAGTACTATATCCGTAACCCAGCTTGACATGAGGCAGCCAGTCTCCCAGCGGCAATCCAACCTTGAAGTCCATTCCCGCAGAACGACTGCCGTATATAATCCCACTGCTGCGCAATTCATTGGGATTCCAGTCATAAAACCCACCCACGCCCAGCAATAATGTTTTAGACGTAAAAACATAGCCACCATGCAGATACCCTCCCTGAAAAAGATAGGCAAAGGTCGCATCTGTGGGGGCTTTTGTATTTCCGCTCGCGCCGGAGTAATTCACGCCGATTTTTGCTCCCCAATACCCCCCGCTGGGATACTCACTCGCCTGCGCGCCCGATGCGGCCAGCAGTAAAACCATTCCAACAATGTACACGATAATTTTGTTCAAAATTTCTCCTGACATCCACAACCCACTTTGCCCCCTGATTATTGTTTTTTGGCAATTCTAACCGAACATTCCGAGTTGGCGCGGTAGTAAATACAACAAGCCCGGGTACGACAGATTATCTGACAGCCAGTTCTGCATCTCTTCCAAATAATGAAAAAACGCCGCGCAGTATAGCACTGGGCGGCGTTCTATCTACTCAGGTACGGCAATTATTACAAGCCGCGAACCTGACGCTTACGCTCATTCTCGGTCAAGTAACGTTTACGCACACGAACTGACAGCGGCGTGATTTCGACTAATTCATCATCGTCAATAAACTCCACTGCGGATTCCAGTGTCAAGCGAACTGGTGGAGTTAGGCGCACTGCTTCGTCCGTACCCGAAGCGCGCACGTTGGTGAGTTGCTTGCCCTTGATCGGATTAACAATCAAATCGTTGTCACGGCTGTGGATGCCGATAATCATGCCTTCGTATAACTTGTCACCGGGCGTAACGATCATGCGACCACGATCTTCCAGTTTCCATAACGCGTAAGCCACAGCATCGCCTTGCTCAGCAGAGATCAACACGCCGTTGCGGCGACCAGGCATATCTGCCTTCACTGGTGCGTAGTCATCAAAAACGTGCGCCATAATGCCAGTGCCGCGCGTCAACGTCATAAACTCAGACTGGAAACCAATCAGGCCACGCGCTGGAATACGGTATTCCAAACGCACGCGACCGTGACCATCCGGCTGCATGTCCTGCAAATCGCCGCGTCGGCGACCCAGCTCTTCCATGATCGCGCCCTGATTGGCATCTTCCACATCAACTGTCAGCACTTCAAACGGTTCGCATTTCTCGCCGTTGATTTCACGGTACACAACACGCGGCTTGCCCACACCCATTTCAAAACCTTCACGACGCATGTTTTCCAGCAAAATTGTTAAATGCAATTCGCCTCGACCCGCCAACAAAAATACATCAGTGTTGTCCGTCTCTTCGACGCGCAACGCCACGTTGACCAACAGTTCTTTGGTCAAGCGGTCACGTATCTGGCGGCTGGTAATGAACTTGCCTTCTTGTCCACACAACGGCGAAGTATTCACCATCAGATTCATAGTCAGGGTCGGCTCATCGACCTTTGGCAAAGGCAAGGCTTCAGGCTTGTTGATGTCGGCAATAGTTACGCCGATACCGATCTCATCAATACCATTGATCAATACAATGTCGCCCGCTTTCGCTTCGTCCATCAAGTAACGATCCACGCCTTGAAAACCCAACACCTGATTGATACGACCACGCTTTGAGGATTTATCGCCATTCATCACCATCACGTCCTGACCCGGCTTAACGCGACCACGTAACACGCGACCTACACCGATACGACCAACGAAACTGGAGTATTCCAGTGCCGAAATTTGCAACTGCAAAGGCTCATCCATAGCTGCTGCGGCAGGCGCGGGAACATTCTTCAACACCGTATCAAATAAGGGACGCATATCTGTGCTGGGCTTTGCTAAATCCAGGGTCGCATAGCCGTTCAATGCAGATGCATAGACCACTGGGAAGTCCAACTGCTCTTCCGATGCACCGAGCTTGTCGAACAAATCGAAAGTTTGGTTAATCACCCAGTCGCAACGGGCACCTGGACGATCTACTTTATTGATAACCACGATAGGGCGCAAACCTAAAGCCAATGCTTTTTTAGTCACGAAACGTGTCTGTGGCATCGGCCCTTCAACTGCATCCACCAACAACAATACGCCGTCCACCATGCCCAACACGCGTTCTACTTCGCCGCCGAAATCGGCGTGACCCGGTGTATCTACGATGTTGATATGCACGCCTTCGTAATCAACGGCACAGTTCTTCGCCAAAATGGTAATGCCGCGTTCTTTTTCCAAATCGTTATTGTCCATCACCCGTTCAGCAACGTGCTGGTGGGCGGAGAAAGAGCCTGCTTGAGTAAGCAGTTTATCAACCATCGTGGTTTTGCCGTGGTCAACGTGGGCGATAATGGCGATATTACGGAGTGCGCGAGACATGGGGACTACCTGCTAAATTCAAAGGGCGCGCATTCTAGCACAGGCTTGCCCCGCCACCATGACACACAGAATTTTTTTCAATTATCTGGCAGAATGGCCGAAGACTGGCTGCGATCAAACTCGCAGCACCGTGTAACTCTCCAACCACGTGCAAACCAATGATTATAGGTTCCGGCTTATTGGCTCAAGCATTTACTCCCTCGTTCTCAAGCCGCGAAGACGTGTGTATTTATGCGGCAGGTGTTTCAAATTCACAATGCACTGATGCAAACGAATTTACCCGCGAACAAAACCGTCTCTCTAAAGCACTACAGCAAACTTCAGACTTCAAGACCTTTGTATATTTCGGCACTTGCAGTGTAGCTGACCCTGAAGCGCGGAACACCCCTTATGTAAAGCACAAACTAGCCATGGAGCAGTTAGCCGCGACACATCCCCGCCACCTCATTGTGCGGCTACCGCAAATTGCGGGAAAAACTCCCAACCCGCATACCCTGCTCAATTATTTGTACGCCAAAATTGCCCGCAGCGAGGCTTTTACCTTATGGAGACATGCCAAACGCAACATTATTGACGTGGAAGATATTGTATCTATTGTCGGCCTTATTCTTGCCGCCCCAACAGCAAGAAACCACACGCTCAATATCGCTAACCCCACCAATTATTCTCTGTCAGAGATTGTGGCAGCCATGGAGCGCGTCATCGGCAAGCGCGCCATTTATGATGTGGTCGAACGCGGATCAGAATATCTGATTGATACTACTTTTATGCTCCAAGTCATCCCGCAAACCCCTGTAAAATTCGGCGACCGTTATCTCGAACAGGTACTCAATAAATACTATGGAAAAAATGATTAACCCCGGTTGTACAGTATCCATTGTGATACCCGTCTATCGCAGTGCACCGATTTTGCCGCAGCTGGTGGAAAAAATTGATGCCGAGATGCAAAAGGAAGGATGGTTAGGCAAGTTTGAATTGCTGCTGGTCAATGATGCCAGCCCGGACAATAGCTGGCAAGTGATACGCTCGCTTGCCAGCTCCCACCTCTTTATCAAAGGCATTGCCTTGCGCCGTAACTTTGGACAACACAATGCAGTCATGGCCGGGCTACATCATGCCCAAGGTGAATTTGTCATCTTGATGGACGATGATTTGCAACATCCGCCCGAAGCAATCGGCAGCATCGTGCGCGCACTCGCCGATAGCCACGATGTGTGTTACACCAATTATTTGAACCGTCAACACGCGCTGTGGAAAAAATGGGGCAGCCAGTTTAATGACTGGGTTGCGTGTCGGCTGCTGAACAAACCCAAAGGGCTGTACCTTTCATCTTTCAAGGGGTTGCGCAGAGAGATTGTTGATGAGGTGATCCGTTATGATGGCCCTTACGCTTATGTCGATGGACTCATTCTGGATGCCACCCGCTCCATCACTAGCATCAACATCGAACACCAGGCCAGATTGGTGGGTGATGGTAATTACACCCTGAAACGCTCACTTTCGCTGTGGCTGAAAATGGCGACCAGTTTCTCGGTATTGCCGCTCAGACTCGCTACTTATTCTGGATTTATCATTGCCGCAATTAGCCTGGTCATGATTGTTTTTGTTATCGTGCAGAAACTGCTACACCCGGAAATGGCGGCGGGATGGGCATCCTTGATTGCCACCGTACTCTTCATCGGCGGCATACAAACATTTTGCATTGGAGTAATGGGTGAATATCTGGGACGCGCATACCTCAAGCTAAACAAAAAACCCCAATTTATCGTGGCTCAAAAAACCTGGTCGGAGCAAGCCCGTGAGTAAACCGGAGTTCGATCAATATGCCCGGCAATATGACCGTTTAATGGCTGACACCATACCGGATGGTCTGAATGAAGATGGTTATTTTGCCGAATACAAAATCGCTTTGATGGTACAACTGCTGGGCAATCGACAACCCTCGCGTATCCTTGATTTTGGCTGTGGTGCGGGTCGCAGCCTGCCTTATCTCGATCGGCTGTTTCCCAATGCCGAAATCTGGGGCTACGATGTTTCGCCCGCATCGCTCGATATCGCAAAAGAGCGCGTGCCGCGCGCTATTTTATTTTCCGATTGGTCAACCAGCTCGGCAGTCGGTTTCGATACAATCATCGCGGCAAATGTTTTTCACCACATCCCGCTGGAGCAACGTCTGACCGCACTCGCGCAATGCCATCACGCTCTAAATGAACAAGGGCAGATGTTTTTGTTTGAACACAACCCTTTCAACCCAGCCACACGTTGGATATTTGAACGTTGCCCTTTTGATGCTGATGCGGAAATGTTGAGCCTAAAAACTGCCCTGAATTTGTATATGCAAGCGGGATTCAGCTCCGAACAACACGGCTATACATTATTCTTTCCGCGCCAACTCGCTTTCTTGCGTCCGATGGAGTCCTGGTTAAAACACTTGCCGCTCGGCGCTCAATATTATGTGCAAATGAACAAATAGCCAGCCACCCCTAACTCTTCTTTACAACCTGCATCGCCGTCGCAACCAAACCGGCTATATCCGCCGCGTTGCCGGGCAAGATCATGGTATTGCCTTGCTTGGCAATGTTGCCAAACGCATCCACAAACCGCTCTGCGATCTTGAGATTGATAGCAGTCAACCCGCCTTCGGCTTGTGTTGCAGCAGCAACCATGCGTATGGAATCCGCCGTCGCATTGGCAACCAGCAGCAGAGCTTCCGCCTCACCTTGAGCGTTATTGATGGCGGCCTGTTTAGAACCTTCCGATTCGCGTATTGAGGCAGTCATCTTACCTTCGGCAAGGTTGATTTCTTCTTGTTTCTTGCCTTCGGATTGCGCAATTAGCGCGCGCTTTTCACGCTCGGCGGTGATTTGTTTTTGCATTGAAGCCAACACTTGTTGCGGCGGCGTGATGTCTTTGATTTCGTAGCGCAATACCTTCACGCCCCAGTTTGGGCTGGCTTCATCAAGGGCGAATACCACAGTACGATTGATCGCATCACGGTCTTCCAGCAATTTATCCAGATCACGCTTGCCACATTCTGAGCGTAATGCCGTTTGCGCAAGCATGGTGATCGCCGCAAGATAATTCGAAGTGCCATAACTGGCGCGCGCCGCATCGGTCACTTGGTAATACAACACGCCATCCACCTGCACTTGGGTATTGTCACGGGTAATGCAAACCTGCGGGGCAATATCGATGGGAAACTCGGTGAGTCGATGCTTGTAAGCAATACGATCCAGAAACGGAATGACGATATTCAAGCCCGGCTCCAAAGATGCGTGATACTTACCCAGCCGCTCTACCACCCAGGCGTTTTGCTGCGGGACAATCTTAATGGTTTGAAACGCCAGAAAAATCGCAAATGCAGCCAAGCCCAAAACAAACATATCCATACTATTTCTCCTATTCGATAATCAATTTTGAACCACTCATTTCCTTGATTCGCCAAGTGACTTTGGCGGAGTCGCTCACCGCCGCGCTGGATAATTCCGCATCCCATGCCGCACCGCGATAGTTCACCCGCGCATGGCGTTCATCAGACCAGCTCGCAATTTGCACGCTTTGCCCGATGTCGTAAGCCAGGTTTGCTTGCTGTAACGGCTGCGCTTGTTTTTGCCGCCACAAATAAACCGCCACAACACTTGCACTGCACAGCAATGCCGCCATCACCGCCTGCCCGCTCCATGCCGTACCCATAAAAGCCACCAAGCCTGCCGACGCAAAACCCAACGCCACGGCCAGCAAATAAAACGTGCCGCTGAACATCTCCGCGATCACTAATACCACCGCTGCCAACCACCATATCCAATAGGCTTCCATCTCGACTCCCCAGATTTTGCAACGTGCGCATTCTGCCACACTTGTATTCTAGGAGTTCCGCTAAAATTCGACGCTGTGGAATACGCTGCCAATGATGAAAGGTTTGCGTTCAAGCACCTCGGAAATTTCGCTTTGTTTAAGTCACACCATTTTCAAGACGTAAATCTGGTATCGTTCTTTTCGATGAAAGCACAACAAGGGGCGCGCGCAGCATGCTGTGTAGTTCATCATTTAAATCTGCCAACGAGATAAGCAATTAGCCCATGAATAATTCAGTCCTATTTCCAGTAATGTCAAACAAAATCCGCAGAAAAAATGCTCATCATGTCCGGCATGTTAATGCTGATTGGCGGCGCGGTTTTTTACAAGCTTATTCTGGGACAGGCGGTCTATTTATTCAAGGATATAGGCAGATCACGTTCCAGCAAGGCAGTTACTCTTCTTCAACTTTCCCTTTGATAACGGATGGTCAGCTAGGATTAACAATCAGGAGGTTAAAATAATAATGGTGGACGGCGGGTTAAGTGCGGTTTTTGTTGAACCCGGACAAAACGTGGTTGCTTTGCGGTATTTCCCGCCTTACGTTAAGACCGGGTTTTTCCTCACAGTGTTGGGTGCGTTGGTCTTTTTGGGGTTGTTGTGGAAAAATCGCTCCCTCTTTCATCAAAACAATTTACCCAAATTATAATCGGATGAATGTGTTTCTCTGCGATCATAACAGCATGAAGCCAACCAAACTTTTCAGTTTAATGTTAATCGCCACCATCATGGTGGGATGTGCTTCGATTGCCAATAAGCCTCCTGCGTCAGAATCAGCTGTTGAAAAAAAAGTTCGGCGCAGTAAAGAATGGCGACCTGATGTGTATGTAATACAAAAGGGCGATACACTGTACAGCATCGCCTTCAATTATGGTTTTGGCTATCGTGAATTGGCTGAATTAAATGGCATTAAAAATCCCAATGCGATTTCAATTGGGCAAGCGATACGCCTATTCCCCGACAAAGCGGCATCCTCCCCTATCGCGGGAAACAAGGCTTCCGAGCCTGTTATTAAAGATCAGCCCAAGCTGGTGAAATATGCCTACAGTGATTCGGCAATGGCGTTGATTGATAAAGTGCAGCTTGCCAAGCACCCCGGATCCATCACCACACCCACCGCCCCGATAGTCGTCGCGCCCGTCAAAAAAGAGGAGGATAAACCCAAATCTGATGACTATGCCGACGATGAAATCGAAGAACCCGCACTCGATTGGGGAATGCCGACACAGGGAAAATTGATTGCGCAATTTTCCGAATCGGAGAATCGCAAGGGTATCGACATCTCCGGTAAATTGGGGCAGCCCGTTCTCGCCAGCGCAGCGGGCAAGGTGGTGTATAGCGGCAGCGGGTTGCGCGGTTACGGTAAGCTTATCATCATCAAGCACAACGTGACGTATCTCACTGCCTATGCTCACAACGACAAAATTCTGGTCAAAGAAGGCCAGCCCGTCTCACGCGGACAAAAAATCGCCGCAATGGGCAGCACCGATTCCGACCGGATTAAATTGCATTTTGAGGTGCGTCGTTTTGGCAAGCCTGTTGACCCCGCGAAATTTTTATCGCTAGCAAAATAATGCGTAACCACATCCTCAACACCATTAATCACGACCGCGATAGTGCAAACCTGTGTTATGTCTATCCGGTTAATTCACGCCGTGCGGGCGGTGTATCGGTCGGCATCAACCTCAATCCCAACAATGCGTGCAACTGGCGTTGCATCTACTGCCAAGTGCCAAACCTTGCGCGCGGCTCTGCACCGCCGATTGATTTAAGTTTGCTTGAAAACGAGCTGCGCGACTTCCTGAAGGAACTGCTACACGGTGATTTCATGAAAAGCCGCGTACCTGAAGGCACGCGTCGCATCAATGACATTGCACTATCTGGTAACGGCGAACCCACCAGCGCAACAGAGTTTGTTCAAGTTATCGACACCATTGCACGTGTACGTCACGAACTGGCCTTGCCGCCGGAATTAAAAACAGTGCTGATTACAAACGGTAGCCTGCTGTTCCGTGATTCCGTTCAACTAGGTTTGCGCCATCTTGCGCTGATCAACGGTGAAGTGTGGTTCAAACTGGACAGAGCCAGTTCAGAAGGAATGCAGCACGTCAACGATACGCACACCAGTATGGATAAAGTGCGCAACAACCTCATCGCGTCTATCGCATGTTGCCCCACTTGGCTGCAAACCTGCTGGTTTACCGTGGAGGGTAAAATCCCAACTCGGCAGGATGAAAACGACTACCTGGAATTTGTTGCGTCGCTGTTGCATGAAGGCCATAAACTACAAGGCGTGTTGCTTTACAGTTTGGCGCGCCCCTCGTTGCAGCCAGAATCCACAAAGCTTTCGGCTTTGCCGGAAGAATACTTGCAAGCCTTCGCTGAACGTATCAGGGAGCTTGGTTCAGTTGTAAAAGTCAGTCCCTAGAATTACCAATAAAACGAGCTGTCCTTACTTGCTCAGCTTCCTGACTTCTTGCTGTTGTTCCAAAGGAACTTTCTGAAAGGCTTTGTATTTGTCGCGAGCCGCTTCACGTTGCGCGGGAGTGAGTCTGGCCCATGCAGGTAAACTGGTGTGAAACCGCGCTTTCTCTTCGCCGCCAAGCCGTTTGTATCCCTTGGCAGTGTTGAGCAGTTGCTGTTGATCCGATGCGGGCAATTTATCCCATTCTTGCGCCAAGGGCGCGAGAGCCTCTTGCTGCTCACCGGACAATAAATGCCACGAACTTGTCTCCGCCCATGAGGGAGTACCGATCCAACTCAGTAGCAATAAACAGGTAACGACAACTTTTTTCATGCGTCCATCATACCGCAATAACTAATTAACAAACACATGAACAGGCATTTCATCCGACAAAATTGCCAAGTCAATTTCGCTAATTTGCTGTTCTTCAGTATGCTTCCATACCGCCCCACCGGACGCAATCAGCAGTGCAATTAACAAGCCGGTCCCCAGCCACTGTACGGTGGTATGGGGCAACAATCTATCCACCCAGTGGCCCGCCGTCAGCGCGAAAATTGGCGCATGAGCGGTCTGCCTAGTCAGTGCCTGTTTGCGCGCATGAGCAAGCGCGGACACCGTCTTCTCGTCCAATTGCTGAGTACTTTTTGTCAATAGTTTGGCAATTTTGTGGGGGTCTATTTGAGTGTTCATGGTAACTGCACTCCTTTCTTTTTTAGTATTTCCGCCAAGGCGTGGGTTGCACGCGAACAATGGGTTTTTACGCTTCCTTCCGTACAACCCATGGCGGCAGCGGTCTCGGCAGTATCTAATCCCTCCCAGTAACGCAGCAGAAAGGCTTCCCGTTGACGTGCCGGCAATACGGTCATGGCTTGTTCGACAATTGTAAGCAGCTGTTTTTGTTGAAAGGCTTCGTCAGGCTCGGCAGGAGCAGATTGATTGTCATCATCTCCCAGCACGTCCAAAGGATCAAAATCCTCCTCCTCGTGCTTGGGCTGTAAACTGGAAAACAAAGACACCCATGCACTGCGAACCTTTTGCCGACGAAAATAATCCCTGATCGTATTCTGTAAAATTCGCTGAAAGAGCATGGGTAGCTCTTCGGCAGGCTTGCCACCGTATTTTTCAGCGAGCTTCAACATGCTGTCTTGCACGATGTCCAATGCGGCGTGATCGTCACGCACGGCAAACATCGCATGCTTAAAAGCGCGTCTCTCAATACTGCTGAGAAATTGGTTGAATTCGGCGGCGGTACTCAGTTTATTTTCTCCTTTGCAACTAGCCTACCCTACATTGCCAGAAAAAAGCCCCGTCGGAAGTGGCGGGGCTTTACTATGTTTCTCGATTATCCAGTTAGTTTTTTACGGCTTCGATTTCAAAGACCAATTTTACATCATCCCCAACCGCTGGCAGACCATATTTAATCCCGAAATCCGAACGCTTGAATTGGGTGCTTGCCGCCGCACCGCATACATCTTTTTTACTCATTGGGTGAGTACCACAATTGAACGAATCAATGCTTAACGTTATGGGTTTGGTTACACCGGAGATGGTCAAGTTACCCTCCACGCTTGAAGGCATATCCCCCTTAAAACGCATCGCGGTGGACTTGTAAGTAACCGTAGGGAACTCGGCCACATTAAAAAAATCGGGGGATTTCAAGTGATCATCACGTTTGGCAAAACCCGTGCTGATTGAAGCGGTTTTGATGGTGACTTCCACTGAACCACTCTTTGCAGCACGATCCAAGGTAACCTTACCGCTAGTATCATCAAAACGACCTTGCATGGTTGAAAAGCCCAAATGACTGATGCTGAAATGTGGATAAGTATGAGCGGAATCAAGGGTGTAGTTATCGGCAGCGAAGGCCGGGAGTGGAAGTGCGGCACCAAGAGCAAGTATGAGTTTAAGCATGATGACTCCTTACATTAAGTTATAAGATCAAACGAGTGTTTGATTGGCGTGAAGCATAGCAATCGTTAATGTCACTGTAAAGTTTTATCTCCCACCTAACAACACATAATCCTCCGCCAACGCAGATGCAAAATTAACACTTAAGCATCCGCACTATTTGCTCACTATTTAGCGGGAACAACAGATCAAAAATGCAGCATAATCCTTAAACTTATCCATCCACCAAATCGGATATAATTTAGACCGTTACAGCACACAATGTCCAAACCAACTAAAAACTACCGCCTCGCCATGCACGACAACTCCGCGTTGTTCGGTGACAACAATGTGTTCGTGGAAAGTTTGTACGAGGATTATCTCTCGCAGCCCGCGTCGGTTTCGGCAGAATGGCGCGCTTATTTTGATGCGCTACAAGCCAATCAAAATGCGCCTGCCGATGTGCCGCACAGCCAGGTAATACGCTCCTTTGCGGCATTGCCTAGTGCGGTGAGAAACGCGACTATTCCCGCCAATGTGGAGTTGGAGCGCAAGCAGGTTTTCGTGTTGCAACTCATCAATGCACATCGTTTTCTC